>CAMEFI010000081.1 GCA_945915475.1 uncultured Clostridium sp. | reverse complement strand
AACATCCGTGCATAAGCTCAGCAGAATACGTGCCACTGGTTTCTGCTTATCTACAACAACTTTATCCCTTTTTAATGTTGCATATACTTTTCCACGCTCAGAAATCTTATAAATTTTGTTATCTTCTATTCCGACTTCTGTATTGTCTCCGGTAAGAAAAGGGAATGCAATGGCAAGCAGTTCCTCATCGCTACAGGTTCCATACACCATTTTCTCTTCACTCATAGAAATATCTGCCTTCCACACTTGTCCGCTTGTAGCATGAATTCTTAAAACAATTTCCGTATCATTTTCTTTATAAGTAATCGTCCAATAGCTTGTGAGAGAACTTTCTATTGATGTCTGACTATCCAATGTACACAATACAGCATTTATACTTTCAAAACTGCATTCTAACAAATCGACAGGCAAAATATTATTTTCTGCCAATGTATTAATCCAATCTCTACCAGACTTGATTGCCTGTTCCATATTCATCTGTCCTGCCATTGGCTCATGATACACCTCTCGTCCTCCGGCATCCCACACAGCCAACACCTCTGCCATTGTTTCCTCTGATAAAACTTCCCCTTCAAAGTCTCCCTGTACTGTTGTATCACTTCCGGTTTTATCTGCTTCTGACACATCCACGAAAACCTGACCTTTTACATCAAGAATCTCAGTTTCTTTGCAATTCAGCATTCCTTTCGTCAAAAACCATCCACCAATTACAACTGTAAAAGACAGGAAGAATACAAGCAAGGTATATATCTTACCTTTATTCATCTGCCATGCCTCCTTTACAGCTCAAACGTATACTGACCTTTGTTCCACTTTTTCCATCACTTTCAAATTTCAGACTGCTTCCATGTATCTCGGCTATCTTTTCTGCCAGACTAAGTCCGATACCTGCACCATGTAATTTTCTGGATCGTGACTTATCTACCATATAAAACGCTTCTGTAATCCGCTTGATTTCATTTTCCGGAATACCACTTCCATTATCTTCCAGCTGTATCACATAATACTTTTCTGAATCAATATATCCCTTCAACAGAAGCCGATCTGCTCCGGCTTTTATGGAATTATCAATCAGATTGAAAAGCAATGACTTAAATAAATCATACTCCACACTGATATATGCCTGTTCTGCATCACAGTTTAGCTGAACATTTTTTTCTGACATAAGATATTCCTCGTCCTTTGCCAGCTCTTGAAGCAATATATCTGCACACATTTCCTGTAAAACAAACTCCTTGTGATTTAGTACAGCTAAGTCCATCAATTTTAAGGATAATGCTTCTAACCGCATACCTTCATTCCAAATATACCACGCAGCCTGTTTTTGTTCCTCCCTTGTAAGCTCTTTTTGATAAATTCGATTCGCATAGCCTATGATTGAGGTAAGTGGTGTTTTCAGTTCATGTGCAAAGTTTGCTACAAAATCCTCTTTTTGTCTGGCACTATCGGATAGTTCTTGTACTTTTTCCTCTATTGCTCCCGCCATTTGATTGAAATTTTTTGCAAGCTGACCTACTTCATCTCGGCTGGCAACTTCAATTCTCTCCTGATAATTTCCATCGGCTATTTTTTTTGTTACTTCTGTCAATTTCTTTATTGGACGGGTAAGTAATGCTGATAAAAAAATAATCAATAATGCACCAACCCCAATAGCCACCGCATAGACAACCCCGAATCTTTGAATCATTTGTTCCTGCTGATCAAAAACTCTTTCCACGTCTATTCCAGTCACCAAATAGATGCCTGTATCTTCCTGTGATACCTTTCCGGCAATCAATAAATACATACGGTTATTTATCTTGCGAAACTGATAGCTTACTTTCCCCACTTCCACATCCGCAAGCAGTTCAGAAATCTCCACATCAACCGGAAATTCAGAGAACAGTATGGAACCATCAAGAGAATAAAATGCTACAGTATTATTCATATTCGAAGCAATATTGCTGACATCATATTCTCCATTTGCAATACCTTCAAACCATTCTTCTCCTCTGGTAATCAATGTTGACTGTACCACAAATTTATTATACTGATACTGCTCCACAGCAGCCTCTACTTCTCTTTCCATGGAAGTTTCATAATAGTAAGAGATTAATGTATATCCACCCAGCAAAAATATCACACTGAAAAATATCGTCACAAAAAAGGTAATTTTGGTACTCAGCTTCATAATCTATCCCTCCAGGCGATAGCCGATACGGAATACTGTCTTAATGTAATCTTCCCAGCCTAATTTTTTCCTTAATCTCTGTATATGAGTATCAAGCGTTCTTGTATCTCCCATAAAAGGTTCATTCCAAATCTTTTCATATAACTTATCCCGATACTGGGCAATGTTTTTGTTTCTTATCAATTCTACCAGCAGATCAAATTCCTTAACTGTCAACTCTATCTCTTTCCCATCCTGAAATACCTTCCTTGACTCCAAATCCACTTTTACATCTGCAAAATTCAACCGTTTTTCGCTCTTCCCATAACGTCGTAAGACCGCTTCTATTCGAGCAATCACTTCTCCGCTTTGAAATGGTTTCACAATATAATCATCCGCTCCCATTTTTA
>CAMEFI010000080.1 GCA_945915475.1 uncultured Clostridium sp. | reverse complement strand
CCAAGTCGCTAGCGCGACGGCTAGCCCTAAGTACGTGAAACCACTACTTTTTTCAAAAAAAAATAGCAGTTTTTGTGTATATGTTGTATTGTTAAGTTACCACACAAAACAACTACATATTCACAAGAACTGCTATGCTTAGTTTATCATGGATTTTTAAACTCAACAACTACATATCTGAAAAATTTTATCGTCCACCGCCCAGTAACCAAATAAATGTCTGGTTCTTGCTGTTATTTTATTTTTTACTTAGGAGGTTCCATTATGGACGATCATTTAAATTCTTTTCGGGAGATGCTCTCCCTTCGCGGTCTTACCGACCATACCATTGTTTCTTATTCTACATATATCTCTGCATACCTTCAGTATCTTTCCGATGTCATTCATACTTCTCCGGAAGATGTATCCTGGCAGGAAATGAGAAATTTCATCTTCTGGATCCAGAAAGAACGCTCTCTTTCTGACCGGACGATAAATTGCTGTATCTCCCAGCTGCGTTTCTTCACCATATTTGTTCTTCACAAACAATGGGATCCCTACCAGATTCCCTTCCGTAGGTTTGATTCCTATATCCCTTTTATCCCTACCAGGGAAGAAATGCAGACCTTCCTTTTTTCTATTTCTGACCTTAAATTTAAAGCCCTTCTTTGTCTGATGTTCTCTGCTGGACTCCGTATTGGTGAAGTCCGTCATTTGAAATGTTCCGACATCGAACATTCAAGAAACCGCATCCATATCCGTGCTTCAAAGAGCCGCTCTGACCGTTATGCCCAGCTTTCAGAAAATGCCTGGCAGCTTATCTTGCAATACTGGTATTCTCTCCCTCCTGAGAAGCGTCCAAAGGACTGGCTTTTTCCTCAGAAAAGAAATCCCTCCAAGCCGATTGACCATCAGAGTGTTCCTGATTTTATCCGTTCTCATGAGAGGGAACTAGGCTGGGAACACCGCTTCACCTGCCACACTTTCCGTCATGCCTTCGCAACCTATCATTACGAAGACGGTACGGATCTGCTAACTTTAAAAAATCTTATGGGTCACCGTTCCATCTCCTCTACTTTAATTTATGTGCATCTGTCTGCCCGCACCCTTTCGGCTTCCCCAAGCCCCTTTGATAAGATGGGAGGTACCTTCCATGAATAAGTCTAAGATACAGCAGATTTGGGATTTTTCTTATGCGGATTATTGTAATTCGGATTTTTTTCAATCCGATATACAGAAAAAAGCTTCCAGAGCCATCATGGATTGTAAATCCGGAACTCTGGGGTATTCCATCAGTGAGTGTACAGAATGTGGACATATCGAGATTCACAATAATTCCTGCCGCAACCGGAATTGCCCGAACTGCCAGGCTGTTAACAAAGAAATCTGGGTAGATAAGCGCAGGGCAGAAGTCATTGACTCTTCTTATTTCCACGTAGTGTTTACTCTCCCACATGAATTAAACCACCTGATTTACTGTAACCAGAAATCTCTTTATGGTCTGCTTCACAGATGCTGCGCTGAAACACTTCTGGAACTTTCAGCCAATAAGAAGTATCTCGGAGCAACACCCGGTATCATTCAGGTTCTCCATACCTGGAATCAGGAACTGGATTACCATGTGCATATGCATTGTATCATTTCAGGCGGCGGTCTCACACAGGAGCAAAAGATACGTAAGTCAAAAGACAAGTTTTTTATTCCGGTTAAAGTACTCAGGGATAAATTTAAAGGCAAATACCTCTCCTGTCTTGATCACATGTATCAACAGAAACAGCTTTCTTTCTCTTCCTCCTGCGAGAAACTACGTAACTCCTATGAGTGGAAGGAATTCAAAAATGATCTTTATGCAAAAGAATGGTGTCCTTACATAAAAGAAACATTTAATGGATTTGGCAATGCCCTCGAATATCTTGGAAGATATACACATAAGATAGCCATCTCCAACAACCGGATCCTGTCGGTCACTGAAAAGGAAGTAACTTTTTCAGCACGTGGTAAAAGTTCCGGTGATCCCAAACGCAAGATTACTCTTACCAATCAGGAATTTATTCGGCGATACCTGATGCATGTGCTGCCTCATAGTTTTCAAAAAGTACGTTATTATGGTTTTTTGAACAATCGTTCAAAAGCGAAGAATCTAAAACTCATTTTTAAACTACAGGGACATCAAAAGTTCCGTCAGAGGTTTACAGGACTTTCTATTGCAGAGCTGTTGAAAGTAGTCTGGAATTTTGATATCACAATCTGCCCCGCATGTGGCTGCTGCAGCATGAAACCAGTCGGAAGGACATATGCACAGAATGATTGGTAATTCAGTATATTTATATCGTTTTTTTCAGGCTTTCCGTTGGAAAGTCTGCGAAGCATGCCTAAAATTCTTTGTTGTTCAAAAAACAATAGGAATTTCCATAGCTTGTAAGGCAGAAATTTCACTTTTCGGCTTGGGGGAGAAAAGCAATCCCCATATACATCCCGGCTAAACGTCCGCGACTTGGTACAATAAGAAAGAATCACATTCAGAGCAGTTCTATTTTTTCCAGAACTGCTCTTTTATTATCTGCTCTGAATCTGATACTTTCCTTAAGAATTATATCAA
>CAMEFI010000079.1 GCA_945915475.1 uncultured Clostridium sp. | reverse complement strand
AAAAATGCATTAATCACAGGAATTAACGGACAGGATGGTTCTTATCTGGCAGAGCTTCTGTTAGAGAAAGGTTACAATGTATATGGTATCATGCGTCGTAAATCTGTAGTAGATTACGGTAATGTAGAGCATATCAAAGATAAAATCCATTTTATTTATGCAGATATGACAGATGTTGTCAGCCTGATCAATGCCATGAAGATCTCGCAGGCAGATGAAGTATACAATCTGGCAGCACAGTCATTTGTGGCAACATCATGGGAACAGCCGCTTGCAACAGCACAGATCGATGCACTCGGTGTAACAAATATGCTGGAAGCAATCCGCAATGTGAAACCGGAATGCCGTTTCTATCAGGCATCTACATCTGAGATGTTTGGTCTTGTACAGGAAATGCCGCAGACAGAAAAGACACCGTTCTATCCAAGAAGTCCATATGGAGTAGCAAAATTATACGGACACTGGATCACAAAGAACTATCGTGAAAGCTATGGACTGTTTGCATGCAGCGGTATCTTATTCAACCATGAATCAGAGAGACGCGGTAAGGAATTCGTTACAAGAAAGATTTCAGATGCAGTTGCACGTATCAAGTTAGGCGTACAGGATCACTTAGAGCTTGGTAACATGGATGCAAAGCGTGACTGGGGGCACTCCAAGGATTATGTCCGTGCAATGTGGCTGATGCTGCAGCAGGACAAACCGGATGATTATGTCATTGCCACAAATGAGACAAGAACAGTACGTGAGTTTGTAGAGAAGGCTTTCAAGGCAGCAGACATTGATGTTGTATGGGAAGGAACAGGTGTTGATGAGGTCGGTAAGGACAAGGCAACAGGCAAAGTGATCGTAAAGATCAACAAAGAATTCTTCCGCCCGGCAGAAGTTGAAGTACTTCTTGGCAATCCGGCAAAGGCAGACAAGGTACTTGGCTGGGAAAGACATATTTCCTTCGATGAACTTGTAGAGCGTATGGTAAAGAATGATCTTGAGCTTGTAGCAAAAGAGATCAAATATAATGCATTATAAGAAACCGAAAAATAAATAGCAGATAAGGGTAAGGGAATCTTGGAAGGGATTCCCTTTCATGGTATGAATAAAGTATTGAGTGGGGAGGCGGCAATAAGTGAATAAGACACAAAAGAAAAAGATAGTATTCAGTATAATTTGTATGGTACTTGTACTCGTGATAGGTATGGGATGCTTTCTCTGGAATTTCTTAACATCTCCATATAATAAAACAGATGCCCAAAATAAAACTATATGGCTTTGTCTGGGCGATAGTATCACATATGGAGAAACCAATCATGAGATTTCATATGCCGACTATGCGGGGAAATTAACAGGTGTTCAGCTTGTGAAAGAGGGATTTAGCGGTTATACAACAGAGCAATTGTATAATGAACTGGATAATATTGAGGCTGATCCGGACATTGTGACCGTATTGATTGGTACAAATGATTGGGTATATGACAGAGAAATGGGTAAGGATTCTGATCAGGACATGTCAACTTTTTGCGGTTCCATGAATTTGCTGATGCAAAAAATAACACAGAAATATCCGAAAGCAGAAGTCATTTTCTTCACTCCTTTATATAGAGATATGCAATATAACCCGGCAATCCCATTTACTGGTACAATCAACTCAAATGGAAAAACGGTAAAGGATTTTGGCGATAGTCTGAAAGCATGTGCACAGAGAAATGATGTGGAGGTTTATGATCTGTATTCTGAGAGTGGTATAAATGCAACAAATATTAATCGCCTTACCAATGATGGAACCCATCCAAATGCAAGAGGGCAAATAAAAATTGCATGGAAGGTGAAGAAATTAGTTGAGATGACGAAGAAAGTAGATGGAAAATGAAAAGTATAAGAAATTCAAATCTTGAGTTATTAAGGATATTGTTGAATATTCTTGTGCGATGCCCCGGATAGGCGATGGAATTCGCCCTGAATTATTCAGTATAGGATAAGGCCTTTTTACAGGCAACTTCCAGTAATGAATCTGAGTACTTCTCCGCAAGTTTAAGAGGTCCCATACAACTTCGGTAAGTTTGTTGCTCCACACGTTTGGAGGTTAATATCGCATTTTATAGGGCAATGCCATTAAGCTGATTGTTCGATGAGTGTTCGGCTGGCGCATATTGGCATGATATTACTAGAAAATGATGGATAAGCTGGTTGAAATGAACATTTGAGCATACCAAAAAGACAGATGTGTAGATCTTCAATTATGCTTACGATTTTCTTCTACAGCTTCATTTGCCAGGAAGATACCGAAGTTATATAGAATCAGATTTGCATAGATCTCCTGTTTTAGAAATTCAGGTTTTCTGCAATGAAAGTGAAGAAGCCCGTTTGCGTGCTTTAAATAACGGAAAGAGGTTTCGATTCTCCATCTTCTGTGATAAATTTCTTTGATATCCGAGGGATTAAAGGTATGTGGAAGATTTGTGATGATGTATTCAGCGGAATCTTCTGCAGTTTTGATTTTTATAACTCGAAATTGTAGATAGTGCAGATGATGCCCGTTTAAAAGTTTCTGGAAATTAGGAATTGTTTTGTAAGGGTTCATGTAGTGGTAAACATCACTCTGGGCCTTCATGATCTTGTTGTATATAAAAGTTGTATATTCC
>CAMEFI010000078.1 GCA_945915475.1 uncultured Clostridium sp. | reverse complement strand
TTAAGTTCCATTATGCAGAGTGGACTGTTAAGAAAGAACTGAAACTGAAGAAAGATGGTGCATTCTATATTGTCAGCCCGTGGGCACTGACCTGGGATGATGAGAACTATTATCTGGTGGCTTATGATGCAGCGGCCGGAATTATCAAGCATTATCGTGTAGATAAGATGCAGAATACTGAGATCCTGGAAACAGATCGTAAGGGTGAAGATTCCTTCAAGAACTTTGATCTGGCTGCATTTGCTAAGAAAACCTTTGGAATGTACGGCGGCGTGGATGCGGAAGTTACGCTGGAATGCAAGAATGAACTGGCCGGTGTTGTGATTGACCGTTTTGGTCATGATGTGTGGTTGATTCCGCAGGGAGAAGATTATTTCAAAACCAGAGTACTGGTATCGGTAAGTTCACAGTTCTTTGGTTGGGTAACCGGTATCGGATCTGGAATGAAGATTACCGGTCCGGAAAATGTGAAGGCTGAATATAAGGCATATCTGCAGGATGTGCTTGAGAATTATTGATCGGTTATAGGTGAGATTATGGTAGAAGTATCAAAACGTGATTGGAAATTGTTCCGTGAGAAACTTCCTGGTTGGCAGGAAAGTTATATGGAACGTTTATGCAAGGAATATGTAGAACTGCTGACCTGTGATAAGAAGGGTTCTGATCGATTCTGGGCACTGGAAGAGCGTATCAAAAAAGATCGCAAAGCTCCTGGCGTTATTTTATCTGTCAGCAAATCAGATATGCTGATCGATCTCGTTCGATTGGTTCAGGATGAGGTGATTGGCCTTGAGGATCTGTCTGATTTTAGTGAAGACGTGCAGGAGAGAGTGAAATTCATGGTGCAACGCTGGTAATGTGAATGTGGTAAAATATGCAGGGTTTTCGGGTCTTCATATAACCTGGAAATGTATTTCTTTGATGACTAAAAGGTAAGGTTGACACGTTAATTGCTTGGTCGTATACTGATATCATAAATAAAAGGTAGGCCACCTAAAATACATGAAGGAGGTCCTGATATATGGATGAGTTATATCAGCAGATTATTAATATTTATAAAGAGACGGGTTCTGTAAAGAAGACAGCAGAGGAGCTTGGTACATATCCAATCAAAGTACGAAGAGTACTAATTACGGAGGGCTTGTGGCACAGTAAAACCAGTGAACAGGTAGCAGATTTGCTTGCAAAGGGCAAAAGTGTAGCTGAAATAGCCGAGGAGCTTGTTATATCGGAGAAGAATGTTCAGTCTTATATGCCCTATTCACGTGGGCAGTATGGAGGGGAAGACAGAAGTAACGAAGCGATTCGAAGTGAGGAATATAGAGGACGGATGCAGCAGGCAGCTAAAAATCAGGTTACCAATACAGAAGCACGTTCAAAAAAGAAAGAGAATGATATTCAGGAGCAGCGTCGTCTTCTTGAAGAATTAAGATCCGAAAAAGAACGGCTGCTGAAAGAGAAAAAAGAATTCTGGGACATGATCGAAGCAGAGATGAAGCGGATTCCTATGGCAATGCAGCTTCATCTGGAACTGGACCTGGGATATTTCGCAGATGAACATAAGGAAGTTCTTAGAAGATACGGAAGAATGAAGGATGGAATTACCAGAGATTTTATTGTTCCGGGTAATATGACACTGCATGGTCTTCATTATGCAATCATGAAAGCTTTTGGATGGCAAAACAGCCACCTTCATAGCTATGTTCCATATGAGGATGAATTCAAAAAAATGACAGATGGGGGATTGGTAAAAGAGTGGACCCGTCAGGTTGGTATGTATTTTCGTTTTCCAAGTGAGAATTATGAAGATATATATTGGGACGATGATTATGAGGAAGGTGAAAGCTTTAAGACCTGGCTGAAATCCAAGTATTGTGGACCATACTCCTATGAAGGCGTGGGAGAGCATTACATTCCTGCACAGATTGAAGTAGACAGATTCCGAAAGGACTGGCCTGCTATTCAGAAGAAAACAACAGATCAGAGAACGTGGAATGTCTACATGGAAGGTCAGTGTGAGGAAATGCTGGAACGCCCGATGCTTTGGACTGTACTAAAAACACCGGCTGAACAGGGAGATTGGGATTCATGGAAACAGGAGAAAGAGGTCGCCCTGAAACAAGTTGAGAAAAAACGTAAGGACATTATCAAAAAATACAGACAGCTGACAACTCGTATGGACCAGATCGTTGAAGAGGCAGGAACGCATTTTGACGAAGAAGGAAATCCGACGATCGACATGGTTCCATATTTCCGGGAGATGGAGGAACTGGACCGTGAATTGGAAATGCTGTGCATTGATTATAATCCTGAACCAATCCCGGCATTATCTGCATTGTGTTATCGATATGACTATGGCGATGGGTGGGAGATTAAAATCACCTGTACCAATGCCTGGTACGACAAAACCGTTTATGCCAGGGATGAAGAAGGCGATATGCTTCATGATAAAAATGGATTCGTTCCTGAGAAAGCTTTGTTTGTAGATGCCTTTGGTCAGCAAATAGACGGAGAGTTTCTGGACAAGTTGAGAGATATTCAGCGTAAGGAAAAACCAATCTGCATTGCCTGGGATGGAATGAGTCTTGTGGATGATGTTGGTGGTGTTGGAGGTTTTTGCGAATTCCTTGAGACGATTAACGGTGATGATCCGGAAGAGAAGAAAAGCTATAAAACGTGGGCAAGGAGTCTGGGATGGACCGGACGCATGCCAAAACCGGAAAACATGCTGTAGCTGTC
>CAMEFI010000077.1 GCA_945915475.1 uncultured Clostridium sp. | reverse complement strand
TGCTTTCATTTTATACCTCCAAATTGATTAAGCTGTTTCCAAAATAAATATCTCTTTCGTATTGTTATTTTTGCTATTCTTCTTAATGACAGCTATGGTTTCCACATCCATGCTCACCACATGTATGTCCTTCCCCATGGTTGTGCTCATGGTGAGAGCACTTCACATCCGGATTATACTCAAGTGTTTCATTGATAAAAGCTTCTACCGCTTTATCTGCATCTCCTGAAACTCCTCCGAAAAGCTTAATTCCTGCTGCCGCTAATGCTGTCTGTGCACCGTCTCCGATTCCGCCACAGATCAGAACATCTGCATTCAACGCATTAAGAACTCCCGCCAATGCACCATGTCCGCTTCCATTCGTATCTACTACTTCTGAATGTACTACTTTTCCTTCCTCTACATCGTAAATCTTAAATGTCTCTGTGTGTCCAAAGTGCTGGAAAATCTGTCCATTTTCATATGTTACTGCTATTCTCATGATACCTTCTCCTTTTTCTGCTGCATATTTTTTGTAAATTTCCTGTTTGTAACATCCTCCAAAGCTGCAGTTGCCGCTCTGACCGTCACAGATTCTGAAATCTCCGCCCTCAATTTTGAGTGGATGCCCGTCGATAAGTGCATCTGCGATCTTTTTCCTGGCGATCTCGTAAATTCGCTGGACCGTTGTTCTTGCGACTTGCATAGATGCTGCACACTGCTCCTGACTGTAACCTTTCTTGTCCAAAAGACGGATTGTCTCGTACTCATCTACCGTCAGAACAATGGGCATTTTTTTCTCAGTATCATCTGCCGGAAGAAATTCTAAAACATTTGGGAAATGGCAGACTTTTCTGCATTTTACTGGTCTCGGCATGAAATTGCTCCTTTCTCGCTTTTCTTATATAATAGTCCTATAAAGGGCATATGTCAATTATTCGATTGACGCATCTTAAAAAAGCAAGTATACTATGTTCATAAAGGAGATAACTATTATGAGCTTCGAAAATTATTTTCCACTATGGAATGACTTAAATACAGCACAGAAAAAAGTAATTTCAGACAATTTGATTACACGGGATGTAAAAAAAGGAACGATCATTCACAACGGAAACCTGGATTGTACTGGATTATTACTGGTTAAATCCGGGCAGCTTCGAACTTACATACTTTCAGATGAAGGACGAGAAATTACACTTTACCGCCTGTTCGATATGGATATGTGTCTTTTATCCGCCTCATGTATCATACGGTCCATTCAATTTGAAGTAACCATTGAAGCAGAAAAAGATACTGATCTTTGGATCATCCCTGCTGAAATCTATAAGGGCATCATGAAGGAATCTGCTCCTGTCGCAAACTATACCAATGAGTTAATGGCTACCCGTTTTTCTGATGTCATGTGGCTGATTGAACAAATCATGTGGAAGAGTTTGGATAAGCGTGTTGCTTCATTTCTTTTAGAAGAGGCCTCTATTGAAGGAACAAACGAGCTGAAAATCACTCATGAGACGATTGCTAATCATCTTGGTTCCCACAGGGAAGTTATCACTCGAATGCTTCGATACTTTCAAGGCGAGGATCTCGTCAAACTCTCCCGCGGCAAAATCACAATCCTTGATTCAAAAAGACTGGAAACACTCCAAAGGTCATAAAACTGTTTTTCTGTAACATATAAAGAAGAATCCTCCATTTATCAGAATTATGAAAGTCATTCTAATAAATAGGGGATCTTTTTATGCTATAAGAAAATTATAAAAATATCGTGATTATTTTTTAATAATCCATACCACATGCATATGCCCTTTCAATCAGCGCACGGTCATTGACCACTGCATCATAGAAGCGAAATCCGCCAGAGAAATTATACGTTTCATAACCGTTTCCTTCCAGAATACGGCTCGCAATATAACTGCGCAGACCACTCTGGCATATCAGATACACAGGCTTTCCTTTCTCAATTTCACTAATTCGTTCTCTCAGTTCATCTACAGGTATGTTTTTGAATCCATCAATATGCCCCATGCTGAATTCACCTACAGTTCTCACATCTAGCAACACCACATCTTTATCTTTAGAAATCTTGTCCATATCTTCCAAATGCCATTGCTTTAATGTCCCTTTTGCAATATTGTCTATCATAAATCCAGCCATGTTTACCGGATCCTTGGCAGAAGAATAAGGTGGTGCATATGCCAGATCCAGATCTTTCAACTGGGTTGCATTCAGCGCCGCATGAATTGCTGTTGCCAGCACATCAATACGTTTATCAACTCCTTCATATCCAATAATCTGAGCACCAAGCAAACGATAAGTCTCTTTTTCAAAAACCACCTTCATGGTCATCACTTTTCCACCAGGATAGTAACCGGCATGACTCATAGGAGAAAGAATTACTGTATCTACCTCTAATCCTGACTTTTTGGCATTGGTTTCATTGATACCTGTAGTAGCTGCTGTCATATCAAACACTTTTATAACGGAGCTTCCCTGACTGCCCAGGTAACGACTATCACCGCCACAAATATTATCAGCGATGATTCTGCCCTGTTTATTGGCTGGTCCTGCCAAGGAAATCAGCGCATCATTACCCGTAACATAATGTTTTACCTGAACTGCATCACCTGCAGCATAAATATCCGGTACAGAGGTTTCCATTCTGTCATTCACTACAATACTTTCCTTGATGCCAAGTTCCAGACCGGCTTCTTTTGCTAATACTGTGTCTGGTGTGACTCCGATTGCCAGAACTACCATATCAGCCTGAAGGG
>CAMEFI010000076.1 GCA_945915475.1 uncultured Clostridium sp. | reverse complement strand
TTAAATGATAGTATTTTATCTTTTTCTCCTGCGCCACAGAAAGATAACAAAATAGAGCAATCATCCCCGGCAGCAAAAGTGTATACCACCAGTTCCAAACACTTTCTGCATAAGCATTTGTCATCCCAAGAGTAAATATAAATGCCATGACAAATGTAAGAAGAGGAAATCCCCAGATAAACTTTTTTCGCATGGTTCTTTTGGCTTTTTGATGTTCTGCTTTTATAATATTAACCATGGATTTCACCTGCTTTCTGGTTTTTTCTTACCACATTCATAAACAAATCTTCAAGATTATCTCCCTGCTTTAATGCTCCTTCGTATCCTAAGATTCCACCTGAAATAATCCCGACTTTATCTGCAAGTAACTGTACCTCTGAGAGAATATGACTGGAGAGAATTACAGTGATTCCCTGTTCCGGAAAAGACCGGATCAGCTCTCGTAATTCCTCGATGCCTATTGGATCTAATCCATTCGTAGGTTCATCCAATATCAAAAGTTCCGGTTCTCCAAGCAATGCCATTGCAATGCCTAGTCTTTGCTTCATTCCCAAAGAAAACTGCCCTGCTTTCTTCTTTCCGGTGTTTGTAAGTGATACAATCTGCAAGACCTCATCAATTCTGTTTTCATCTGTACCAAGCAATAATTGTCTTACCTTCAAATTCTCTCTGGCGGAAAGATTTTCATAAATAGGCGGATTTTCAATTAACGCTCCTATTTTTGATAAATCTTTCCTATCCAAAAGTTTTCCATCAAAGTAAATCTTTCCTGCAGTTGGTTTCATCATACCGGTCAGCATTTTCAATGTGGTAGATTTACCAGCGCCATTCGGTCCAAGCAGTCCATAAATCTGTTTCTTTTCTATATTAAGTGAAACATTATTTACCGCTTTCTGCTTTCTAAAATATTTACACAAATTTTGTGTCTGCAACATCATTTCCATCTTTACTATCCTTCCTTCCATATTTCATTTCTTACTGAAATATAACCTAACAGAAAAAAATAAAGATTTGATGAAGTTTGCTACATTTTAGAAAATCTGTCCCGGAAGTTTTTTCTTCTCCATATACGGGAACTCTCCCTTACCAGATTTTCTACCTCATGGTATTCATTTTCTCTTTCCAATCGAATGATAATATTTTCCTTCATTTTCTTTTTCTCCATTTCTTTTTAACTCATGGTATTGCAATATAAAAAGCCACAATTCTAAATTCAAATCCTTTAGAATTAGCGGCTCTGCGTCTTTTGCGTCTGGCTCTTCATTTATTGTTTATAATTATGTTTATTTAATTTGGCAATCTGTTTGAATTTCCTTTTCTTAGCAGCAAGATAATCAACTGCATTTTTATTGTATGCATTCTCTGCTTTTAATTTCATATACTGAATTACTGTTTCTCCCATGCTGTGAACGATATTTCCACACACCGGACACACATAGAAATGTGAACGCAGCATATTGGCTGATACATTGGAATTAACTATTGTATTCCCGGAAATAAGCTCTGTCACCGACACCGATAATGCATTGGCAATGGATTCTAATAGTGTGATATCCGGATATCCTTTCGCTGTTTCCCATTTGGAAATTGTCTTTGCACTGACTAACAACTTATCTGCCAGTTGCTGTTGTGTCATGTTTTTTTCCTCACGCAGTCTCTTTATAACTACACCTGTTACATACTGATTCATGTTCGTTACCTCCATGACACCATTCTATTTCAGCGTATGAATATCCTCAACCTACGGAGAGTAGAGTTCGAATTTGCACATTTATTTTTCCATCCCATCCAGAAGCTTTATAAATCTTTTATCATTCATCTGCTCATTCGTGACATATTCTCCGTTATAAAATAATGCATAGGTTGTAACCGGTGTCGGAGCATTCTGCGCTTCTTCTTTCGTTTCCAGTCTGATTGCCTGAAACGGAACCTCTCTTTCCTTGGCAACTTCAAGAAGCATCGGAACATATTTTGCATTAAACGGACATTGATCGGTATAGTACAATACATAGCCTGCCTGCTCAATGTGTGGATGCTTCGCACACTCCTTAAATTCAGGCTTAGCCGCATCCAAAGAAAAAGGCAGATACCAGAGCTGAATACCATTATCTGCTTCATCACAGACTGTAAAGTCCTTATATTTCAGGAACTTCGGGTCTGCCAGAAAAGGCTTTTTCTTGGCGGCTGACAGGATACAGATTCCCTTTTTCCCCTTTGCTTTGCTGTCTTCTATACAGGCATTCAGTAAATCATTCGAATAACCATTGCCTTTGAAAGAACCAGCCACCCACAGACAGTCAATATACATATAACCCTCTGCTATGATTGGATTCCATGCATTTTCTGCCGGAATATACTCGATAAAGCATTTTCCACGCTCTACACTCTTGAGAAATACCAATCCATCATCAAACCGCTCTTTCAGCCAGTTTTTCTTTGATATTACCTGTATATCCTTGTTGCTTGAAATCGCACAGCAGATATGCTCTTTTTCAATATTTTCTTTCGTCACTCTTATATATTCCATGGTTTTCCTTCCTAATCTACTTCGTTAATAAATTTTTCTATAAGTCTGTTTACTTCATCCGGCTGATCGGTATTGGAATTATGACCGGCATTTTTTATCCATTTAAGCGGTAAACCTTCTCTCTGATGCCATTTCTTATTATAGCTTTTTGCTGAGCCTGCTTTATCCTTTTCTCCACAGATAAGAAGTGCCGGACAACTGATATGATATGGCAGATCTGCTTTGATTGCCTCAGCAAGCATTCTGTACCCGAAGCCAGCAAGCCTTGCGTATTCTTTAGGATCTGAATCATAGAACATCATCATTTTCCGCATAAGATTCTGACCATATTCCGTCTCAGCGCACCCTCTTGAACCTGCCCTAAGAAGTGCTTTCCATGGATATATCTTATATAATGGCTCTGCTCTTT
>CAMEFI010000075.1 GCA_945915475.1 uncultured Clostridium sp. | reverse complement strand
TGGACAATCGACTGGGATTAAGGTATTTCTGTGGAGACAGAGACAAGTTCACGGAACGAAATTTTGATGGTATTGATGGATATTATCGAATTAATTTGTCTGACAGAAAGCAGATGGAAGGGCGTGCCTATAGTAAAGATGAGATTATGACGATTCTGAACGAGGCGGGTATAGATGAAGTTCATTCCTTTTCAGTCTTGCCTTGCATGGACGAGCCGCAGCTAATTTATGCGGAGGATTACCTTCCGGAAGAGTCCATGAATGTTCGCTATAATGCTCATTACAATTATCCGGAAACGGTATTTTTGGAAGAGAAGAATCTTTATTCAGACATAATCAAGAATGGAATGTTCCATCAGATGGCTAATGGCTACTTGTTAGAGTGTGCTAAGCAGTCAGGCGGATGTGTTGGCTTTAATACAATAAAGCACGCGACAGTTACCATGGAACGAGGAGAAGAGAATTCTCTGGTTACAATGATTAAGAGAGATGGAACTGTAGTTAAAAAAGCCATTTATTCTGAAGGTAGAGATAAACTGAATAGACTCTATGAAAATGATCAATACCTGAAACAACGTGGAATTAATGTAATTGATTCGCATTTGGAAGACGATGAATATGTGATGCCCTATGTGAAGGGAGAACCGGCAACAGACTATTTCCGTAGGTTATTTGAGACAAGCCTGCGTCAGTTCGTTCGCGAATTGAAGAGATTCTTTGATATAATTCTGTCTTCTTCTGAAAATGTTTCTTACGAAGAGATTGACTGGTATCATTATGCACCGGGATGGGAGAAACAGAAAGAGGACAATCCTAATAAGGACAAGTGGTATAAGATTGCTCATTCAGAACGACCGGAAGCACTAGGCAAAATAATGAAAAAAGGTTTCATAGATCTCGTTACTATTAATTGCTTTGTTGTGGACGGGGAATTCGTTTTCTATGATCAGGAATTTACTGTAGAGAATCTTCCTGCGTATACCATTTTGTGGAGAAGTATCGAACTGATATACAAGAATAATATTAAGTTTGAGCAAACACTTCCCATGAAGGAATTGTGTAAGATGATGGGTATGGGGGACTATGTGGACTTTTTCGCCGGATTTTCACATCAATTCATTGGAAAACTCAGACATTGGGATGAACTTCGGGAATATCACCGTGAACACGGCGAGAATATGAATCTGATTAACTCAAACAGACAGAGAATGAATTATTCCCAGGAAGAATATCAAAGGCTATTTGTTGATATATTTGGTAAAACTGAGGGCAGAAAAATATATCTGTTCGGTTCCGGTAATTTTGCAAAGAAGTTCTTGTCTGAATTTGGTGATGAATATGAGTTTGCTGGGATTCTGGATAATTGTAGCGCAAAGTATGGAGAATATCTGGAAAATGTGGAGATTATGTCTCCGGATATTTTGAAGGACATGAATCCAAACAAATATAAAGTAATTATTTGTGTGAAAAACTATGTACCAATCATAAAGCAATTACGCAGTTTGGGAGCAACGAATTACTCGCTATATGATTGGAGTATGGCGTATGAGCATAGAAATAAAGAGAGTATTGATGATGGAAGCGGACTGTATGAGGTTAGTGAGAAACCCTATCATGTAGGATATATAGCAGGTGTGTTCGACCTTTTCCATATTGGACATCTGAATCTTTTGAAGCGAGCCAAAGAACAGTGTGATTATTTGATAGTTGGTGTTGTAAGTGATGAAGGTGTTATTCGAAATAAGAAAACATCTCCATATATTCCATTCACAGAGAGAGTAGAGATAGTTCGTTCCTGCAAGTATGTGGATGAAGCTGTAGAAATTCCTGCGGATTATAATGACACAGATGAAGCATTCAGGAGATATCACTTTGATGTGCAATTTTCCGGAAGTGACTATGCAAATGATCCTGATTGGCTTGACAAGCAGGCGTACCTTAGAAAGAAAGGAGCTGATTTAGTATTCTTTCCTTACACACAGGGAACCAGTTCGACAAAACTTAAGTCGGTGATCGCTTCCAACTCAAATCATCAGAAAAAGCAAACGGATGATAAATTGGGTGATATTGAATCTGCGGATGTGGAAGCGGAACAGAAATATATAGAATGCACTAACAAGATGATTATTGCAAGCATGACAAATCCTGCTATTGAACCTCATAGACCTAATCAGGGTTTCGATATCCATAAGAAGGCAGGGTATAGCGATATGGTTCTGCGACTGGCTGATTTTATAGATGGTGTAGAAATCAGAAGATATGGACAGACGGTCATCACAACAGACGCACAACGGTACGAGAAGGTATCAGATAATCCGGAACTTCTGTGGAAGTATGGAATGGAATATGTGCGACTCTGCAGAGAGAAAGTAATTGAAATACCTATTATTGAAGCTCCATATATTGATCGGGATACCAAGAGAGAAGATTTGGATGAGTTTCTACTTACATTAGCGAAAGAAAGTATTCATTTATGTAAGGATGCAGGTGCAAAGTATGTTATGATTCGTCCTAACTCCTATAAACAGAATGAATTAACTAGAATCACTGCATGGTATGACAGGTTAGTTCCTCTTGCCAAGGAAAATGGAGTGACGATTCTTGTTTCAAACCAGTGTAAGGATGTATCCGGTCATTTAGTCAGAGGTGTTTTTGCAAATCCCACAGAGTTGGCAGACTGGATAGATTCGCAAAATGAGAAATATGGTGCGAATACCTTTGGAGCTTATGTAGATGTAGGAACCTATAATCTTTGCGGACAAAATATGCAGGATGAAGTAGTGATATTGGGTAACAGGATTCTGGCTGTTGTAATCAGTGAAAATGACGGACACCATGAGAGTAGTATGCTGCCATATACCTGTGTGACAGAAGGCGGAGATGATGCTTATTTAACCTGGATTAAAGCAATAATTTCCGCAATGGGAGGTAAAATACTTAATGAATATACCGGATGTGACGGCGGATTAACTCCACAACCAAACTATATTGAAATTGTGGTTAATGGTCACAAGTAACATTTACCTTTGCATATTGTAAAGATGTAAGGTTATTCAAATGAAAATTATAAG
>CAMEFI010000074.1 GCA_945915475.1 uncultured Clostridium sp. | reverse complement strand
AAGCCGGAGGACAATTCATATCCTAAAATGGTAGAATTATTCTGCAGAAATAATTTTGAATTGAGAGAAATGACAGGAATCACACCGATTCATATTGATGATACAGTCTCCAGTCTGTCAGCGATTTTGCTTAATGATGATTATTATAGGGTGTTGTTAGATGGGAAAGTGGTTGTAGGTGGACTTTCTGTGCTTCGACCGGAGTATTTGATTTTATTCAAAGCAAAGGCATATCTTGACTTAAAGCAAAGAAAAGATAATGGGGAATCTGTAGATTCCAATGATATAAAAAAGCATAAAAAAGATGTGCTGAAAATCGCGGTAGAGCTGATGCTTGAAAAAATAACAAATCTTCCTGACACTGTAAAAGAAGATATAGATTTATTTATTCTATCCTTAGAGGATGCTCCATTTGATGACAACTCGTTGAAAAACTACGGAGTGAAAAATAAAGAAGTAGTTGAACGGCTAAAAAGAGTGTTTTAGGGTTTATATGAGCCAACATATTGGGTACACACTTCACAAAAGGTTCACAGTAAAATTAGCACTCACCTATTGACAGTGCTAATAACCGGGTGTATAGTATAGTCACAATCAAGAAAGGGAAAAGAAAAGGAAAGATGAAATAGAGAAAATCCCTTAGAGATTGCAAAGTTGTGATATTCAAACGACACATCAGATTTCTCTGATAGTGCTTAAAGAATACCGTAGGCATTGGTTGTTTAAGTATGAAAGGAGATATGACTTATGTTTACACCTAGTATTTTTGGAGAAAATTTGTTTGACGATTGGATGGACGATTTTGAGAAGGAGTTTGACAAGGAACTCCGACCGGCGAAGAATCCGCTTTATGGTAAGCATGCGAAGAACATGATGAAGACAGATGTCCGTGAGACAGATGATTCCTATGAAGTTGATATTGACTTACCTGGATTCAAGAAGGACGAAGTCAATGCACAGCTGCATGATGGATACATTACGATATCCGCTGCGAAGGGTCTGGATAAGGACGAGAAGGATAAGAAGACCGGTAAGTATATCCGCCGTGAACGTTATGCAGGCAGCATGATGAGAAGCTTTTATGTTGGTGATGATATTAAGCAGGAAGACATTCATGCAAAGTTTGAAAATGGTATCCTGCAGTTGTCAATTCCGAAGAAGGAAGCAAAAGCCATTGCGCAGAATAACTACATTGCCATTGAATAATTTATGAGAATGTAGCTGCGGTGCATATAAATCTACACCATATACACAATCGACTTTGAAACTTAACGTAAAGTAAGGGAAGGAAGTGTGAGATATGGACAAGAATCCAAAACATCCATTGAAGAAAAAGAAAGTTATGCCGAAGGTTTGTGCAACAGCAAATCATAACGCAGATCAGCCGGAGATGGCAGCTTCTTCAAAGAAGAAACATTAGTGAGATATAAGAAATGCCCTGCATGTTGAAAGAACATGCGGGGCATTTCTTTTGTTGATTTCTTACATAATTTTTGAAAGATATATGTATTTCTACACACGTAAAAATTACCATAATAATATCAAGATAACAATACAAATGCATGCAAGAATCTGATATAATATATTTACAGGTTATTTGATACGGTACCAAAGTAAAAGTATATGGGCATTGACTATATCATGGAAAACGAAAAAGAAAAGGAGATTCGGTATGCAGTTTGGTTATTTTGACAATGAGAATCGGGAGTATGTAATTACAAATCCCAAGGCACCGGCACCTTGGGCGAACTACTTAGGCTCCCCGGAATATGGTGCTTTGATTTCAAACAATGCAGGTGGTTACAGTTTTGCAAAGTCTGGTGCGAATGGCAGAATCCTACGCTATGTATTCAATAATTTCGATCAGCCGGGACGTTACATTTACATTCGTGACAATGACAGCAAAGATTACTGGTCTGCATCCTGGCAGCCGGTAGGGAAAAGCCTGGATGTGTATAAGAGCGAGTGTCATCATGGTATTTCGTATACAAAGATTATGGCAGATTACAGTGATATTCACACAGAGGCATTGTATTATGTACCTTTGAATAAGACATATGAAGTATGGAATCTGAAGGTAACTAACAATGGTTCTGTAAAGAGAAATCTCACCCTGACCGGTTATGCAGAATTTACAAATAACAGCAATTATGAGCAGGATCAGGTGAATCTGCAGTATTCATTATTTATTTCCAGAACAAGCTTTGTGGAAAATCGGATCCGCCAGACGGTGCATGGGAATCTGGATGTACTCGGAGCTGGTGAGACAGTAGATGATAAGCGTCCGACAGACCGGATCTTCGGACTTGCCGGAGCAGATGTTTCTTCCTATTGTGGAGATAAGGAAGTATTTATTGGAAGATGTAATGGCTATGGCAATCCGGATGGTGTTGTAAACGGAGATCTTGGAAATGCTTTAAGCTATAATGAAAATTCTTGTGGCGCGCTTTCCACAATTGTTGAGCTTATGCCGGGTGAGACAAAGAATATTGCGTTTATCCTTGGATTAAAGGAAAATGATGAGGCAGAAGCTATCATGAACAGCTATACGGATCCAGCGGATGTCTGTGAGAAGGAACTGGCTGAGTTAAAGACTTACTGGGGTGAGAAATTCTCACATTTCCAGGTACAGACACCAAGTAAGGAATTTGATTCGATGATCAACACCTGGCATGCCTATAACTGCTTCATGACATTTATCTGGTCAAGAGCAGCATCATTCATCTATTGTGGACTTCGGAACGGATACGGATATCGGGATACGGTGCAGGATATTCAGGGAATTATTCATCTGGCTCCGGAGATGGCAGCAGATAAGATTCGATTTATGCTTTCGGCACAGGTTGCCAATGGTGGTGGACTTCCACTTGTGAAGTTCACACACAATGCCGGACATGAGGATACACCGGACGATGCTTCTTATGTGAAGGAAACAGGACATCCGGCATATCGTGCGGACGATGCATTGTGGCTGTTTCCAACAATTTATAAATACGTAACAGAAACCGGAAATCTGGCATTTATGGATGAAGTGATTCCTTACGCAAATAAAGATGAAGGTACGGTGTATGATCATCTGAAACGTGCGATTGATTTCTCTA
>CAMEFI010000073.1 GCA_945915475.1 uncultured Clostridium sp. | reverse complement strand
GATAACCTACGGGGATTTGTAGGTACAAAGTTGCATGGAAGCAGGACATATAGAGCGAATTGTTAAGCTGCCACAACTTTATGCTGTGGCAGCTGTTTTGTTGGGTACATATATAAGGATGTCACTGCAATTTCTGTAAAGCTGATAAAAGACGAATGGCGGAAAGATATGAAAAGATATAAGAAACGAGATATGCTTCAGTCGATAAGTATGTTAAAGAAGGCTAATGATGCTGTTGTAAAGACACTTCATAAAGCGCAGCGTCCGGATCTTGAAGAAGCACTGGCACAGTGTCAGGAGACGGCGATTCTATTAGGTACTTATCTGGAGACGCAGGGAGAAGAGGGAATATCTTTAGTACATATGCTGGAAGATTATTGCGAGAATATCTATCAGATGAGCCAGTCTTTACAGGATGAGTCTGCATGCCGTAAGATATCCAAGAAGATTCAGAAACAGCTTGTACAGGTGGAGAATGGAATTAAGTTTCAATTACCTCCGGATCGACGGGAGGTAGTATTTCTGCCATACAAAGCGTCTATGTGGGATTCCTTGGAGAGTGTGTATCTGGCAGCAAAAGAGGATGAAAACTGTGATGCATATTGCATTCCTATACCATATTATGACCGCAGACCAGACGGAAGCCTGGGAATGATGCATTATGAGGGTAATGAATATCCGAAAAATATCGAAATTACCGACTATAGAACCTATGATTTAGAAGAAAGGCATCCGGATGTAATCTATATACACAATCCTTATGATGGATGGAATCATGTTACCTGTGTGCCGGAGCAGTATTTTGCCAGTACTTTGCGTAATTATACGGATGAGCTTATATATATTCCCTACTTTGTACTGGATGAGATTGAACCGGATGATCAGGCAAGAATAGAGCAAATGAAGCATTTCTGCTTTACCCCTGGTGTAATTTATGCTCACAAGGTAATCGTGCAATCTGAAAAAATGCGTCAGATTTACATTAATGAGTACATTAAGGCTGCTAAAGAAAACGGATTATCAGGAGAGCATACTGATCGAAAATATCTGGAACAGAAGATTCTGGGGCTTGGTTCTCCTAAGTTTGATAAAGTATTGAATACGAAAAAGGAAGATATAGATATCCCTGAAGAATGGCTGAAAATTATAGAGAAACCAGATGGAAGCTGGAAGAAGATTGTTTTCTATAATACAAGTGTAAGTGCACTGTTACAAAATGATGAGAGGATGCTTTGTAAGATACAGGATGTATTCCGGGTTTTCAAAGAAAATCGGGATGAAGTAGCATTATTGTGGCGTCCCCATCCGTTGATTAAAACAACGATTGAATCTATGCGGCCGCAGTTATGGGAAGAGTATGAGTTAATTGTGAACCAGTATAAAGAAGAAGGTTGGGGCATCTATGATGACACGGCAGATATGGATAGGGCTGTGATATTGAGTGATGCGTATTATGGAGATTGTAGTAGTGTAGTGCAATTATATCAGAAGACCCAGAAACCGGTAATGATACAAAATGCTAATGTAGACTCAAATAGTGTAATAAGACATCAGATTTTTAAAAGCATGGATGCTGTGTGGCAGAATCAGTATGTTTGGGTTGCGTCTGTATATACAAATGTAATTTTTCAGTTAAATATAGAAACCTGTGAAGTACAAAAGAAAATATGCATTCCAGAGAAGGAAGAGGAATATTTTTCGGTATCTTTTCTTAAGGTAAATAAAAAAATATATTTTGCTCCATATAATGCAAGAGAATTATGGGTATTGGATATTAAGAAAAATGTTTTGGAAAAACTTGATATCGGTCTTTCGGATTTGGAAAAGGAAAAGAAAGCAAAGTTTCCTTTGATGGTTCAGCATGATCAAATACTATATTTATTTGGACAAGGAATACATGGAATTATTGCATATGAATTATATAGTGGGAAAATTGAACGATATGTAGATCATATTGCAATTTTGCAAGCGGCAGGAATTGATTTGAATGGTAGATATTTTGGCCCTAATTATGAGATAGTAGAGAATACAATTTACTGTCCTCTTTTGGATAGTAATAAGATTCTTGCCTTCAATTTCTTGGAACATTCATTTGAATTGTATGAAATACCTCAATGTGGAATGGTTGGATTGGGTGTTATTAAATACTTAGGCGACAATTTTATCTTAACAAATGATAGCGATGAAGAGATTATTTGGAATCCGGAAAAGGGGGTAATTAAAAAAGAAGATCTTCATTTTCTTGAGTTGGAACCAAAATACTATGGCCAACTTGTTATTTATAACAATAGAAAGTTGTTTTTTGGGGGTGTAGAGGATAAGATTGGTTTGAAATATGCTGAAAAAGAAGGAGTAGAGCGGGTGCCTGTTTCTTATCCGATGATACAAAACTATCCTAATGGTGTTTATACTAAGTTTGAATTTGTAAAGCAAAACGATTGTGAAATCATTTTTCAGATTCGTTCTTCAGGAGATATATATATTTATAATATTAATACTAAAAAACTTAATTTATTATCTTTTTTGTTGTCTGAAAATGAATGTGATGAGTTATTTAGTAATCATTTTAAGGTTGAAAAGGGGAAAAAATACATGGAAAATTCGATTTTTAGTATAAAAATATATATAGATAAATTGATGAGGGAATAAAGGAAAAATGGTTTTAGAAATTGGTCGTAAAAAGAATATAAAAAGGAAAATCTATTGCTTGCTGGAGAAAGTATACCATTTTAATCCTTGGCATTGTGATCCGGCCGAGACTAGGCCATATGCGGTTTGGATTATACATTACCTCAATAAGATGATTGTTGCAGGACGGATTAAGCAAGGAAATATAATCGAAGTAGGTTGCGGCTTAGGAGATATTATTGGAAGTGTTTCCTGGAAACAAGGGAAAAAGGGATATGATTTAGAGAAAGAGGTAATTTCTGCGGCGAGATGGTTGCATCCTAGAGTGCAATTTCAGCAAGGGACATTCTCTGATGTGAAAAGTGATAAGAATAGAATAAGTTGTTTGATAATGGTAGATTTTATTCACACATTAAGTCCGGAAGATTTGCGAGAGAATATACAAACCATGTTAGAAAACAATACTGTTGATATGTTTGTATTAGATACTTTTTCCAATACGCAAGGTACTGTTTATAAATACTCTCACGATGGTCAGTATTTATATGGAGAAAACTATCGTCTTGTGAAGAAGAGCCGTAGTTTTGAGGCTGCTAATGGAGCAAGAAGACATGTTGAGGTATGGAA
>CAMEFI010000072.1 GCA_945915475.1 uncultured Clostridium sp. | reverse complement strand
ACCTTTTCTAAATTCTACTTTATCCCAAATGCTGTCCCTTAAAAACGCCACGATTTTTGGCAGTTTGACAGTTTGGCTGGAAATTAGTTTTACAAATAAGCAGTTTTACAAATAAGCAACTAAGCCTAAGCATCCTAAAAAATGACACATAGATTTCTGTACAATTTCCTTTCAGAATGTTGTAAAATTACCTTACATAAAAAGTTCCATCAACGAAATAGGGGAAGACCTTATACTAATAAGGAGAAGTGAGGTTCAAAATGAGAAAAAAATTTATTGTAGGTTTGCTTTGTATGGCACTTAGTTTTTGTATGTTGGGTTGCGGCAATGATATCATCATTGATGTTGTGACAAACGAGGGCAATCATCAGGTTTTTGCTTCCGACAACAGCCAGGCAACGGTTTCCGAGAGTACGGAAGAAGCCACAAAGGAATCTTCTGAAACCCAGGAAACAAATACTGCAAAGGAAGTGGCCGCCACCAATCCTGCCGGTATGCCAACCATTAAGCAGGAAGATTTGAAAATAGGCATTCTCTATATCGGTAGTGAAGAGGACACCTCCGGCTACACATATGCCCATGAAATAGGTATTCAGGGAATGATCACGAACCTGGGATTGGCATCGGATCAGGTCATCCGTAAAAACTTTATCGACGACGGAGATTCGGAAGCAATCCATAAAGCCCTGGATGAATGTATCGAGGAAGGCTGCAATGTTATCTTCACCACAAGTTGGGGATATATGGAGACTACCGAAGAATATGCAAAACAGTATCCTGATATTTATTTTGCCCATGGAACAGGATATCTGAGCAATGGTAAGAATTTCACCAATTATTTTGGACGGATCTATCAGGCAAGATACTTATCCGGTCTGGTTGCCGGCCTGAAAACGAAAACCAACAAACTGGGTTACGTATCTGCAATGGGTGTGGACAACAGCGAATGCACCGGTGGTATTGATGCCTTTGCCATGGGCGTTGAAAAGGTAAACCCTGACGCCAAAGTTTATGTGGCAGTCACCGACTCCTGGTTTTCACCGGAAGATGAACAGGCCGCTTCGGATGCTTTGATCGCACTGGGCTGTGACGTTCTTGCCCAGCACGTCGATACCACTGCTCCCCAGACAGCCTCTCAGGCCAACGGTACCTGGTCCATCGGATACAATTCCGACATGAGTAAGGAAACACCGGATGCTACTCTGACATCGGTTATCTGGAACTGGAGTGCATTCTATACCTCTTATGTAAGCAGCATTATCAATGCTACCTATGACGGTTCCAACTATTATGGTGGTATGAATGAAAGTCTGGTTGGTTTGACCGCATTAAGCCCTCTTTGTGAAGAAGAGACTGCAGAAATCGTGAATACCGAAACCCAGAGAATTCTGAAAGGGGAGTTCGGAGTATTTGATGGCGTCCTGGAAACCAACGAAGGCACTCAGGTTGGTGAAGAAGGAAAAACCATGGATGATGCAACATTAACCGGTGGCATTAACTGGTATTATCACAATGTGGAACTGGTGAACTGGAGATAGGAGAATTGCATTTATGTTAAATAAACTGAGGATAAAATATAAAATACTGCTGTCTTCGCTGATTCCGGTTGGACTTATTTGTATTGTTGCAATCCTGATCAGCAATACCGTAGTAAAGAACAAGCTTCTGGAAGATGCCAAAAGCGAATTGCGGGCTACAGCAGAATCCGTACTTGCTGCATATGATCAAAACATAGGCGACTACTTTGTCAATGCCGCAGGGGATCTGTGGAAGGGCTCCTACAACGTATCTCTCTCTGACAAATTTATTGACAATCTTGCTCAAAAAACAGGGATCGATATTACTTTCTTTTATGGAGACAGAAGACTGGTTACTTCTTTGATTGATAAAAACGGAGATAGAATTACCGGTTCTCCTGCGGGAGAATTTCTGGTGGAAAATGTTCTCCGGGACGGAAATGATGTATTTACAAACAGAGTATCTGTAGATGGCGAAATGTATTACGGATACTACATCCCGGTATACCAGAATAACAGCAATGAAATCATCGGTATGATCTTTGCAGGAATGCCTGTTTCAGAAGTACAGAAGAGTCTGGACATGATAACCTACATATTCCTTGGTGCTATTCTGATAGTCATGCTTATAGCGGTTATTACAAGCTTCATTTTGGCGTACTCTATTTCCAATTCCATACAGGGAAGCGTCAAGGTACTGGAAAGCCTTGCTGACGGTAACCTGAATGTGGAAGTAAATCAAAAAAATCTGCGTCGTGGCGATGAGGTTGGTGTGATCACAAACAGCACAAAGACATTGGCTACTAATCTGAAAAGCATGATCGGTTCCATTTCGGAAAGCTCTCATGTTTTGCAGAACTCTTCCAACGAACTGAATAACAGCTCCGAAAAGACCATCGAATATCTGCGTCTTGTAGAACAGGCAATCCAGGAGATCGCCACAGGTGCAGGTGATCAGGCCGAGGAAACCTTAAAGGCACTGCAGGAAATAGTTACTATGGGTGAACTGGTTTCACACGCAAGCGAAAATGCCATTGAACTGGAAAACAGAGCCCATATGATGAACGAAACAAGCAACCATGCCATCAATATTTTGGAACATCTAAAAAGTATCAACCAGAAGACTATTCAGGCTGTCAAAGAGTTTGGTGCCCAGACAAAGGCTACAAATGCCTCTGTAATAAATATCAAAGCATCTACAGAAATGATTTCCGAAATTGCTTCCCAGACGAATCTGCTCTCATTAAATGCAAACATTGAGGCAGCAAGGGCAGGAGAAGCCGGTCGTGGCTTTGCTGTGGTTGCTACAGAGATCTCTTCTCTTGCAGATCAAACCTCCAAGGCGGCTACAGAGATCGGTCAAATCATAGATGAACTGTTAAGCAACTCAAACAAATCCATGGAAACCATGGAAGACGTGACCCGGGTAATCAACGATCAGGATGCCTATGTGAACAGTACCTCTGATGCCTTTGCACAGGTAAAAACAGAAGTAGACAACTCTCTTGTGAATATTCAGAACATTGCGGAGAATACCAAGAATCTTGTTTTAATCCGGGAGCAGCTTAGCAGTATTTTGGAAAATCTGTCTGCCGTGGCACAGGAAAACGCCGCTTCCAGCGAAGAAAACAGTGCTTCTGTTATGGAGGTATCTAACATTATGAATGCTGTGGCACAGGAAGTAGAGAATCTGAATCAGGTTGTTGATTCCCTGAAAGACAATATTGATCAATTCAAGTTATAAATTTTCCGGCAAAGTCTTCCTTTGCCATTCTACCTAAAACACAAAAATCGCTTAAGCCGATATGTCTTAAGGCTTAAGCGATTATCCAGAACGAGCCGGAAATCACTATCATGTGACTCCGGCTCTATTACCACCAATG
>CAMEFI010000071.1 GCA_945915475.1 uncultured Clostridium sp. | reverse complement strand
TATAACATTTTCAATCCGGAATGCAAAGACAAATATAACAAAAACACCCGCCTCGTTAAATACAGCTTTTCAACCTATATCTGACGATTCGGGTGCTTTTATTTTATGTATGAAGTATACTCCCCTGTAATACTTCTACTTTACCTTTAATGTCATGGAAACCGTTTTCTTCTTTCCATTCTTTAAAGTTACGATTGCTTTAATGGTTACCGTACCCTTTTTATTGGCTGTGATCTTACCGGACTTGCTTACGGCTGCAACTGCTTTCTTGCCGGTCTTGTAAGTAATGTTCTTTACATTGTCCATGTCAAGGTCATCACTCAGCTGAATCTGTGTCTTCTTACCTTTCTTAACCGTAGCAGAAGTTTTCTTTACTGCCACCGTCTTAAGTATTGCTTTCTCAACAGCCTTTACTTCCGCCGGAGTCATCAATTTATAATCTGCACCTGCAGCAAGATTTACATCTAATGTTCCGTCTTTGCCAACCTTATATGTCTTTGCATTGACCAACTTGTACTCTCCGGTCTTCGGATCAATTGCTACGACCTGCAGCTTCTTATTTGCGGTCAGATTCTTGGAATCAACTGTTACGGTATATTTCTCTTTTCCGTTCTTGTCCGTAACACTTGCAGTAATGGCAACGCTGTCTGTTCCGGCTGCCTTTGCAATCTCTGCTGCTGCCTCTGCGGAAATCTTCGCCTTGGTTCCTGTCACGGTTGCTGTTGCTTCTGTAATATTTCCGTCCTTATCCTTAGAAACACTGACAATTGCTTCGATCTTCTCTCCGGACGGAGTTGTTGCTGTCACCTTCTTGTCCTCGGTGGTCACTTCGGACTTGTCATCCTTCTTGTCGGATGCCGGGGTGTCAGTAGAAGGAATGGATGGAGTTACGGTTGAGGAACCGGAGTTACCGGAATCATCCTTTGCGTTTTCATTTTCATGAAGATATAAATCGTCGACAGAACCCCAGCCATTAGATTGTGTTTCAATCTTAATCTGAAGTTTCACAACATTCTTGCCTGTTAATGTAAAATCAACCTTTGGAGTCTGCCACACCTTCCATCCCTGCAGAGAAGCAGGCTCTCCTTCTGCAATAACTTCACCGGTCTCATTTAAAATTTGAAGTGTTACCTGATCCGTTCCTGCATTTCCCTGTGCATATAATTCAAATGTATAACTTCCTTTTTCTAATTCAATTCCCTCATTATACGTAATTGTTACACTTTTTTCGGTGTCTTTTCCATTCCACCAGCTTAAGCACGTACCGAAATGTGGATTCTCACCATTTGCAATTGTTTTAACGGTTTCTGTATCACTTATATCAAACTCATCCTGCGCAGCTGGATTAACCTCTGCGACATCTGCATTTGTAATCAAATTTGCATTCTTTACCTGCAACGTCAAAATAATACTAGCGGTTGTTTTTCCTTTATATGCACCTCTCGTAATATCTTTTGATAATGCAATTGTTCCGCGAATCTGATATGTACCAACTTTTGATGCATCAACCTTTGCCTTATCGTTTTCATCCCAAGTAACGGTTTCGTTTATTTCATCTTTTGCATCTGAATACGTGACAGCCACAGTATCTGGAAGTAAAAAATCGTTTGTATCAACTTTTTGTGTAATAGTCTCTGATACCGATGCAATTTTCTCTACACTTACAAGATTTGATGTTGATCCTGTCTTCACATAATTCCAAACATGCATTGCCGGAGTTGCGGTTCCATCTGCATAGAACAATGCCTGATTGTCAACAGCTGAACCTCCGAACCATTTTCCAGCATCATTGGCATCATATTCCCCTGCATAACTGGATGCCCATCCACTTCCATCTTTTTCCCACTTTGTTTTGTTCTCAGCGATCTTATTCTGAAGTGCTTCTCCTGTCAAGCCGGTAGTATTACCAACGGTAATCCATGCAGGCTCCCAATAATATACGCCAAGACCACCAGCCGAATGAACTGCATCAATCAGATTTCTAAGGTAAGTTGCCTGTCCCTGCTCTGTAAATGGTTGATCTGCATCTGCTGCACTGTCATTGTTACCAACACGAACTGTGTTTTCATGTCCGTCCGTATCATCTAATGTATATGCATAGCTTGTCTCTGCAACCATGACATCTTTTTTATAGTTTGTTCTTACCGCCTCAAATTCGCTTTTTAAATTCGATAAAGTACCATGCCAGTATGGATAATAACTGGTTGCAATAACGTCATAATCAACGCTATTATCCTGCAAATTCTTTGCCCATTTTGTTACAGATCCCTTTTGTGGACTTTCTACATGAATAACAACCTTGACATTTTCATTGTATGCTTTAATGCCTTGTGATCCAGCATCGAATAAAGCACACATTTTTGTCGTATCTGTCTCTCCGATGAATCCTCCGGTTGTCTCATTGCCAACCTGAACCATGTCAACAACATCTTTTGATGGATCAATTGTATTTAACGACTCTTGAATAAATGTCTTTAAAGCAACTTTCTTCTGTTCTAAAGAATAATTCTTCCAAGCTTTTGGTGCCTGCTGCTTACCTGGATCGGTCCATAAATCGGAGCAGTGGAAGTCTACCAGCATTTTAATTCCAGCATTGCGACATGCATCTGCAAACTGCTTTGCCTTTGCGACATCATTATTTCCCCCACCATATCCTTTTCCGTTTGCATCATACGGATCATTCCATACACGTACACGAATGTGATTGATTCCCTGACCTGCCAAAAACTTTACAACATCATCCAGTGTCTTTAACTCATTTCCATCATAATCTTTGTAGACAACGCCACTTTGTAACTCACTGATCATGGAAGAAATATCTGCTCCCATGATGAAATCATCTGACAAATTACTTACTTTATCTACCGCAATTACAGCATTAGTTACCGTGCCTTTAGCCTCATTAACCGTTATCTCCTTAACCTGCGTAACAAGGTCTGCCCATTTAGAATCCTGCAATTTTGCCTGAATCTTATTTCCTCCAACGGTAGACAATTTTGTTTTCAAAACCAAATCATGTCCCTTTGAATCATAGTCAATAAATTCAGCAGAACTCTTCGTTGTATTATTCCACCAATATAAGTATAGTCCAGCAGCTTCCAAATCAGTAATTTCTGTATTGCCTTTTTTCACATTGGCTGTCAGTGTGACTTCATCTCCTGCTTCAACTTCTGTCGCACTTGGGATAATCTCCACAGTATATGTTTCTTCTACTACATCTCCCTTATCATCTGTATCTCCGGTATCTTTTCCACTGTCAGTCTCTCCAGAATCGCCTGTGTCGCCACTACTTAAGGATGCGTAAGATACTACTTCTGAACGATTCAATTCACAAATTGCAGGATCTTCTAAATCACTAAAAATTTTCTTGTATGCATCTGCGTTGTTCCATACAGCATCATACTTAGCAATCTCACTATCTGATATGTAATGACCTCTTGTCAAGTACAAATTAACAGAAATCACCACAAAAAT
>CAMEFI010000070.1 GCA_945915475.1 uncultured Clostridium sp. | reverse complement strand
GGCGTCAAATAAATCAAGTAAAGATAAGTCGAAGACGCCGCATGAACATCGAGCCACCTTTTTTCTTGTAATATTTCCCGGCTACCTGCATATATTAGCAATATGGGAGCAATGAATCTACAGGGTAAGAAGGGAAAATAATGGTAAGAAAAGAAGAAATCCTCAAAATTGTATCTGTTAAGCTGCGATGTATCCTGGAACAATCCAGTATTGATTATGAATGTCTACAGGAATTGCGGCTTCGAACCAATGAGCCGTTTATTCTGATCTATGCCGGTAGGGAATACTTTATGTCAGAAAATGGGAAGCTTCTAAGGCAGGCAAAGGATGGGTACATTATCACAGCAAAGGATGTAAAAGAAACATTAGAGTATATCAGCAGTTTTTCTCTATATGCGTATGAGGATGAAATTCGTCAGGGATTTATTACAGTACAGGGAGGACATCGAATTGGACTGGCAGGTAAAGTGATTTTAGAACAGGGAAAGGTGAAAAGCGTGAAACACATTTCATTTATCAATATTCGTATGTCACATGAGAAGAAAGGTTGTGCAGAGCATATCCTGCCATACATATATGAAAATGACAGAATCTGTCATACCTTGATTATTTCCCCACCCGGATGTGGAAAGACAACACTGCTTCGGGATATTGTGCGGCTTGTGTCCGATGGAGATGAGAATCATCCGGGCATCAGTGTTGGGGTTGTGGATGAGCGTTCTGAAATCGGAGCCTGTTATCTTGGTATTCCGCAAAATGATGTGGGAATGCGGACAGACGTTCTGGACTGCTGTCCGAAAGCAGAAGGAATGCTTATGATGATCCGAAGCATGTCACCGGTTCTGATTGCGGTGGATGAAATTGGAAAACGCGAAGATATTGAGGCACTTGCCTATGTGATGAATTGCGGTTGCCAGATGATTGCAACAGTACATGGTTCCTCCATTGAGGATATTAAGAATAAACCGGTTCTCCGCAAACTTGTAGAGGAAAAAATGTTCAGGCGATTTATCGTGTTGGCAGGAGGTAAGGTACCGGGACAGGTGGAAACGATATTTGATGAGCGTGGAAGTGTTCTATATGCCAGTAAAATGCCGGCATAAAATGGTTGAAAGGAGTAGTAATGGCAGGAGATGTTGTTTGTAAAATAGCAGGAGCATTCTTTGTACTCGGAAGTACTGGTTATTTTGCAGTTGCAGTCAATCAAAGGATGGATGAACGCAGCATTCAGCTTCGTAAGCTATACAGCATTTTGTTACAATTAAAAAGCGAGATTCAGTATATGAATAATCCTTTACCCGAGTGCTTTGAGAAAATGGGACAAAGAGAAAAGGAGCCTTTTCAAGGGTGGTTGGTACAGATGGCAGATCGTATGAAGAGCAAGGATGGTGCCATGTTTTCAAAAGTATGGGAAGAGGAAACGTGGAATTTATACGAGAAAACTGCATTAAAGCAACAGGATGTAGAACCGTTGGTTTCTTTAAAGGACAAGTTAGGAACCCTGGATGTGAATGCACAGATAAAAGCAATGGATTATTGTGTGATACAGATAGAACGCAACCGAAAGATGTTGGAAGAAGAAATAAAACAGCAGAAGAAAATGGTTCTGTCAATCAGTTTGTTTGTGGGATTTATGACGTTGATCATATTGATATAAATACGGTGGATCAGAATAAGGAGAGAAGCGTATGCCGGTTGAAATCATCATTAAAATTGCAGCACTTGGAGTAGTGATTGCTTTATTAAATCAGGTGCTTAAGCATGCAGGACGGGAGGAACAGGCATTTTTTGTGACTATGGCAGGTATTGTAGTGGTGTTAACATGGTTGCTTCCCTATTTTGTCGAGTTATTTCAGTCCATGCAGAACCTGTTTGGATTGTGAGGGTAGATATGAGTTTTTATAAAATTATATGTGGTGTGATGGTTGGCGTTCTGCTGGCAGTTAAATTAAAAAATATCGGAAGCCCGGTATGGGTATATCTTTCCATGGGATTAAGTCTCTTTGTTCTTTTCTATGCAATAGGAAGACTGTCCTTTGTGATGGAATTTTTGGATGGTGTGTTAGATGATATTGGATTGGAATCCGGATATTTTGAGATCCTTCTTAAGATTGTGGGTATTTCTTATCTATGTGAATTTGTATCGAATATCTGTAAAGAGTCAGGTTTTCCTGCAGTGGCAGGACAGATTGAGATTGGCGGAAAACTTACAATGATGGTGATGAGCATGCCCATTCTAATGGCAATCGTAAATACCATCACATCCGTGTTGTGATGGGGTAATGTTCAATGAGGGAAATTGCAGGCGGAGGTAATATGCAAAAAATCGTATTTCTTTTTTTAATAATTGTTTCTTGTACAATGATGTGCAAACCCTTTAACGCCTGTGCCCAGGAAAATTATCTGAAGGAGTACGAAGATGTGGTGGATTTAGAAGGATTGGATGCGGACCTGGGAAGTATCCGGCGGTCCTACGGTATGGAAGAAGAGATATCGTTTCAGGAGATATTTGATATTTTGATGACAGGTAATGTGGATGAGGCATTATCGAAAGCGTTGGAGAATTTCTATCAGGGGATGCTTTTAGAGGTGATGGAAAACAGAGTCCTCCTAATGAAACTCCTTCTTTTAGTGGTGATTGCAGCAATCTTTCATAATTATTCGTCGATTCTTAGGTTCAGTTACGTGGGCGAGCAGGGATTTTACATAACCTATCTGATGATTGTGATGCTATTGATGCAGTCATTTTCAATTGTGTATGATATGGCAGAAGAAATGATACTGTACATCAAAGAAATAATGGAATGTCTCCTGCCGGCATTTTATATGTCAGTGGTACTGTGTAGTGGATTTACAACATCACAGATGGTGAATTCCATGTTTTTATTCATGTTATCGTTAATAGAAAAGGTGTTACTCTATATTGTATTGCCTGCAATCCGGGTGTATTTCCTGGTTGTGGTCTTGAATCAGATCCAGTCAAAGGATCGGTTTTCAAAACTGGCATCCCTGATCAAACAGGCAGTGCAATTTGTTCTGAAAGCAGTGGGGACAGGTATCATTGGTCTGAATGTTATGAAAAGTATTTTAGTACCAGTATACGATAATGCGAAATACAGTGTGTTACAAAAGGGACTTTCGGTAATTCCGGGCGGAAGTTCCTTTTCTGCACTTGGTACCATTTTGTTAGGGGCAGGTGTTCTTATTAAAAACTGTGTTGGAATCTCTGCTGTTATTATTCTCCTTGTACTAGGGGGCATTCCCATGCTTAAGATGTTCTGCTTTTATGTATCTTATAAGATTATTCTCGCCCTGATTCAACCGATAAGTGACAAGAGGATTCTGGCAGGAATCCAGGGGGCATGCGACAGTACCGGTGTCCTGATACGGGCAACAGGAACTTCCCTGGTGCTCTCTATTCTTTCCATTGCAATTGTCATACTAACTACCAATGTACGTATGAGTACATAGGGGCGATTGCGAAACACCTGGTATGTGATTGTATGCTTATTAAAACACATTTACCCTTCCTTAGAGATGCTACATGGAACGTGTTTCTAATATTTTTTCTTGACGCGCGG
>CAMEFI010000069.1 GCA_945915475.1 uncultured Clostridium sp. | reverse complement strand
TAACCCGACAAACAGCTAAATTGAAGGGCTGTAAGGCATTATAGCATACCTATTCCCTTCAATGCAATGAGATAAGGAGAAACAAGATGAGATACAGAGAAAGGATAATTGCGTTACTTGAAAAAGTACATTCAGAGGACACGTTAAGGCGGGTTTATAATTTGCTGGAGTACTTGTATTTACGGGAAGACTAAGAAGGGGTGATGAGATAATGGAAAAATGCAAATTAACACAGGTGCCTTGCCGGAACGAGATCGAGAGGATTATTAAGCGGAATAAGAATAGATATTCTTTGCAAACAACATGTGAAATAGCTAAGCTTTTTCAAAGTGCATTTGATGATGATGACTATAAAGAATTGTCAGACGAGGACTATGCACGATTCGGAATAATCTCAGATATAATGAGAGTGAACGACTTAAAAAGCCTTACATCTATTCGGGACGTTGTCAATTACATGCAGCGATTGGAAAGTAAAAGAAGACTCTCAGATAGGAAAGGTACAATATGAATTTTAAAAAGGAAATCATTAAAATGGTGGAGAAATTAGATAGCAGAAAGCTTATACTTGTATACTGGCACATAAGAGGGCTGCTTGGAATTTAGGAAGGATAGAGAAGACACCCGAAATTTATATTGATGGATTTCGGGTGTTTTGTATGTGCCTGAAAGATAAGGCTTGGGTTGTGGAATAATAAGAGGATAATTGCTGTATAACATGTTCTTGCAGAATATTGAGAGGAATGGCTTAATCTGGTTTGTTTTTTTGAAAGCATGTGTTGATTATTCCGGGGCTCTTTGAGCCACCTGTCCGGACTTTGAGAGCCACCATTCCGGAGAATGAGAGCCATATATTCCGGTAATTCAGAGCCACCTTATTGGGCTCTATTACATATATTTCCTTTATACTGTAAATACACACCTTTGGTGTGAATACAGATAAAGGAGGTCGTAAGTTATGACCAAGTATCGTGAAATCCTACGCTTAAAAAGCTTAGGATTCAGTGAGAGGAACATCGCACAGAGTTGCGGTGTATCCAGAAACACAGTCGCTAAGGTTTTGAAAAAGGCAGCGGAAATCAAGCTTTCATGGCCGCTGGATTTCGACATGACCGACAGCGCACTAGAGGAGCTGATGTTTCCTAAGGATAAGTCGGCAACGAATAAACGCATGCCAAACTTTGACTACATTCGCAAAGAACTTCTGCGAAATGGTGTAAACAAAAAGCTTCTCTGGGTAGAATACTGTGAGGAGTGCCGCATGAGCAGCGAAGAGCCTCTAATGTATTCTCAGTTCTGCTACTACATCCAGAAGGATGAAGAAAAACGCAGGGCTACCATGCATATCCCCAGAAAACCAGGTGAACAGATTGAAGTTGACTGGGCCGGTGACCCTGCCCACATCATTGATCCGGACACCGGAGAAGTCACAGATGCATGGATATTTGTAGGTGTATTAACTTACAGTCAGTATGCTTTTGTAAAAGCATATATGAATGAGAAAACCGACAACTGGATCAAAGCTCATGTCCAGATGTTTGATTTCTTTGGAGGTGTCACACCTATGCTCGTTTCTGATAACTGTACAACCGCAGTGAATCATAAAAAGAGTGACTGGTACAACACTGCCTTAAACACAACTTATCATGAGATGGCAGAACATTACAATCTCGCCATCCTTCCGGCCAGAGTCCGGAAACCCAAGGATAAACCGAATGTAGAGGGATCAGTAGGAAAGATATCCACATGGATAACAGCAGCCCTTCGCAATGAGCAGTTTTTCTCTCTTGCAGAATTAAATGCTTCAATCCGTGAAAAACTGGATGCCTACAACGCCCGTAAATTTCAGAAAAAGGAATGTAGCAGACTCAGTTTATTTCTTGGGGAAGAAATGCCATTATTGGCTCCGTTGCCTGCTACACCTTTTGAACTGGCTGAGTGGAAACAAGCCACCGTCCAGTTTAACTATCACATCGCAGTAGACAGAATATTCTACTCCGTGCCTTATCAGTATATCAAAAATAAGGTTGATGTGCGTATAACAGATACAACGGTTGAAATATTTTATAATCACAATCGTATTGCCTCTCACAGACGACTCTATGGACGAAGCGGTCAGTATTCTACAGTGACAGAACATATGCCGCAGGAACACCAGAAATATCTGGAATGGAACGGTGACCGGTTCCGTAAGTGGGCTGATTCGATTGGAATTAACACAAGTAAGGTTGTCGATGCAATACTTACCTCCGGCAGGATTGAACAGCAATCCTACAGAAGCTGCATGGGCTTACTGAAACTGGCAGAAAAATATTCGCCAGAAAAAATGGAACAGGTCTGCGCTAAGGCGCTCTCTTATTCCGGTAAACCCAGCTATAAAAGTATCAAAAATCTATTGGCTGCAACAAAGGATGCACCTGATACCGAATCAGAATCATCTCAAGCAGTAAAACCACATGGCATAACCAGAGGAGCCAGATACTATGGAGGTAAAAAATCATGACAAATCAAAGTACAATCGATAAACTTATTGAAATGCGTCTGACTGCTATGGCAGATGCATTCCGCATCCAGATGGATGATCCTGCAATGAAGGAAGTTCCATTCGAAGATCGGTTCGGCATGCTTGTTGATGTCGAATACAGCAACCGCAAAAACAATCGTCTGAAAAGGCTGATCCGCCAGGCTGAGTTTGAACAGCCAGATGCCAGCATCGCAGCGATTGATTACCATTCTGGACGAAAGCTGAACAAAGCACTGATCAACCGTCTGGCAACCTGTGAATACATTACAGAATACCGGAACATCTTTATTACTGGAGCAACCGGAAGTGGTAAAACTTATATGGCCTGTGCCTTTGGCATGGAAGCATGCAAGCACTATTACTCAGTACGGTATATACGGCTTCCTGATCTATTATTGGACTTACAGGCTGCCAGGGACAATGGAACTTTCTCGACTGTCCTGAAGAAATACACCAAGCCAATAGTACTGATCATTGATGAGTGGCTGCTTCTTAAACTGACAGAAGCTGAAGCCAGGAATCTTTTTGAACTGATACATAAAAGACGAAAAAAATCTTCAACGATCTTTTGTTCTCAGTTCCGTGAAAGTGAATGGTACCAGCAAATCTGTGATGGTGAAAGTACTCTTGCCGATGCCATCATGGATCGTATATCGTATGATTCCTATAAGATCGATATTGAAAGTGTTGACCCATCTAAAGACCTCTCTATGAGAGAAGTATATGGACTGGATCCAGCAATGGCAAAGTAACTTAATAAACAAAATGGGGTGGCTCCGTTAGTCCGGACAGGTGGCTCTCGCCACACCGGACTGGCGGCTCTGCCGCACCGTAATATTCAATTAGGACAATGTTCAATTAAAAAAAGTGCTAAGTCATGAGTTAAAATTTATGACTTAGCACTTCTTATTTTTCTTTTTATCTTTGAGGAAAAGAAAGATTTCTCACACCTTTCAATTATCCACAAAGGAGCCTCCGCTCTAAAACGGAAAATTCAAAGCGTCCGCTCCCTTTCTGATCTTCATTACATCATCTGAATTGTTTTCCTTACTCCACCGTCACACTCTTCGCCAGATTTCTAGGCTTATCCACATCCAGTCCCTTT
>CAMEFI010000068.1 GCA_945915475.1 uncultured Clostridium sp. | reverse complement strand
CAAAGCGTCCTTCATTTTATTTAAAAGATAATGAAAAGCCAAAGCAGAGAGTTCGAAAAAAAGCAAATGTTAATGGAGGCTTTAAATGGGGGGATGAAGAATAAATGAATACAACAGCAGAAGTTTACTTGTGGGGAACGAGAGTTGGAATCATTCATCAGGAACCAGATAAACCCTGTTCGTCATTTGAATATGATGCAGATTTTTTGAAAAGTGGAATAGAAATATCACCTATTATGATGCCACTAAGCGATATTGTTTATGAGTTCCCGCTTCTTTCAGGGGAACCTTTCTTTGGAATGCCGGGATTAGTTGTAGACTCGCTGCCGGATGATTTTGGAAATAAGGTCATTGAGCAATGGTTGGCATCAAAAGGAAAATCCATACGTGATTTTACTGCAATTGATAGATTGTGTTACACAGGAAAAAGAGGAATGGGTGCGCTGGAATATGTACCGGCCACTTATGAGATGAACGATATTGATGAGAGTATTAATGTTTCGGAAATGGTAAGATTTGCTTCAGATGTATTAAATCAAAGAGAGGCAATCATACTGAATGCACAGGAAAAACTCACATATTCTCAGCTGGTACAGGTAGGAAGCTCTGCAGGGGGCGCAAGAGCGAAAGCCTTAATTGCATGGAATGAGAAAACAAATGAGATTCGTTCCGGTCAGTTAAATCCGGATAAAGATTTTGATTATTGGTTAATGAAATTTGATAACGTATCAAAAAACGGTGATCATGGGTTAGAGGATGTGCCCGAGTATACGCTAATCGAGTATGCATATTACAAAATGGCTTTGGCGGCAGGAATTGAAATGAATGAGTGTAGAATTTATTCAAATGCCGGAGAAAATCATTTTATGACAAAACGATTTGATCGGGTGGATGGGAAAAAAGTGCATATGCAATCATTAGGTGCAATTGCGCATATTAGTTATAAAGAGCCGGCGTTGTGCAGCTATGAAATGGCGGCGCAATATATGCGGGAATTAAAGCTTACTATGAAAGAAATCGAACAGTTCTTTAGCAGAATGGTATTTAATTGTTTAGCAGTAAATCAGGATGACCATGTGAAAAACATTTCTTTTCTTATGAATCGTAGTGGTGAGTGGAGTTTAGCTCCTGCATATGATGTTACTTTTTCATATAATCCGACTAACAAGTGGCTTAGAGCTCACCAGATGACAATCAATCAAAAAAACAGAGATATTCAGCTGACGGATGTGTTAGAAGTCGGTAAAAAAATGGGAATAAGAAAAAGAAAGTGCATGGAAATTATTTTGAAGATAAGCAATGTCGTTGCAGATTTTGAGAAGTATGCAATAGAGGCAGGAATAAGAGAAAAGACTTATAGCGAAATACGAAAGGTGCTTGACCAAAATAAGATAGTAATTTGATGAATACCAAAAGACAGTTCTAAAAATACTCAAAGAATGCAAATAAAATATATTTATTATCACAGAAGGATGTTGGAAAAGAAGTTATCTTATTAAGAAACTAGCAGAGAGAAAGGGGGTTCAAATGAACCCCCTTTTCAGGGCTTTTCTGACATCAATAATCCTTTGGTTTTCAGAACCGCGAAATTGCAATGCAATATTTTTCTGTTCCTCCACAAATTCGCCATCTACAAGTACATCAATCAATTCCAAGAGCCTTCGACATTCTTCGCGCTCCATCAGTTCTTCGAACAAGTAGCCGGAATAGCACCATACATTTTTGGAAGGATATGTTTCACGAACACGTTGTACGAAGGGATATAATCTTTTGGCATTTTCGCTCTCCATCGGTTCACCGCCTAAGAGCGTGAGTCCTGCTATATAATCAGGTTCAAGCGCTTTCATAATTTCATCTTCGACTGTTTCATCGAATGGATTGCCATAATCAAAGCTCCAGGTTTCAGGCTGAAAGCATCCCTTGCAATGGTGGGTACAGCCGGATACGAATAAAGAGACCCGGACGCCTTCCCCATCCGCAATATCATATTTCTTAATTGCTGCGTAATTCATTCAGATATCATTCCTTTCCTGATTTAAACATCCCGCTTCTTATAAAACTTTCAGGATGAGTTCTATTTTATTCCAAGAAAACTATTAATTCAACTACTTCATTTTTTCTTACGGTAATAATGTTCCGCACTCTGGATCAGTTTATAGAAGACCATAGCAATAAAGCACAGGATCAGAATGGAAGTGATTACCATATTCAGCTGAAATACCTGGGAACCGTAGATGATCAGATATCCAAGCCCCCGTCTTGCAGCAAGAAATTCACCGATGATAACACCTACAAGTGATAGTCCGATATTTACCTTCATATTGCTTAAGATGAGAGGAATCGAACTCGGAAGAATTACCTTGCATAAAGCATCTTTACGCGTGCCTCCCAGTGTATAGATCAACTTAAGCGTTTCGGGATCTGCCTGGCAGAAGCCGGTATACAGGCTTATGATGGAACCAAAGACGGCTACGGAGATACCCGCAACGATAATGGTGTTGGTACCGGTGCCGAGCCATACAATCAGAAGCGGTGCCAGCGCCGATTTGGGAAGAGAATTGAGGACTACCAGATAAGGCTCTAATACTTCTGAGAGACTGTTGTGATACCAGAGAAGCGTGGCTGAGGCAAGACTGAATACAGTAACCAAAAGAAAGCTTATGATGGTTTCCAGTAACGTTATCCCGGTGTGCTGATAAACGGAGTGGTCCAGAAACATTTGGTACAGGAATCGTATGATGCCGGACGGACTGCTGAAAAAAAACGTATCAATCCAGCCCATTCCGGCAGATACTTCCCATGCTCCCAGGAAAATAATAAGTAAAAGAAGTCTTGCCAGACTGATAAAATGATGATGTTTATGGTGGGCAAGAAGAAACTGTTTCTGCCGGTCGGAAATTGTCGTATCCTTTTTAACAACAAATTGACTGTTCATCTGTCAACACCTCCCATAATTGATTAAAGTAATCCTGATATTCTTTGGTACATCTGACGGCAAGAGGATCGCTGCGGTCTATCGGATAGGAAATAGTCATCTCGCATTTGATAGAGGCCGGACGTCTGGAAAGAACGATAACCCGGTCTGCAAGCGTGATTGCTTCAGATAAATCATGAGTGATCAAGAGTGCAGTTTTGCCGGTTTTACGGATGATCTGTGCAATGTCTGCAGAAACACTTAAACGTGTCTGAAAATCCAGAGCGCTGAAGGGCTCATCCAGGAGCAGTAATTCAGGGTGAATTGCCATTGTGCGGATTAAAGCAGCACGCTGACGCATTCCACCGGACAACTCCGACGGTCTTTTATCTTTAAAAGCATATAATTCATATTCCCTTAACAGTGTTTCTACATAAGCTATGTTATCTGGTGTCAGAGAATGATTCAATTCTAAACCAAGAATTACATTCTGATAGATTGTGCGCCATTCAAATAAATGATCATGCTGCAGCATATAGCCTATTTTCAGGACAGAGTCCCGACGGTAGTCAGTGGAAGCCAGTCCTCTGTAGTATATAATACCCGATTCGGGAACAAGCAGTCCTGCTATGATAGACAGAAGAGTTGATTTGCCGCAGCCGCTTGGACCGACAATTGCCAGAAATTCTCCTTCGGACACCTGCATGGATATATTGGACAGTGCAGGAGTCTCACCTTTGAGATTATGGTATGCATAGGAGATATCCTGTAGAGATAATAATGGATGCATAGAATACCAACTCCTTATGGTTATAAGATATTTTATGTTTTATGAGAAAATATGTGCTAGCGTAAAATTTTATTCGGATTAAATGAGAAGAGAACACCACTTTGTGATA
>CAMEFI010000067.1 GCA_945915475.1 uncultured Clostridium sp. | reverse complement strand
AGAACCAATCACATCATATAGTAAAATGACGTTATCATACCGAACTGCATCTTGATATGATCTTGCATCTCCATGAACAAAACCACAATTCCCTATGAATGTATTTACCAGCAATTCTGCATCCAATTCTCTATTGGCTTCTTCCAAATGTCTGTCCGAGAAATCTACTCCCGTCACATCATAGTCCCTCTTAGCAAAAGAAATCGAATGTCTTCCAGTCCCACATCCTAAATCCAGCAATGTTTGGCCATGACAATATTGCTCTAGAAAACTTACTTCATTCTCAGTCCCTTTTACCCAACTATGCTCCTTCATATCCATTCTGTTATACGCTTCCCTTAAGATTTTTTCAGAAAAAGCTACCATCTTAGGAAAATTCTTGTGATATTTTTCCGGGTCAATCGCTTGCTTCCTAAAAGTAAATGCAAGCCACTCTCGCCCCGGCTTCAATTTGCCCAGTATTCTTTCACATGAATAGTCTCTGGTAAATTCGCTATTATCAATGTAAAACTCAGTATTTATCTGTGACGACATTTTAGTCACTTCAAATGCCTCACTTTTGACAAAAGAAATATCTTTTCCAATTTCTTTAATTGTTGACAAGTTCTTCTGAATAATAACCGGTCTACACTTTCTGAAAGTTGCACTTTCCAGTGTTTTAACTGTACATGGATTCGCCGATGCTAACCCCCATGCAAAATCATCTGAGAATCCCCATATAGATCTTAATAATGTACTGGCAATACCTTTTTTGCGATAATTCTTATCAACTACCAACTGTAATACCCATGTTACCATACCCTCTTTGCACTTCTTGCGAATATAAAATGCATGTGCAATCAAACGATCTTCATACCTTGCCATAGCAACATAGAAATTATCTCCCTGATAATTCTTCATATAATATTTTGCGGACATTCTAATCTGTCCTCCAGGTCTATATGTTGAATCCTGGCTATATCTTCCGTAAGAAGAACTAAATAACTCCGCACATTCTGCCATCTCATCTTCCGAAAGGTTACTTGTCCTTTTGGATATATATACAACATCTTCAATAGCTTCTATCTTCTTTGAAACCACCTTGTTTTTACCCCAAAAGTTCATACGACACCTCCTTCAACACATATATCTACCACTATTATATCCGTCACAAAAAAAATAGGCAACCAAAGTTGCCCATTTATCCATTATTTCATTTCGATATACATCATCACTTTATTAGAGAATACACTCTTATCCCTCATCACTTCCAGACCATTCTCCAACTCTTCAAAAGCAAACCTGTGTGTAATCTGTTTGGCAGGGCATATTCTGCCTTCTCCGATTGCTTTGAGAGCCATATGCCAGTCATCATCATCCTCCTTTGTAAAAGAAGAATTCCATGTACCGTGCATTGTTAATTGGCGCCGCAAAATCTTCCAGTATATCTGTTTCTCCAGCTCCATGTTATCTGCCGGATTCCCTACTAATACCACCTGACCACCGGCTACGACTGAGTTAACCGCATTGTTCACACTCTCATTTACACCGACACATTCAAATACAATGTCCACACCTCTATTGTCAGTCTGTTCCATGATAAAACCAACCGGATCCTGCTCTCTGCAATTGCAGAAGTGTGCGCCTGACACATCATCAACCAGTCTCTTCTGCTCCTCTCTGGTGCCGATAGCATAAGTATTTGCTATCCCCATAGCCTTCAGCCACTGAAGTACCAATATGCCAATTGTTCCACAGCCATACACGACTGCCGACTCTGCCTTAGACAAATCTGCCTGCCGAATGGCATGCAACGCCACACACGTCGGCTCCAGCATTGCCGCATCCTCACTACTCACATTCTCCGGCAATTCTATCAGATTCCATACCGGAACCTTCACATATTCAGCAAAAGCGCCATCCGTCCTGGAACCAAGATAATTATATGACTGACACATTTCATATTTCTTCTGTTTACACTGCTCACACTGCATACAGGGAATCAATGGAAATACACCTACTCTTTTTCCAACCAGTTGTTTATGTTGCTCTGCTCCGGCACTATAAACCACGCCGGCAAATTCGTGTCCGGGAATAGTAGGAAAATGATAGGTACCCGTCTTAAAAATCCGCGGAATATCCGAACCGCATATCCCTGCATGCGTCGCCCGCACAATCACTTCATCCTCGCCCGCTTGCGGCATAGATACTTCTCTATATTCCAGCCGGTCTATTCCCTCTAAAACATATGCTTTCAATGTAATCCTCCCTGTCTAAGCAGCATCTCTTCAAAACGCTCAAGGTCCGCTCTTGTTGTAATCTTATAATTTGACTCCTCTCCGGGAATCATAGCAATATCCATTCCGGCCATAATAGCAGGCTCTGTGGAACCATTAATCTCTAGAATTTTATCCGGCAAAAGCCGCCTGTTGGCCTCATAATATTTACCCAGTTTAAACGCTTCCGGAGCCTGTCCGGCATACACACTGCTCCTGTCTAACAGCGAAGTAATCCTGCTGCCATCTCCTAAGTATACCGTATCCTTCATAGGTAATACCGGAAGAACGCCATCATGTAATGCGCAAGCCTCAATACAGGCTGACAAAATAGCGGCAGACACCAGAGGACGGGCTGCATCATGAACGATAACGATATCTTCTTCCGAAGCATACTGCAGCACATCCTGCAAACCATTGTAAATAGACAGTTGCCGGTTTGCCCCCGGTGTAGAAAATCCCTTGAACTTTGCTCTTACAGACTCAGGCATTGCCCTCAGTATTTCCTCATGCCAGTCCTGATGAGCCACAATCTGTACGGCATCTATCTGTGGATGCATACCAAAAACAGCAAGACAGTATGATATCACCATCTTGCCATTCACTTCCATATATTGCTTCGGAATGTCACCGCCAAGCCGGGTACCTATGCCCCCTGCAAGAATCAATCCTATATTCATATCGCTCACGTTCTCCCCGAACCGACATATTTATTCTAAAATACTACATACCCACTGCAACAAAATGTTAGAATTTCAGCTTGCGGATATCCGCCAGTGTTTCTCCATAAGGCTTTCCTTTACCAAAAAGAAGAGTAGTTCCCAATACAAAACCATCCATTCCTTTCGGTGCATACTCAATAATCTTGTCTGCCCCACAAGCTCCATCCCAGAACAGTTCAAAATTCATTTCACTCTTTAATTGCAACAACCTATGCATCTTATCACCCACATAAGGCATGAACATCTGTCCCGCATTACCCGGATTTACCGCCATGACAAGCACCCGTTTCACAATCCGCAACATCTCCGTAATCGTCTCCACGCTGGTTCCGGGATTGATCGCGATACCCGGTATCATCCCGGCATCAATAATCTTCTGTAGCGTAGTAGACGGATGATATTCTGCCTCAGGATGGATATAGACCGTATCCCCCTTACGCAATTTTCTTAAAAATAACTCCACCGTATTATTAGGATGCTCCACCATCAGATGTACATCAAGCGGTTTCTCTGTTGCAGATGCAATGTATGACATATCATTTAGTGACATGGCAAAATTCGGCACATATCGTCCATCCATAATATCAATATGGAAGGAATCAATACCTCCCGCCTCTAAGTCTCTTACTTCTTTCTCCAGATTGCCATAGTTAGCACACATCATGGAGGCTGTTAACTGAAAACTCATTAGTATATCCCCTTTCTTAATTACAGAAATGTTTATCCTATCAGTACATGTTTTCCTTCAAATGCAAATCCATATTTATGAATTCGTTCCGGTGCAATACCTCTTGCCAGAAGATTTTGTTCATACTTTTTGTCTTCTATCTGGGCAAGTGCAGCATCCAAGGTATCCTGTAAAGTCGCTTCCTCTGTATCATCATGTACCTTGAATTCCAATATATAGGCATTATCTTCCGCCTTCAATGGCTCCAGCATCACATCATATCTGCCAAATCCGCTTTCCCGATTGGAAGTAAGTACATAACGACCGTTCAATTCCACAAGAAGTCCCAATACAAATCCATGATAGAAACGCTCCGGTTGTGTCACGGAAGGGCTGTTACCTGTATCAAAATAACTGAACACCGATAATGCTACCTGATTCATATAGAGATTCATCTCTCTGACGTCGCAACGAAGCAACGCTCTGATAAAATCATTATAATCATCCTCCGCCTGCACAAACCAGCTGCTTACCATGCTTTGAAACATAACCTGCACCTCATAATTCGTAAGTGCCAGTTCATACTGCGGTTTCTCACCAATCGGCACATCGCCTGCCAACTGATAACTAATTACCTTCAGATAACCACTTGCCAGAAGCAGACTCCATACCGCAGAGGCATTACCATCCAATTGATCATATATAATCTGCTCATCAATTGGCGTAATCA
>CAMEFI010000066.1 GCA_945915475.1 uncultured Clostridium sp. | reverse complement strand
GTCGTCTCCTTCCGCTACCAGCAGCGTAGTCTCACTGTCGTCTCCTTCCGCTACCAGCAATGTGGTCTCACTGTCGTCTCCATCTGCTTCCGGCAGCGCGGTCTCACTGTCATCACCTTCCTGCAACAGATTCTTATTCTTCGAACCAGCCAATACCATCATGTCTTCTTCCACTTCAAATATTCCGTCCGTCTCCGGCTCCTTCTGTTGCAAAAGTGCCGCCTTCTCTCCCTTCTTTGACCGGTTCTTCCTTATCTTTTTCTCTTTCTCCGGCGGGATGGATGTCTCGTCTTCCGTCTGGTCCGGCATTTCCTGCAGGGATCCCGTAGTGGTAGCCTTATGTACTAAAACTTTGCTGACATCCTGTTTGATTGCCTCTGTCTTAGAGGTATCCTCTGCACCTTTTTTATCTAATTTCTTAATCGCATTTCTTGCATTCCATCCCGTGAGATCTCCTAATAATTTCCATACTTTGTTACGAACAAATAACACAACCGATGCAATGAAAAAAACACCGGTCAGAACCGTTCCACCATAAAACATAATCTCGTACATATCATCAGCCCCCATTCTTTCCAAACAATGGAGAAAGCTTCTGTGTGAGCTGTTTCCACCGATAATCGTTCTCTATATCCGGCACCTTGCTTCCCTGTTCATACAGCGTATGCAACCGGTTATAATCCCATTGTTCCACATCTGTTGTTCTGCTCTCTTCCATCTTACACAACAAAGATAAATGTCCTGCATACAAAGAAATGCTTGTCTGGCCAAATTCTACTTCGGCCTGTTCATAGACTTCTTCGGCGTTCTCATACTCACCAAGATCCTCATATATCTCTGCTTTCTGGCAATATTTGGCCTCCCGTAGTTTTACATCGGTAATGTTGCCAACCGTCTCCCCATCGTCAGCAGATATCATACCTAAAATGAAATCACAACATTCTAATGCACTCTCATAATTCTCTCTCGCCTTCTCCGGCTCTTCTTCCTGATACTTCTGTCCAAGTCTTTCATAAGCAAGTGCCAGATATTGATTATAGATTGTATAATATTCTGCTTTCACGCTGTCATCTTCATACGCCTCTAACACCGTAAGACCCTTATTAGCTGCCGTAATTAATTTATCCGCCGCATCTCCCATTTGCTGCAAATTTCTTGCATATACAATGCAAAGCAACCGATAATTCATCAGTTTATTAATGGATATCGTGGTGGCATCATTCATGGCTTCAAAATTCTTAAGATTAAATGTCAACTGCTCATAGTCCACGTTCAGCTCACCCATGGCAAGTGCGATGGTGGAGTAATATGCCGCCTCCGGATGCTGCTTTTGATCAAGCATATTAAAATAATATGCGCTGGATTTGTAATCTTTCAAAATGTCAAAATAATCCATTGCCACTTCGAGTAACAGTTTCTGGTCTTTATCAATGTGCTCATACTGCTGGTCAATATAATATGTAACGCGGCTTAATCCCGTCTCCGCATCATCCATATAGTTAATATACAGGTCTAACAACTCTAAATACGCTTCATTCCGGCTTCCATCTACCTCCGTAATGGCATCTACATAAAGTGTGGCAGCCTCATCATAATCTCCCTGTACCACATTCCCATAGCCCTCATTGATGAGATTGTCATAATCCATCTTCTTTTCGTGCTCATTTCCTATGTATCCGCCAATTGCTGTAAACGCAAAAAAAACTGTAAGAGTAGCGCAAACAAGAAAACTTCGCATTTTCCGTAAACAGGACCGTTTAAAAGCATCATCCAATTCTTCATAATGATCTAAATCATAAAGAAGCTCCGAACAGGACTGATAACGAGCTTCCGGATCCGGCATTGTACATTTGTTGATGATCTTCTCCAGGCCACTTGATAATGCCGGATTCCATTCACGAATCGGCTTAATCACATATGGGGGCTCACTAGGGTTCTTCCCTGTCAAAATATGATAAAGCGTTGCACCCAGACTATAGATATCCGTTCTGGCATCTGTCTTATGAATGCCCCGTCCTCTTGCATCACCAAACTGTTCCGGTGCCGCATAACCTCTTGTACCAAGCGCTGTAGTATCTGCGTTGCTCTCCACATCGAATTCCTTTGCGGTACCAAAATCGATCAATTTCACTTTGCCATCCGGCTTTAACATAATATTCGATGGTTTCATGTCCCGGTATATAATAGGTGGATTCATGGAATGCAGATAATCCAATGCACTGCATAAATCCTTCGCCCACTCAATAACCTTATCCTGAGGCTGCGCCCCCTCCGTCTTCAACACTTCACTTAGAGGACGTCCCTCAATATAATCCATTACCACGAACACAGTTCCATTATAATTAATAATATCTACTATTCTTGGCAATACGGGATGATCCACCATTTTCAAAATGTTGGCCTCCATCTGCAATCCCTTTAACAAGGTTCCCGTATCCTGTTTGGGATTCTTCTTGATCTCCTTCACTGCCCACTGCTTATTCAGCCGGGTGTCCATTGCTACATATACAATAGACATACCGCCCTGCCCGATTTTTTTCAGTATTTCGTATTTGCCACCTAAGATAGTGCCAACTCTAGTCATACATTTCTACCCTCTCTCAAGCTCCAAAAACACCACTGCGTTCCTGTCGTAATTATACAAATTGGTTATCCTGTATCTATCTTTTTCCTGTAATTGCAACAACAGTAATATTATCCCGTTCTCCCCGCTCCATCACAAGTCGGGTTGTCTTCTTACAAATTTCTGCTAACTGCTCCTTATCCTGTATCTGATCCGGTTGAAAGTAATGGAATATCTCCTCTTCACTCAACATATGTACAAATCCATCTGATGACAGGACAAATGTGAATTTCTCCGGAATTATTCCTGTTTCGTATTGTGGATTCACGATCTCAGATGCTCCTACACACTGTAACAACACACTTCTTCTGGAATCTGTTAGTGCCTGCTCCTTTGTCAGATATCCCAATTCTACTTCTTTTGCAACTAAAGAATGATCCTGCGTCACCTGAAGGATTCGATCTGCTATCTTGTAGATCCGGCTATCTCCCACATGGCATATATAATAGTTCTGTTCATACAGCAACAGTGCTGTCAAAGTTGTCCCCATGGATACACCCTGAGAATCTGCATATGCTGCAAGGCGCTCATTGACGCTTTGAATCACCGTCTCCCATTGCGTATATAAATGTTCCTCCGTCACCTCATTGGACGCTACCATTTTAGCAAACTGTTGTTGGAACCACTGATTCATTGCAAGTGTCGCTTCTTTGCTTGCCAGTTCCCCATTCTCTAATCCGCCCATTCCGTCACATACAACTGCAAATGCAATCTTCCCATGCGGGGAATTCACAACTTTTACCGACAGGGAATCCTGATTCAATTCTTTCACCAGGCCAGCATCTGTGTAACATGCCGCAAATATATCCATTCTCTTCTCCTCAACACCACATAATCAAAGTAAAAAAAGACCATTGCACAAATGACTCGTTCTACGCATCCTTGCGCAATGGTCTTACACCATCTGCTTTAACGCAACTTAAATATAAACTCCTCGTCTCCAAGAACAATCTTACAATCCTGAGTCAACAATTCATTCTCCCCTTCCTGAAGAACTTTTCCATTTACCAAAGTATGATTCGTAGACTTGTTATCCCTGATATAATAAATACCATCTTTATTGGTAATCACAGCATGAACTCTGCTGACTGCTCCATTCCCCTTCACGGTGTAATCCACACCCATGCTGGCCTTACCAATCTTGAAGTTCTGTTTCGTAATCATAATCCGTTCATTTGTGTTCACACGGATAAGATAAGGGTTGACTTTGGGAACATTCACATTCCCTCGCAACAAGCCGGTTGCTCCACTTATTGTCTGACTCAGGATGGAATTGCTTACAACCTCCTCTTCTTCTGTCTCTGCCACTTCTGTCACTTCATCCTCGGCACCATCTTCTTTCTGCCCAGCTGCTTTCAATTCTTCCTGGGAATTCTTCACAATGCTTGCACGATTAACCTTAATATCCTTCCGGATCTTAAGTCCGGATTCCTCATGATGAGCCATCTTCTCTTCCAGCTCTTTCTCAGCAAGAAATTCATCAAAATCATCCTGAATAACAACTCCAACTGTCGATGTATCCTTCGTCTTAAATGCCGGCTTCTTAACTTCCGCCTCTTCAACCGTTTTCTCCTCTTTGCTATGTGAGAGCTTCTCCTTCAGCTTATTGACAATCTCCTGGCTTTCTTCGTCTAATTCCTCGGCAGTTTCCGGCTCTTCTTCCGCTTCCTCCTCGGCAGCTTCCGGCTCTTCTTCCGCTTCTTCCTCAGCTGCTTCCGGCTCTTCTTCCGCTTCTTCCTCAGCTGCTTCCGGCTCTTCTTCCGCTT
>CAMEFI010000065.1 GCA_945915475.1 uncultured Clostridium sp. | reverse complement strand
CATACTGAATATTTAGAAGGGAAACTGTTGATTGAAATAAGGGATACAGGTATTGGAATGGATGAAGAGACGCTTAAAAAAATATTTTCTCCCTTTGAACGTGCTGCGCAGAATGTTAATTCAGAAGGTTTTGGTTTAGGTCTTTTTCTGACTAAGGGACTAGTTAAAGTCCTTGATGGAACAATAAATGTAGAAAGTAAGCTTGGTAAGGGGAGTGTGTTCAAACTTGAATTTCTTTTACCAGAAACGGATGAGCTTGTGGACGAATGTAATTCTTATAGTGAGTCTATAACCATTTTGCCGAAAAATGTACTTGTTGTGGATGATGATCCTATATTGCTAAAAATAGTGGAAGACATGCTTGGGCGTAATGGTATAACTTGTACGACCTGTATGAATGTACGGGATGTAGTAACAGCTATTAGACAATCAGATTATGATATGATACTTACTGATGTACAAATGCCGGATATCGATGGGTTCGCTCTATTAAAACTACTTAGAAATTCAGACATAGGAAATTCAAGAACCATTCCTGTTGCAGTCATGACTGCCCGTGGTGACGGAAATTCCGGAATCTATGAAAAAGAAGGATTTGCGGGTTGCATTCATAAGCCGTTCAACATCCATGTATTACTTACTTTTTTATCAACCATTATGTCTCAAATAAAAGTTTCTCAAACTGGAGATTTTGACTTTTCCTGCTTGTTGGATAGTACAGATGATCATGAACATATGATGTCTCTTGTTATCATGGAATCAAGAAAAGAAATTGAGGAACTTAAAACAGCCATAAAGACAACCAATCGTGAATCCATGAGAAAAACAATACATCGAATGATGCCTGTATGGGAAATGCTTGAAAAGGAACAGTTGTTGCGTGATTTTCAAGAAAAGTTACACGATATGGATATTAGTGATGATGTTATTTGTGAAAATGCTATCCAGATTATAGAGTGGATTGAAAAATTAATTAATGAAACAGAAAATGAACTGAAAAGATATGAAAATTCTGATAGTTGAAGACAATATGATACTTTGCGGAATGATTGAAAAATGGCTGCAGAAGGCCGGTTACGAAGTATTGACAGCTATAGATGAACCCGGTGCACGTAGTATTCTGAAGAAAAACGAAATCAATCTTGTATTGGGAGACGTACGTCTGCCGGAAGGTGATGGTATTAGTCTTCTGGAATGGATGATACGTTCTAAGATGGAAGTTCCATTTATTGTCATGACAGATTATGCCTGTATCACGGATGCAGTCCGTGCTATCAAACTCGGTGCTAAGGATTATTTGCAAAAGCCTGTTCATCAAGAGCTACTGATAGAATTAGTACATAGTATGCTTAAGCAGCCAGTTATTGTACGTAAAGAGCGTTCTTTTGTTGAACGTACCAGTGAAGCTGCCAGAAAAGCCGCTTCACTGGCTCGTCGTGTGGCATCTTCTGAACTTTCAGTTCTGATACTCGGTCCGAGCGGAAGCGGTAAGGAAGTGATAGCCCAGATGATCCACCGTTATAGTGACAGACGTGATAAACCTTTCGTTGCTGTCAATTGTGGAAGCATACCTAACGATTTACAGGCTTCTGAATTTTTTGGTGCGGTCAAGGGCGCCTTTACCGGAGCAGTTGCTGATAGGAAGGGATATTTTGAAACGGCCAATGGAGGAACCTTATTTCTGGATGAAGTCGGTAATATGCCGTATTCCATGCAGATTCTTCTCCTTCGGGTTCTTCAGGAAAAGGAGTTTAATCCTGTTGGAAGTGATAAAGTCAAGCATATTGACGTGCGTATCGTATCTGCCACCAATGAGGATATGGAAAAGGCTGTGCAGGAAGGTCGTTTTCGTGAGGATTTGTATTATCGCCTTGCAGAACTCGAAATTGTTCAACCGCCATTAAAAGATTGCAAAGATGATATTCTTCCGCTTGCCGAATTTTTCAGGAAAGAACATTCCAGCAGAATACGTGTCAAGAATGAGGGATTTACCGAAGAAGCGAAATCATGTATGTTGGGGTATGACTGGCCGGGTAATGTACGGGAATTGAACGCAAAAATCAAACGTGCAGTAATTGTTGCAGATAATGCATTATTGAATGTCTGTGATTTGGGATTGGAAAATGTAGATTGTAATGACAATCCGGATATTCGTATCATTCAGGAAAAGGAAAGGATACGAAATCTGCTTGGTAAAAATCATGGTAATGTCAGCAAGACAGCAGCGGAACTCGGTTGTAGTCGTACAGCCCTGTACAAGAAAATGAAGAAACTTAATCTGAAGTAATCTTTATTCTTTAAGGCGGTATACCAATCTGCATATATTGTTTCGGAATGTTTTGGACTCACGCAAAGTCCATTGTCCGAATTGAATCTTTCCGGTTATGTTTTTCCCATTTTTGTATGATATTGGAAGCAGGTAAATGACCAGTTCATCTGCGAGTCGGAAGAGAAATACTCCACCAGCATATTCGGCACTTTTTTCGTCCTGTACTTTCATAAAAAAGGTACAGTTATTGTCTCGTCTCTCTTTTGCATCCATCAAATCAAGCATACCATAATGCGGAAACATGTTGAATGTAGCCCGCTCTTCCCAATAAGGGAATCCGTTCCGGTCTGTCCTGAGCCATTCCATCAGTTCCTCATTTTTGTCCGGCAGGAAACCGTCCAATGTGACGGGCATAATAATCTGAACTTTTGCCATACCTCTGCTATTAAAAATAAAAGCATGAAACCCATGCTGTTTTTAAACTGAGGCTCTGGCAAGCCCAAAACGAAAAACATGCATGGGCTCACGCTATAGGGTATAGCATAAGCCTCACGCAATAGTCTTCGTTTTTGAAATTTTGCCAGATTTCAGTTTAAGACACTTGCGACTTATGTATATAATCGACGGAAAACATCCCGTTATCCGCCGTTATGTTCTATTTCAAGTTCAAAGATAAGGAATGTTCCCTGAAAATCAAATTGATTCAGGATTTATTTGTCATTCTGTATCTATTCAGCTTTTCTTTTCTCCTCTTCTACACTTTCTATTCCCAGCCGTTCACATAGTTCCGGGTCGTTCTTTATACGTTCCATTTCATCGTTGATGATAGCCTGGGCATCCGCCTTTATCTGGTCATAATTACGCTGTATCTGCTGGAGCATGATGTCATTCCCTTCACTGTCCTTGAACGTGTTGATAACCGGGATTTTTTTATAAGCCTTTTCTTCCGCACTTACTTTGGCATGGTCCACGATAATTTCCGCATGGAAAATCTTTTGGTCGATTTTCTCACCGAAATTGTCCGACACGGAACCGACAAACGTCCCCTGTGAGAGGTTGGAAATCTTGGAAGCAGGAATCAGGGAGTCCAGCTGGGTGTTGATCGATGTGGAGACATCCTGACGGTTGATGGATATGGACTGACGTTTCTGCAAAATCTTTCCGAAACGTTCGGAAAGTGTCTTGGCCGTTTCACCTACCACCTGACCGCTGAATATGTTGCCGACTGTATTTTGAATTACCTTGCTTTCCTTTTCACCGTAGTCACGGTTAAGCTGGCTGAAGTCCTGAAATCCCAGACAGACTGCCACTTTGTTGGAACGTGCCGTTGCAATCAGGTTGTCCAGTCCTCGGAAATAGATGGTTGGAAGCTCATCTATGATTACCGTGCTTTTAAGCTGCCCTTTCTTGTTTATCAGCTTGACGATTCTGGAATTATACAGTCCGAGCGCAGCGGAATAGATGTTCTGTCGGTCCGGATTATTGCCTACACAAAGGATTTTAGGCTCCTTCGGATTATTAATGTCCAGAGAAAAATCATTACCTGTCATGACCCAGTACAACTGTGGAGAAATCATTCTGGTAAGCGGAATTTTCGCTGAAGCTATCTGGCCCTGGAGCTGATCCTGTGCCCCGCCTTTCCATGCATCCATGAAAGGAGAAAGGTAGTTCTCCAGTTCCGGATAGGAAGTCAATATGGTAAACAAATCTGAGTAAGGCTTGTTCAGCAGTTCCACGGCATGAGGGAACGTGCAGTAGATACCGCCTTTGAATATTTTGAGATACCATATAATGGCTGCCAGCAGGATAATCGGAGACTCTACAAAGAAATCACCCTGCTTTTCAATCCAGGTGCGGTTTAAGTTGAGCATAATGGTATAGCTTGCTTCGTATGCGTCAGAGATGTCCGTCATGAACTCCGGATTGATGGGATTGCAGCGGTGTGAACGGTGCGGATCATCAAAATTGATGACGTAAAAATGCGGCTTTACCTTGTATTTGTCCATATTGTGCAACAAGGTGTTGTAGGCAATGGTAGAAAGATCATCGAATTTATAATCATATATATAGGTACTAAAACCTTTGGAAATCATCTGTTTGATGTAGTTGTTTACCACTGCATAGGATTTACCTGAACCCGGTGTTCCCAATACGATGGTCGCACGGAAAGGATTGACCACGTTGATCCATCCGTCGTTGAGTTTGCCGCCATACTGGAATCTGGTGGGCAGATTGACAGAATACTCGTTCTCCATCAGCCTTGTCTCCTGCATGAAGGATTCGTTTTCCATATTGAACACATCCTCCATCAGATTGTGCTTC
>CAMEFI010000064.1 GCA_945915475.1 uncultured Clostridium sp. | reverse complement strand
CCACAGTGCTATGCTGCGGTAAGTGATAAGTTACGATTCTTTGATAATAAGGTATTGGTTGTTGATATTGGCAGCTGGACGGTTGATATTATGCCAATCATTAACAGCAATCCGGACGAATCCATTTGTGTAACAAAGCCGGCAGGAATCATTACCTGTATCCAGCAAATCAATAAAGAATGTGTCCGTCAGCTGAATGCAGAGGTGGATGAGTATGATATTCAAAAAGTAATGATGAAAGGCGGAGAGCACCTTCCAAAGAACTATCGGGAGATTATTGAAAAGGAGCTTCGTGCTTATTGCAATAAGATATACCATTATATCAGAGAGCTTGGTTACAACATGGAATTAACACCAATTATCTTTGTTGGTGGCGGAGCCGGCGTAATGAAGCGATATGGTGACTTGCATCAACCTAATATCACCTATATAGAAGATATTTGTGCCAATGCAAAGGGATATGCGACATTGGCTTCCGGTTATCTGAAAGTGATATTAGAGCGGCAAGCAGGAGGCGATAAGTAATGACTGAGAGACATGATAAGGAAATGTACAAGTCAGTAACCGTTCGCTTTAGTTATGTGGATGAGGACCATGGGGATTTGTTACAGAAATTGTCTGAGGAGAGTGAACGAAGGCATGTTTCTAAAAACAAACTGATTATTGAGTGCATCAAAGAGCATTATGCCATTTTAGAGAGTGGACAATCTCAAAAGCTAGATAATATGATGCAGGAAATAAAAGAAACCCTGAATCAGGAATTGCAAAAGGTGAAGGAAGATATGCGAAAGGAATTATACCAGGATGTGATTCGTGTGTTGATGGAAGAATTTCTTTCAAAAAGGACACCGGGAGAATCGGCTGGTACAAAGGAAGAGTATGCAGGGGTTGAACGCAACGGAGATTGCCGTTGCAAATGATATTGTAATTGCTGCCGGGTATGGATTTGATATTGAAAACAATTTTGACGGTATCACATATAACGACAGTGCGGTAAAGGTTTCGTACTACGCTGATAAAGGAAGTTTTGATGGCAATCAGGCAGGAAAATATGAAACCTATTATAAGGTGGAACCGTTCAGTGGTCGTGAAACCTATCTGATATGCCGTACCATTACGGTTCGTGAACCGGAGACTGCCACACAAAGCTCGGCTTCGGATAATTCCGCCGAAGAATCCGGCTCTGAGGACGGTGAGTCTGACGGGGATGTTCCGGATGATCTGTCTGTGGGTGAGATAGAAGAGTAGGTAAGACAATGGAACTGATAGACAGGCTGATGGTTACTGTGCCAATCTACCGGCTTTCCTGCAACATGGAGTCAGAGGCTGCAAAGGTGGCTTATGAAGGGACGCAGAATGAATAGAAACTTTCATGGATAATATATTATAGTATGGTTTTTTATTTTTAAAAATACACCACACAAACATAAAAGTGCAGAAAAATATGGTTATAATATTAATTATAAGAAAATATGAATTTATAACTAGACAAAAATGGCTAAATACAATATAATCTAATTATAAAAAGACAAAGGTGGCGTGTTATGTTGAACAATTTGGACTATCGGTATTATCAAAAAAAAATTGGTGAAAGGTTGAAACAGTATCGTATTAATGCAGGGCTGACACAACAAGATTTGGAAAATAAGTCAGGAGTCTCAGTTCGAAGTATTTCCAGGTTGGAACAGGGAGCATCTGTTCAGTTTGAAAGTTTGATTAAAATTCTATTTGCACTTAATCTTGAGAGTAATATTGATTTATTGATACCTGATCAGACAAAGCGTCCTTCTTTTTATTTAAAAGTTAATGAAAAGCCAAAGCAGAGAGTCCGGAAAAAAGAAAAGGTAAATGGCGGTTTTAAATGGGGGGATGAAGAATAAATGAATACAACAGCAGAAGTTTATCTTTGGGGAACGAGGGTTGGAATTATTCATCAGGAACTGAATAAACCTTATGCGTCATGGTATTTAATTGTTTAGCAGTGAATCAGGATGACCATGTTAAAAATATATCTTTTCTTATGAATCGTAGTGGTGAGTGGAGTTTAGCTCCTGCATATGATATTACTTTTTCGTATAATCCAACTAACAAGTGGCTTAGAGCTCACCAGATGACAATCAATCAAAAAACCAGAGATATTCAGTTGATGGATATGCTGGAAGTCGGTAAAAAAATGGGAATACGAAAAAGAAAGTGCATGGAAATTATTTCAAGAATAAGCAAAGTTGTTGCAGAATTTGAGAAGTATGCAATAGAGGCAAAGATTAGAGAAAAGACTTATTGTGATATTAGAAAGGTGCTTGACCAAAATAAGGTAGAAATTGATTCATAAATTGTAACTATTCAGAGCCATGCAAATCTGTAACAAATTGACCATTTATGGTCATATTTTTACAGATTTATATGGCGAAGTAACCACATGAGCAGAAGTAAAGCTGTAAAGCAGCGATTCTGCGAATGGGGTTCTGAATAGTTACCATATTTTACGTGGAGGACGAATACATGAAGTTAAAAGACACCTATATTACCCACGATAGTGATGGAGAGCAGATTTTGTTAGACACAAGCAGCTTCTTTGCGGGACTGATCCGCAGTAATAAGCTTCGTAAACTGCAGGGCGGCAAGGCACCGATTGCAGACAAGACAAAGCTTCGCTACTACTTAAGAAGGCTGTTTCTGGATATGGAATTTTATAAGTCCTATTATCCGGTCGTGTATAAAGTAAAGATTCTGATTCCGTTTTTTGCCATTTACCGAATGCTTCGTGGTGCAGTCTTTAGCGGAAAGCGGCTGGCTCAGGAAGCAGTCATGGTATGGAAAGAGGACCGGTAAAAGAAAGGTGAAAGTATATTAATAACACCGTACACATCTTTCTATTATTAGAATGAAGCAACGTAGCGGATATTGCCATTATGTCATTGGATGATCCAATGTACGATTGTTAGGAAATGGTATACGAAAAAGGCTGAAAGAGTAGTGATATTCTTTCAGCCTTTTTCTATGCACTAATTTAAGGAGGTATGAGAAATGATTAATCCTAATACAGTGGTTGTGCCCATAGATTATGGTTGGGCGAATATGAAGACAGAAACGAAGGCGTTATTGATGATTATTACAGGCAAATGGAGATTGAGGCAAATAAAGCGGATAAAAGAAAAGGAACTAAATAATTAGCCCCCTTAATACAACGCAATGACTTGTCGTAATATTGAGTTCCAATTGCTTTTTTGAAAAAGAAATCTTACGATAATAACTTCTTTTTTCAATTCGTCAATGATGAAAAAAGCAAGATAGTTTTTTACGATAACGCAACGAATTCTCCAGGAATTAAGAACGGGATCATCTACTATTTTGCAACGTTCAGGAAATTCATCTAATGAATTAATCTGAGCCTCTGCTTCATCAAGTAAATCATCGGCTGCTTTTGGATTTTTTAATACAAATTCAATATGGTCAGATGCAGCGAGTAAATCTCTTTCAGCGGTTTTGGTGATGCGAACTTGATAAGTCATCGGTTACGATTCTTTCTTATGTCGGAAATAGCTTTGGAGAATGGTCTTGTATTACCTTCTTCGATATCGTTCAAGCCTTCTTTGATTTGACCATATAACTCAAAGCGGCTTGTGAGCGCTTCGTAAGCTTCAATGCTCATTACAGCAAGGTCCCCTTTTCCATTCTTTGTGATAAACACAGGTTCCGGATAAGTATGGCAGAAGGTTGATATTTCATTGTAGTTATTTCTAAGATCAGCACTTGACCTAATAGCTGGCATATAAAGCACCTCCTTTTATATAACAAAATTATACACAAATTTTACTATTTAGTCAACTAACCATTTCTCAGTGATCGTGATATTTTTGCTTTTATAGACAAAAACTACCTGTTGATTTTCAAGATGTGTATTATAAAGTTTTGCACATTTGCTGATAATACCAATTGCTTCTTTTTTGTCATATATGTATATCCTTATAGTTTAGTAATTTAAAAGGAAGGTTCATCTGCCGTAGCGAATGACACCTTCCTTTAATGACTGATTTTTCTGTTGTCCGCCAACTGATCGGTACCCGAAGTCCGATAGGAAAACTGGTTTTTCTGTTGCCAGCCAACTGTCCGGCACCCGAAGTCCGGAAAGAATTTCGGATTGATTGTGTCAGCCCACATGATGAGCATATAGCTCATCTACTAACTATAGAATATACAATTTGAAGAAATTATGCAATTGTTTTCGAATTAATTTTTATGCTATTTGAGGAGCTATTTATGGTGGATTTTGATTCATTGCCAAAGAATAAAGAGAAGAAACCCTTCGGTAACGAAGTGAAGATTACAGATAAGAAGTATGTACGATACAAAGAAGGTGCAGAACGCTATTCCATGGGACTTCATACCTTTCAGGAATTAGCAAAAGAAGCCAATGCGATTTACCGAGTGCGAAAGATTGTGTTGGTGAATACGGAGATATTCGAAGAATTCTTGGAAACTTTTAAGGAAGACCAATGGAAGTAATGAAACAATTGTAATAATGAGGTAATGATTTTTCCCTTGCAGATTGTGGTATATAAATATATAATTAAGTATAAGACAATTACGGGATTGGAGGTGTTTATATGCCACAAACAATGCAGGGATTGATGCAGCAATATGTT
>CAMEFI010000063.1 GCA_945915475.1 uncultured Clostridium sp. | reverse complement strand
CATTTTAGAGATTACAATATAGATGTATGGAAAGAAATCATTGATGTCTTTTCGATGAGAGTATCATGCTTGTTAGGAAATGCGGAAGTTATTTCTTATGAACAGTATTTAGATGAAGCAAGTCCATATGATATCTTTATGTGTGAACAGGCTTTAGCAGGCAATAATAAAGTGTTTATTATCAGTGCTTTCCCGGAATTTCTTGTGGATTATTTTGGTATGAAGCTTTGGAAAACATGTGTGAAACATGCAAAGAATCAATGGGGTATTTGTAATTGTAAATAAAACATGATGTAAATGGAGCGCTTGTAGAAATGTAGGCGCTTTTATTATGCAGAAAATTAGGGAAGGAGGGGATTCCGATGGCAGGAAGAAAGCCAAAGCCTACAGCGGTTAAGAAGCTGGAAGGCAATCCGGGAAAGAGAAAATTGAATAAGCAGGAGCCAGTTCCGGCAAAGGGAATGCCTGAGTGTCCGGATTGGTTATTGCTTGAGGCTAAGAAAGAGTGGGAGCGTCTGGCGGATTTGATGAATCAGATGGGTGTTCTTACAGAAGTGGACATGGCAGCATTTGCTGCATATTGTCAGTCTTACGCCAGATGGAAGGAAGCACAGGAGCATATTTCTTCGGAGGGTTCTACCTTTGAAACAGATAAGGGATATCAACAACAGACAACTTGGGTTGGTATTGCAAATACAAATCAAAAGTTGATAGAGTTTGCACCCAATGAAGCAGTTATGGCTCAGTTTTTTGGATCTGTGATTGTGGGAGTGAATGCAGACCAGGTGGAAAGGTCTGTGGTAGCAAGAGGAGATGCGGTGGTTCCTTCGGTGGCGGTAGAAGAATCCATGGTTGGAAAAGGAGTCATAAAACGTATTGGATCCAACAAGAAAGGTGAATGGATTATACTTGAGGAAATAAGGGGACTATGAAAGAGAATCATTAAATGTGGATGAAATGAAATAAAAAAACAAATAAAGTGGGGCGGATAGCTCCATTTTTTTGTTCATTTTGCAAAATAAGACGTTTCCAATGTCGTTTCGGCACAAGGAGTTTGTTGGTATCTGACACCATAAACTTCACAAAAGCTGTAATAGAAGAGATTTTTGAAAAAGATATTAAGAAAAGAGTTAAGATTCGCAATGTGGAGGTCTTTGAAGCGGTTAGGGGATTTGTTGTTAACAACTTTGGTGCTACTATGAGTATACAAAGTCTTCAGCATTCTCTTGAGAAGGTTGGGTTATCTGTACAACGAGCAACCTTAAAACGTTATATAGATGCGTTGGTTGGTGCAAAGATTCTTTACCAATTGTATGTATTCACACCCAAATATTTGACTGGCCAGGTAATTACTGCTACAATATTATTGACTATGTGGTCTATAATATTAGGAGATGTCTATGAAGAAAAGTGAAAAAACAGAAATTACGGTAACAAAAATTATTGAGTTGGCTATGGCTGAATTTGGGACAAAGGGCTATGCCGGAGGAACAGTGAATAATATCTGTAAGACAGGAATCAACAAAGGGCTGGTTTATCATAATTTTACCGGTAAAGATGAGCTTTACCTGACATGCTTAAGATATAGTTGTGATAGATTTGTAGAGTATGTGAATGCTAACGATGGAGCAGTAGATTTAGAGAGATATATGGCAGTTCGTATGGATTTTTTTAATTCTTTTCCGAAAGAAGCACATATATTATTTGATGCATTACTGAATCCACCGGCACATCTGTCGGAGGAGATAAACGAAACGATTACAGAATTTAATAGGTTGAATGACTGTATATGTACAAAGACTTTGGACACAATTACTTTACGAAAAGGAATTAAGAAAGAGGAGGCTCTCTCATATTTTCATTTAATGCAGATAACATTGAATGGATATTTCAGTAGCCCTGCTTTTCAAAATGTCTCTTGGGAGGAAAAGTTAAAGATGCATGAAACAATAATACCGAAATTATTAGATATAATGCTTTACGGAATTGCGAAAGGAGAGATATAGAATGACGGGATATGTATTTCGATGGATAGCTACTCTTGCTATTGCGTTTGTCGCCGGAAAATTGATGGCTAAGATCAAAATGCCCTCTATTCTGGGCTGGCTGATTGTTGGAATGTTACTAGGTCCTCATGCGGTAGGCTTAATGCCTCAGCAGATTTTAGATGCCGGCTGGTACAAAACCATTATTATGTGGATGCAGTGTGCATTTGGTGTAATGCTGGGAACGGAATTGATTTGGAAAAAGCTGAGAAGTTATGGAAAAGCTCTGGTTGTAACAACTTTGACACAGTCTCTTGGAACCTTTGCAGTGGTCAGCCTTACATTTGGATTGATATTTTCTTTTCTGGACATTCCTGTATATCTGGGATTCGTATTTGGAGGAATCGCACTTGCAACGGCCCCGGCTCCGGCTCTGTCTATTGTAAATGAGTTCCACGCAAAAGGTCCGGTAACGGATACACTTTTACCGATGACGGTATTGGATGATGTTGTTGGAATTGTGGTATTTTTTACGGTAAATTCTCTGGTGGCAAGACAGGTTTCGGGAGGACTGGTTCCTTTTTATATGATTCCTGTCATGATTTTTTTGCCGGTTATGATTGGTGTAGTTGTTGGATTCCCAACAGGACTGTTACTGAAAAGGAAGAAAGGAAAGATTCCAACCCTTGCTATATTGCTTCTCGGTATTACTGCAACAATGCTGATCGGTTGGGGAATCAATGAGTTTTTACTTTCAGGAATCACATTGAATTACATGCTTATGGGAGTTTCCTTCGCAGCGGTATTTTCCAATATCGTAACACCGGAAAGGCTGAATGAAATATCAGAATATTTTGCTCCTATCCTCGGGATAGCTCTACTTGCTGCCATTGTCGATCTGGGTGCTCCGCTGAACCATCACCTGATTCTTGGTGCAGGGGCATACACATTTGTCTATATTCTATCACGTGCTTTTGGAAAATATTTTGGTGCAAGAGTGGGAGCAACCATTATGCATTTGCCGGATTCGGTAAAGAAATATCTTGGACTGACACTGCTTCCGCATTCCGGAGTATCCCTTGTTTTCACAGGTATTATCTGTACTACACTTTTAAATGTTCCACAGCTGGCACAAATCGTCCAGGGGACAATTGCCGCAGCGGCTGTTATCAATGAATTTATTGCGGTGATTGCGGCAAAGAAGGGGTTTGAACTGGCAGGTGAAATAAAAAAAGAAAGATAACAGTACTTTATAAATTAAAAAAATGAAATCAATCCGGTTACTTGAAAAAAAGATTGAATTTTATGAAATTATGGATTAAAATTAGAGCATAAATATCAAGAATGATAACTAAGGAGGACGTAGAATGGCTACCAATAAGTATGCAGGAACACAGACAGAGAAGAATTTACAGGAGGCATTTTCAGGCGAGTCGCAAGCTAGAAACAAGTACACATATTTTGCATCTGTAGCAAAAAAAGAAGGCTATGAGCAGATGGCAGCTTTGTTTTTGAAGACGGCAGATAATGAAAAAGAACATGCCAAGATGTGGTTTAAAGAATTAGCGGGTATTGGCGATACAAAGGATAATCTGGCAGCAGCAGCAGATGGTGAGAATTATGAATGGACGGATATGTACGATGGATTTGCCAAGACAGCTGAAGAAGAAGGATTTCCGGAGTTGGCAGAGAAATTTAGAGCAGTAGGAGAAATTGAGAAACAGCATGAAGAAAGATATCGTGCACTTCTTAAGAATATTGAGACGGCTCAGGTATTTGAGAAGAGTGAAGTCAAGGTTTGGGAGTGCCGTAATTGCGGACATATCGTAGTAGGAACAAAAGCTCCGGAAGTATGTCCGGTATGTAATCATCCACAGAGCTATTTTGAAGTAAAAGCAGATAATTATTAATTTTATAATCAAACTTTTAACGGCAGAGTTTGTTCCTCGTTGCAGGATATAAGTTCTGCCGTTTGATTTTAATGAACAGGAAAAGCAGATATAGGACCGGAAAGTACATCTCGTGCAACGTATAGACTGGTATCTGCTTTCGCACGGACACTCCATTTCACCAGAGTAAGAGAGTGGTTTTCGATTTCAATACAGGTAATGCAGCGGGGATGTACACAGCTTCCCGTGTTGTAATAATAAGCAGGTTTTGAGGAAAGAATGGGACGATGGGTATGACCTGTGATCAGAATATGGTTATTTGTCATAGCCCAATGGTTAAGTCGTTCTTCACATTTATATTTTATCTGATAATTTTTGGCGGCACTGGTGGGGTCTAGTACACCGAAATTTTCTAATGGATGCCAAAGATAGCGTACACAGAACTGGGAGACAGGCCACAGGGTGGAATTTAACATGCTTGCCTGATGACCATGTGTCAGATACAGAGCGTGATCTGGGGTTATTTGTGAACGAAGAATGAGTCCCTCGTAAAATGAGAGATTGGGGAATTTATATCCTTTTTTCTTTTTGACTATATCGTGATTACCATAGAGCAGGTAGAGTCTGTCTTCCTTCTGAAAAAGGGAAAACAGCCAGAATACATCGCTATGCACTTCTATGATGGTTTCTATCTTACGGTTTTCCCACAGTTCGTCACCGTCCCCTAATTCAATATAGGTATATCCGGTCTGATAATAGTGATTTAATGCTGCAAAATATAGATGCTGGTTTTTTAAAAAGTTATCAGAAGAGGTTCCTGCTCCTCTGTGACAGTCGCTCATTAGGACATATTTGTGTTTGGAAGAAAGTGGGAGTTCCGGGGCATTTTGAAATGCACGATGTAAACGGGAGGAAGTACTCATAATGGATTTTCCATACAGAATCAAGAAGGTTTTGTTTTATATTATTCCTGTTTATATGGATGTGTTCAAATAAAGGAATATTAGGCGTTTGCGAAACGCCTGTTTCTTCTATAAACGTTGTGCAATTTGACA
>CAMEFI010000062.1 GCA_945915475.1 uncultured Clostridium sp. | reverse complement strand
ATGAATATGTGGATTTGGAATCCCTTCGCCCTTATCCGGATCATGAACTGCCATGGAAATATACTTACGTAGCTGTGCCAATATGCGTAGAGTGCCTGATTTTACTAGGATTTTCAAGGGCTTGAGGGAAGTGAAGGGTCAGATTTAGACCAAGTTTAGACCATTTGAAATGTGTAAGAAATAAGACAAAAAAGTATTCAAATGGGAGCCTTGCAGATATTTATTTAACGTAGAAAATTACACATTGGAGATTGTTCATGAAGAAAATAATCGTCCGGTGATGTGTGGAAATGTATCCATACGTCACCGGATTTTTCGCGTTTCTACGAGCGATGTTCAGACAAGTTGAAAGGCAGCCGATGTGAGCTTGCTCACAAGAGGATGACTTACAGCTTGGATGTATAGCGCGACAGCGCGTAATGAGCATGTAGCATAGCGGAATGCGAATTGCATCGCTCATTTTTTCAAATCTCGCTCCATGGCTTCATCGATGGCTCGATTGATAAATGCAGTTGCACTTTCACCCATTGTATCAGCGTGATCCTTAATGATGGAACGCTTCTCTGGGGTAACACGAACTTTTATTTCAACGAAACGGTCATTGTATTTCTTATTAGCTCTTTTACGAGCCTCGGTAAGGCCTTTATAGGAACCAGCTTTTTCTTCACTCATAGCAGTCCTCCGGAAGTGTATTGACATAGACATGCCTGTAAAAAGTATACCACAGGTTAGTACATAAGACTATGTAAAAATTATATTTTTGAAAGGATGACAATCTATGAAAAATCAGAAAAACAGGAGCATGAAGGTACATGTACAGAGCGGATATAACTACAAGGCAACACCTACCATCATCTTAAAGGGACAGTGGCTCCAGGAGATGGGATTTGAAATTGGCGATTACATCAGCGTCAGCTGTGAGGACGGAAAGCTGATTATCACACCGGATGCAGAGAAGGCTGCAATAGCAAAGGCAGAAGCGGAATTCATGGAGAAGGAAATGAAGAAGCTTCAGAAGAAGTTCCAGAAGGAAAAGGAAATGCTCCATGCAAAGTTCGTGGCAGAGAGATCTGCGGAGTATGCTGCAGAAAGAGAGGTACAGTAATTATGGGTAAGGTTATTGTTATTGGATCACAGAAGGGTGGCGTGGGTAAAACCACGACCACTCTTAACCTGGCACATTCTCTTCAGAGTATGGGTAAGAAGGTGCTCACAATCGATTTTGACAGCCAGGCAAATCTCACTACTTGCTATGGAGTAGAGAACACCAATGAATTAGAGTATACGATTGGTCATCTGATGATGACTCAGATTGAGGAGCAGGTTCCGGAGTCTCCGGATGCATTTATTCAGAGTAAGGATGGTGTGGATTTCATTCCTTCATCCATTTATCTGTCAGTGGTGGATGCGAAGCTTAGAACGGAAATGGGAGCTGAAAGAATGCTAGCAGAGGTTTTGGAACCTATTAAGGACAGATATGACTATGTGCTTATTGATACTTGTGCAGTCGCGAAATGGAATATGGGGGTAGCTCACTGAAAATCCATTGACAAAACGTGAAATGATTATTATAATTTAAATGAAATTCGGCAAAACAATAAAATGCCGAAAAATATTTAAATAATTATCACGAATTTGGATATACTGGAATTGAGGTGAGAAAGATGACAAAGACTGCACAGATTTCCAATGACCAAATGATTTTTTCAGTTCAAGAGCTGAAAGATAAAGGGTTTTCCTATTATAAAATCAATCAGATGGTTGACCAGGGGATCCTGATAAAACTGAATAAAAAGTATTATGAAAATGCAAATTTTGATGGTGAGGGATCGGATTTCTACTATGCCTATGCATTTGTACCAGACGGAGTAGTTTGTCTGCTGAGTGCAGCTGTGTATTATAATCTGTCTACTTATCGCCCGGATGCCATTGATGTAGCAATTCCGAGAAAAGCAAAGGTATCAACTCTACCGGATTGGCCGGAAGTAAATCTGTATTACTATACAGATGAAAGATTTGAACTGGGAATCACCGTAATTGAAGCGGGGACGAATCGTTTCCGCATATATGATATCGAAAAAACTGTTGTAGATATTGTATTTTATCGAGAGAAGGTTGGGATTGAAGAAACAAAAGAAATTCTTACTAGCTATCTTAGAAGAAAAGACAGAAATATCAATCGGCTGGTGAGATATGCAGAGATGATGAAATGTGGAGATACCATGAAAAAATACCTGGAGGTATTGGTATAACAAAGGATAGTGGGTGTGATTTTTGCTATCCAGAAAAGGTCATGCTATTGACAAAAAGATTAAATATGATAAAATGCAACTAGAAAGTAGTTGCAGAGAAAGGGCTTTCTATATGAGTAAAATAGATAAAGCCAAAGAAAGGTTGTCTTTGCGCCCAAAGGATTATACCTATTCAGAGGCAAAGTACTTGTTATCACAACTTGGATTTGAGGAATTTAATAAAGGGAAAACATCTGGCTCAAGAGTTAAGTTCTACAGAGCTAGTGATCAGCGTATTATTTTATTACATAAACCTCATCCGGGAGATGAGATGAGTATTGGTGCAATAAAAGATTTGGCAACTCGTTTAGAGGAGATGGGTGAATTATGATGAACAATATGATGGAGTATAAGGGTTATCATACAAAGATTGAATTTGATGCGGAATCGATGACTCTAAGAGGAAAAATAGAAGGAATTAATGATTATGTTGACTTTGAAGCTGGGGATATTTCTAGCATTGAAGTTGAGTTTCATTCTGCGGTAGATGATTATCTGGAGTTTTGTAAAGAAGTTGGAAAAGATCCAGAGAAAGAATATAAAGGAACATTTAATGTAAGGATTTCACCAGAACTTCACAAGAAACTTGCGTTATGTGCGTTTAAGGATGGCTGTTCTTTAAATGCGGAGGTAGAAAAAGCAGTATATGCTTTTGTAGATAGTGATCAGTCACAAACGCGTGCTTTGGCAGAAAGTGTTAGAGATTTAACAGAAACAATTCGAATGGACAATTCTAGATATGTTAATGAAACTACAGTTAATAGTAAGAAAGTTATTCCATTTATGAATGTTAAACATACTTACAAGGATGAGGTGATATCGTTATGATTAGGAATCTTTCAGAGTATTTCAAACCTGAATTAGAAATATTTTTGGATACAGTTAGTTATAAGAGAATTGAAAAGTTAAATAATAATTGTGAGCAAGAGTTATCGCTCTTATGCCAAGATAATTTGAAAGTGATGACTAATGAGGACGGCGTTAGAATTATTGTAACGAGAACGTTGATGTTTGAACCAGAGGAGTTATTCGCATTGAATGTTTCTTTTGGTGCGGATTTGAAATTTAATGAACGAAAAGCAGAGCATGAATGGACAAAAATTAATCTTGCCGAAGAGTTCGGAGAAAATGGAGATTTTGTTACTGCTCAATTGATGAGTAGAATTTCACTGCTTATAGGACAGATTACAGCTTCATTTGGTCAGCAACCGCTTATTTTGCCTTCAGTAATTGCAAAAAAAGGAAAAACAGAATAAGAAAACTAGTATTTTTTTCGACTTGTAGTTGTGGGATCGTGTAGAGATACATGGTCCTTTTATTATGCAAAAAAAGAGGAAGGAGGGATTCCGATGGCTGGAAGAAAGCCAAAGCCTACGGCAGTAAAGAAATTGGAAGGCAATCCGGGTAAAAGAAAACTGAATAGCAAAGAACCGGTTCCGGCAAAGGGAATACCTGCTTGTCCTGACTGGTTAATGACGGAAGCAAAGAAGGAATGGGAACGTCTGGCTGAACTGATGAATCAGATGGGTGTTCTTACAGAGGTGGATATGGCAGCCTTTGCTGCATACTGTCAGTCATATGCAAGATGGAAGGAAGCACAGGAGCATATTACTTCCGGAGGCTCTACTTTTGAGACTGATAAAGGATATCAGCAGCAGACACCCTGGGTTGGAATTGCAAATACCAATCAGAAGCTGATGTTGCAGGCTGCATCGGAGTTTGGATTGACACCATCCTCGCGAAGCAGAATTATTGCTGGTAACAGCAAAGCAAAGGAACCGGAGGATGAGATGGAGGCATTACTTGGGGGTGATTCTTAATGGCAAAGGAAACAAGGCCTAAGGATTACCCAAAGCTGGAGAACTATCAGCCGACTAGATTTATGCTTCCGACTTCTCATTATGATAAGAAAAAAGCTGACAGGGCAGTTACTTTCATTGAGAATCTGTGTCATACGAAGGGTAAATGGGCGGGAAAGAGATTCTGGTTGTTACCGTGGCAGGAGCAGTTAATAAGAGATATCTTTGGAATTGTAAAGCATGATGGGAACAGACAGTTCCGTACAGCGTTTGTTGAAATATGTAAGAAGGTAGGCAAGAGCGAACTGGCAGCAGCTATTGCTCTTTATTTATTGTACGCGGATAATGAGCCGAGTGCTGAGGTGTATGGTGCAGCTGCAGACAGGCAGCAGGCATCCATTGTATTTGATGTTGCTCGTCAGATGGTGGAGATGTCACCTGCTCTGATGAAGAGAAGTAAGCTGATGTCTGCGACAAAAAGAATTGTCAATTATGGCAATGCTGGGTTTTATCAGGTGCTTTCAGCTGAGGTTGGCAGTAAACATGGTTTTTCGATTTCGGGACTTGTGTTCGATGAAATTCATACACAGCCGAATCGCCAGCTATATGACGTATTAACCAAGTACAGTTCTGATGCCCGTCAGAATCCGCTTCATTTTATTATCACTACTGCAGGTAATGACAGACATTCGATTGCGTTTGAATTACATACGAAGGCTATTGATATTCTGGAAGGTAGGCGCGTGGATCCGACATTTTATCCGGTGGTCTATGGACTGAAGGATGATGAGGACTGGGAAGATGAAGCAAACTGGTACAAGGTAAATCCTTCTCTTGGATATACGGTTGATATTGAGAGACTGAGAGATGCTTACCGTGAGGCAAAGCAAAATCCGGCTGATGAAGTCACATTCAAGTGGCTTCGTATGAATATGTGGGTTAGCTCCACAACATCCTGGATACCTGATGCAATCTTTATGAAAGGCAATGAGCCTATTGATATGAGATTGTTGGAGGGAAGAGATTGCTATGCAGGTCTTGACCTTTCAAGTACTGGAGATATTACTGCTCTGGTACTTATATTTCCACCGAGAAATGCGAATGAGAAGTACATTCTGGTGCCGTTCTTCTGGGTGCCGGAGGAAACCATTCCGCAGAGGGTAAAGTCGAATTCGGTTCCTTATGATGTGTGGGAGAAGCAGGGTGATCTGTTGGCGACAGAAGGGAATGTGATTCACTATGATTTCATTGAGAAATTTATCTGTGATCTGGCTGAGAAGTATCATATCCTGGAAATTGCAGTGGACAGATGGAATGCGACTCATATGATTCAGAATCTGGAAGATGCCGGATTTACAATGGTGCCGTTTGGACAGGGCTTCGCAAGTATGAGCACGCCAACCAAGGAGTTCTACAGACTTCTGATGGAAGGTCAGATTGTTCATGCAGGACATCCGGTACTTCGATGGATGGCTGGAAATGTGGTGATTGAGACGGATGCTGCGGAAAACATTAAGGTTACCAAGGCAAAGTCAAAAGAGAAGATTGATGGAATTGTTGCTTCCATTATGGCTCTGGACAGATGCCTGAGAAACCAGGGTGAGCCACAGGGAAGTGTTTACGATGAGAGAGGGTTGTTAATCTTGTAATCTACTTGACAAACTATCAATTGACTAGTATACTATCAATTGATAGTAGAAATGTTCGGAGGTGGTTATAATTTTCCTTAGT
>CAMEFI010000061.1 GCA_945915475.1 uncultured Clostridium sp. | reverse complement strand
CCGTTTATGCGGTTCAATCAGATTTTAATCTGTTTTTATGCTGTATTGCTGATCTATAATATATTCAGTGGCTGCTTTTTTTCTTTTACTGAGGATGGGGTGTATGTGAAGGGTCCGGCACATCTTGCCGTCTATATTTCTCCATGCTATTTTGTCATGTGCTCCGCGATGATTCTGATTTACAACTTTCGAAGATTTCGGAGTTGGCAGAGACTTTCCATCATTCTTTTTGTGGTTTTTCAGATTTCCGGTACGGTACTTCAGATGTTTGTATTTCCGGATACACTACTGGCATTGTTTATGAGTGCGCTGGGACTGATGATGATGCTCTTTACGATGGAAACCCCTGATTATCAGAAACTCGTAATTACGATTGAAGAATTGAGCGCAACGAAAAAAGTGGCAGAGAAGGCGAAAGAGGAAGCAGAAAGGGCCAAGGAAATTGCGCAGGAGGCGAATCGTGCAAAGTCAGATTTTCTGGCTAATATGAGCCATGAAATCCGGACACCGATCAATGCGGTACTGGGCATGGATGAGATGATCTTAAGAGAAAGCACTGATTCGAAAATATTGGAGTATGCTTCGGACATCAAGCAGGCAGGAAGTATGTTGCTTTCTCTGATTAATGACATACTGGATTTTTCTAAAATAGAGAGCGGCAAGATGGATATTATTCCGGTTGACTATGATTTGGGAATTTTGCTGAGTGATACGATAGACATGATTCGCTCCAGAGCTGAAGAGAAAAAACTGCAGTTTGAATTAAAAATTGAATCGAATACTCCGGTGCATTTGCACGGAGATGAAGTAAGGCTCAGACAGATTATTACCAATATTCTTACAAATGCTGTCAAATATACACCGGAGGGAAAAGTGATACTTACGGTATCAGGAAAGAAAGTGTCGGCAGGAGCGGTACAATTGTATGTATCAGTTAAGGATACCGGTATCGGAATTAAGGAAGAAGATATGGGACGGTTGTTTGATTCATTTCAGCGTGTGGATGAAAGCAGAAACCGAAATATTGAAGGTACCGGTCTTGGACTTTCTATTACCATGCGTCTTCTGAATTTGATGGGCAGTCGTCTGGAAGTGGAAAGTACCTATGGGGAGGGCTCTGACTTCTATTTCTATCTGGAACAAAAACAACTGGACGATGAGGTCATCGGAGAAGATATACAGAAATATTATGAAAATAAAAAAGGTAAGATTAGTGTTTCTACTGAGCAGTTTTATGCTCCTGATGCAAAAATCCTTGTTGTAGATGACAATGAGATGAATCTTAAAGTTTTTTTGGGATTACTTAAGAATCATGGTATGCAGATTGACTCTGCAATGAGTGGAAAAGAATGTCTTGCACGAATGGAGAAAAATGCATATCACATTATTTTTATGGATCATCTGATGCCGGAAATGGATGGTGTGGAGACATTAAGGCGGATCAGAGAACTGAAAACAAATCGAAGTAAGGATGCAGTCATCATTATTTTGACCGCTAATGCGGTTTCCGGTGCAAGGGAAATGTTTTTGCAAGAGGGATTTACTGATTATCTTTCAAAGCCTATTATTGCAGTAAACCTTGAAAAAATGATTCAGAAATATCTTCCCGAAGAGTTATTATTGAAGAATGATTTGGGACAGAAGGAAGAAATCCTTGTTGAATCCGGTAATTATGTTAAAGACGCACAGTCAGAAAATAGCCTTGTGGATTGGAAAAAGGGAAAAGCATATTGTATGGAGGATGAGGAATTTTACAGGGAAATGCTTCAGACATTTTTAGATTCTCCTTCTGCTATGGAACTGAGGCAGTATTATGAGGAGTCTGATTTTGAAAATTATCGCATCAGGATCCATGCAATGAAGACGAATCTGGCAAATATCGGAGCAGTGAGTGTATCGGAAATGGCGAAACAATTAGAACTTGCATTAAAAAATGATAATAATACGTCCTATGTGCAGACGCACCATGAAGAATTTATGGCAGTATATGATAATGTGGTGTCCGAAGTGAGGACATATATTGAAATTTCCGGAGAGCAGATTGAAGCAACTTAAGTTGCTAAAGTACAAATGTGAACTGCATTTGGTTTTTACTTGATTTAAGGATGTATCAATAAAAACAGGAATTATATAATAAATACGAATTTGAATAATAGAGATATTGTATTTTGTTCCGGTATTTGCTACAATGGCTCATAGAAATGTGTGCTTTGCATGATAAAGCCCTTACGAATGCATGTATATTAAGGGTGTTTTTCTTTTAGTAGTGACTCAGTTAAAAGAAAATATCTGCATACATCACAGATACATAACAGTAAAAATATAAATTAACAAATGGAAAAGGAGAAATTTATGAGAAAAACAATGAAAAGAGTTTTGACAATAGTATTGACCCTTGCCATGATGATTGGCGTATTTGTAGGGGGGGGGGTACAGGTAAAGGCTGCACCAACATATGAGCTTGTTGCTGTGGGGGATGATGTTACCTATGAAGGGGCAAAAGCCTTAGTGGCGGATAATCCATCCAGTCAAGCAGAACGTGAACAGGATTCAGAGTTCATTCAAATAATAAAAAATCTCATTTCAGAAGAGGGGTTATCTTCCGGTAAATTAGTTGTGTTTTACAACATAAGTCCTCAAGGTAGTATAAATAGCGCAGTTTGGGAGCAGCAGGCGTATGGAGGCTGGACAACTATTAGTATTGAAGATCAATATAATGGTATGAAGAGTATGGGATATGCTTATTATTATTTAGTAATAAATGAAGATACATCACAAACACCCACTCCCAATCCTGGTTCCGGTACAGGTGGAAATACGCCCCAGACTCCAAGTTCAAATCCTGTTAAATCAGAGGAGCCCGTACACGAGCATTCCTATTCCTGGGTAACCGTGCAGGAAGCCGGAGTGGGACAGGACGGTATCGAGGAATACAGGTGTTCCTGCGGAGCAGTGGCAGACAGAAGTGTAATCCCTGCAACACAGGCTGCGGTATCAGGCATGATGGATGCGATTCAGAATGCCCCGGCCGGCGGAAATATATCCTTTGATTCGGGCAGATTCTACACCATGTCCGATAAGATCATTCAGAAACTGGCAGAGAGAAATGATGTGGTAACAGAGATTACCTTTGAGTATCAGGGAACTGCTTATAAGATGACGGTTCCGGCAGGCATAGACTATACGGCAATCCTTGCGGATGAAGAGAGCTTCTACGGATATTTTTACTTTGCACAGCTTATTGGGGCAACGATAGAAACAAGATAAAGAATAGAATATAGAACAGATTCCCCCGGCGTTATGGGTATTTTCCAAGAACTGTTTTTGGAGATATTCCATGGCTGGGGGATTTTTTATGGTCAAAAGAATCAAAAACCGGGATAAACGAAATCTCGTCTATATTTCTTGAATATAATGATTGACAACGCCTTCCATCATGTTATAATGAAACCAAAGCATACTAGTATCTAGTGAATTGAAATATGTCAAATCAAACATTCTAAACTTCAGAAACTCTATGCTTTTAAATCAACCAGACACAATTTAAAAGCAGGAGATTTCAGAGAAAGGATAAGCTTTGTTCTGTGGAACGGCACGGATGATGCCATAAGGCAGGCTTCGTGAATTATACAGAAGCGACCGATTCTCCTGCGGAAAGGAGAACATTATGGAGCTTATCTCACTCAAAGCGGACTTTGCGGCCAAAGAACTCTTTGCCCACGAGAAAGTCCGGAAACAGTTCCTCAGCGATACGCTGGGAATCCCACCGGAGGACATCAAATCTGTCAGGCTGCTCAACCCATTCCTGCGCAGAAGGTACAAAAAGCAGAAGCAGGGAATCCTGGACGTGGTACTGGAACTGAATGACAATGCGAAGATCAATATCGAGATGCAGGTACGGAGGCAGAAGCACTGGACCAGACGGAACCTGTATTATCTGGCAGGGATGTATACGGACGGCCTGATGCTGGGGGAAAGGTACGAGAAGCTGCCCCGGTGTATCAGCATAAGCCTTCTGGACTACGACTTCTTCCCTGACAGGGAAGAGTACCATGCCGTATACCGTCTCAGGGACAGTGAAGGGAGAGACCTCACAGACCTGTGGGAGCTACATATCATTGAACTGACCAAGGCATTAAAGGGCACTCCGGTGGACGACTGGATCCGTCTGTTTAATGCCGAAAGTGAGGAGGAACTAGACATGATTACGACGAAGAACGAAGGAATTACAGAAGCAATCAATGTACTGAAGTCCATGAGCCTGAGAAGACCGCTGAAGGCGCTCTTTGAAGATTACATGAAAGCAAAACGTGATCGCTGGGATGAAGATGAATATATCAGGGATGAAGGCATCGCCATTGGCAGAAGTGAAGGCATCGCGATTGGAAAAAGCGAAGGCATTGCGATTGGAGAAGAACGTGGCAGAAGTGAAGGCATCGCGATTGGAAGAACTGAGGGAAGCAGTACCGCCATCCTAACCATACTGGAGCAGAAAGGAACCGTACCGGCTGACTTAAGGGAAAGAATTCTGACCCAGAAGGACGAGACCGTACTGAAGCAGTGGCTGTTAGCCGCCGCATCTGCCGGAGATATCGAAAACTTCCGTGAGAAGACGGGAACCATGTGAAGATTATAAAGGAATTTGGATTAAAGTAAACAGCCGTAAAGCATGGAAGACAGGATTGAAGTGACGGTAGCGAGGCTTTCGTAGGGAGGTCTGTGCTAATTTCCGCCACCGAGCGAATTGTCTGAGCCGCAGGCGAGTTTTCGCGAATGGCGGATAAACAATGCACGGACCGAGTAGAAAACGCAGCGTGTCACAAGGCCTGACTTTCATGCTGACGGCGTTTCAAAAAATATTCCGCCGTTTCAAAAAAATTATGAGTGGAGTTTTAAATAATCAGCTGATTATGCCTCTTCAGGCACCAGAATGCAGGCACAATACCCGGGCTCCGTCCGACAAGCGGTATAAAAGGAAGTGTAAATGCACAAAAAATAGTAATGGCTATTGAAGTAAAATTGATTTAATGGTAAAATGAATTACCAAAATACGTGCAAAACACGAAAATGAGGAGCGATACTGTGGAGATTAAAAGAGATGTATATCTTGAACAGTTAAAGATAAGAAAAGATAATGGGATGATAAAGATTGTCACAGGAATCAGGAGATGTGGAAAATCATTCCTGTTATTTGTATTGTTTAAGAAGTATTTATTGGAGAGTGGTGTAGATAATGACCATATAATTGAGATTGCTCTGGACGGTATTGAAAATGAGGAACTGAGAGATCCGAAAAAGTGTTATCAGTATATCAAGAACCGGGTAAAAGATGAACAGAAATATTATTTGCTTTTGGATGAAGTGCAGTTTATGCCTCGATTTGAAGAAGTGCTGAACAGCTTGCTTCGTATTAGCAATATTGATGCATATGTGACCGGAAGTAACTCCAAATTTTTATCAAGTGATATTGTAACTGAATTTAGAGGCAGAGGAGACGAAATAAGAATTTATCCTTTATCATTTGCAGAGTTCTATAATGCTTATGATGGAGATTATGATGATGCCTGGAATGAGTATATGATATATGGTGGACTTCCGCAGGTAGCCCAGTTTTCTATGGAAAGACAGAAAGCAGAATACCTAAAAAATATTTTTACAAATGTTTATATTAAGGATGTGGTAGAGAGAAATAAGATTCAGAATGTTGACGAGATTGGATCTTTGGTGGATATTCTTGCTTCTGCCATAGGAGCACCTACAAATCCAACCAAAATATCTAATACTTTTAAAAGTGAACGGGGTATCAATTATAGTAATAAAACCATATCCAATCATATTGATTATTTGGCAGAAGCATTTTTGATTTCTAAAGCTGACCGATATGATATTAAGGGTAGAAAATATGTGGGGGCAAATCTGAAATACTATTTTTCTGATGTGGGACTTAGAAATGCAAGGTTGAATTTCAGACAGCAAGAACCAACTCATATTATGGAGAACATTGTCTATAACGAATTGCTTGTGCGCGGTTATAACGTAGATGTTGGTATTGTGGATGTATTTGCTAAGAATAGTGAAGGAAAGAGAGTTCATA
>CAMEFI010000060.1 GCA_945915475.1 uncultured Clostridium sp. | reverse complement strand
ATACAGATGTTAAAAAAAATAAAGAATCAGTTAGCATATGTTGAGGCTACTTCCAACGAAGTTGGAGCTTGGAATCCCTGTTTATATAAATCTGTCGATAAAAATTCCAGGCGTAAAGACTTTTTTGAGAAGTGGAACAATAAGACAATAACAGAAGCTGTTTTAGAATTACAAGAATCTAACAAAGGTAGCAGTCAATCAACAAGAAGAGTAAACTTTCTTTTGGAAAAGATAAAGAGGGTACTTTACAGGAGATAAGGAGCTTCCTGTATAATAAAAAGCGTGGATGTTGAAAATTGAAAATACCTCAGAGTACAATAAGACTACTGACTGGCAGGTTAGTAAAAATCTTATTGAACAGAGAGGTATCTATAATGAAGTCTAACACACAGAACGCAAAAATTGAAGCTATTACAGAAAAAACTTTGGTACTCGGAATTGATGTCGGAAGTGAAACGCACTATGCCAGAGCTTTTGATTACAGAGGAATCGAGTATTCGAAGAAGCCATTTAAGTTTAGTAACACAGAGGCCGGATTTGCGACATTTAAGGAATGGATCCTGGACCTCAAAGAAAGGCATGAGAAGGATAAGGTGGTTCCGGGTATGGAACCGACCGGGCATTACTGGTTCAATCTTGGAAAGTTTCTACAGGATAATGAAATGAAACCGGTTCTTGTAAATCCTCACCATGTGAAAAAAACAAAAGAACTCGACGACAATAATCCTACTAAAAATGACCGTAAGGATCCGAAAGTTATAGCCGGATTAGTTAGAGAGGGACGTTACATGATCCCATATCTGCCGGAGGGTGTTTATGCTGATCTTAGAACAGCAACAAACATAAGATTCCAGTTACAGGCGGAACTTACAAGAATTCAAAACAGGATCAGTCGTTGGTTCAATATATATTTTCCTGAATATAAGACGGTATACGGAAAGCCGGATGCCAAGAGCGGAATGCTAATCCTTAAAGCAGCACCACTTCCTGAAGATATCCTGACGTTAGGTATCGATGGAGTGAACCAAATCTGGCGTGATGCGAAGTTAAGAGCAGTTGGAAAGGCGAGGGCGAAGACCCTGATAGAAGCTGCAGAGCACAGCGTTGGAAGCAAAGAAGGTGCGGTGTCTGCAAGAATGGAAATCCGAATGCTTTTGGAGGACTATGAATCCAGAAATACACGTCTACAGGAAGTTATGGTTCTAATTGAAGAACTGGTAAGAAAGATTCCGATGGCTGAAAAGCTGTTAGAGATCAAAGGTGTGGGAATCAGGACAGTGTCAGGGTTCCTTGCAGAAGTAGGAGATATCAGCCGCTTCAACAATCCGAAAGAACTGCAGAAGCTTGCAGGATTGGCATTGGTTGAAAATAGTTCGGGAAAGCACAAGGGCGAGACAACAATAAGCAGACGAGGTCGAAAGAGACTCAGATATTTGCTCTTTGAGGTTGCAATGTCACTTGTGTCGAAGAACCAGGAGTTCAGGGAACTCCACAATTATTATACAACCAGAAGGTTGAATCCGTTGAAGAAAATGCAGTCACTTATGGCAATTGCAGCCAAGCTGATACGTGTCTTTTATGCCATGCTGACAAAAGGCGTGGATTATGATCCGAAAAAGATGGTCAGTGACATCAAGAGACCGGCAGTTTATCTACAGGCCGCGTAAGAAAGACAAGTAACTGTAATGGAGGCTGTCAAGTGGACAGCCACTGAATCAAGCAGAATGTAACAGATAACGTCCACTGATCACAGTGCTGGAACAGGAAGCGAGTCAGTAATCAATAATACAAAGAATGAGCCAGTAGTCGGCAGAAATAGTCACCATGGGGCATATGACCCCGTAAAGGAGCATAGCTGACACCCTGGTTATGGGCAGGCAGGACGAAGGAAGTTAGGACCTCTGGAGACAGAGATGATCCTGGTGGATATAGGAGGTTAGCTGCCATAGAGGGAAGGGTATACACAAGGCCAGTAAAGCGAAAATCAATGACGTTTTATTTCGTATACCCTTTAACCACTATTTCAGTACCTGATACATTGAAATGCTCATAGCTGTGGCTTATTCACTGAGATATGAAAGGTTGAAAAACCTTGAATTTTCAATAAAAAACACTTGATTATATGAGGAGGAGATATACATGGGATTTTTTATAGCAATGTTCTTATGCAATTTGTTGATGCCTCTTATTATGCTTATAGGTGGTTATTGCATGTATAAGAATCCGCCTAAAGAAATAAATGGATTAGTTGGTTACAGAACAACAATGTCAAAAAAGAATAAGGATACATGGACATTTGCACACGATTACTGTGGCAGATTATGGATTAAATTAGGGTTAATAATTTTGATTCCTACAATTCTTGTGCAGATACCATTTGTACATTCGGGTGATGATGCTATAGGAATTGTTACCCTTATTGTTGAAGCGGTGCAGCTTGCTATCTTGCTTGGTTCTATTGTGCCGGTAGAAAAAGCACTTAAGCGTACATTTGATGAAAATGGCGTTAGAAGATAAAATTGATATTTTATCTGTTAAAAGGATTCTACAAATTTTAGTCTTACGAAGAGATTGAAACAGTATGACAAACGAAACATATAAACCACGTGTACCTGATTTGATGGAGGCAATATTTGATGTATGTTATTTATCCTTTGATTTGATTGCAGGTATTTTGTTCTTCGTTTTCTCAAAGGGTAATATTCTTTTTATTCTGTATGGAATTTTGACATTAACACTTTGTGGTGGAGATGCTTTTCATCTGATTCTCAGAGTAAAAAGAGCTTTGAAGGGGAGTAATGATAAGATAAAGAGACAGCTTGGTCTAGGCCTTCAGATTTCTTCAATTACGATGACGGTATTTTATATCATTCTTTTTATATGTCTGGAAATATACATTTTATGAGATACAGGCTCCAATGATATTAGAGATTATTATCTGGAGTTCTGCGCTTGTCAGAATTGTTGTTTGCTTTTTACCTCAGAACAACTGGTGCACTGATGAGGGTAATATGATATTATCCATAATTAGAAATGCTGTATTTGCAGTAACTGGTATCGGAGTTATTATTTTAACATAAAATAAGCAAGAATTCTCCCTCCTCTGCAGGTGCCAGAGTATTGATTGTATCTTACGAGATCATTTACGCAGCAGGAGGAAGAGGAGTCGGAGACTCCGGCTGAGATGTAAAGTGACAATTTTGCCCACTGGAGGACTGTTTATACAGCAGGTCTTTCAGTGGGCTTTTTTCGTTGTTGGTTATTCATGTGAAATATCGTAAAGCTCCTGAATCTCTTCCGGGAGTTTGTCCGGCAGCATGGCATTGATGCCATCTTCATTGCCGTCTTTTATCGCGGTCTCGTAGTACCAGCATTTAAACTTCAGCAGAGCAAGGGTTCTCTCCAGGGCTTTGATCTCGTCTTCCACGGCAGCTTTTCTGGTCTCGAACATCTCTTTTCTCTTCCCATAGCTGGAAGGGCCTTCCATAACCCACTGGAAGAACTGCTTGATATCCTTGATCTCAAGACCGGAGCGTTTGAGGCACTCAATCACGCGGATAGCCTCCAGTTCATCGTCGCTGAAGTAACGGATATTGCCCTTTCTCATCAGATTAGGGAAGAATCCTTCCTTGTCATAATATCTTAAAGTCGAAATAGGGAGATTGTACATCTCCGAAACCTGACCAATCGTGTACATGATGCACCTTCCTTCAAAAAAGTTCTTGACCTAAAGTTAGGTTTAGGTTGTATGATAAGATCATTATAAGATATATTCCAGTAATATTCAAGAAAAATGACCGCAAGGAGGATAAAAATAATGATGAAGACAGAAGAACTTAAGTTGGTTGCTGAATGGGATAAGACATTTCCAAAAAGCGACAAGGTAGATCACAAGAAGGTGACATTCATTAACCGTTACGGAATTACCCTGGCAGCTGATATGTATACACCAAAGAATGCAAAAGGCGAGCTTCCTGCAATTGCAGTTTCCGGACCTTTTGGTGCCGTAAAGGAGCAGTGTTCGGGACTCTATGCCCAGACTATGGCTGAGAGAGGATACCTGACAATAGCATTTGATCCTTCCTTTACAGGTGAGAGCGGCGGCCAGCCAAGATATATGGCATCTCCTGATATCAACACCGAGGATTTCATGGCTGCAGTAGACTTCCTGTCTGTTCAAGACAATGTTGATGCTGAAAAAATCGGTATCATCGGTATCTGTGGATGGGGCGGCATGGCTCTTAATACAGCAGCTCTTGATACCAGAATCAAAGCTACTGTTGTTTCTACCATGTACGACATGACAAGAGTAAATGCAAACGGATATTTCGACTCAGAAGACAGTGAAGAGGCTAGATTTGCAAAGAAGCAGGCTATGAATGCCCTCAGAACAGAGGAATACAAAAAGGGTGAATACTCAAGAGCCGGCGGATGTCTTCCACTTCCGGTACCGGAAGATGCTCCATTCTTCGTAAAGGATTACAGCGAATACTACAAGGGAAGATGCTACCATGCGAGAAGCCTTAACTCTAATGAAGGCTGGAATAGTCTTGGCTGCCAGTCCTTTATGAATCAGCCTATTCTTACATACAGCAATGAGATCAGAAGTGCCGTATTGATTATGCACGGCGATAAGGCGCACAGCTATTACTTTGGCAAGGATGCTTATGAAGCTATGATCAAGGACAGCAAATATACAGAGAACAAAGAACTTCTCACCATCCCGGGTGCAGTGCATACAGATCTGTATGACAACCTGAAAGTCATTCCATTTGACAAGATGCAGCAGTTCTTAAAGGGAAACGGGGTAGGTTAAGATGGCGAAGAAAGTACTTATTATTTCGACAAGCCTTCGTGGCGGCAGTAATTCCGACATTCTTGCAAAGGAATGTGAAAAGGGAGCAAAAGAGGCCGGACACGAGGTAGAATACATTTCCCTGAAGGGAAAGGACATTAGGTTTTGTATCGGATGTTTGACCTGTCAGACAAAAGGCAGCTGCGTACTTACAGATGATGTGGCAGAGATTATGGAAAAGGTGCTGGCTGCCGAGGTTATCGTCTATGCAACTCCAATCTACTATTATGAGATGAGCGGACAGATGAAGACGCTTCTGGACAGAATGAACCCGATGTATCCGATGGATTATGCTTTCCGCGATATCTATATGATCGCAACGGCCGCAGAGGAAGAGGAAAGCGCATTTGAAAAAGCCTACAACGGTCTTCAAGGCTGGGTGGACTGCTTTGAAAAGGCCAAGCTCAAGGGTCTCGTAACGGGTGGCGGCATCGGTGATGCGAATGACGCTCCGAATCATGAAGAGACCATGAAGAGGGCCTATGAGCTCGGAAAGGCTCTGTAAAAATGAGAAAAATAGGGGATGGATATTATGAAGAAGATAGTACAGACAGCAGGCAGAGCTGCTCTCGGTGAATTCGCACCGGAGTTTGCTCATTATAATGACGATGTTCTCTTTGGAGAGAACTGGAATAATCAGGATATCGATGTAAAGACAAGAAGCATTATCACTGTAGTTGCATTGATGTCCTCAGGCATTACGGATTCTTCTCTGAAGTATCATCTGCAGAATGCGAAAGCCCATGGTGTGACCCAGAAGGAAATCGCAGCAGTGATCACACATGTGGCATTCTATGCAGGATGGCCAAAGGGCTGGGCCGTATTCAACCTGGCTAAAGAAGTATGGGAAACAGGAGAAGGTGATCTTCCTTACGAAGACGAAGCTATGAGAGCACATGCAAAGGAAATGGTATTCCCGATCGGAGCACCAAATGATGGATTTGCACAATATTTTACTGGTAAAAGCTTTCTTGCACCTATATCAACAAGTCAGGTTGGAATCTTTAATGTAACTTTTGAGCCGGGGTGCAGAAATAACTGGCACATTCATCATGCAACAGAGGGCGGCGGACAGATCCTTGTCTGCGTGGCAGGTCGTGGTTACTATCAGGAATGGGACAAGGATGCAATAGAAATGAAGCCGGGAGACTGCATCAATATTCCGGTAGGCGTAAAGCACTGGCATGGAGCTGCACCGGATTCCTGGTTCAGCCATCTGGCAATTGAAGTGCCTGGCAAGGATGGCTCCAATGAGTGGCTGGAAGCAGTAGATGATGAGCAATATGGCAAGCTCGATTAATGATAAAGGTGAATTGCAATGGCTATAACTGTAAATATTTATTATAAAGGGACTGGGTCTGCAGCAAAACAATTTGCAAGGGAAATGACAGAAAGCGGAACGGTGGATGCTATCAGGAAAGAAACTGGAAATCTCCGCTATGAATACTTTTCGCCGTTAGATGATGAAGAAACGGTATTGTTGATCGATAGCTGGGAAAATCAGGAAGCGATTGATATGCATCATGCATCTCCAATGATGAATACTATCATGAAATTACGAGAAAAGTATAATCTTCATATGAAGGTTGAGCGTTATGTATCAGAGGATGGCATACCGGATTCGGACAAGAAATTCATAAAGGAATAGGTGACAATTATGGCAAAAACATTAGTAGCATATTTCAGCGCAAGTGGCGTAACAAAGAAGAGTGCGGAAAAACTGGCCGCAGCTGCAAAGGCAGATATCTATGAAATCAAGCCTGCAGTTCCATATACCAAGGCTGATCTGAACTGGATGGACAAGAAATCGAGAAGTAGCGTAGAGATGGGAAACAAGTCCTTCAGACCGGAAATTGTGAAAGATGATTTGAATTTATCTCAGTACGATACTATTCTGGTTGGCTTCCCGATTTGGTGGTATGTGGCTCCAACCATCATTAATACTTTCCTTGAAAGCTATGATTTTGCCGGAAAGAAGATTGTTCTCTTCGCAACCTCCGGCGGCAGCGGTTTTGGAAACACGGTAAAAGAACTGAAACCATCCGCTCCTGAAGCAGAAATCGTAGAAGGAAAGCTTCTGAATCGTGCGACAGATAAAGATATCGATGCCCTGATCAAGATGCTGTAAGGGAGGCGACTCCGGATGAAAAAGTTATGGGCAGTTCTCCTTTGCTTTGTACTTCTCTTTGCTATGACTGCGTGCGGAAACAGTGCTCCGGCTGTAAGCTCAGAGAAGCAGGATGCAGAGAATGAGGGATTCACTTTTGGAGATGGAAAAAAGCCAACAGCCAGACCGGGAAATAATCTCTATGTGGTCAATCGTGATTGGAC
>CAMEFI010000059.1 GCA_945915475.1 uncultured Clostridium sp. | reverse complement strand
TATGGAAACAGAGAGATTACTATTAAGACGTTTTACTCAAAATGATGTCATTGCAGCACATGAATTGTTTAGTGATGAAGAAGCTATGCGCTTGGATGGAATGTACCCACCATTTACGAAATTAAAAGAAACGGAAGATAGAATAAATTCATGGATTCATTCAGAGAAGCATTTGGCGATTGAGCTCAAGGAAACAGGAGAATTACTTGGTTACATTGTAATTCATCCGGATTCAGAAGAAGGAAGAGAAGATACCAGAGAGTTGGGATTTGCTCTGATTTCGAGATATAGAGGTAAGGGGTACATGAAAGAGGCAATTAGTGTGCTTCTGAGAGAGTTGGTTAAATATAATATAACCTATGTATGGGCATGTTGTTTCAAAGAGAATACAGCATCGGAAAGATTGATAAGAAGCCTGGGGTTTGAGTTTCAACAGGCAGGGGTATTCGATTCACCAAACGATAAGAGATATGAGTCTCTTGAATTTAGGATAAAACTCAGAAGGGGATAAAGGGAATAACACATAAAGAAAAAGCATTGATGTATTAGAAGAAATGATACAAGGAATAATATAAAAGCAAAAAAAGTCGAGAAATCTGTTTGCGAAAGGAATATCATCTGATACATGACAAAGAAAGGAAGTGTATCAGATGTTAGAATTATTAGAACAAATAGCAATTCCCCGGGCAGTAGGGACTGAAGGAAACAAAGCAATTATTGAGTTACAGAAGAGAATGTTTGAAAAGAATGGGTATACCATTACAAGCCTGCCCTTCTCCTGTAAGGTATGGAACAACGGTAATTCCCGGATGGAGTGGAATGAGAAGAAGCAGAGTATAATGGCAAGTCCGTATTCGAAAGGCTTTTGCGGAGAAGGGAATGTCAGAATCGTAGAGAATTTAGAGGAGTTACAGGAGATAGACTGTGAGGACGTTATTCTGTTTCTGACAGAAGAACTGGCGAAAGAACCATTACAACCAAAGGACTATCCTTTTTATTATCCGGATGAGCATAAGAATATTATCGATTTGTTAGAGCGGAAGAAACCACTTGCAATTATTGCGGTAACGGGCAAACATCCTATGTGTGGCTTGAGTCCTTATCCATTGTTTGAAGATGGCAATTTCCAAATCCCTTCAGCATATATGTCCATTACAGATTTTCAGAAAATAAAGGAAGAGATTACAAATAAGCGAATCAGAGTGGAAATCGTATCTGAGTGTGTAGAGACTACTAGTGAACAGATATATGCAACGAAGCAGGTTGAGAATTCTTTAGGGAAAATTATTATCGGTGCACATATGGATACGAAGAATGATACACAGGGTGCGTTGGATAACGCGTCCGGTATCGCAGTTCTATTAAAGACAGCAGAGAAGCTGCGCTTAGAAAACTACAATGTAGATATTGTACCGTTTAATACGGAAGAGTATTATGGAGGAAACGGAGAGTTATTGTATCTGTCAGAACTGCAGAAGAAGGATGAAGACATTATTTTATTCATCAATATTGATTCGGTTGGACATGTAGGATCTAAAGTGGAGGTTTCTCTCTATAATATACCGGATACTTTGAAAAACCATATCAATGAAACAATCGAAGAGAGAAGTGCTGTGCAATTGGGAGAAGCGTGGTATGCAGGAGATCATGCGGTATTTGCTTTTCAAGGGGTTCCGTGTCTGGCAATTGCATCTTCTGATATGTGGGAAGGCGGATTAGATCATACACATACAACGGAGGATACGATACAGACGGTTGATGCCGGAATTTTGGATGAAGCCGTATCTTATATAGATGAACTACTCCGAAAATTATAGGTTGTTCGAAAAGGAGAATAAGATTGCAGGAACATATTGAAGCTGTTCAAAGAATGCAAGATTATATCAGAGAGCATTTATATGAAGAGATATCTATAACACAATTAGCCGAAGTTTCGCTGTTTTCTCCCTGGCATGCAAGAAGACTGTTTTTGGAATATACAGGGTTAACCCCGTCTGAGTATATTCGTAAATTGCGCTTGAGGGAAACAGCCCTAAGACTTCGGGATGGAGAAGACAGAGTGGTAGATGTTGCATTAGAGTGCGGATTTAAGAGTACTGATGGATTTCAACGGGCATTTAATAAGGAATACGGTCATAATCCGAAAGCCTATGCAACATCACCGGTGCCACTTAAGTTGTTTACACCCTATGGTGTTAAGTTCAAATTTGTGAAAAGTGGAGACAGAAGATTGAGCAGTACACGAAAAGTATTTTTACAGGTAATTAGTAAGCCGAAAAGAAAAGTAATTGTGAAAAGAGGGATTGCCGCGAAAGATTATTGGACTTACTGTGAGGAAATCGGATGTGATGTTTGGGGTATTCTTACAAGCATTCGTTCTATTTCAGGAGAACCCGTATGTCTATGGCTGCCGGAACAGTATATCATTCCGGGAACAAGTGAATATGTACAGGGTGTGGAAGTGGATAGTCAATATGATGGTATGGTTCCGGACGGATTTGATGTATTGGAATTTCCTGCCGCAAAATATCTTATGTTTCAGGGGGAGCCCTTCAGTGAGGAAGATTATGAGCTGGCAATCAAAGAAATTGAAGATGCGATTGAAAAGTATGACCCGTCTTTGATCGGGTTTCAGTGGGACAATACAAATCCCAGAATACAGTTAGAGCCAATTGGCAGCAGAGGCTATATTGAACTTGAGGCAATATGCTAGGATGGCAGAGATATTATGAATTCAGAAAAAATGCTAATGCAAGATGTAAAAATTATTATGAGGTAAAGAATATGACAAAAATTCTAATGATTAATTTACCCTTTTCCGGACACGTGAATCCTACATTACCCTTGGCGGAAGAATTGGTCAAAAGAGGGCATGATGTTGATTATATATGTAGTGAACAGTTCCGGGAGAAAATTGAGAGAACAGGAGCAAACTTTATTCCATACCTATCGTTTCCGGTCAATCCAAATCTGATGCAAATGAAGAGACTTAGCTTTCAGGCGGCTTTTGATACGGCGATAGCATTAAAACCCCAATATGACCTTTTGATATATGAGATGTTCTTTTATCCGGGTATAAAAGTAGCTGAGATTTTGGGGATTCCTTGTGTCAGACAGTTTTCCCAACCGGCGTGGTCTGATAAATCATGGGAAGATGCACCTGCGATGATTAAAATTTCTATTAAGTTACTTGATGCACAGGTTATGGGCAGGAAAAGAAGAAAGGCGATGAACCTGCCATTCGATTCTATGGAAGATGCCATAGGTCACAGTAAACCTGCTATGAATGTAGTATATGTTCCGGAAAGCTTTCAGAACTGTCGGGACACTTTGGATGATACCTTTCGTTTTGTTGTACCTACGCAGAAAGCCTTAAGCGGTAATACGAAAATACCATATGAACAGATGAAATATCCAATTATCTACATATCACTGGGAAGTATCATCAGTAATAAGAACTTCTACAAAAAATGTATTAAAGTTTTTGGAAATAAAAAAGTCTCTGTAATACTGAATACCGGAAAACTGGATCCGGCAGAATTAGGTTCTATGCCGGATAATATATATGCGTACTCGTTTGTGCCGCAGGTTGAGGTATTACAACATGCCAGTGTATTTCTGACTCACTGTGGAATGAATAGTGTAAATGAAGCAATCTGTGCGGGAGTACCTATGGTAGGAATGCCATTTCTTAATGATCAGATAGGAAATGCGAATCAGATTGACAGATTACGAATCGGAAAGAAAATTCATTCTTTTCCATGCCGGGCCAGGGAAATAGAATCGGCAGTTTTTGAAGTGCTGAATGAAAAAGAATATAGAATAAATGTGGAGAAATTGCAGAAGGAAGTAAGTAATGAAGCCACATGGGATAATGTAATAAATGAAATAGAGAAGTTGTGTGTATATAAAGAAAATGCCTGAAACGGAAATTCAGTCGAAAGGTATGAGGTAAATAGAAAATGTTAATTTCAAAAGAGCAATATAAAATGACAGATGACAGAACTTTGATTATGGAACATTGCAACGATATTAAAGACCTTTTGTCACAGTCCTATTGGGCTAAGGAAAGACCATTGGAAGTAATCAAGAAATCAATAGAGCAGTCAATATCCTTTGCTGTCTTTGATACTGAGGAAGATAAAATAATCGCATTCGCCAGAGTTGTTACCGATTATGCCACAATGTATTATATATGTGATGTTATTGTGGATGAAAAGCACAGAGGTAATGGATTGGGTAAAATGCTCATTGACCGGATCGTAAATAAGGATGACAGATTAAGAGGGAAGTATGGAATGCTATTGACAAGTGATGCTCAGGGCTTGTATTCACAATTTGGTTTTAAGGAATATGAGCAAAGTTGTATGTGCAAGTTCAGATAGAGAATTTTATGCGCGCTTACAGCTATTGTATGTGTGAGGAAAAAGTACATGGATATGAATAATGACAACACAACTCCAATGGCAGCAGGAGTATATGATAAGGAAATCAACAATACAATTCCATACTATGAACAGTTCTATGAACAAACATTGGATGTTATTGAACAGTGTGATTATACGGAACTCAGCAGAGACATGGTAAGACAGAGGCTGAAGCCAAAGCACATAATTTAAGATGCGGAGTGAATTATTTTCCACTCACAGTATCTGAGCATATTGAACTGCTTAAGCAGACGGGGTTTGAGCATGTTCATGTATTTTGGTACAGCTATATGCAAATGGGTATTTATGGAATCAAATAGCTGGTAGAAATGTGTGCATTTCATCTTCTCAATATGTATCTTATAGGTTCCTCTATTGTGAATTAGCAGAGAGGCGTTCATAATAATTCTAGCGTTTCAAATCAATATTCTGAGGATGTGACAGATGATATTCCATTGGTTTAAATAAAAATAAGCTTACAGTTGATAGAATATGGAGGAGCATAGATATGAATCGGGAGAAAATATATAATTTGGAAATGAAATTATGGGAAGCCGCAAAAAACAGAAATTCCCAGGCGTTTCTGGAAGTGGTATCGGAAACAGCTGTGATGGTATGTGGAGGATACAGATGTACCGGAAAAGAATATGCGGAAATAATAGCTCAATTTGACTGTGAGACATATACAATTGAACATTTTGAAATTGTGAATGAGAGTGATGACAGCGTGCAGGTTCATTATGAAATTGATGTAGAAGTAAAGGATGAAGCAAACCGGGATATGGCGGGACTGTTTCATGTCACTACAACCTGGAAAAAGATAGATGGTATATGGAAGGTTGTTTTTAATATGGATCAGCGTGTATAGGAAAGAGGCTCATCCCTGACTGCGGTAGAGTTCTATCGCAAAATGGGATATGAATATAAGGATGGTGTTACAACACCTGATGAATGTGGAGTTGTCAGACTGGAGAAACGAATAAGGTAAGATTAGATAAAAGGGAGAGTGTAAGTATGCAATTGGTATTAGCTGACGATTTTGCATTGATAAGAGAGAAATATATAGAGGTAATTGAGCGCACGAAAGACATGAATGTTCATGCAAGGTGGATTTATGGACAGCATCCTACAGATGCAATGATTCAGGCTTATATAGACAGGCAGGAAATGTATTTGTTTATGGATGGGCAAAGTGTTGCAGGTATGATTGCGGTCACAATGTATCAGGGAGAAGATTATCATGAGGTTGTCTGGAGCCAAAGTCTGAAAGATGATGAGGTGGCTTCCTTACATATACTTACAGTAGCTCCGGAATATCAGGGAAAAGGCGTAGCAAAAAGCATGATGGAGGAAGTCATTTCTCTGGCAAGGGAAAGAGGAAAGAAAGCAATCCGTCTTGATGCACTGGCATCAAATATTCCGGCTCAGCATCTGTATGAAAAACTCGGATTTGAATATAGGGGGAAGCAGAACCTTTATGCAGAAAATACCGGATGGACGGATTTCCTGTATTATGAATTACCGTTAAGCAGAGAGAGTGAAGATGAATGATATTAAGAGTATATTATTGAAGTACAAAAATGAAATTGGAAGGTGATGAAAAATGGCTTTTCAAAAAGTGATATACAAAGGCGTATTGATTAAGTTCTCATTTTCTGCTGATGTATACTATGCTCGGATATGACTTCCATATATTTGTTCAATTTTCAGGCTTGGTTACGGCGGATAAAGTAGTTAAACTGGCGATACAAGAAGCCAAAAAAGGAAAAGATATGTATGAGGCTGAGGAAACAGATATGAATTGGGAACCATGGACAGGCTGCAGTCCATATAGTGAGGGCTGCAAATATTGTTATTTTTATGGACCGTATGCAAAGCGATATGGTCAGAATGAGGTAAAACAGACTGATAAGTTTGACTGGCCGGTCAGGAAAAATTCGAAAGGCGAATTCTGTATTAAGGGAGGAAAGACAGTTGCAACCTGTTTTGCTACGGACTTTTTTCTTCCGGAGGCCGATGCATGGAGAAAAGAAGTCTGGGCTATGATAAGGCAGAGACAGGATTTGAATTTCCTGATTCTTACAAAAAGAATAGATCGATTTATGGAATCGCTACCTGATGATTGGGGTGACGGATATGACAATGTGAATCTCGGTTGCACAGTGGAGACTCAGGAAATCGCTGATTACAGACTGCCGTTATTTTTGTCTTATCCGATAAAACGGCGCTTTATAGCATGCGGACCAATACTGGAGAGAATAGATCTGAAAAAGTATCTTCATGGGGTTGATCATGTTACTGTAGGCGGAGAAACAAGCAGGGAAGCTCGCGTATGTGATTATGAATGGGTTCTTGATATTAGGCAACAGTGCCTTGAGGCCGGAAAAACCTTTTGGTTTAAGGAGACAGGATCACGTTTTAAAAAGGATGGAGTGATTAGCAAAGTGAATCCGTATAAGCAACACAGTATAGCAAAAGATTGTGGGATAGACATTATTGGTGAGAAGAAATTATTTTGACGAGACATAATAACCATCAAATATTACAACAGTTGGATTGTCGGATTGAGGGATAAATAATGGATATAAATATAGTAAAAATGATTAGTGGGAGATGAATAGTGATGAAAGAAAATATTGTAGCAAAGTTGACCGCAAAAGATGATAAATATGCTTGTGGACTTGCTGATAAAATCATATCCGAAAGTCAAGAAACAGATGAATGGTACGAATATTTTGATGAATTCGCCTCGTTGCTTGATCATCCAAAATCACTGGTTAGAAATCGAGTGCTGTATATTCTTGCAGCGAATGCTCAGTGGGATGTGGAAAATCGTTTTGACAAGATCATATCTGATTTTCTTACACATATAACGGACGAAAAACCGATTACTGCCAGATAATGTGTTAAGGCACTTGCCCAGGTAGGCATGGCAAAGCCACAGTATATTCCAAGGATTTTATCATCCTTGCATAGTGCAGATTTATCAAAGTGATGTTAGCATCTAATTAGTACAAAACAAAAATGAGATATTCCCTTGATACAAA
>CAMEFI010000058.1 GCA_945915475.1 uncultured Clostridium sp. | reverse complement strand
CCGTTCCGTATCCGGTAAGGATAGCTGTGATTAAAATGATGAGCATGCAAATGGAATAGAAGTTTACAAACGGAATGGATGCAGGCGCTACTGCAAAGTTTTCCCCAAACTGGGCCGACTGTTGGGCCGGAATCACGCAATGTACCGTCCATGGAGATAAGAAGCAAAATACACAGCCGGTACAGTCAAGCAGATTGGCGCGACGACAAGGATTCACGCCATTTTTTTCGCCGATTTCGTTAACCAGGTCACCCAATGCCACAATCGCCACGGAAATAACTCCCGTAATCATGCTGAGAATTCCTGCGGACAAAACAATGGTAGCTTCCGCACTTCTTTTGGATTTTGCAAAACGATTCAATAAAGAGCCCACACTTTCAAACATCCCGCTCGCTTCCATCACACCAATCAGAGCAAACACTCCGATCAACATACAAACGGTGCCTGTCGTGCCTGTGATGGCTGATATCACAAGACCCTCTACCGCAAATCCTCCGGGGAAAGCCAAAAAATCGCTTACAGAATACAGTCCGCTAAGTAACCCCACTACAGCGCCGGCTACAATTCCCCATGACAATGCCACCACAAGATGCTTACGCTTGAGACACAGGGTGATAATCACAACAGGAATCACCAACATCAAAAGACTCACCGGCTTAATCGCGGTTTCTTCTATTCCCTCCAGAACAGCGGTGGTTTCTGTTGTTTTGGTAAGTACGAAGAACAGAACCAAAGCCCCTACTGCTGCCGGAACAGAATACCGGGTACGGGTCTTTACCACCATTCCCAATTCGGCATGCTGGGTCGCAGAGGATGCAATGGTGGTATCCGAAATAGGTCCCAAATTGTCACCAAATGCGGCTCCCGAAACAATCGCACCAATCATATATTCCGGGGCTACTCCCGCCATCACACCCACCGGGAACAAAATCGGAATCACAACAAAATAAGTGCCAACCGATGTACCTGTCGCAAACGCCAGCAGACAGGTCATTACAAAGGCAGCGACCACAAACAGGCGTCCGGTAAGTCCAACCGAAACCACATATGACGCAATGGTTTGTATCATACCACTTGAAGAAATCATTTTCCCTGAAATGGCTGCCAGTATAACAGCTAGTACAATGACTGAAAACATAGGCTTACTTAATCCATAAATGATAGCTGCCCCATATGCTTTATCATCCTTTGCAAAAACTGCACCCACAATTACCGCCACGAAAAATGCAACCACATATCCGTTCACATTGGACTGACTGCATGCAGCCCATATAATCATGAAACATGCCGCTAAAAGTGGCAAAAAGCTTCCTGCTTTTCCGAAATAAAATTCTACTGGTTTTAGTTTATTTTCCATACTGTCTCCTATACATGAAGCACCAGAATTCTGTCACACTAACCGTGCGCGATTCAAATAACCTATTGAGGACAACGTAGGTATCTTCATAGGACAGATATCTCTACAGGCAAGCGATTTAGAACATCCTGCTGCAAAATGCTTTCGGTATTCCTTTGCAATTGCCTTTTTCCGATCTTCAGAAGAAGTATAGAGCAGATACGCCTCGTTTGCCAGAACCGCTCCATAAAACTTCCCATCGCCTCTCACATAGTTGGGGCATACTTCCAGACACAATCCGCACTTTATGCATTTTGCGACAGAATACCGATTGGCAAACTCCTTTTCGTCTTCGGCACCCTTTTTCCCCAGATACATTAGTGCAGCCTTCTGATGCTCCAAAATACAAGAACGATCCGTGATGAGATCAGAGATGACCGGAAATTTCGTCAGAGGCTCCAGAACAAGTAACTCCTCTTTCGCTGTGTCCACAAATCTCCCACAGGCAAGTGTCGGTATTCCGTTTATAATCATTGCGCAGCCACCGCACATCTTCTGCATACAGCTGCACTCCCATCGAATCCTTCTTGATGGCACTCCGTTTTCATCTATCAAATCATCCCGGTAATTCACTTCATCCAAAATCCCGGCAACTGTTTTTCGCCCCTCCCCTGAATAATCAAAGGTCTGCCAATATGGCGCTGATTCCGGCTCGTCCTGTCTTTTTATTCTGATTTTCATACCATGCACTCTCCTTTTTCACCGGATTCTGCTTCGAAATAAATCTGTATCTGACCGTCAACCAGTTCTGCGACAGAACATTTTCGAAATGACTCTTTGGTTTCCGGAAAATCTTCTCTTATATGCGCACCTCTCGTTTCCTCTCTTTCCATTGCCGAACGCATAATAACTTTGGCAAGCAACAGCATATAATAAATCCGATAGTTCTCATACAAAGACACAGTGGGGTCAAACTTTATGGACTTCACCGAATTCAGATAAAAGTCCAATGCCTCCACTCCCTCCAAAAGCCCCTTCCGGGTCCTGGTAATTCCCAGATTATAATTCATAACATCCGCCATATTCCTCATTATGTATATACTAGGGAACAGGCTTCTGCTCTCCTTGATGCGTTTTATCGCAGCCTTTTCCTGCTCAATGTAGGATGCAAAATCCTCTTCACGGACACTGGCAGCTTCTTCTCTATGAATCGCTTCTGCCGCTACTCTGCCGGAATAAACGGCTGCCATAAGGGAATTTCCTCCCAACCGGTTAGCCCCGTGGTATTTCGACGCACATTCCCCAACCGCATATAGACGAAGAATATTCGTCCTATGGTTCCGGTCTACCCGAATGCCGCCCATAAAGAAATGAATGGACGGTGCGACAGGAATAGGTTCCTTGGTGACATCCAATCCGATATAGTCTTTGCAGAGCTGATAAACCTCCTCCAGCCGTTCATGAATCAATTTCTCCCCAAGAAAGGAAATATCGAGATATACCTGGGACGGGCAATCATAGATGCATCGGGAAACAATATCTCTGGACATCAGATTTCCATTCGGACCGTATTTTTCCTCCATGAAATAAACCCTTTTCTCTCCGTCCAGATAGTAGAGACGTCCACCCTCACCCCGGGCTCCCTCTGTGATGAGCATCCGCTTATAATCTGTCTCAATGGTGGTAGGGTGATACTGAATAAATTCCAGATTCCTCAGCTTCACTCCCTGGGTAAACAGACGCCCTGTTGCATAACCGTCACACAGTTCGGAACCGGTTGTTTTGCCAAAAAGCTTATTAAGACCACCGGTAGCCATAATGACCGCATCTGCATAAAATGCCTGAAGTTCTCCGGTATATTGCTTACAGAACAACGCGCCGTAACATACCCCATCCCTGATTAGCCCCGAATAAAAATAAAGCCCCAGTTTTCGCTGAATTCTGCCGTCAATCTCGTACTCCCGGCACTTCTGAACAAGTGCCGTAACGATTTGTTTCCCGGTCGAAGCTCCGGAATAAGCGGTTCTTTTTCTGCTTTGTCCGCCAAAAGCTCTCAGACTGATTGCGCCATCTTCATTTCGGTTAAAGACAACCCCCATCTGCTCCAGCCACCGAATATTCTCCGGCGCGTTTTCACAGAATCTCCGGACATCATCTTCATTTTCCAGATAACAACCGCCTTTGATGGTATCCATGGCATGACGTGCACAGGAATCATCCTCTCCGGCAGTATTGATTGCCGCATTGATTCCTCCCGCCGCCATTACCGACTGCGCCCGTTCAGACGGATAAGGTGAAACCAATACTACATCATCCCCCATATCAGCTGCCGCAATCGCCGCAGCAAGCCCGGAAATCCCAGACCCAATGATTAATACCTTCATAGATTCACCCTCCAAAACCGGTCCAAAGAGCAACGAACTTCGTCAACGCAACCATTGTAATGACCATAAGCAGCCCGCAGAAAATCCCCATAAGACAATCTACCCGCTTCTGCACTGTGTCAGAACGAATCATCCCCATAGAAATTAAGCTGCGGCTAAACGATACTCCCAAGTGAATAAAGATTGAACCAAAGAACAGAAACTCTGTTATAAGAAGGAAGCATTTATTAACTGCAGAAAGCGCTGTGCCGGCGGCAATAAATCCAAATGCCTTTGTATGTAAGTGCAGTAAAGCAATGATTACAAGCCCGCTGGCACGCTGCAACAGGATCCGTCTGTTTTGTGCTTTATATTTCGAAAAATCAGTGCCGTCATGGAAAAAGAACATAAGAATCAGGCTGATCATCACATGAATTGCTGCAACGACCGCCGTTCCGTTGGCCAGTCCCTTGCAGATGGAATAATCGTACCACCCTGTCAGCATGGAATAACACATAGTTCCCAAATGTCCCAACAGGAATCCTATGATTATCCATGAACAAATTGTGTTTATCTTTTTCAATACCATTTCTAACCTCCATATACCGTCTGCATCTATACCATCATCGTTTGTTATTCATATCTTCCTCTTTCGTTCCTCCACTATACAAAAAGCTTGATCTTCATCCTCATCCGGAAGAAACAGCCTAAAGTTAATCCCATTCTTTCAAGAATTCTTTTACTAAAAATGCGCAGAAATATGGAAATGTGTAAATATCATTTGAACAACCAATATTAAAATCACCAAGTTTTATTCCATGGCTAATGTCACTATAATTTTCGTTTTTTATAAGCATAGCCAACGACTTGGAGCTATTGCTATTTGATTTCACCTCAACCGGAATCAGTTCATTTTTTGATCTTACAAAAAAGTCCTCTTCAAGTGTAGAGTTTTCCTTTTTGTAATAAAAGAGTCCCAATCCCTGTTTAACAAATGCTTCAGCAACAAAATTTTCATAAAGCGCACCCTTATATACCCCTAGATTCTTATTTACTCTCAAATCCTCTTGGGCTTCTTCATCTAATGAAGAAACCAACAATCCAGTATCCGGATAGTATAATTTGTATTTACTCTCATCAACATTTCCCTTCAACGGTAATTCCGGGTAAGTAAGACAATTACATTCCGTTATTACTCCTGCATCTTTCAGCCACTCAATGCATCCTGCATATTCTCTTGAGCGTGCGTTTTTTTCAATTTTACTGAACTGAAATTTCTTATTTTCTTTTGCCAATTGTACAGGAATACTCCTATATACCCTAATAATCTTAGCTTGATCCAGACCCTCAGCATATTTTCTAACGTCTTCTTCGTAATCAAATCTAATTTGCTCTTGTATTTCTAACGAATTAGAAAATGTTCCGGTTTCAATATATCCTTTCACAACATCCGGCATTCCACCCAAAACACAATAATCCATGAATAATGATTTATACACATTCAATTCTATTTCACTGAAAGGCTTCATATCTTTCATATGCTGTAGGATATCTACAATCTGCTCTTCACGATATCCTTTTGCCCAAAGGAATTCTTCAAAATCCATTGAAAACATTTCATAATCTGTTTTATTTCCAACACTGTTACTGTGTATTTTTTTATAGTTAATACCTAACATGGATCCGCTGCAAATGACATCGTATCTTCCATCGATTCGAAAAGCTTTCAATGTCGTTACGACATCCGGATATTCCTGTATCTCATCAAAAATAATGATTGTCTCTCCCGGAACAAATTTTTTCGAAGGATCTATCAATGAAATATTCTTCAATACAGTTTCAACATCATATCCGTCATTTACAATTCCGGTGTATTTTCTTTCAAGAACGAAATTAATATATATTACATTTGCATATTGTTCATTTGCAAAATGAACAATTGATTCTGTTTTTCCAATCTGTCGCGCACCCTTAATAATTAAAGGTTTATGCGCAGAATCTTGTTTCCATTGAATCAGGAATTCATCTATTTTCCTCTTGAAATACATATACTCCACCTCTCTAACTCAAAGCATATCACAAAAAAATGGCCTATTCAATCATTTCCTTCACATTTCATGAGTGATTTTACTTCCCTTTATCACGTTTTATGAGGTTATTTTTTTATTTTAGCAACAACTATCTTATTCAGCTAACTTTTTTGTAGCAGTTCAACAAGGATGCTGCCCTTGATATCGACTTTAGAAAGAGGAAACGCATAAGTATGCTGCAGAGCATGTGCTGCACTTCCAAGTACGACGGTATCACAAATTACCGCCTGGATAGAATGGAACAGGTAGAAGTAATAGATGAGCCAGTAGATGAAAATGCAATCATTCACAGCTCCGATGCGACCAGCTTCAACAATCAGGCCTTTAACATGTATGGTGGTCCAGTTGAGCGGGCTGTTATCCAATTTTCAGATACACTTATCGGTGTCATCTTTGATAAATTCGGCGAAGATACTTGCACCAGAACCACTGGTAAAGGACCGGAAAGAACAGATTGAGAAATTGAATTCCATATCATTGTTAACTTTTCTTTCTTATATATTATAACATATATTATAACATGCATTGAAAGCAGGTCTCATATTCTCAATCTGACCACGAGACAATCCATACTCCTTAGCCAACCTTTCCCAATTATCTCTGACAATAGCAAGGATTTCTTCGGATTGTTTAGTCGCTTCCTTTTCCGTAATTCCAAAACGAGGAGCCGTCCTAATCGCCAAATCCACACTGATACTATTATCCTCCGAATCAACAAGGAGTGATAGTTCATCTCCGTACGGCACAGGATTCACATCATATAAAGGTGATAATATCCATCCATTATTTGTGAGTATAAACGCATGGTTTCTGAGATGGTCATCCGTATTGGTAACCGCCATATTAAATACGATCCTTTTCCACAATTCCACTAAATCCGACTTTGGATTTGCCCCATATGCTTTTATAAATCCTGCCATGTCAAGGTAGCTAGTCCCATCTTCTGCAGACGCACCATCTGTTTTACCAAGCAAGGTCATAGCGGATGCAAAGTGTATTCTTTTTTCTCCATCTCTATCAAATCGCTTCACCAGAAATGTACTACCAAGCTTAGAAAATTTTTCCAGCTTAGATTCCGGGACATTAAGCCCACACATTCTTGCAAGATCATGAACTACCTTTTCCCATGCACCCGTGTCACTTTCATCATTTTTTGATGGAAATTTTGCTATCCAAAGCTGTCCGCTTGTATCTACCACAGTAGCTTTTGGTCTTGCTCCGCCTAAAGAAGAACCAGGTTTAATAAGCTGATTTAGCCACTTATCCGTAAGACCATTTTCATCTTTTTCAAAATTTCTAGAGGCTTCCTCTAAAGTTCTAAGTGCTGCCCATGGCGGTGCTGCTGTATCCTTATCATTTGAGAGGAATTCTCCGTCCATATCTAATTTGAACCTGATTCCTCCCATTCTTGTCTCATCATATACACCAAGAAGATAATCACTATCATGTAGCTTCCTCGGTTTTCTGCTTTCTTTTTCCGCTAAGAGACGTTCCCTCTTATTCATAAGCACACGGCCCCATCTGTCAGGAGATGCATCTGCAAATAGACCAAAAATGTTTTTCCCATTCGGGAATTGTCGTCCTACAAATGGCCCTATTTCAGGATCTAGAGAAATTGACATTTTATTATTTGTAAGCCATTCTTTATCATATTCGAAAGAATATGTTTCACCTTGCTTAATAACACCAACGTACAATTTGCCAAGTAAAACCGGTTCATCACATGAAAAATCATCATACACATATATGATTCTTTCTTCTCTCGCCATTATTCCTTCCTCCTTGATGCACGC
>CAMEFI010000057.1 GCA_945915475.1 uncultured Clostridium sp. | reverse complement strand
AAGCAAAGCGTAAGGCAGAAGAGGAGGCACGTAGAGCCGAGGAAGAAGCGAGACGCAAAGCGGAGGAAGAAGCGAGACGTGCGGCGGAGGAAGAAGCCCGCCGTAAGGCAGAAGAGGAAGCCCGTCGGAAAGCGGAGGAAGAAGCAAAGCGTAAGGCAGAAGAGGAGGCACGTAGAGCCGAGGAAGAAGCGAGACGCAAAGCGGAGGAAGAAGCCCGCCGTAAGGCAGAAGAGGAAGCCCGTCGGAAAGCGGAGGAAGAAGCAAAGCGTAAGGCAGAAGAGGAGGCACGTAGAGCCGAGGAAGAAGCGAGACGTAAGGCAGAGGAGGAAGCCCGTCGGAAAGCGGAAGAAGAAGCAAGACGTGCGGAAGAAGAGAGAAAACGTCAGGCTGCTGAAGATGCAATGCGTAGAGTGGAAGAGGAACAACGGCGGATCCGTGAGGCTGAATTGAAAGCAGCACAACAGAGTGCCCAGGAGACAGTGCAACAAAGTGTACAGAACACGGCAACGGATTCAGGTAGTGGATATATGCTTCCGGTAGGTGCAGAGCAGTTCCTTGGAAAATACTTAACAGTGAATGCAATTAACGATCAGATAGTGAATGCAATTCAGTATATTAGTGCGCATCCGAGTGAACCACGCAATATTGTAATTCTTGGACAGTACGGATTCGGAACCACAACAATCGCAGAAGATTTTGCAAGAAGTTTCCATGCAATGGGTATTTGTAAGAATAAGACGATTGCAAAGATTAAAGGTGGAGCATTGAATCGTGCCAATATCGGAGATGCTATTAACAAGTTACAGGGCGGATGTCTTGTTATTGAGAATGCAGGTATTATTTCAAATGAGAAATTAGAAGAAATCTATCGTATCGTTAGTAATCCTGACAATGATGTGGTTGTGATTATGACAGGACAGATTGAAACATTGTCAAGAATTTTTAAAGATAATGTTATGATTTCCAATCAATTCAAACATTTGATACAGGTGCATAGAATTACAGATATGGACGTGTTTGAGATTGCAAAGAATCATGCGAGACAGTCAGGATATCCATGCGAACCGGGAGCAGAGAATAATCTTCGCAGAAGAATGCAGGAAGTGGAGAGTGGTAATCTGGATCGTGTATTGAAAATTGTGGATAATGCAGTTTCAAAAGCGCATAATCGTGAAATGACATCTGGAGAGCAGGAACATCATTTGGTATCTGCTGATTTTGAATAAGCGTCAAATCCATAAAGAATAACAGGAAAAATACAGAAAAAACAAAAAAGTATTTGTTTTTTCTGTATTTTTTGATATGATGTATTTGTATTTTATGATAATTCGTTTATTTTATATAGATTACGGAGGAAGAAGTATATGTTTGATATGGATATTGGAATTGATCTGGGTACAGCTAATGTTCTTGTATATGTAAAGGGAAAGGGCATTGTAATCAATCAACCATCCGTTGTAGCATTTGAGAAGAGAACAAAGCGATTGATTGCCATCGGACAGAAAGCTAAGTTGATGATGGGGAAGGCACCGGACAATATAGAAGTGATTCGTCCATTAAAACAGGGGGTTATCTCAGACTTTACGGTAACAGAACGTATGCTTAAGGCATTTATTGAGACGGCTATGCAGAAGAAAAAAATGTTGAGCCGGCCGAGAATCTGTGTCTGTGTACCAAGCGGTGTGACAGAGGTAGAGAAACGTGCCGTAGAAGATGCAGTATATCATACAGGAGCAAAACATGTGGATATCATGGAGGAACCAATCGCGGCAGCAATTGGCGCAGATATAGATATTGCGCTTCCTCGTGGCAATATGATTGTGGATATTGGAGGAGGCACCAGCGATGTTGCAGTGATTTCCCTTGGTGGCATTGTGGAAAGTAATTCTTTGAAACTGGCTGGCGATGACTATAATGAGGCTATGATCAAGTATATTCGAAGAGCGTATAATCTGTTGATCGGAGAACCAACTGCGGAGCGTATTAAGATGAATATTGGTTCCGTATATCCAAGAGAAGAACCGGTAACCATGGAAGTAAAGGGGAGGGATCTGGTAACAGGATTTCCGGCAAGAATCATTGTTTCATCTGAAGAGACAATTGAAGCCTTTGCAGAAGTGACGGCACAGATCCTGGATACGATTCATAATGTATTGGAGATTTCTCCTCCGGAGTTGGTTTCTGATATAGCTGAGCATGGTATTGTGCTGAGTGGTGGCGGAAGTCTTATTTATGGAATGGATCGTTTAGTAGAAGAAAGTACAGGAATTCATGCGTATGTGGCACCGACTGCATTAGAAGCAGTTGTTGTTGGCGCAGGCAGATCGGTTGATTTTCTGAATAAGAAATAGTAGGATGATGAAGCGCTGATAGACCAGGAATGGTAATGTTAGCGCTTTTCTTTATGGAAAGAAGAGGAGTCATGGCATTTTTACCAATTACAAAGCAGGAAATGAAGACACTGGGCTGGGAAAGACCGGATTTTGTTTGTGTTACAGGAGATGCATATGTAGATCATCCATCCTTCGGAACGGCAATTATTTGCAGGATATTGGAAGCGCATGGATATAAGGTGGCGATATTGCCACAACCGGATTGGAAAAATGAAGCAAGCATTACGGAATTTGGGATTCCAAGGCTGGGGTTTTTGGTGAATGCCGGTAATATGGATTCTATGGTGAATCATTACTCGGTATCAAAAAAGAGAAGAAAAACAGATGCATACACACCGGGTGGGGTTGCAGGAAAACGACCGGATTATGCAACAATTGTGTATTGCAATCTGATTAAGAGAACCTATAAAGATGTACCCGTTATTATCGGGGGAATTGAGGCAAGTCTTAGAAGACTGGCACATTATGATTATTGGTCAGATAAATTGAAACACTCTATTTTAATGGATTCCGGTGCAGATTTACTCATTTATGGTATGGGGGAACATGCCATTGTTGAGGTTGCAGATGCATTGGCTAGTGGACTTTCCGTGTCGGATATAACATTTGTGAGAGGGACGGTGTATAAGACAAGGGAGATTGACGGTGTATATGAAGGGATTCAATTGCCGGAATATAATGAACTTGTAAAAGATAAAATTGCATATGCAAAAAGTTTTGCGATTCAATATGAGAATACCGATCCCTTTTCAGGAAAACCACTGATAGAAAAATATGGAGAGAAGCGATACATTGTTCAAAATCCTCCGGCGACACCTCTGTCGACACAGGAAATGGATGATGTCTATGAACTTCCTTATATGCGGAATTATCATCCATCTTATGAGAAGGAGGGGGGAGTTCCGGCAATCTCGGAAATAAAATTTTCTCTGACAAGTAACAGAGGATGTTTTGGCGGCTGTAGCTTTTGTGCCCTTACTTTCCATCAGGGAAGAATTGTACAGTGCAGAAGTCATGAATCATTGGTACGAGAGGCGGAACAGATGACCAGGGATCCTGAATTTAAAGGCTATATTCATGATGTCGGTGGACCTACCGCTAATTTCCGGGCACCATCTTGTGAAAAGCAATTAAAGTATGGTGTGTGTACGAAAAAGCAATGTCTGTTTCCTAATCCGTGTAAGAACCTGAAAGCAGATCATTCAGATTATATTGCTTTACTTCGTAAATTGCGCGCAATACCAGGTGTTAAGAAGGTGTTCATCCGTTCAGGCATTCGTTTTGATTATGTGTTAGCGGATGGCAGTGATGACTTTTTAAAGGAACTTTGTGAATATCACATCAGCGGACAGCTTCGTGTGGCACCGGAACATGTATCAGATCCTGTATTGCAGATGATGGGAAAACCGGATAATTCTGTCTATAAACGGTTTGTTGAGAAATTCTATCAAGTGAATAAGAAGATTGGAAAAGAACAATATCTGGTACCTTATCTGATGTCTTCCCATCCGGGTTCCGGTTTGCGGGAAGCAGTAACCCTTGCGGAACATATCCGGGATCTGGGGTATATGCCGGAGCAGGTGCAGGATTTCTATCCAACACCTTCTACAATCTCTACCTGTATGTATTATACCGGTGTGGATCCACGGACGCTTCGGCCGGTATATGTTCCGAAGAATCCCCATGAGAAAGCGATGCAAAGAGCATTGATCCAATATAGGATGCCGGAGAATTATGATTTAGTGAAAGAGGCGTTAATAAAAGCCGGACGGAGGGATCTTATTGGATTTGATAAAAAATGCCTGATTCCTCCAAGAAAGATCAAACAGAGTCCGGGTGTTTCTTCCAAAGAGAAACATAATCCTGGAAACAAAATGAAGAAGCGTTCACATGAAAATAAAGCAAATGTCCGATGTAAACATAGAAAAAGAAGATAATGTCGGAATATGTTCTAAAAAAAGAACAAAATGGAGTCATTTTTTCAATTATGGCAAGGGTATATTTTGTTGCAACTTAAAATATTTTATGTTATCATGGATACAGATTGCGTGATGAATGGAACTGAATTGGGAAGAAACGGTTAATTAAGTTTCATTTAATCAGCAAAATTATAAACGGAGGATGTTTCATTATGTCAAAAAAAGTTGTTTTAGCTGGCGCTTGTCGTACAGCAATCGGAACTATGGGTGGAGGTTTAAGTACAACTCCAGCTCCAGTATTAGGTTCAATCGTTATTAAGGAAGCTCTTAACAGAGCTGGTGTTCCTGCTGATCAGGTTGACCATGTATATATGGGTTGCGTTATCCAGGCTGGTCTTGGTCAGAATGTAGCTCGTCAGGCTTCTATCAAAGCAGGTTTGCCAGTTGAGACACCGGCAGTTACTGTCAATGTTGTTTGTGGCTCTGGTCTTAACTGTGTGAATATGGCAGCCCAGATGATTCAGGCAGGCGATGCAGATATCGTCGTAGCAGGTGGTATGGAGAATATGTCTATGGCTCCATATGCATTAAAGCAGGCTCGTTTTGGATATAGAATGGGTAATAATACTATGGTTGATACCATGGTAAATGATGCATTATGGGATGCGTTTAATGATTATCATATGGGAATCACAGCAGAGAACGTATGTGAGAAGTACGGTATTACAAGACAGGAATTAGATGAGTTTGCAGCCAAGTCTCAGCAGAAGGCAGCAGCAGCAATAGAGTCTGGTGCATTTAAGGATGAGATCGTTCCTGTTGAAGTAAAGAAGAAGAAAGAGACTGTTATTTTTGATACAGACGAGGGACCACGTCCTGGAACAACTGCAGAGAGTATCGCAAAGCTTCGTCCTGCATTTAAGAAAGATGGTATTGTAACTGCAGCAAACTCTTCCGGAATTAATGATGGTGCAGCAGCTATTGTTGTTATGAGCGAAGAAAAAGCAAAAGAATTAGGTGTGAAGCCAATGGCTACTTTTGTTGCCGGGGCATTAGGTGGTGTTGACCCTGCAATCATGGGTGTTGGACCGGTTGCTGCAACCAATAAGGTTATGGCTAAGACGGGATATAAGATTGAAGATTTTGATATCATTGAGGCAAATGAGGCATTTGCAGCTCAGTCAATTGCTGTGCAGAGAGATCTTGGATTTACAGATGAACAGTTGAATCCAAATGGTGGTGCCATTGCTCTTGGACATCCGGTTGGAGCATCAGGATGCCGTATTCTTGTTACACTTCTTCATGAGATGGAGAAGAAGGGTGCCAAGAAGGGTCTTGCTACTCTTTGTATCGGTGGTGGTATGGGTTGTGCTACTATCGTTGAGAGAGACTGATTATAATAATGATTTTAAGGAGATATTCACATGGAGTTTATCACATATGAGCAGGAAGGATTTGTTGGTATAATTACCATCAATCGTCCAAAAGCATTGAATGCTTTGAACAGCCAGGTTTTAGATGAGTTAAATGCAACATTGGATGCGGTTGATCTTGATACAACCAGAGCTTTGATCTTAACAGGTGCCGGCGAGAAATCATTTGTTGCAGGTGCAGATATCGGAGAGATGTCTACTCTGACAAAGGCAGAGGGCGAAGCATTTGGTAAGAAAGGAAATGACGTATTCCGTAAATTAGAGACATTCCCAATCCCTGTGATTGCAGCAGTGAATGGTTTTGCTTTAGGTGGTGGATGCGAGATTTCCATGAGCTGTGATATTCGTATCTGTTCTGAAAATGCTGTTTTTGGTCAGCCGGAGGTTGGTCTTGGAATTACACCTGGATTTGGTGGAACACAGAGACTTGCCCGTTTGGTTGGTGCAGGTATGGCTAAGCAGATGATCTATACAGCACGTAACATCAAAGCAGATGAGGCTTATCGGATTGGCCTTGTTAATGCAGTATATCCATTAGAAGAGTTAATGCCGGCAGCAAAGAAGATGGCAGCAGGTATTGCGGCACAGGCTCCGATTGCAGTTCGTAATTGCAAGAAGGCAATTAATGATGGATTACAGGTTGATATGGATCAGGCAATTGTGATCGAAGAGAAATTATTCGGTGACTGCTTTGAGACAGAAGACCAGAAAGCCGGAATGGGTAACTTCCTTGAGAAGGATAAAGAGAAGAAGCTTAAGGTTGTACCTTTCCAGAACAAATAATTACATTGTTTTTACCATATTTAGGGTGGTCCATTCGACCATCCTAAATGTGTGAAATAGGAAACATTGTTCGAACGAAACGTAAATGAATTCGAATCATGTTTTCAAAAATATATTTTAGGAGGACAAAAGAATGAAAGTTGGCGTTATTGGTGCAGGTACCATGGGTCAGGGTATTGCAAAGGCTTTCGCTCAGGTGGATGGATATGAAGTAGCACTTTGTGACATCAAGCAGGAATGGGCTGAAGGTGGTAAGGACAAGATTGCTAAGGGATATGCAAGACTTGTAGAAAAAGGAAAGATGACACAGGAGAAGGTAGATGGAATCCTTGCAAGTATCACTCCTGGTCTCAAAGAAGATCTTTGTGCAGATTGCGATTTGATCGTAGAAGCTGCATTTGAGAATATGGAAGTTAAGAAGACAACATTTGCTGAGTTAGACAAGATTGCAAAACCAGAGTGTATCTTTGCTTCTAACACATCAAGTCTTTCTATCACTGAGATTGGTAATGGACTTACACGTCCTATGATCGGTATGCATTTCTTCAATCCTGCTGATCGTATGAAGTTAGTAGAGGTGATTGCCGGTGTGAATACTCCTCAGGAGACGGTAGATAGCATAGTTAAGATTTCAGAAGAGATCGGTAAGACTCCTGTTCAGGTTCAGGAAGCTGCAGGCTTTGTTGTTAACCGTATCTTAATTCCAATGATTAATGAAGCTGCATTCATTAAAATGGAAGGTGTTTCTGATATTGCAGGTATTGATTCTGCTATGAAACTTGGTGCTAATCATCCAATGGGACCTTTGGAGTTAGGTGATTTTATTGGATTAGACATTTGTCTTGCAATCATGGATGTATTATATAAAGAGACAGGAGACAGCAAGTATCGTGCATGTCCATTACTTCGTAAGATGGTTCGTGGCGGTAACCTTGGTGTTAAGAGTGGTAAGGGATTCTACGTATATAACGCAGACCGTACTAAGACACCTGTTGATGCTCAGTAATTGTGGGCAGAAGAATGTAATAGGAGGATAATTACAAATGGATTTCACATTAAGTAAGAAACATGAAATGGCACAGACTCTTTTCAGAGAATTTGCTGAGAAGGAAGTTAAGCCACTTGCTCAGGAAATTGATGAAGAGCATAGATTTCCAAGAGAGACAGTTGAGAAAATGGCAAAGGCAGGCTTTTTAGGAATCCCTGTTCCTAAGGAGTTTGGTGGTCAGGGTTGTGATCCTTTAACATATGTTATGTGTGTGGAGGAGCTTTCTAAGGTATGTGGTACTACAGGTGTTATCGTATCTGCCCATACATCTCTTTGCATGGATCCAATTCAGACTTATGGTACACCAGAGCAGAAGGCAAAGTATTTACCGGATTTGGCTTCCGGTAAGAAGTTAGGTGCTTTTGGTTTGACTGAGCCAGGTGCCGGTACAGATGCACAGGGACAGCAGACAAAGGCTGTATTAGATGGTGATGA
>CAMEFI010000056.1 GCA_945915475.1 uncultured Clostridium sp. | reverse complement strand
TTGTCAAATCTGCACAACTCAATATGCATTTTCAAGAGTTTCGCAATTGCCTATATTATGTACGATGCACATTATACCTTGTATATTTTTAAATGTCAACCCATATTTCTTTAACAGGTTGACATTTTGCATGTAAGAAAATTTCCTTCCAACACTTTACCCCTAATCCTATAAAGTAAAAAATGCACTCTCCGATTCTACCCGGAAAATGCATTCTCTTCTACTCTGTTTTCTCTTTCATTTACGATACACATTCCAAAATGCCTGACAGGTTCTCGCCATTCCTTCTTCTAAAGAAATGTATTGCATTCTAAGCTCCTCCTTACTCTTCACATTGCTGCAAAGCTCCGTCTCTTGCTTTGTCACAGGAAAAGAAAGAGGCAGTCCCTGCTCTGTAGCAGCCTGAACCGTCATAGGAATCTCTTTCACCGGCATTTCACCTGTTTCCCGTATAACACTTGCATAACCTTTCAGCAACACATCCGCTAACATATCATAAGTAACCAGCTCGTCGCCACACAGATTATAACTCTGTCCATAGGCATTTTCATTACCCATGCATCGGAGCACCGCCTGTGCGGCATCCTTGACATAAGTCATCTGAAAGCTTCCATCCGCATCTGTAATTCTTGGTAAAAGTCCCTGTTGTACCATCAACTGGATAAAGACAGCCTCCCTCGGTGCATAATTAAATGGTCCATATAGAATCGCCGGGCGAAGAATAGTAAAGGGTATTTTCCTTTTCCCGCACTCCATCTTCACTTCTCGTTCTAAAGCCACCTTTCCAGCAATATACTGCCCTGCTTCTCCGGGAAATTGCCGTTCTTCCAAGGGAGTATCCTCCTCTTTGCAGCCGGATATTCCCCGCTGATAAACATCCACCGTACTGATAAAAATATAATGTCTGACCTGCCCTTTTATATGCTCTAAAACATTGGCTATATCCCCTTGCTGATAGCCACAAAAATCCACCAGAACATCATAATCTTCCGTCACCGACTGCCACAGACCGGAATCACCTCTATCTCCTGTGATCTGGGTAACACCCATTTTCTCCATGCTGTATGTCCCCCGGTTTACCACCGTAACCTCATGCTCTTTAACAGCCTCCATAACAAATACACGGCCGTAAAAATAGCTGCCACCTATTACTAAAATCTTCATACACTGATACCTCTTTCTCTCTTAACTGTCCTCATTTTTTCATAATATTGTTCCCATCATTGTCATATCCATTTCTTCACATATAATATAGTATCAGTATTTGCGACCGCTGACAAGCACTCGTTATTATCCACTATTTTCCTTCCAGTAATCCCAACTGTGTCAGAACATCTTCGCACCGTTCTACCGTTATAATTTCAAGAGCTTCCTTTACTTCGCCGGCTACATCTTCCAAATCTTCTTTGTTGTCTTTCGGAATAAAAACTGTTTTTACACCTGCACGGACAGCCGCCAACAGTTTTTCCGGCAGACCGCCAATCGGCATCACACTACCCTGAAGAGATACCTCCCCAGTCATAGCATATTTGGGTGAAACAGATTTCCCGGTTACTAAAGATGCAATGGCCGTTGTCAAAGTAATTCCTGCTGATGGTCCGTCCTTCGGTGTTGCTCCGGCAGGAACATGAATATGAATATCATTTTCTCTAAACATTTTCTCAGCCTCCGGATACAGAGATTTCACCAGACTTACTGCAATCTGTACGGATTCTTTCATCACATCACCGAGTTGTCCGGTTATAATAATTTTCCCTTCCCCTTTCGTAAACAGAGATTCAATAAACAAAATATCTCCACCTGCCTGGGTCCATGCAAGTCCTGTAATCACTCCCGGTTTCTTCTTACCTTCTGCCTTATCATGATGAATTGGTCTCATATCCAGATACGCTTTTAGATTATTGACATTTACAGATACTTTTTCGGATTCTTCCTTCACAATAGAAACAGCGGTTTTTCTGCACAAACTGTCTATTCTCTTTTTCAGACCACGAACACCTGCCTCCATGGTGTAATCGGAAATAATGGTACGAAGCGCCTTCTCAGACAACACAAAATTCTGTTTCTTAATACCACAATTTTTCATTGCCTTTGGGAGCAAATGCTTCTTTGCAATATTCATTTTATCATTTTCTGTATACCCCTGGAATTCAATTACCTCCATCCGATTTAACAATGGCTCCGGAATGGTATCTGTACTGTTTGCTGTGCAGATAAACAGGACATCCGATAGGTCATATGGAACATTCATATAATGATCAGTGAAATTCGAATTCTGTTCCGGATCCAACACTTCCAATAAAGCGCTGGAAGGATCGCCATCAAAGGCTTTCACCAGCTTGTCCACCTCATCTAATACCATAACCGGATTCGATACACCGGAGCGTTTCATTCCCTCCATAATCCTTCCCGGCATTGCACCCACATATGTTCTTCTATGTCCACGAATCTCTGCTTCGTCCCGAATTCCTCCGAGGCTCACTCTCACATATTCTCTATGTAACGCCTTTGCCACACTTTGACCAATACTTGTTTTCCCTGTACCTGGTGCACCTACAAATAATAAAATAGATCCTGACTGCTTTTTGTTTAATTTCATCACTGCAATCTGCTCAATAATACGCTGTTTTACCTTTTTTAAGCCGTAATGCTCTTCATCCAGAATCTTTTCCGCTTCCTTCAGATCGATATCTGCCGGTTCTTCTTTCTTCCATGACAATGAAGTCACAAAATCCAGGTAATCGTAAAGCATTCCATATTCATGACTGTTTTCACCTTCCTGTTTCATTCGATTCAGGATTTTCTCTGCTTCATTTTTTGCATCTTCATTCATACCGGCATTTTCAATCTTTAATTCAAATTTCCGAATATCAGACATGCTTTCCGGATGCATTTCATCCAGTTCCTTCTGAAGCACATTCATCTGCTTTCGAATGGCGTCTTCCCGGAGGATCTGCTCATTCATGGTAGATTGTTTTTTCTGTGCTTCATCTGATACACTTGCCACTTCCATCAATTCATAGATTGCCTTTTCCATCAACTGATGTCTTTCCGATACCTTGTCTGTTTCCAGCATCTTATATTTTTCTTCATTGTCTATATAAAGATATTGTGACATGGCAGCTGCCATTTCATCGATTGTTTTCCAATTCATGATATAATTCCGAGCCATAATACCCCATTGGTAACGGCTCACAAATTTGAGAAGTCCGGTCTTTAATCCCTGAAATCTTTCATCCTCTGTCTGTTCATCTTCATCTAATATATCATTTTGTGTCTCATACTCTGCCGTGATGCTGCTATCTGTAACAACCATTTCATTGATCTTAACCCTCGCGGTCACTTTAATGGCAACGGTACCCTGTTCATCCTTATCTATAACATGTCCCAATGCTCCTATTGGATAAAAATCTTTTTCTTCTGTCTCACTCTTTTTCTTATTTTCTTTTAATAGGGCAAATATAATATCTGTATCTTTCTCAATATCTTTTTCAGTGATTTCTTTGAAATAACTATTCTGAAAATAATATGTCACTCCCGGAACAATAATCATTCCATAACTTGGTATTACTGTCATTTTAATCTCCTCCAATTCTATCTGATGGGGCAGGCTGAATCCTGTTCCATTCAACTCTTCACACATTTCCTATAAAGATTAGGGTGTCAAAAGCCCATTTTCAAAAACTTGGATGGCATATTGCACAAAAATAGATTATTTAAATGATTTTTGCGCTTAGAGGCTCATTGGAACGGTTAGCGCAATGGAATGCAAACAATCTATTTTTGTGCAAGGTGCCAAATCTCAAATTTGAAATGGGCTTTTGACACCCTAATCCTATAAAGTAAAACAGGGGAAGTAACGGATGGTCACTCCCCCTAACAATCAATTCCCGAGCATTTGTGTTCTATGATGAAATGGTTTCTTTTCTCTTATGATGTTTTCATTAATATCCCATATCCGGTTGTGCAGGAGCTGCCGGTGCTGCCTCTTTCACATCAGCGACTGCTGCTTCTGTTGTCAACAAAGTGGCAGATACACTTACTGCATTGGAAAGTGCACTTCTTGTAACTTTAACCGGATCAATAATTCCGGCATCTACCATGTTAACATACTGTTCAGAAACCGCATCGAATCCCATACCAGGGTCTGATTCTTTCACTTTGTTGATTATAACAGCGCCCTCTAAACCAGCATTTTCCACTATTGCACGTAGAGGTGCTTCCAAAGCTTTTGCCACAATCTCTGCACCGGTCTTCTCTTCCCCTTTTAAGGCAGGCAGCATTTCATTCACAGCTTTCTGAGCATGAATATAAGCAGAACCACCTCCACCAATAATTCCTTCTGATACAGCAGCTCTGGTAGCATTCAAGGCATCCTCCATACGGTACTTCGCCTCTTTCATCTCAGTCTCTGTTGCAGCACCAATCTTGATCACTGCAACACCGCCGCCCATCTTAGCGACACGATCCATCAACTTGTCACGATCATAATCAGATGTTGTCTCTGCAATCTGACGCTTAATGGATGCCACTCTATCTTCAATCTCTTTCTTGCTTCCCTCACCATCTACGATGGTTGTATGTTCCTTTGTTACTTTAACGGATTTTGCCTGTCCTAACATATCCAGTGTAACATCCTTAAGCTGCATACCCAGGTCATCCAAAATGGCCTGTCCACCTGTCAGAGTAGCAATATCCTGAAGCATTTCCTTACGGCTGTCGCCATAACCCGGTGCTTTCACTGCTACAACTTTAAGAGTACCGCGAAGTCTGTTAAGAATCAGTGTTGTCAATGCTTCACCTTCTACATCTTCTGCAATGATAAGAACCTGTCTTCCCTGCTGCATGGTCTGCTCTAATATCGGAAGAATATCCTTGATATTTGAAATTTTCTTATCCGTAATTAAGATATATGGATGATCCATATTGGCAACCATTTTCTCCTGATCATCGCACATATAAGCAGATAAGTATCCATTATCAAACTGCATACCTTCTACGACATCAATCTCTGTCTGCATGGTCTTGGACTCTTCTATGGTAATAACACCATTTTCTCCAACCTTTTCCATGGCATCTGCAATCATCTGACCAACGTCTTCATTTCCTGCGGAAATAGCGGCTACCTTGGCAATATGTTCTTTTCCTGTTACCGGTCTGCTCATTCCTACAAGGGAATCAATTGCTGTATCAGCGGCTTTTTTCATTCCTTTTCTCAGAATAATAGGATTGGCTCCGGCTGCGATATTCTTCATTCCCTCATTCACCATTGCCTGTGCCAAAACAGTAGCTGTTGTGGTACCATCACCTGCTACATCATTGGTCTTGGTTGCAACTTCTTTTACAAGCTGTGCTCCCATATTCTCATAGCGGTCTTCTAACTCCACTTCTTTTGCAATTGTCACACCATCATTGGTAATCAGTGGTGCTCCATAGGATTTGTCCAAAACAACATTCCTTCCCTTCGGGCCGATTGTAACCTTAACTGTATCTGCAAGTTTATTCACACCTGCTTCCATCTTTTTTCTCGCATCAATATCAAACATAATATCCTTTGCCATAATTTTGTTCCTTCTTTCTATTTCTGATGTATGATTCTATCTGAAGAGGTAATCCCTTATCACACTATTCTACGATTGCAATAATATCATTCTGACCCACTACAATATATTCTGTATCCTCTAATTTGACATCTGTTCCTGAATACTCAGAATAAATGACTTTGTCTCCTTCTTTCACCTGCATCTCTACTTTCTTTCCATCTTTCTGAATACCAGGTCCTACTGCCACTACAATGGCTTCCTGTGGTTTCTCCTTCGCGCTATCCGGTAATATGATTCCGGACTTTGTCTGTTCCTCCGGCTCCTGCTGTTTCAAAACAACTCGATCTCCTAATGGTCTTAACTGCATAATAATTACCTCGCTTTCTTTTGTTAGCACTCGACTTTGTTGAGTGCTAGTACATGTGTAAAAAATATATGCTTCTTCCGAAGCATATATTAGTTTGTTTCCAAACCTTTTGTTTAGAGAGCATTATAACACGGATAAAAAAGATGTCAACCCCTTTTTTAAAAATTTTTTTAACCTTTTTTATAACAATTCATCGATATTGTGATTGATCTGCTCTGCAACCTTGCTAAATATTTCCAGTTCTTCCCGGGGAATCCCGGATACAATCCGGGTTAACAAATCACCCCAGAGTTTATCAATCTCCATGCGAATCTGAGTAGAAGCTTCTGTCAATTGATATTTCACGTAACGACGGTCATTTTCATCCCGTTTACAAATCACATAACCCTTTTTCACCAAATTATCCAATGTCGTTGATATATGCCCTTTATTCATCTGTGTACACTGACAGATATCCGTTAATGTGGTAACATCATCATAGTGAAATAACAGATAGATTACCTCTAGTTCCAACCGATTCAGATTGCTCTTTTCTTTTATATCCGCCATTGTTTTATCAAGGAGTTTTTTGAATTTACCACCACGTAAGATCTCTTCTATATTCATCCCTCTACACCTCGCATAATGTTCTTAATTATCATCTGTCCGAAACTCTACCTTAACCTTCCCGATTCCTCCATCCAACTGAAGGGAATTGGTTCCATCGCCAATCTTTGCATTATCATGAACCTTCTCACCATCTATGGTATACTCTCCCGCTCCTTTATTCACATCTATGGTATAATCGGAGTGCTTTCCAATTATGTTAACTCCCCATATTATATTTTTTGCTTTCTTCATAAATAATGTCCTCCCTGTTCTAAAAGATCCTATTATAGTTGTTTCACTTAATTTTGTTACATAGACTATACCATATTTCTTTCTCCTGTGATAAGTGAACAGCGTCATATCTGCACATGACAAATGTCATATTTTCCAGAATATTTTAAGGAATTAACGCAAATACTATACACAGAATCTACAAAACACTGACGTTTTTGATCAAACAGAAAGGAAATCATATGAATACCGAAATGAGAACCGAACTTCCAAAACTTGCCATGGACGAAATTCCAACACCTGCCGCAGATGCTGCAAGCATTACAGGCCTTGTAAAAAAGAGCGGCAAAATATCAGGATATCAGTTATCCGACAACCGGATTGTCAGTCGCGAAGAGGGGGTTGCACTTGCAAAAAATGGGCAGATTAAAGGGGTAGGTGTTGCCCACAATGGAGATACGGAATATCTCAAATCCATACCGGATGACTCCGAAAGCAATAATCTCTCTTCCCTGCCAACGGTAAGGGTAAATGAGTTTTCATGATATTCCCGCATACTACTTTTCATCTATATTCTTAACAAATAAGAACCGATTTTAATCCTCTTGCGAATAACCTTTCATTATACACTTTGCAATCTACTATTGATATATTTTTTATACCATTAACGTTATCTATTTCATATTTAAGTATCAGCCCGACATAGCAACACACAACTCTCCACATGGAACGATACCTCCTGATTGATGTCAGAATGACCGCTTGTTCGCGGAAACATATCATATCAAAAAGGAAACAAGTCCACGCTTGCAGAAATGCAAAATATACACTTTGAAAATCACTCATATTCAACAGCAAAACCGAGGCCTTAACTATTGAAGTATTCGGAAAGTGGTCGATATATCCCCTTTGCTACTATAATAATGCAGGCATTTTTCTGTAGCTGCGGTTTACCACTGTCTCCACAGTTGAGACAGTAGAGACCAGCGTATTTCCACATAGTGAAGCTACACTGGCACCTGATGGTCCAATACACTCCACAGAGTTGAGTTGCCGAATTTCACCGTCTCGACCTGAAATCAACGCTTTATTTCTTTGCATTTTCCTCTAATTCCAACATGTATTTATCAAAGTCAGACATAAATAATCTGTCCTGAACAACACGATACTTTTCAAATTCAGTTTCAGCTTTTGCCTTGGCAATTTCTGCGGTGATTTTCCCGGCGTCCTGAAGAACCTCTCTGTCATCTGCCATCAGAAACAAATCCAGACGCTTAGACCAGTCCTCCATCGTCATCGGAATATGACGTTCTGCACGGTCTTCTGCCAAATCCAAATAAGCAGATACAATACGCTCTAATGAACGCATTTCCTGTTCTGAAAGGTAATTTTTCGCAATGCTGACGTCACTTTTT
>CAMEFI010000055.1 GCA_945915475.1 uncultured Clostridium sp. | reverse complement strand
AGCAGTGAATTTCTAAAAGGCCGCGCGTCAAGAAAAAATATTAGAAACACGTTCCCTGTAGCATCTCCAAGGAAGATAAAATGTGTTTTAAAAAGTATACATTTTGCGATAAAGCGTTTCGCAAACACCTATAGAAGAATATGAAGATAGGAGAGAAAATAATGAGTGAGAAAGGAAGAGATGTCTCAGTATCACAGAGGCAGATATATATATTGTCGCTACTGTCAGAGAATCCGAAAGGCTACCGGGCAGAGGAGATTATGGAGCGTCTACATCGGTGGGACATTGATGTGACGAAACGAACGATTCTTCGCGATATTGATGAACTTTCATTGAATTATGGAATTGGAGAGGAAGAACGAGGGGGAAAGACGTATTATTATGCGGATAAATATACATTGAAAAATGTGGATTTTACCATTGAGGATCTGGCTTCGCTGGCGTTTGCCAAGGAGATGCTTAAGGAGTATGCACACCTGGATATGGGAAGTCATGCAATCGGGTTGATTAATAAGATTGTGGAACATTCCGCTTCTTTGAATCAGCTACAGTTTGAAAAACTGTGTGGACATTTTCAACCGGCAGGGGGAAACGTGGGAGCGGTTGACCAGGTGGATAGCAGGATTGAGAAGAGCATACAAAATGCGATTGACAGCCAGAACAAGATTGAGATGGAGTATTATAGTTTTTCCAGTGATACCTGCAGTCGGCGGATTCTTCATCCCTATCGCTTATTGTTAATGGATTCCTATCTTTGTGTAGAAGGCTTTTGTGAACTGCGTAAGACAGTAAGGCGGTTCCGGCTTTCCAGAATCCGCAAGATTAAGGTGCTGGACGAACATTTTACGGAACAGAAGGAAAAAGAACCGGAGAGACTGCTGAAGCTTTCCGGAGATCAGGAAGAGGAACTGGAGCTTGTCTTCACCGGTGACAGTATCCGTTATGTGAAGGAATATGAGGCTAATCGGGCAAGACGTTTGGAAGAGAAGCAGGACGGGCTGCATTTTTACCAGAACGTGGCAATTGCACCGGATGTGATTCGTTGGATACGAGGATTTGGTCCGGAGGTCACGGTGAAGAAACCGGAATGGCTGAGAAAACAGCTGATGGAGGAAGCGGAAGACAGGATAAAATTTTCTGATTTGGGATGAGAAACAATCCAATATCGGGAGGGTTATAGGTAAATATAAAGAAGCAGAGTGTAAGGAGGATGATTGATCCTGACAGAAAGAACCTGTATTTGTGCGCTTTGCAGGATTTTGCAAGCCGGTAGGTGGTTATAAATGCAATCAGCACAGATGCAACAAAGGTTAGTATATCCAATACCAGAGTATGGTAACCAAGGATTCCGGTATACGTATAAAAGATGATGGGAATGGAAGCGGTTCCACCTAAGATTCCTGCCATGAGGGAAGAACAGGTACAAGGGAAGCTTTTTTGCAGTTTCCGGTTCATATAAAACGAATATAACAGCATCGGAAAAAAGATTAATTTCATGTGTTCCCAGGTAGATTCATTTACAGGAACAAAAAATCCTATAATATAAGATTCACCTGTCCATTCGTATACAAAATGAAAAAGGGTTCCTGTTATAAGAACAAAACAGATTCCAAGTATGGTGGATGATTTTAAGGAATTCATACGGCCTCCATAACGATTGTTTTTTGTAGTATATGTAGGTTCTGAATTTGACATTCGTTTATTTTGATAATAAAATAATGCAGAGTAGGTATTAGGCAGGTGCTTATATGGTTTTAGAGAATTATATTTTACAAGATTTAAAAAAACTAGCAGAAACATTTGAGTTGCGTCAGCTTATTCTTTTTGGATCAAGAGCAACCGGTCAGTGCAGTGAGCGTAGTGATATTGATCTTGCTGCATATTTTCATTCTGCGAAAGATTATTTAGAGTTTTGTGACAGGGTAGAAGATATACGGACATTGTTGATGTTTGACGTAGTGAATCTAAGTAGTGACATGATTTCATTAGATTTACGTCAAAGCATTGAGGATGAGGGGGTTGTTATATATGAAAAAGTTTGAAAGGAAATTCCTTGACAAAAAGAGTAAAGAAGAGTAAAAATAGTAAAAAAGAGTAAAGAAGAGTAAAAGGAGAAGATGCGTATGCAGAATCCATTTACATTGGTTTTTGGAAAAAGTCCATATGAATCCATATCCCGATTGGCACAGACGAGTGAAATTATTGATTCTTTTTCTTCTGAAATGATGAATCAGCAAATATACATGATTACAGGTGTACGTGGAACCGGCAAGACGGTAATGCTGAACGATATTGCAAGACATTTTTCGGCAGAGAAAGAGTGGATTGTACTAGAACTGAATCCAGACCGTAATCTTTTGGAAAGCTTTGCGGCAAAGTTGTATGATTACAAAGATATGAAAGACTTGTTTATAAAGGCTAAGATTGACTTATCTGTATTAGGAATTGGAGTTTCCATCGAAAAGGCAGAGCCGTTTTTCGATATTGAAAATGCAATTGAGGCTATGCTGCAGATTGTGAAAAAGAAAAATAAACGGGTATTGGTTACCATTGATGAGGCAACGAGTAATGAATCCATGAAAGTGTTTGCCAGCTCCTTTCAGCTCTTTGTACGCAAAGAATACCCGTTGTTCTTATTGATGACAGGACTGTTTGAAAATATTGATGCATTACAGAATGAGAAGAATTTAACGTTTTTATACCGAGCACCGAAAGTGAAACTAATCCCTTTGGATAAAGGGGCTGTGAAAGCAAGATATCAGGAGATTTTTTCACTAGATGATGCAAAATCATTAGAAATGGCTAATATGACAAAGGGATATCCTTTTGCTTTTCAGGTGTTGGGATATCTGACCTGGCAGAAAAATGGCAATTATAAGAGTGTTGTAAATGAATACCGCCAGTATCTGAGTGAGTATGTGTATGATAAGATCTGGTCGGAATTATCCAATAAGGATAGGAAAGTCTGTTATGGAATCGCAAAGTCTACGGATGGAAAGATTAAAGAAATCCGAAGTGTTTTGTCCTTGAAAACAAATGAATTCAATCCATATAGAGACCGGTTAAAGAAAAAAGGTTTGATTGATACGGAGGAAAGAGGATTTGTGTATTTTACACTGCCGGAGTTTCGGGAGTATGTGATTATTAATATGGGGGGATGATTCCTTATCCCCTTGAATATTTCGTAAATATCGTGTATAATTAAGTTTGGTTTACAGTATACTATAAATCAAACTTAATTTTTTGAGGTGGGTTTACATGAAATATATTACAAGAGAACTCGAGAGAAAATTTTTGAGTATGAATTCCGTGTTTAAGGCTATTATGGTTACGGGAGCCAGGCAGGTTGGAAAATCAACAATGTTAAAAAAACTGGCAGAAAAGGAAGATAGGACGATTGTAACAATGGATAATTTCAGAGACAGGGAATTGGCAAGAAGTGATCCAAAGCTTTTTTTCCAGATGTATAAACCGCCGATTTTAATTGATGAAGTTCAAAAAGCACCGGAATTATTCGAAACAATCAAAATGATGTGTGATGAGACAGAGGAATGTGGAATGTTCTGGCTGACGGGTTCGGAAAGTAAGAAAATGCTGAAAGAAGCCAGAGAATCCATGGCAGGGCGGGTCTGTATTCTTAAAATGTACAGCTTATCCCAAAGGGAAAAGCTTGGATTGTGTGACGTGGAGGAATTGGATTTTGAGCTATCAAAGTTGTTATCGCGGCAGAAACAATTTCCTGAGAACAACATTATTAGCGTGTATCATCAAATTTGGCGTGGTGGAATGCCAGGTACAATTCATATGAATGAAGAACAGCTTCAGGCGTATTATGAATCGTATATTGATACGTATATCATGCGGGACGCGGTTGATGATAATGGTATCTCAGACACAACAGGTTTCCGGAAAGCATTGAGAGCATGTGCATCCTTTGCCGGTAATTTATTGAATTATTCTGATATAGCGGCGGCTGCTAATGTGTCTGTTGCAACGGCAAAAGAATGGGTAAAAATTCTCCAGACAATGGGATTGATTTTTTTGCTGGAGCCATTTTCGAATAATGAATTGAAACGGCTTGTGAAAACGCCTAAACTGTATTTTTGTGATACGGGGCTATGTGCGTATTTGTCCATGTGGACCAGTGCAGATACGCTTATGAATGGAGCTGCAAGTGGTCATTACTTTGAGAATTATGTGGTAGGTGAATTTTTGAGAACTTTTGAATATTCACCTAGAAAAGTAAATATGACCTTTTATAGGGATACGAATCAGAAAGAAATCGATATTGTAATTGAGAGAGAGGGAAAACTGTATCCGATTGAAATTAAAAAAGCAACGAATCCGGAGAAAAAGTGTATCCGAAGTTTCGGTTTGTTAGAGAAAAGCTCGTTAGAAGTATCGAATGGTGGTATTGTATGTATGACGGATACGGTATTTCCAATTGATGAGAAGAATGTTTTGATTCCATGCAATATCATATAAGATTTTATAAAGTGACGCAAAGAGAAGTGATAAATTATATGATGAACGAAAGTAATAATGGAAGAATAAGTTTTTTTGAAGTTGAAATACTAATGATTGATTTATATCCTAAAATGTAAACATTGGAAACATTGGTGTCAGACACCATGATTGTTCTGGATATTCAAAATGATATCGATCTCTGTAATGCAAAAATGAATTTAGGAGAAGAAATCGAAAGTATACAAGCATATCATTATGCTTAAGCAAATCCAACATCGAGGTTGTAAAAAATGATTGTATGGATGCTGTAATATGTGTATAATATGAATTACGAGGCAAGTTTGAACTATAAAAAGGATGGTGATATCTATGTCAGTATTACAGCAAGAAGTGGTTGATAAGGTGACAAAGCTTTCTGATGATAATTTGCAATTTATTTTGGATATGATTAATCGTTTTATGCAGCCGGAAGAAAAGGCTGAAACGGAAGTTGATTTCAAAAGAATCGGAGTCGCTAAAGGTCAGAGATTATATGATGACGATTATGATTTCGATGAAATGAATGATAATATTGCAAAGATGTTTGGGGTGATGTAATGAAGATTTTGTTGGATACACATGTTGTGTTATGGGCAATGAATGATAACCCGAAATTATCAGTAAAAGCAAGAAATTTGATCTTGGATTCTCAAAATGAAATATATTACAGTACGGCATCTGTATGGGAAACAACAATTAAGCATATGTCAAAACCGGACAAAATCATGATAAGTGGTAAACAATTTTCCGAGTACTGTAAACAGATGGGATATCAGATGTTAGCAATTGAGGATAAGCATGTTCAGAAATTGGAATCGTTAGTATATCATAAGGATATTCAAGATCACAATGATCCGTTTGACCGACTTATGCTGGCACAAGCAAAAGCGGAAGGTATGAGTTTTGTGACACATGATACAAAGATTCCAAATTATAATGAAGCATGTGTTATTTCTGTTTAAAATGAATACAAGAAAATGATGGATATTTTTGAGCGGTACTGCAAATTCTTGAATGATTCAGGATGTTTCTGAAATTGAACAAGACGGTATTGCATTTTGGGCCAGATATAAAAAAGATAATTAATTTATTCATATTAACGAGGAGCGTGTAGAAATACATGGTCCTTATTTTTATGCCCCAATGCGTTGATTTTTTATGCTTTCAAGGAAAAGCAGAGATTACAAATGAAATAATCCAATATCAGGCGGTGCATAAGTGAACACAAAGAAGCAGAGCATGAGAAAAATGACAGTTCCGAGAAGAATAAATCTGTATTTTTGTGCTTTGCAGGACTTAGTAAGCCGGTAGGTAGCTGTAAATGCAATCAGTACAGCAGCAACAAAGGTAAGGATATCCAATACCAGTGTATGGTAACCAAGGATTCCGGTATAAGTATAATAGATGATAGGGATGGAAACAGTTCCGGCTAAGATTCCTGCCATGAGGGGAGCTCCAATATAGGGGTAGCTGTCTTGAAGTTTCCATTTCATATAAAAGGAATATAACAACATGGGGAAAAAGATTAATTTCATGTGTTCCCAAGTGGATTCATTTACAGGAAAAAAGAATCCCGTAATATAAGATTCACCTGTCCATTCGTATACAAAATGAGAAAGGGTTCCTATTATAAGAACAAAACAGATTCCAAGTATGGTGGATGATTTTAAGGAATTCATACTGCCTCCGCAACGATTGTTTTTAGTATTATATGCAGGTTCTGAATTTGACATTCGTTAATATTGGTGTAACTATCGTTATAATTACAAGAAATATGCAGATAATACAAAGTTTCTTGGGAATTGTGACAAAATACATCAATATTACAGCATAAATATTGACTTTTCGACAATTATAGTATATCCTATCAAATGTTGAAATTTGTTATTGGATGGTATGGGAATACTGTCCGAACCATACATATCATAAGAAGTTTTGGAGTAGAATCGTCGCCTGGTGCGCGTTTTATGAAGAGATGGACATAGAAAATACCCTATTCAAGATGCGTTTGCCATGTTGGAATGGCGAAGCTATACCCTGAATAGGGTATTTTTTTGTGCATAAAATTGTTGGATATAATGAAGAAAAACTTCTCTTTATCATTACTGTAGAATTCTGTCTGAGGAATTAGGATATAGATTGGTTGTAGCTGCTTTTTTAGAAAATGTTCAATACTATTGGTTCCCCATTCTTTCCGCCCTACCTTATATGTACTATTTCTAACCATTTTCACTAATACCTTCCCTGAAAGATTAGGTTCAAGTAGGAAGTTTAAATGAGGGTAAAAGATAAGGGTAAAGGACACTGGGTGAGTGGGGTAGGAGAAGAGAAAAGAAGAAAAGCCCGAGAGGGTGGAGAGGATATGAAAGAAATGGATTTAACATTGTTAATTATGGCAGCCGGGATTGGTAGTCGCTTTGGTGGCGGCATAAAACAGTTAGAGCCTGTAGATGCCAGAGGACATATCATTATGGATTATTCCATCTATGATGCGATGGAAGCCGGATTCAACAAAGTTGTGTTTGTAATTAGAAAAGACCTCCTTGCGGATTTCGATGCAGTTATTGGTCAGAGAATGAAGAACAAGGAAATTCAGATAGAATACGCATTTCAGGAAATAGATGATGTGCCTGAGAAGTACAAAGAAAAAACAATAAATAGAACTAAGCCTTGGGGTACTGGACAGGCAATATTGGCGGCTAGAAAGGCGATTGATTCACCTTTTGTGGTTATCAATGCTGATGATTACTACGGTAAAGAAGGATTTGTGAAGCTGGCTGAATATTTAAAGAACGGTGGAGACTGCTGCATGGCAGGATTTGTTCTTAAGAATACATTATCCGATAACGGTACTGTTACCAGAGGCATCTGTGTTGAGGAAGATGGCTGGCTCAAAGAAGTTGTTGAAACAAAGGGGATCAGCAAGGACACAGAACTGGATATGGAAAGTTTAGTTTCCATGAATATGTGGGGATTGAGACTAGAGTTCATGGATTTGCTTGAAAGAGGCTTTGCAGAGTTCTTTGAGAATGGTGGTCAGGGAGAATTCCTGATTCCGACTTATATTGGAGAATTGCTTGAGAAGAATGCAATAGATGTGAAGGTGCTTAAGAGCAATGATACCTGGTACGGCATGACCTATAAGGAAGATGGTCCGGCTGTTAGAGAGAGTATTGAGAGATTGGTTAAAGAAGGATTATATCCGGAAGAGTTTTGATAAAAAACAATCAAGCACAACACCTATCACCCACAAAACCTCTATTCTATAAAACCGCTCCGAAGGGAGCTGGAGAAGTAATAAAGGATAGAGGGATGTGAGGTAGATGGGTTTTGAAGTAGAGGAAGAAAAGATAAATGCGAGGAGAAGTGTAAAGATGGCAGAGAAGAAATTAAAAGTATGTCTAGTTGGTTCATCTGGCGGACATCTCACACATTTATATATGTTAAAGCCTTTCTGGCAAGATAAGGATAGATTTTGGGTTACATTTGATAAGGAAGATGCACGCTCTCTGCTTAAAGGAGAGAAGATGTACTCAGTTTATTATCCTTCTAACCGTTCTATAAAAGCCCTTCTTATCAACACATGGAGAGCATTGAAAATCCTGCCTAAAGAGAAGCCAGATCTCATTATCAGTTCTGGAGCTGCGCCTGCAATTCCGTTTTTTTGGATTGGTAAGCTGATGGGGGCTAAAACCATTTATATAGAGGTGTTCGATAGAATTGATGCTTCCACAATTGCAGGAAAACTCTGCTATCCAGTGG
>CAMEFI010000054.1 GCA_945915475.1 uncultured Clostridium sp. | reverse complement strand
ATCAGATTCATTAAAATTTGTCCGAAAAAGTGTCTTAATTTATGAGACCATTATATACATCCCACGCTGTATAAGGTATGGTAAGAAATGGTTCCTGTCCTTGTGCTACATTGTCAAGCAAGTCTGCCGAAGAATATGCATAGGGAATCTCATCAAGTGGTGCCGCCTTCGTTTCCTTTTCATACTCCTTACCATCAATTCCTGTGACACAAAACGTATCAATATACGCTGAAGGATAATCTTTACTATTCACACCTTTAATGTAAACTGTATATTCTCCATTCTTTGTTACTTCAAGTGTAGAATTATCTACTTTTATCGTTGCCCCCGCAGTCTGGTTAACAAGCTGCCATTTATTCACTTTATAATCGTACAAATAATAGGTTACTCCTTTTAATTCCTTTGCAAAATGAAACTTTATGGTTGCACCGGATTTATCCTCTGATAAAGTCACATCCTGTGACATAACCTGTTTGGATGCAATACAACCTGCATATAAGTAGAAGCTCCGTTCCGCATACTCGGTATCATTTAATTCGGACGAGTTTCCGGATGTTGTAACATTCACGTAATACGTTCCCGGCAATAAAGACCATGTCACAGTTTTTGCACCGGATATCTCAACAGATCCAATCTCCATTGTCCGCTTTTTATCCGCATATAATTTGACGGTTGTGTTATTGTAGGTTCCATTTCTTGCCTGAGAATATCCTGAAATGCAAAGACTTCCCGCTTCTTTCATATTAACAGAGAAATTCTTTACCGTCTGTCTATACGCATGCACCGAATAAACAGGTTCCATTTCCTCATTGATTTTTTTCTTAAAATCGCGATAACCGGATATGGAAGGAACCACCTTTGTCTCTCCATCTATCGTTATTTCCGGCAGATTATCGGTTGCCTCATCTAATTCTTTATATGCTTTTCCTCCAATGCCGTCTACTTTGACATGACACAGATATCCCCAGCCCTTTGCGTCCTTATCTTCACTATTTAATGCCAGACGGAAAGTATACCAGCCATTTTTCTTCACAGTATACGTATTATACTCAATCATATTGGCACGGCTGTCCGTCTCCCATTTTGTTCCATTCCTCAAATCTTCATAATCGATATAATAATCCTCTACCCGAAGTGTCGAATAAGCAGTTGGAAGATTCAAGGTAATCGTCGCACTGGATTTATCTTCTGACAGATCCACACTCTGAACTGAAAAGATTGGTTCCTGTGCTACATAACCTGCCCATACCTCAGTTCTACGGCTTAAATGCGGTTCTCCTTCCACAAACTCATTTCCTTCATAATTGCTGGAAGTAACAAAAATATAATAAGTACCCTTTTCCAAATAAATGCTGGAGTCTCCTTCTCCTCCACCATCTACGCTGATACTTGCTGAACTTAACTTATGTGATAAATTCTTGTTGGTATATATCTCTAACTGACTTCCATACATCCAATAACCAGACGTATTCTTCATATGCAGCTTTAATGTTCCATCCTCCGGCATGGTAACCTCAATACAGTCTCTGGTTCCCCAACATTCTGTATGATCCATTATCTTATTGTCATCTGTATCATTTACTTTTTCCTCTGCATCCATGGATTTTAAAAGCTGACTGCTCTTTACTACATCCGAATAGTACACCATAGAATTATAGGACGCAAATGCACGTACATCCGGTAGTGACATTGTCATAATTCCCATGTTAATACCTACAACTCCTGCTAATACATATAATGCTTTTTTTCCTGCGGTACGTATTCCCGCCACATGTTTCTTTCTCATAATCTTATCCTCCATATTCGTAATTTTTGACTGCATTTGTTTTGTTTTCAAATAGAAAAACCTCCTCTCTTAACGTTCTATCTAAGAGAGAAGGTTCGTTTCAAAAAAGTTTCAAATATTTATATTTTTTTCAATTTTTATTCCGTTACTGCTTCCACCCCACATGTCAACTGAAGAATCCGGAACCCATAAGGACTCTTTTCATTTTCTACGGCAATCAGTCTAAAGTTCTCCCGTACGTGTATTTGACCATCCGCATATTTTCCTTCTGTATAACCGTAGATTTCATATGTACCATCAGCCCGCTTGATGGTCTTGGTGACAGTTGCATAATAACGAAAATCTCCCTCAGTCATCCCATCATTAAAACGAATGTTATCTCCTTCCACAGTATAGTAATAATAATCCGGTGTAGGTTCAAGATTCAAATCTTCAACGCCAAAGATCTCTTTTGCATACTCTTTGATTGGAAAGCTTCCGTTGTAGAAATCTTCATTTACATCATCCGTTAAATACTCCGGATTCCAAAGTACTGTTCTCTCAATAAAGTCTACGTTCATTTCCGCATCATTAAAATCAATGTCTCCCGGTTCTGTTCCAAAGCTATAAAATACATTTGATAACAAATCACTTACTGCCTTGTTCTTATCTTCTTCCAATGTTACTTCCTGGTCTTCCTCAACAATAGCCTCCGTAGTCACAACCTCCGTGGTCATCTCCGTAGTTGTCTCCTCTGTTATTTCTTCTGATATGTCTTCTATTATCTGTTCACTTGTAGTTTGGCTGGTCTCAACTGTCTTCTCCTTAGGATTTGGATCGATAATAAATCCTGCACCGGTACCAATTATTATTCCGGTACACACCGCACCAATTATAATTTTCGTATAAAAACTACTTCCTACCAATTTACCCAATAATGATTTTGACGTAGTTTCTCCCGCAGTCTTTACTGCGGCCATCCCTCCGGCAGATTCCACAGCTGCAGCTTCTCCGGTCACTCCCACGGTCTGTGTCAAAGAAGCAAGAGATTCCTGTAATGCCGTTGATGACAGAACTTTTCCTGCAATCTGTTCCGGCACCACACAGGCAGATAAATCATCTGCAAATAATAACACAAAAACAGGTGCAAAACTGTAAAGTCTTGTATTTTTGTTTTTCTCCAGATCGAGAACACCTTCTTTTATTTTTGCTTTTGCACGGGATAAATGCGTCTTGACCGTATTTTCCGGAATTCCATATTCCTCTGCAATCTGAGATTGTTTCTTCTCGTTGTAATAAAATTCGTAAATACAGATTCTTTGCATCTCATTTAACTGGTTATCAATAATATCCTTTAAAAGCCGTCTTTTCTCCGCACTCTGCATGACTTCTTCCGGAATAAATTTTTCATCTCCTGCCAAATCCTCAAAGGTGGTATCCTCCTCATTTAGCAAAACATACCGTTTATTTTTTGTGAGAAAGGCGTAACATTTTCTCGTAGCTATGGTTCCCGCCCATTGCAAAAAACGTTCTACATCTTCAAGCTGTCCAAGACTTCTGCTGACTTCAACATAAGTTTCCTGCATCATATCTTCTATGATATCCTGGACATTGTCATTTCCTTTCATAACGTTATGAATACATGTATACACATACTTCTGGGATTGAATGTATATAATCCCAAAAGTATCTCTATTGCCATTTTTGTATTGAATAAGTGCCTGCCTTAACTCATCTGATATTATATTTGTACTTTTCATATTATTTTTCCTCTTTCTCTTCATTATTACCAATGGCGAACAAATCTCCCAGAATCTACCATATCATCTATTTAATCATATCAAATGCAAAATGTCTATCCAAACAGATTATTTTTACTTACCACTCTACCCGATATGTTGCACCTAATTCCTGAAGTCGTGCAATTCTATCATCCTTATCCGGGTGACTGCTTGCCAGACTGGCAAATAATCCCTTTGCACCAGTTCCACAGATATTCTCTAATCCCATACACAATTCATTTCCATATCCCATGTTAAATGAGAATTCATCTGCTTCATATTCATTTTGTCTACTGGATTTCATAACCAATACAATACCAATCTTTGTCCAAAGCCAACTTAATCCTCCTACAATAGCCATCAGGCACAACCGATAAAGCGCAGCCATTATAGTTCCCAACCAACCGTGTTTTCCTCCAAAAAACAAAGTTAAACACATAATTATCAGATGACAGACCTCAATAAAGAGTTTGATTCCAAAGATTAACAAATTTACAATTATATTTCCTACTGCTACGACTAAGATCAAATCTGTATCCTTATGTGCCAGATGGCCGAATTCATGTCCTAAAATGGCTTTAATCTGTTCCGGTGGCAGTTGTAATAATCCTTTTGTTATGCAGATTGTCTTACGTCCTGTTGCAAATGCATTTGGTGCCTCATTATCATTGATATAAAGTTGAATATCATCTGCAATTCCCGGTTCCAGCTGTCTTGCTCTATCATAAGCTTCCTGAAAAATCGGCATCAAGTACTCTAACTGTTCCCGTCTCCGAATCTTCTTGCATCCTGTTTGTTTTCTTAAAATCCATTCACCTATCGGTGATAGTGCGACAATTAAAGATACCAGATAGGCACCAATACCAATCAGGAAGGATATTCCCATAGGTAATGATGTTAAAAATGCAACAGCTGTTCCAATCACAACAACATTTAATACTAAATATACAATAACACAAACATTCGATTTTCTTGCCATCCGTTTCATAAATTCAATAATATACATAACTTTCTTCCTCCATTTTCTTATCCTTCTTGTCTTTTCATTACTGTAAATGAATTTGTGATTTTTCTGTAATGAGAACTCCTTTAATGGTAATCTCATCTAACGTTCCTCCCCGCACCTGAATCTTTTGCCCTTTTCGTACAAAAACATCATCCTTGCATGCCTGACTATTTGTGGAAACAACGAGATAGCATCCATCTGATTCTTTTACAGCAAACAACATACAATGTTCCAGTAAAACCAACTGTTCAGATACGGTACCTTCAATTTCTTTTATCATTCATTTTTCCTCCTCTCTTAACGTTTTCTATCTAAGAGAGCGTGACATTTTTAAAAAGGTTTCATTTTTTTTAAAAATATTTTATACAATCGAGTAGGCTGGCTCCTACTCGATGTGCAAGCAATGACATCTCGCCTAGCGGCTCGATGAACATTGACCGTCATATAGAAATTTGTGCAAGCACAATTTCTGCATGACGGCTTATTGCACAAAAAAAGAGCTTTGTATACACAAAACTCTTTTTACCATCAAAGCTCCCCATGGGACTCGAACCCACGACCTACGCATTACGAATGCGTTGCTCTACCAACTGAGCCAGGGAAGCATATATTCTATTGTACAGACTATCATTACCTAAAAATAATGATAGTCTGTTATTCGCTCGTAACTACTCTACTACGTAAGGCATTAAAGCAATATGACGTGCTCTCTTGATTGCAACTGTTAAAGCTCTCTGATGCTTTGCACAATTACCTGTAATTCTTCTAGGAAGAATCTTACCTCTTTCAGAAATATATCTCTTTAACTTATTAACATCTTTATAGTCAATTAAGTTGTTCTCATCTGCACAAAATACGCAAACTTTCTTTCTTCTGCGGATTGTTCTTCTCTTCATCGGAGCATCACTACGCTCTGGCTTATCTGATTTATTATATGCCATTTTCATTTCCTCCTATTTTACTGAAATGGGAGCTCCTCCTCAATGCCGGCTGGAATATTCATAAATCCATCACCACTTGCAGCACTTGGGATTGGTCGTTCGCCACCCGAGAAATTAGTTGAACCATTAGCTGCTGCAGCATTTTTGCTCTCAGCAAATTCCTGCTCTTCTACAATAATATCCGTCGTATATACCTTAACTCCATCCTTATTCGTATAACTACCTGTCTGGATACGACCTGTAATACAAATCTTCATGCCCTGCTTTAACCATTTTTCTGCAAATTCTGCAGAACGACCAAATGCTACACATGGGATAAAGTCTGCTGTCTGATCAGCATTTCTCTGAAATCTACGATCAACTGCTAATGTATATCTTGCGACTGCTGAATTACTTTCCCCCTGAGAATAACGAATCTCAGGATCTCTCGTCAAGCGTCCCATTAAAATTACTTTATTCATATGGATTCCTCCTATTCGTTACGCGTCCTGTCTAACGCATAGGTATCTGATGACAGGCTCCATAATACGAACTTGAGCTTCTACCTGTGCTGGAACATCAGATTCCGCATCGAATTGGATGAAGTAATAAAATCCTTCTTTCATCTTCTGGATCTCGTAAGCTAATCTCTTCTTACCAGCGTCCTCAACGTTAGTAACATTACCGCCAAACTTAGCAATTACATCTTTTGCTTTCTCAACAGCATCTGTTCTAGCGTCGTCTTCGATTTTTGCACTGACAACTAACGCTAATTCATACTTGTTCATGTCTTATGCACCTCCTTATGGTCTCTGGCCCTTCCTATCATTGGAAGAACAAGGAAAATTGTTGTGTTATACACCACAGATTGATATTATACCACAAGCAAACATACAAAGTCAAACATTTTCTACAAATCCTCGGAAATTTTTTTCTACTATTTTTCTTGCCAACATAACCTGATGTCCACATCCTCTACACTTCAGCCTGAAGTCTGCACCTGTCCGAATAATCTCCCATTCATTAGTACCACATGGATGCTGTTTTTTTAATTTTACCACCTGTCCAGCCTCAAAGTTCATTTTGCATTCCTCCAACGATCCAATTCATAACCTCTTGCGTATGTGGCATCATTTCTTGATAGAAAGCTGTGTCCATCTTTACAAGAAAAGATTCCTTCATATGAGATACTGTCCATTCGTGTTCGAATCTATTTCGAATGCGTTCTTCCCATTTCTCTCTCTGCTCTAAATCCTCATTTTCCAATATGACAAAAAAACGATTATTGTGTCTTGCCACAACACAACCAGTGGTATTATGAGCCAGATAATCTGCAATCCTTATTAAGAAATAATTCATTTGATTGTATCCATGCTTCCGTTGCTTATCCATCCAATCTACAATAGTCAGAGACACAATCTCCATCGGTTGATGGTTACCAATTCTATATGCAACCATTCTCTCAAATCCAAAGATATCTGGCAAATGTGTCAAGTCATCCTGTCGTATCGTTGCATTATAAGAATATACATATATAAGTAAGAGAACAACAGAATATCCAAATCCAAGTATTGTAATCGATTTGAAACGATATTGTAAATAATGAATTACAATCAAGAAAACAGGAATAACAAAAAATTCATATTGTCGTTTTGCAAGCAATCCATTCCTTCCCTTCCATAATATAATCAAATATATTAAAAAAGAAAGAATAACCAACAAATAGGGAATTTTATAACCAGCATTAAATACAATCTGCATATTACCTTTCATTCTTGTTACACCATACACAAATTGGGTTCCACAATTCACCAGTAAAGCTAATGCATCTAAAAACAACGGTATGCCCATGATTACCATATTACCAGAAATTAAAATGTTCCTATTCTCAACACTCTCCTTTAAGTATGAATTTAACTCCAATAAAATTGCAACCATATATAAAAAACTTATGCTTATTATAATCTCAGCAGCAATCCGAAAGGAAAACCAGTTTTTTCGTACTATCACACATGCAATGATATTCAATGCACAAATTATTGTTGTATTTCTGATCATTCTTAAAAAAATCTGATCTTTTAAATCCAGCTGCCCATATTTGACACTACAGGCACACCATAATATCACTCCAATAATCAAACCTGCGCATTCCAGGTAAAAATTCAATCTCATATAAAGTACCCCACCTATTCTACATCATTATCTTGTCCTCCCAAAATATCCCCTATACAAAATCTCTATAATAGCATTGTACCACGTTCTACTATATGAATCCAGAACAAAGTGGGCAAGCCCACTTCAGCTCCCCAACCCCTCATTCATGAGGAGCTTGCTCCACTTTGCGCGCCAGATGCGTGTTGCGTTTTTTCGCAACGATATTCCTTACGCATCTGTGCGCATCCTGCGGAGCATTTTTATTGTATAGGAAACGAAGTTTCCTATACAATAAAAAAAACAACCCAAATATGAGTTGCTATAAAAGTGCCCAGAGCCGGAATCGAACCAGCGACACGAGGATTTTCAGTCCTCTGCTCTACCAACTGAGCTATCTGGGCATGATACATAATTCGTATCGAGTAGCGGGGACAGGATTTGAACCTATGACCTCCGGGTTATGAGCCCGGCGAGCTTCCAGACTGCTCCACCCCGCGATATAAAATTAAATGGATGGAGGTGGATTCGAACCACCGAAGCAATATGCAGCAGATTTACAGTCTGTCCCCTTTGGCCACTCGGGAATCCATCCAATTACTTTCTGGAATATCCAGAACATTGTATACCGTTCACGCACACAACGAAAACGATTATATCACAATGCATTAGCATTGTCAAGCCGATAGGGGGACTCGAACCCTCAACCTGCTGATTACAAATCAGCTGCTCTGCCAATTGAGCCATATCGGCATGAAACATAAAATGACCCCAACGGGAATCGAACCCGTGTTACCGCCGTGAAAGGGCGATGTCTTAACCGCTTGACCATGGGGCCAAAGGAACTCCCCGAGTAGGGCTCGAACCTACAACACCACGGTTAACAGCCGTGTGCTCTACCATTGAGCTATCAGGGATTATACAAGCACATAAAATATGTACCTTCAGAACTTCATACAAAGATCCGCCATCTCTTCCACATTTCTAAGTTA
>CAMEFI010000053.1 GCA_945915475.1 uncultured Clostridium sp. | reverse complement strand
TTGTCAAATTGCACAACGTTTATAGAAGAAACAGGCGTTTCGCAAACGCCTATTTTTTTATTAGTGTTCCTCCACATGCTCAACACCCATACTTAAAATGGTTCTTACATGCTCATCATCTAATGAATAAAATATGATCTTGCCTTCTCTTCGAAACTTCACGAGCTTCGCATCTTTTAATATCTTCAACTGATGGCTAACTGCTGACTGTGTCAGATTCAATATCTGTGCCATATCTCCAACACACAGTTCCGTCTCAATCAGTGCATGGAGAATTCGAATTCTTGTGGAATCCCCAAATACCTTAAAAAGCTCTGCTAAATCATACAATTCCTCCTCTGCCGGCTGTTTTGCTAACACACGTTTTACAACATCCTCATGTACCGCCAGAAATTCATATTGATTCTCATTTGCTGCCATAGATTACTCCTTTCTTCACACAAACACATGAGCATTTATTCATATTTTCATTTACTATTATATGCACATATGAATATTTGTCAATACGTTTTATTTGATAATCTCTTTTAATAAAAGTATTTATCTATTCAAACATTACTCTTTTTCAGGCAATTGCAAACTCCTATTTGCCTTTTTTTTATGAAAGGAGTATAGTGTGTTTTGTATATAGGATAAAGGAGTTGTAACAATGAGTAAATTAGGTAGAAATGATATGTGCTGGTGCAAAAGCGGCAAAAAATACAAATTCTGTCACCAACAATTTGACGAAAAGATTGACCATTTCAGACGATTAGGTTCTGAGGTGCCACCACACACCATCATTAAAACACCGGAGCAGATTGCAGGCATCAAAGAAAGTGCCAAGATCAATATTGAGATTTTAGACTATGTAGCTGACCACATAAAAGCCGGCATTACAACAGAAGAGATTAATCAATGGGTATATGATATCACAACAAGGCACGGAGCCATTCCCGCTCCGCTCAACTATGAAGGCTTTCCCAAAAGCGTCTGTACCTCCATCAATGAAGAAGTGTGTCACGGAATTCCATCTCCTGATGTGGTATTAAAAGATGGTGATATCATTAATGTAGACGCTTCCACCATATTAAATGGATACTTTTCTGATTCCTCAAGAATGTTCTGTATCGGTGATGTCTCCCCGGAAAAGAAACGACTGGTGGAGATTGCAAAAGAAAGCCTGCAGGTTGGCTTAAAAGAAGTAAAACCATGGGGATATCTTGGTGATATGGGACAGGCTATTAACGATTTTGCCAAAGAAAATGGATACTCTGTCGTCCGGGAAATTGGCGGCCATGGTGTTGGTGTCGAGTTTCACGAAGATCCTTGGGTCAGCTATGTCTCCCGCCGGGGAACAGAAATGATCATGGCACCCGGCATGATGTTCACCATTGAACCCATGATCAACATGGGAAAAGCACCTATCTATACCGACAAAGACAATGGCTGGACTGTCCGCACCAAAGACGGTCTTCCTTCTGCCCAGTGGGAGATTCAGGTTCTCATCACAGAAGATGGTTACGAGATAATTTCTTATTAAACAGGAAAAGAGGCTATCCAATTTCAGAAAACACATCCTTCATGTATAGATGCTAATCTGATTGGAAGCCTCGTTCAGTAAAATCTAATGACATCCTCTGCACTTGGAGCAATCTCCACCACATTGCAGGGATTTTCCCCTTTTCTTATCATAGATCATACTTGCAATGGCAATCCCAATCACAACAATTAAAATCAAACCAACAATCAACGTACCCATATGAAATCCTCCTGTCTTCTATTCTAACAAATTCATTGTATAATTTCCATATCCATAATTCTCCATAATATGATTTGCCATAGCCATATCTTTGCCAATTGCTATGCGTGAATTTTTCATATTAACAATCATGTTGCCATTCATCTCCGAAATAACAGTAACTTTCCCAAAAGATAGAACTTTAATTTTTCAGCGTTTTATGATAGAATGACCTTATATTTTTTTGATATATATTATCCGGAACAGAACATTTTCCTCGATAATTTCTGATATTGGAGGTATCTATATGGCATTACATGTGAATGAATCATCAGAGAATTATTTAGAAACCATACTTATATTAAGCAAATCACTTCCGGTGGTAAGATCGGTTGATATTGCAACAGAATTAGGATTTAAGAAATCAAGTGTCAGTATTGCAATGAAGAATCTACGTGAAAAGGATTATATTACTGTATCCGATGCCGGTTTTATCTCTCTGACTCCTTCCGGAAAAGAAATTGCGGAAATGATTTATGAACGTCACGAGTTATTTACCAACTGGCTAATCAGTCTTGGTGTCAATGAGGCAACTGCTGCAGAGGATGCTTGTAAGATGGAACATGTAATCAGCAAGGAAAGCTTTGAAGCAATTAAGAAAAGTATTCTTCCATTGCATTAAAAAAGAACTGGTAGGATTATCATTCTATCAGTTCTTTTTTCTATATCTTTCTCGCTCTTTCCCGATAGTAATTCTGATGAAATCCATCTTATGAAAGTGCCGCTGTAATAATCGCCATCGAATATACTTCCGTTGCCGTACATCCCCGTGACAGATCATTAATTGGTGAATTCAGTCCTAAGAGAATCGGGCCATAAGCTTCAAAATTACCCATTCTTTGTGCAATCTTATACCCGATATTCCCTGCATTGATATCCGGGAAAATAAATGTATTGGCATGTCCTCCCACTTCAGAATCCGGACATTTCTTTTGGGATACCTTTGGAGAAACAGCTGCATCAAACTGCATTTCTCCATCGATTGGAATATCCGGATTTCTCTCTTTGGTCTTTCTTGCTGCATTTCTCATCTTATCCACATCTTCTCCATGACCGGAACCAGCAGTAGAATAACTTAGGAACGCAACCTTTGGATCTACTCCAAATACCTTTGCACAGCGAATAGTCTCCTCTGCAATCTCTACAAGTTCATCTTCATTTGGCTTAATGTTGATACCACAATCCCCCATTGCAAGAACTTCATTGTCTCCGGTTGCAGATGGTCTTACCAAAATGAAGCAGGAAGATACCAGCGTATTACCCGGCTTAGTCTTAATAAGCTGCAATGCAGGCCTTACCGTATCAGCTGTGGAATATGTAGCCCCACCTAACAAAGAATCTGCATACCCCATCTTAACAAGCATCGTTCCAAAATAATTATTCTGCATCAGATACTCCCTTGCCTGTTCCGGAGTTACTCCTTTACTCTTACGAATCTCACAGAACTCTGCCACCATCTTATCCATATCTGGAAAATTCTTTGGATCAATAATTTCTGATCCACGAATATTAAAACCACTGTCTTCTGCCACTTCATAAATCTCCTCCGGATTACCAATCAGGATTGGATGCAGGAAATTACTGGCTAATAAACGAGATGATGCCTCCAAAATACGTGGATCATTGCCTTCTGTTAATACAATCTTCTTCGGATCCTTCTTCAAAATATCAATTAATTGCCCAAAACCAAACATTACTTTGCTCCTCCATTTTCTCTTTGTATACAATCTAATTTTATTATATTATTTTTTGATAAATTCTCAAGTTATTTTTAACAAAAAAAAGCTCTTTTTTGTCTTTTTTTATGTACAATTTAAAACAAGTCTGACAAACATTCCATAATCCCCATGTTCTATCAGAATTATTAAATAATTCATATTAAAATTAAAAGCCTCTTCGTTTTAAATCTGCCACCAACTGCACAAAAAATTCCCTCACATCAAAGCCATCAAAATTCTCTCGGTTTAAGTCAATCATATCTCCATGGGAAATTCCCCTTTTCCCTTTTACCGTAAGAAACTGAAAATGCTCCCCCCATGGGAAGGATGACTCCCCAACAAGACCATCATTCGGTCCATCAAAAAAATTCACAAGTTGATAGGAAAAATTAAGCGGAAATCTTCCACCTGAAGCCACATTCAACTTTGATCCCACACTTTGATAATAAACACCCGGAGCATCGGTTATTATTTCATTCCGTTTCCGGCAGGCACTGGCAGTTAAATCTGTTACCGCCTCTAGAAAATCCGGATTCTGATCCCCTAATTTGGAAAGTGCTGCATTATACGTTCTTGCAATTACTTCCTGCTGACCCTTTGGAATCTTTGATAGCAGATAATCTGCAAATTCGCAACCTCTGTGCGGTGTATTAATGGTAGTGAGGGATGCTACATACTGGCTTACTCCAAGCTTAGACAGTGCATATCTGCTATCTAGTCCTCCCTTGGAATGAGCGATGATATTTACCTTTTCACACCCTGTCTCCTCCACAATCTGACGGATGCGTTCTGCCAGTTCTTTCCCACATTCCTCTACAGAAGCAGCAGACTGATGATTACCATAGTAAATGACAGCACCATTTTCCTCTAATTGTTTTGGAATTCTTCCCCAATAATTCAGATATCGGAAATCCCGAAAAAACACACCATGTACCATAAGAATCGGGTATTTCGTTGCACAAATCTGCTGGCTTTTACGGGACTGGTTTAACAAAATCTTATCATTTTCAAAGAGTACTTCTTTGGATACAGTTTGAATGATAATACCAAGAGCTACCAAGTGGGCAACCGGAATCCAGCCGCATATAATTCCTATCACCCGCCAACGCATTCCCAACTGTTCTGATGTTATGTAAACCCGTATAATTCCATTCCAAAACACAATACATTCCACCAGAATCGTACATAACGTATTAAACAGCCAAATTTTCGGATTAGATACAACGGAACCTACCGAAAGTAAACCACAAAATCCGATCCCTGAATAAATTACATTCAGTGTGGTGGAAATAACAAATAAAACCAACAGTTCACATCCATTTCCACAAATTCGAAGCCGCTTTGTCTGCAGTTTCATATTCACAATGGAGGGTACAATATTCATAAATAGAAAGAAAAAAGCAAATACCGGTATCAGAAAAGTGATTTCTGCCATTTTCGTAAAAGTAGGCATATTTGCCAATAATAAAATGATAATAATATAAAAAATACGTGTGATTATCTTCTGCATATTTTATAACCTCGCCCCTAACGTTCCTGATGCTGCCACAAAGCTATTATGCTACATATTTAATCTGCTTCATTTTCCTAAATTACATGCTCAAGCTTTGACTGCCCACCGCATCTTCGTGGAATGTGCCCGGCTGTTTCTTATACACTCTTCCTTTGAGGGACGAACCACATCTCTTGCGATTTCAGTGTAATCTCCCAACTGCTTGTGCCATTTAAAGGACTTCTTCACCAGCCGGTCTTCTCCCGAATGAAATGTCAAAATGGCAGCCCTGCCACCTGGATTTAACACAACAGGAAGCTTCTCCAGGAAGGCATCCAACACTTCAAATTCGTTGTTTACATCAATACGGAGTGCCTGAAAGGTTCTGGCACAGGATTTCTTTACCGCATCCTTCCGCTCTGCCTTTGGCACACCGGAAAGTGCCTGTTCCACCAGCTCTGCCAGCTTTGTGGTGGTGTCTATCTTTCTGCCTTTCCGGATTTCTGATACCACCACCTCTGCAATCTCATCTGCATAGGGTTCATCTGCATTTTCTTCCAGCATCCCGGTAAACTCTTCCTTTGTAATATGCTGCAGCCGCTCCGCCGCAGACATTCCCTGTTCCGGATTCAGACGCAAATCCAATGGTCCCTCCACTTTATAAGAAAATCCTCGTTCCGGATTATCAATCTGCATGGAAGATACTCCCAAATCTGCCAGGATAAAATCAAATCCGCCAACCTCTGCAGCCAGCTTGTCAATGTCCGCAAAATTCATTAATTTCACTGTCAGAATATCTTCTCCAAAACCGGCATCTGCCAGTCGTTTCTTCGTTTTCTCCGATTCAATCGGGTCTACATCCAGACCATATATATGTCCCTGTCCCTGAAGACATTCTAACATTTTCCTCGTATGACCGCCATATCCAAGGGTAGCATCCAGCCCCCGCTGTCCCGGCTTAATCTGCAAAAAATCGAGAATCTCCGGCACCATAATAGAAATATGCATACCTGCCGGCGTACTGCCCTTTTGTATCACCTTCTCAATGGTGTCCGCGTATTTTTCCGGATTTAACTCTTTATACTTTTCACTATATTTTCTAGGGTGTGTTCCCTTATAACGCACCCGGCGTTTGTGCTCTGTTTGGTTTGGTTGATTGTCCTTCATAGGTTTCCTTTCAGCTCCATCCTTAAAATATCCTCATGAGGATTCGTCTTTGCCAGTCCAATGGCTGTAATCGTCCCCTCAAAAGGTGCAAATCCCTCCTGCATAATTCCAAATGCAGTCTGCATCTGTTCCTTTGTCAGCTTCTTTCCCAATGTAATATGTGGCAGCCATTGCATTGGCTGATAACACCGGCTCACCTTTACTTCCGGAACACCGTTAACCGCTGCATAGACTTCACCGGACATTTCCTGCAGATATTCATTCAATACCGGTGTCAGATACATCACATAGGGAAAAAGCATTCCAACAGAAACAACCTGTATGCTTCCCTGCATCAGCCTGTCCCGAAGCTCCTCTACATAGGGAAGCAATACTTCACCACTTCTGGCTTCCAAAGAGGATATAGTAAGATGTGGCGGCACATGGTTTTCTGTCATAAACGAATTGCCAGTCTTTGCTGCAATCTGGTTGATGTAACGATTGATTATTTTATTGGTATGTTCATCAAAATAGGCTGAAATTAAATACATCTATTATTCCTTCTACTTCTCATTTATACATGAATCGCATCATATATCTTTCTGCAATCATAGGCCGGTGCAAAATCTGCCGCAACATTACAGATACGTTCTATCTCATCGATATCTGCTTCTAATTCTTCCGCAATCATTACCTTGTCTTTTCCTTTTTTCAACTTGCGGCATACTAAGGAAATCAACATTAAATCGGCTCCTTCTTCTCTTCCTTTACCAACCAATTCTTCTGCAATCAAACACATGGTGACAGCCTCCTTCTTTTCTCTTTCTAATACGCGTTCCTTGATCATCTTATACTGTATATCTGTCCCGATTTCACTCATTATATCCAAAAAACTCTCTGTATTCTTCACTACTATATTCGTATCCTTCATAAATTTACCTAGTGCCTTTTTGTCATCCCGGATAGAAATATATTGGGCAACTAAACGAAAATCCGAATGAAAACGTTTATAAAAATCCTTATCTTTTCCGAGTTCAACAATATTCAGACGATAATCCAGTAAATACGGCTTTAACTGTTCTCTATCCTTTAGCTCTAACATATCGGATAAGCAGTACGGTCCTTCCCATTTTGCTCCATAATACAATATAATTGTCACAGTAGGTACTAATTTTTGGTCTGCATGTATTCTCTTTGCATATGCAGATTTTCCATTTCTTTTATTTATTGCAATATATTCATCCACCTGTTTCTTGTAAACCGAATAATCATAACCTACAATACTTAACGGCAGTGTATTGTCGGTTCCTGTCTGATTTTCGATTCCCCAGAATGCATAACGGGAGCCACTTACCTTATCTTCAAAAATAACATCCCGATATTTTGCAAGAAGTTTTCCCTCCTCATCTCTTGTATATTCGGTACCGGAAACCAAAATTAAATCCTCTGCCTTAACAACCGGCCTTCCTTCGAATATGACCCCGTCTATTACATCTGCCGCAACATCCGGATACTCTGTCAGCCTTTTTTCTGCTGTGTCTTTACTCATTCATTGTCCTCCTTTTTCTCGCAGGAGGTGGATAAAAAACATACAGCAATTCTACTCTGACTCCTGCTTATCATATTATAATATTGGGAATTAAGCAAGAGTTCATAGATACCAGAATATAACCGTCATCACACCGGTTATAGCGGCTACATCACAAACCGCAATAGAATAAATAGAAACTGTTTGCTTGAAGACAGAGTACCATATTTAATATTAAAATACAACAACAAATTGTCCTACTCATAAAAGTATATCATAATCCATGCAACAGAAAAGACAGTCAAATCCCTGTCTTTCCATTCACCACAAATTTTCTATTTGCTGATTGTATAGGTTGTATCGTTCACAGTAATGGTATCAATATAATTAAAAATTCTTCCAACATTTTTCACGTAGAAATGCTCCAATAATCTCTTGTGAAGCACCTTCATAATACTCAACCAACAGTTTCTTAAATTCCGGAACTTCTTTTTCCGGTATTACCAGGAATCCGTTGCCTTTCGCAATCAGATAGTGATTTGCAAAAATCACAGATGCCCTCTTATTCCCATCTTTAAATACCTGCGTCTTCATACAGTACATACACAACTCAATTGCTATGTCGATTGCATCTTTATTCAGACTTTTTATCTCTTCAATTCGTTCTATAACAACAGTTTCAATTGGAAGCGGAGGCACATAACTTGTTCCACCTATCTGAACCGGAATTTCCCTGATACGTCCACCATCATAAAAGAATCCTTCATTTACCAGTTTTGCAATATGGCATAACATGTGGTAGTTACTTTCACTTTGTATTACATCCCTATCAAGAATAAACTCCCACGCATGCTTTAAATTAAGAATCTTCTGCACATCGGTTGCTGATACACCATTAACCAGTCCGTTCTCAATAATATCCTCTGTCTGAGGAAATGAAGTTGCCACTCCTTCTAACACCGCCTGGTCATAAATATTGGTTTTCATGTTTGCTCTTGCAAAATCTAAGTTCTGTAATACTCTTGAAGACAACTCTTTATCTTCATATCCAAGAGAAACTAATTCTTTATTAATTTTACGGATACTTTTATTTAAGTCTTTTCGTTCTTTCGCATTACGCAATAATAACTGATACAACTCATCAGAATACGCACCAACATACGTAGACGTCAGTTTTCCTGCTACTCTCTTTCGAATATATAAATATTTTGTGCCACTTACTTCTTTTATTTCCGGATTACCGTCATATGGCATTAAATTAAGTCTTGCCTGTATATCTGCCCTTTGCTGCAATAATTCTTGTATTTCTGCGTAGTTCGCACCCATTTATAACACGTATAATCCAATTATCTTAGATGGTAATTGGATCATTTCCTTTCTCCCAGTTATCACTGGGTATTTCAATCCATCTCTGATATATTTTGAA
>CAMEFI010000052.1 GCA_945915475.1 uncultured Clostridium sp. | reverse complement strand
CCGCTACCACCACCGTATCTGAGGTCAGGCGGTTCATCCATTCCCCGGAATGCACTGCGGTCACTTCCCCGTAATCCCTCATAAGAAGTTCACGAAAGAGCCTTTTCTTAAAGGCGTTCTCATAGGTTGCCTTGGAAAATTCCTCCAAGAAACGTAACACTGCCCGAAGAGCAATCTGCCCCACCACAAGGGAAGCAAATAAAAGGATATGTAACACCATCCCGTCCTTGTCATGGGATACGGCAGCATCTATGATGCCACGAAGCAAAAGGGCATAAAAAACACTGCTGATACCGAGAACCATCTGCACCAGCAGTAAAATAACGATATATAATTTGCCATAGCCTGCTACCTCACTGATGTAGCGAAGGGCACTGGTCTGATTGTCCTTTTTCTTGTCCTTTTTCTTATCCTTCATCGTTACATCCTTAAATTTACAACCTTTCGTTACCCTTTCCTACATTCTTATAAGATCAGTTACCCTGCAATTTCCCAAGTTTCCTCCGAATCCTTTTCGGCAGCCCCTTCATCCACAATATCCCGGCTCTGATCCAGAAGAAATCACACCACATATGTACATAGAACAGATACTTTTTGTCATGGACAGAAATCTCCCTACCATCCCTGACAATCCCGGTCAGCACACCAATCACATGGCGGTCACTGATGCCGTATTCCCTGTGATAGCGGTTATCCCCGCATATTACATAATCCTTTTTTCTTACCTTTAATACCCGGTGCAAAACATACGCACCATTATCCCGTTTATACAAAGGGACATCCAGTCGTTTCAGCTTCCTTACCGTATCTTCACTACCTTCATAGGGCAGCACATCCCATTCCTTTGGTCTTTCTATGATGAGAAGGTCTTTGCCCTGTCTAAGGAGCGGCATCATGCTGTCCCCTACATTGGTGTAGATAAGTTTTCGCTTCCTTGCCAGTTCCTCCTCAAAGGTTGACTTATGCACCAAGTCCATTACTCCTCCAATGCTCCAGCTTTCCTTAGCTTCTCTATCACCTCTGACACATCCTTCCCAAGCACATCCCTCGGTGCATCATACTTTTCAAACATTGCTTCCACGATTTTCTCCTCTGTGGTTTCTTCCTTTAAGCACTCCACAATAAATGCCGCCGTCTTATTACTGCGGATCAGTCCCGCAAAGGAACTGCTTGTGTCTAGCAAAATCTGTTCTCCATCACTTTCGTGGGTAATATAGGTGTCTTTTAATTTCATATGTGTATTGTCTCCTTTCTCTATCCAGTAACCGGTCTTATTTGCCCCAACACGTTCAATGTAATTTTGATCGATAAGACGCTTAAACTATAAACCTATACTTACCTTTTCCGGCTCCTTCAACCATTACTGTAATCTGCAGCTCCTCGTACATTCGATTAATATACGTTGTAGCAGTGGTTTCTGAGCACCCTAGTATTTCAACAATCCTGGAATTTCCAAAAACCTCTGTTCCCACCTCATCATATATTCTGATGATGTTCTGCTTTGTTGCTCTTGAATAATCGGATCCCAATATTTTTTGTTTAATATCTTGGGTTTGGCCTTCAATCCCAAATTTTTTATTGGGTTTGGTTCCTGCTTTTATCGCTTTATATTCTTCACAAACCGGAATTACCACAGACGTCACATTATCCATTGTATCAAAGACTTTATAAAATAACTCAGGCGAGCCATTATTTTCAAGAGCTCTTTTTGCCTCTCCAATTCCGGTACCAAAAGATTCAATAATTCCTAATGCCTTGAACATATCTCTAATCTCCGGGTTTTCTGTATCTCTCTCATTAAAGAATGTTCGTTCATTCAAATCCTGCAGCTTAAGTGGTGGTAAAGGTTTGTTATAATTTACAATATTGATCTGATTTTCAGATACATATATCTGTATTGGCTTGCCATTTTCGTAATTATTATGAACAATTGCATTTGCAACCAGTTCCTCTATAGCAACAAATGGAAAGTTTGATACTTTTCTATTGGCAGCCTCTCCATCTTCTCTTAATACTAATGTATTTAAAAAATTATCATTAATATAGTTTACTACTGCATAATACTGCTTCCATATTGGACCTTTAAAATACTTGGACTCCATTTTTCTTTTTGAGCCAAATAAATCAATAATTAATTCAACATACGCATACGGAACATAATCCTCCGGCTTATTTGCAAACATTAAGACAGCAAAATTTTTCACCTTTTTCTCCGTTGGATCATTCTTATCCATTAAATGCAGAGATTTTGCCATTTGAATCTTACTAAGCCCCTCCATGATTTCTCTATCACTGGTTCCTGTAATATATTCGTTGATGTAATCTACGCCTAAATCATCTATGGTCGCATCTGCATTTGTTAACGATGAATAATGAAAATTAGCAAATTTACGTAGCAAATCATATTCTTCATCAACCCTCGCGAGCCTGCTGTCTGATTCTACTCGTACATATCTTCCGGCTTTTAAGTTAATCCTCTTATCTCTTTCCGCTTTCTCACTTACCATAAAGGGTCCACCAGTTTGCCGCAAAACAACAATAAATAAATAGAAGGTACCATCAAGCTGATTTGCAATTATGTCAAATGCAACATTGGGATATAAAAACGGTCTTAAACTGTTAATCTCATTTTTGCATTTCTCGATGTTTCCCTCCTCTATGCCTTTAATTGGCAACTTCGGAATCGCCTTATTATTTTCATCATTAATCTCCTCTACACCAATGAAAATATACTGAATATCATTGTCGTAATAGTTATTTCCATAAGCACATAAAGTCTTTAATATCTTATCAAATTGTTTTGAAGATGCTTTGTATTCAATATAGGTGCATTCTGCAGATTGACTTAGTAAAATATCGTTTGCTTGTCTTTTCATTCTTTCATAATCCATATCATCCGCCTCCTCAAACCCAATATATTTTACATCAATCCAAAGTTTTTTTCAAGCAATCCCAACATTATTATTGTTATATTATCCAACTATTATTCATCATTCTATTAAGCTACACTACCGCCTTTTTACTGCCCGATAAACCGTATCACCCCTGCATCCCTTCATAAGCCACCTTTGCAGCCGACCGTTCCATGTTGCAGGAAAGTCTATAGATTGGCACAGTATCCATCAGTCTGTCTATCAGTTCCATTGTCTTTCGGGCATTTGTGGGATTCCCGCTCTTGTGTATCTGCTGGACAATCATAGGGTAGGCACTCCGCAACTGCTCCTTTGTATCCAGCCTTACGATATGATTCTCAGTCGCCCTCTCTAAGATGCAGATACCTTTTAATGGTACGGATGTATTGGTACTAAGTCTGTGCTTGCCGTCCCAAGGTGTCCCATAGGCGATGACACCCTCTTTCGTTATCCGTAGCAGTGGCTTATCATCATTGACCATAACAGCTCTGTCGCCAAAGGTTTCCCGCCACAGTCTTGTGTGGGTGGACTTGCCTGTGCCGGACTTGGCTGTAAAAAGATACCCTTCCCCATCCACCGCAATGACCGAACCATGAAACAAAATCGTGTCGTAGGATAACATCTGCTCCGCAATCTTACGATAGACCGCAAGGGTTTCCAGATACTCGTCCGTGAAATAGCGGACAGGGATACCTTCTTTTCTATCCTCTGCGGCAGACTTGTCCCGTTCAAAGTCAATATCCGACTGTGTTACCGTAACTTCAAAATCAACCGGAAATTCTTCTGAAGTTTCCTCCTTCTTAGACAAAACATAGTCCCTACAGTATTCTTTTATGTAATCGTTTATGGCATGAATCCGTATCACTCTGTCAGCCAGTCTAATATCAAATATCATACTTTCAGCTTTCCCTTTTTCTTTATTTTTTCGTGCATTGTATTGATATTTTGGTGCAAAATGCATATAATATAGGTATCAGTAGAAAGGAAGTGATACCATGGCTAAATCAACCACATGCAATATCAGCATTCGCATGGACAGTAATCTCAAAGCTGCTGCAGAAGAACTATACGAAGAACTCGGCATGAATCTCAGCACTGCCTTTAACATTTTCGTCAGACAGTCTCTACGCGAGCGAGGAATTCCTTTCAAAATAACAGAGGGAACTCCAAATAAAGAAACCGTCTCTGCCATGCTGGAGGCAGAAAGGATTGCAAAGGATCCTACCGTAAAAGGCTATCACGATGTAAATGAATTCTTTGCAGACCTCGATACATGACCAAATACGAAATCAAAAATACAACCCAAGGATCACCCCTTATCCGGCAACTGGATTGGTCATAGGGAATGTCATATTCAACCTGATTGGCTTCTCATCTATCGTTATGAAGAAGATGTGCTTGTTCTTACACTTACCCGCACCGGTACTCACAGTGATCTGTTCAATTTATAGTTTTTCAATCAAAAACATCTAGTATCAAGGAAGGGGGCGGAATTCCCGCCTCCCTTTCTTTTTCTCCCCGTCAGCTCATGTTCAAACTTCTCTATAAATTTCTGAAAGAACTCAGTCTCAAATGGTCTGCCCAGAAAAAATAGATTGTAGGAATCAAAGTTTTGCTCAAAGGCATCCCCCTCAATAATAGAAACATTCTCATACTTCTCTGTCCAGCTTTTCGCATATTCTGCAACGTCATGATTTAGCTCAATTCCATTTAACTTTCCCGGAAAACTCCGACCCAGCAGATACGCAATTACCCTTGCCTTCCCACAACCGATATCCATAAAATTATCATGCTCACAAAAAACTGCATCAGAAAAACCGCAAGTCTGATAATCATTGCTTTTTGCCTCTGCTCCTTAACAGCATGAAGATACCTGTACCTGATACCAACACAAAAACTACAATGATAACGCTTATGATTGCCTTAGAAGATTTTCCTGTCTTGTCTTTGTTCCCTGCCTGATAATCCGTATTTGCTTCTGTCACATCATCAGAAGCAAATTCTATCGTTCCATCTTCCGCAATGGTTACTTCATTGTTATTCTCATCTGTGATAACAATATTGTCATCCCCATCTGTCGAGATTTCATACTTATGCTCTCTGTCAATTACCGTCACATTTCCTTCTGTATCTATTTCAATCAGATTTCCCGTGTCATCAACTGTTATCAGCTTGTTATCCTCTGTGGTTATACCCGGCTTATCCTGACTGCTTCCGCCATCTTCCACATCATCCTCTGCTACTTCAAAACCGATGTCCGGCTTGTTGTCCTCCGTTATATTTTCCGAAATGTTTCCACTCCCCTCTGCGGTTCCGTTCATTTCATTCGCAGTGGACTTATTATCTGTTGCGTTATTACCTGTGGTTTCTTCCTCTTCGGCTTTGCTTTCCGAAGATTCACTTTCTGTGACTTTATCATCCGTCCCATTATTCCCAGTGTTGTCTGAAGGGTTACTCTGGTTAATTCCGGCATTTCCACTTTCATTCACTCCCTGGTCTGTTCCGCCTGCATTGCTATTACCGCCCTGGTTTGCGTTGTCCCCCTGGTTTGTATCGCTGCCATGATTCGGATCGACATAGACTGGGTAATCCTCCACTATGATACAGCCTTCCGGGACCTTTACCGTGATGCTTTCCGATTGTACAATTACCTTCTTTAACTGCTCCATATCTGAAAATAGATCGTCCTCAATACCGGTGACTGTCTCAGGTATGGTCACCACTGTAACTGTCTTATTCCCTGCAAAGGTGCTGCTCTTTATACCGGTTACCGGGAGTGCTGCAATGTAATCCGGAATCACCACCTCACTCTCCGAACCAAAATAGGAGATAATCGTCACACTGTCATTGGAAATGGTATATTTAAAATACCCTTCCGTATAGTATTCCCCGGCGGCAGACGCATGCATGGAAATGCCCCAGAAGGTCAATAAAAAAATCAATAAAAAAGATAGTCTGTAATACTTTTTCATACATATTCTCCTCGCATAATAAGTGAAGAATGGCAGGCTATAAGCCTGCCACCCCCAAGTTTGTGAATGTAAAATAATTCTATGGAGTTCCATAGTCCTTATCAATGTCATTGCCCGAGCTTGTTGTAATTACATCCTCGGTTTCAAACTCTACTACTTCCATTTCCGGTTTTGTATAAATTTCCTTCATTTTACCAATTCCTTTCATATAAAAATTATTTAATTACCACCTTAGTTGCTGACTGCAGTTGATGTGAACTTATCTGTATAGATTGTCTTCACTTCACCTGTGGCATCGTTCTTGTAGGTAATATATCCGACCGCATATACATTTTTGTTTATGTAATCTGGTGTAAGTCTAAGTGTATATACATAAGTTCCTTCCGCTGTTGTAAGCTTGGACACATTCTTCTTTACATTCGTGCCATCCACATCCGAAAGTGTAAGTTTCTCTCTATATTCATCAACAAGGGAACGAACAAGACCGCCCTCTACGAATGTGTACCCTTCCGGCACGGACCATGTTACAGTCATAACCAGAGTCTGTTCAGCACTTCCAAGAGCAGTTCTCTCACTCATGGTCATATTCACAATCGGCTTCTGTACAATGACAGACTCCCCTTCATATTTCGCAGTTAAAGATGTGTTCCCTGTGATATAGAAGGTATATTCCCTGCTGTCACTTACCAGCTTCTCGCCAATGTACCAGCCGGAGAAATACTTGTTATTTCTGCTCTCATCCGCTGTCACGGTTACCTTGCTTGCATAAGCGTAGGTTGTACTCTGCAATACGTCATTCACTGTAAGCGTCAGACCTGTCACAGCCTCATAGTCCGCATAAATCACAATATCTTCTGTAATCTTGACAGTTCCGTTTTCACTATCTATGCTGATTTCTTTGCCAGAAGCGTCTTTCCATCCGCTAAAGGTATATCCTGCAAATGTGCCGTGGTCAGGAAGAGGAACGGTTCCATTCGTCTTTGTTTCAGCACCCTCTGGCTGATTCATTTCTACATCCCCTGACCAGAGAATCTTTCCGTTCATATCTTTAAAGATGACATAATGCTTATTCTCAACAGCTTTTTTGTAGCAGGCCTCAAACTTCAAATCATCTCCCAGATAGAAGCTGTAGGTTTCAGATTCTGTCAGAACTCTTCCCGCTGAGTTAATCCAGTATAGGAAAGTATATCCTTGAATCGGCTTTGCCGTTACTGTAAAATACGTTCCCTTTGCAAATTCATTATCGGTAAAGCTGTTACTCCATATACCGGTCTGTGTACCATTCTGATAGCTGTAAGCCACCGTACCATTTCCTACCGTCATGGACAGTTTTTTCTTTTCATTTGATGTATATTTTGCTATGTAGTTTAATTCTGCCGCTGTACTCTCTGTCACAGTGACTTCATAAGTTGTATCTGAAGATTCTGCATTTTCAGCATTACCTAAATACCAGCCAAGGAACTTATAACCGCTCACTGCCTTTGCCGCCAGTGTAATAGTCTCGCCCTCAGCGTATTTTCCGCCACCGGTTAAGATACCGGAGTTTGCCGGATCACTGGATGTGGTAACCGTTGTCCGGGCAGTCTTTAAACCATTCTTTGCAGCGGTTAATGCCTCATAAGCTGCAGTGAGTTCCGCATCCGTGCTTTCATTCGTAAGTGCCTTTGCTTTTGCAAGGGTATTCTGCAGCGTCTGATAGGAGGCATCAGAATATTCTCCCTGCTGAATTGTATCAGCAGTTGCAATCAGTGTCTGTAAATGCTTATAGGCATCAATTGTTTCACCACATACTGTACAATTACCAGATTCATTAGCTCCACCATGAATATACACAGTTTCTTCTGCCAGCACAATACTATCTAAACTGACAGCGCTTGGGCTGACTGTGACAGACCATTTACAAGTATTGGTTGTATCTTGCGTAGCAGTTACCCGATACCAAGCCAACTGTTCCGCTGTCAAAGTTGCTCCGCAGATATCCTTTAATACAGCAGAGGAAGAAATCGTGTCCTTGGTCGCATCTGCAGGAACCTCTATCTGAATACCCGCAAGGGATTCTGCAGCGATTGAATAGCTCTTTGTTACATTTTCTGTTTCAGATTCCGTGTGATTGTCAAGGCTGCTTCTCAAGAAATAGTACAGCGTGCCCGGCTTCGCCTGTCTGCTGTTTTCCGTATCCTCAAGCACCTTGCAGTCCCATGTGGCATCAACGTAATAATATGCATCCCCAACTTTTACGATATTCCATGCATGTGCTCCGTCTGACTGTCCGCCTAATGCCGTGCCTGTCACGATTCTACAGTCAATTCCATTGTCCATGCACATTCTGTAGAACAGACCTGCAAAGCCCTGGCAGACTGCCTTTCCATCCGTCAATGCGCCATAGGCAGTATATTTTGTCTTATTGGTATCCACATTCAAATTCTCGTAATCATAGGTTACATTGTTGGTAATCCAGTCGTAAATCTTGAATACCTTCTGTGCATCAGTAAGGGTACTGTCGGAAAGCTGCAGGGAAGCATAGATTTCACTTAGTCTGCTATCCACAGTATCTTCCTGTGTCTTATCTGTATAATAATCAATCTGATAGGTATAGGTCACGCTGAGCAGACCACTTCCATCAGTTGTATAGGATGCTTTGAGGGAATAACCTCCAACTATCTTTGCAAAATAATCACCCAGCTTTGCATTGCTTCCCGTTTCACCGGCGGCAATGTGCTTTACTGCTTCTGTATAAAGCGCGGATCCTTGAGTGCCCACATTTTCTGTGGTAATACCGGTCAATGCATCCCCTGTCAGCGTAAGCTTGATATAACTGTTTCTATCTAAAACAGCAGTCTGTAAAGCTGCCTTTGCGCCCTCGATCGTAGTTACATTTGTTTCCTTTACTTCATATACTGCTACCAGTCTTGTGTCTGCATCCGGTGTAAATGTATAGGTAAAGCTTGTTGACTGTGCCTGTGCACCTTCGACCAAATTGTTATCATTACCAATTGCAGAAGCTAGGTACCAGCCCTTAAATTTATATCCAAGCATATCCTGTGCGGTTACCGTTACACTCTCTCCGGCTTTCACCTTTCCATCTGCTGGATTCATAGAAATGTTGGATACAGATTCACTAGTGCCTGACAACCTTGAAGATGCATACACTAAATAAAATAACCTCTTAGCGCAAGAATCACACATACCATTATCATCTTCATCGATATGCTCTGCAAGTTCTCCATCCTCAAACACATGCTCGTAATTTTTTTCTACCGCTCTACAGTGTGTACAGCTATAATAATACTTTGTCTTCTCCGTGCAAGTGGCATCTGATTTCTTTGCATAGTCTGATATTATTTTTGCTGAATAATCATGTGATTGTGTCGTACCACTTAAATTACTGTCATTTGTATATGCTTTATTTTCACCACATGTAAATTTATATACTGTATTACCCGCATCCCCTGTCTTTTTCAGTACAGGGTATGTATCAGCATTTTCGCTAAGAGTCTGTCCCCAGACTTCCGGTTTCACACTGTTTTCGTCAGCTTCCTGACCATCCTGTAATAGATATGCAACCTCTCCGCTGTTGAACTGCTCTGTGGTTTTACCAAGTACATTATCTGAAACATTGCTGCCATCGCCAGTACCGCCGACAGCATTTCCAGTGTATTTACCGCTGTCAAAATAGCAGTTTGTAATTGTATTCCTATTATATCCACACACACCACCGATAGCACCACTCGTACCAGTAGTGCTTAAGCTAACCGTCCCTATGTTATAACAGTTTTGGATGGTGCCGCCTGTATAATTATTTCCACACACACCGCCACAACTTGATATATTGCCGACGACTTTACC
>CAMEFI010000051.1 GCA_945915475.1 uncultured Clostridium sp. | reverse complement strand
TACCACTTTAAATATTTCTTTTCTTCCATAAGAATCTCTCCTTTGTTAATCATATTACTCCTTTACAAACGGAACCATTTCAAACTGGAACCGGAATAATGCTTCACTAAATCGGTATGCATCCAACACAACCGGTCCGCAACTATTAGAACCAATTCCATTCATTGCATAATCAATACAAAGAACTGTGCTGTCTGATTCTGTCAGTTCATAATTATGTGCTGCTTTTTCAAGTTCTTCCTGCGTATATCCGGAAGCATTGAATGAGAACGCTTTTTCGGCTACTACTGTAAGACCAAACTGGCTATTCGCAAGTTCAACATAATCACAATCAAAATGGCTTCCATTTTCCTGCGGCTTAATATAATCCTCATGCATATCAGAGACCTTCGAACGATATAATCCATGACTGGCAGACTGATGTTTGTCTCGGTAGCTTTCCTGCGGTCCCATTCCAAAATAACGTACCTCATCTAATTTCTTATCAAGGAACAATCTTACTCCAAACCTTGGAAGATCCGGAAATTCGTTATCCTTCTTTACCGCAATGGACACGGCAATCTTACCACATTCTGTAATCTTCCATGTTAATTCAATATCCAATATCTTCTGAACCGTATCAGCGACCACTGCTAAATGTTCCATAATAAAGACACCATGCCGGTTTTGAAGAACCTGCGTTGTATATGCTCTTGTATATGCAGCATCATAATGAGCTTTTTTCCAGTCCAGCTTAATATACATATCGTTATCTGTAGGAGCTCTCCATATATTTAATTCCATTGGGTGATTCAGATAATTTCTACCTGCAAACTGAATACTGTTAAACAATCCTGTTCTCTTATCCAGAGTGTATGAAAATTTCTTTGCCTGTATAATAATTTCAGTGTCAGTTTCCTTCACTGTGATATTATCACCAATAGCCTCTTCTCTTTCTAACCACTCTAACGCCTTACGATTTCTACCATCTTCATTGAACAGTTTTATTTCATCAAATCCTAATACATGCCCTTTTTCTAAAAGAGGAATTTCCTTTTTTAAACGATAAATAAGCTTCAAATATACTTTTCCCTCTGATGGAATCTGTAACTTAAGAGCTACCTTTCCATCTTCATGAGGATTTGCAAATACATTGGAAAGTTTGCCTTTGCCTACCGTCAAACCATCATTTGTCATTTCATAAAAAATCTCTACATAATCATTCAAATTATCAAAATCCATATAATTATGAAGAACAAGCTCCCCACTTTCTTGATCATAAGAAACAACTCTTACAGGACGATATACATTTTTGTATTCCAATAATCCGGTATGAGGTCTACGATCCGGATATACCAGTCCGTCCATACAGAAATTGCTATCGTGAACTATTTCACCATGATCCCCACCATAATAATAAATAATCTTTCCGTTATCTGTCTCGCCATGTGCAATGGCATGATCGCACCACTCCCAGACAAATCCTCCACACATTCTGTCATCCTTATGAATCATCTGGAAATAATCCTCAAAATCTCCGGGTCCATTTCCCATACTATGACAATATTCTACTAGTAAAAACGGCTTACTTCCGTCTTTTTCCAAATACTCTTCTATCTCTGACAATGCCGGATACATACGACTATATAAGTCTAAATCATCATAATTATATGTGATATCATAATTACGATATCTTGCACTCTCGTACTGCGTAATACGCTCCGGATCAAAGGACTTTGTCCACTTCAAGGCATTCTCAAAATTACAACCATAAGCGCTTTCATTCCCCATCGACCACATTACTATACATGGACGATTCTTGTCTCTTTCTACCATCAGTTGTACACGATCTAAAATGGCTCCTTCCCAAACCGGATCATCTGCTATTTTCTCATTCCAGCGACGGAAACGATTTTGATCAGTATCTTCTTTGCGATAAAGCATAAATGGTCCATGTGCTTCAATATCAGCTTCATCAATGACCATAAATCCATACTCATCACACATCTGATAAAAATATGGTGCATTTGGATAATGGCTGGAACGGATTGCATTAAAATTATGTTGCTTCATTAATGTAAGATCTGTCTTAATCTGATTAACACTGGTAACAAAACCTGTTTTCGGATCCGAATCATGTCTGTTTACACCACGAAACTTTATCTTTTCTCCATTGATATAAATTACTGCATCCTTTATCGTAATTGTCCTGAATCCAATTTGATCCACAATAACCTCATCCGGTGTTGTAAAAATCACCTTATAAAGATATGGATTTTCTGTATTCCACAATATTGGATTTACAACCGTAAATTCTACTACTCCATCCTTTACAATTTCTCCATTAGCAACTATTGCTCCATACTTATCTTCTATCTGAATTTTTGTTTCAACCGGGTTCGTAAACTCGATATCCATTATTACGGTTGCACTATCATTCGTAACCTTGGTTGTGATATGATAATCTCTAATTGTTTTTTCCGGTCTCTTTAACAAATAAACATCTCGAAAAATTCCACTCATACGGAACTTATCCTGATCCTCTAAATAAGAACCATCACACCACTTGAGTACCAAAACTGCAATTGTGTTATCCCCATCCTTTAATACAGACGTAACATCAAATTCGCTTGTTGCATGCGACACTTGACTATATCCTACATATGCTCCATTGATCCATACATAAAAGCAACTATCCACTCCTTCAAAATTCAAAAACGCCTTAGGAGCTTTTTCTTCTTTCTGATATGTGAAAGTATGCACATACGCTCCACACGGAATATCCTGTGGAATGTATGGTGGATCAAAGGGAAACGGATATCTGATATTGGTATACTGATGACTGTCGTATCCTGCCATCTGCCACACTCCAGGAACTGTAATCTTGTCAAATTTAGAAATATTATATCCTTCCTCAAAAAATGCATCTGTTACTTCATAAATACTGTCAAAATACTTAAAATTCCATTCACCATTTAATAATTGAAATCTGTCAGAATTTTCTCTGTTTTCAATCAAGTCATCCTTCCTTACAGATGCAGGTATATAATATGCTCTTGGTGACATGGTGTTTTCGTGTAACATTTCTAAATTTTCATAGTAACGCGGCACGATCATATTGTAACCCTCCTTAAAATATGTATTATTTTTGACAAAACGTTTCCACTCGTTGCTTTGTCATTATGCTCTTTCCTTACTTTCTGCTGATATAATACCCTATCATGCAAAAAATATCTATGAACAGGAATAGACAGAATATGCACAAAATGATACAATACAGGAAATTTGAATTACCAGATTGTATTAAGGAGGAACACATGTATATTAATACCGGTTACTTAAATAATTCACATATGGATTTTAAAGATAAGAGTCGACCATTAATTATTGGAAGCTGTGGCACCTATCGTCTTACGACGCATCCTAAGTTACCAACATATCGTCCAAAAGGAAGATTAGATTTTCAAATAATATATATAGCATCAGGAAAAGGATATTTTCATTTTGATTCTCCTGATAACGAAACCATAGTTCCAGCTGGAAATATTGTATTATATCGTCCAAAAGAATTTCAGAAATATGAATACTATGGGGAAGATAAAACAGAAGTCTATTGGATTCATTTTACAGGAAGTGACGTAACAAACATCTTAAGAAAATACGGATTTCAAGATAATAAACACATTTTTCAAGTAGGTTCCTCTTTGGAATACGAACGTGTCTTTAAACGAATTATAATAGAACTGCAAAGGTGCCAGATGAATTATGAAGAAATGCTCACACTACTGCTCCGTCATTTATTTATCATATTTGAACGGGAACTTAAGCGTGAGCATATACTAAAAAATGAATATCTGGATAAAGAAATGGATATCGCAACAAGCTATTTTAATGAAAATTACAATCACGATATCAATATTGACGAATATGCAAGTTCAAGAGGAATGAGCGTAAGCTGGTTCATACGAAATTTCAAAAAATATACCGGGCAGACACCAATGCAGTTCATTGTTTCGCTTCGAATTAATAATGCACAAATACTATTAGAAACTACCGATTATTCTATTAATGAAATATCATCCATTGTAGGTTATGAAAACCAATTATATTTTAGCAGGCTGTTTCGCAAGCAAAAGGGATACGCTCCAACAGAGTATCGAAAAAGGGAACATGGAACTCGAATATAAATGACAACTCTCTATGTGTATTAGCCAAGCATACTAAAAAATGAAAATATGAACGAACATACAAAATAAATATTGTTCATCCCATAACAAAAGAGCCTGCATACACATTTTCATGCATACACAGGCTCCTTATCTTCCCCAATACTGATTATGGCTGCTAAGCAACCTTATTTCCTGTACCGGATTTGAAATATTCCGACTCCAGAATATGATACGAACTCATAATCTTATTCTTTGCCAGAATATATTCATTCTCTGAAATCAATCCAAGACGAACCAGTTTTCTAAGCACTGCCATCTTCCTGCTAAATTCCAGACATTTCTTTGCATCTAACTGACACCATTCCATAGCAAAACCTCCCTTCATAATTCCTACTGTTTCGTTCCAAGTCTGCACGCGTACTCCAAAACTCTTATAAAAAGTTATAGAACATATGTTTGTTTTATGTTATACTTCTTCTATAAGAATCAGCTAACGCACAAAGTAATCCTTTTAGTTGCAAAAAGATTACCCCTTCACTAATAGGAGAAACAGAAGTGGTTTTGCGGAAGTGTTTTTGAAAAAATGACAAGGATTGATATAAATTGAGAACAGATTACGAAGATTTATTAGAAAACGAAGATAGTATAGCCTCTGATGAACTTATGTATATGGATGAACTGGAACAGGCACGAATCATTGAGCAGGCTGCGCTTGCAGAAATAGAATTAGAAATGGCTGCTTACCCTGAACCGGATGCTGATGTACCGGAGGAAGAAGCTACAGAAGCAGCCTCACGCACACTGTTAAAACGGGAGCTTCGTGCACAGGCTCTTTTAAGACTGGAAGATGGTGCGAGAACCGAAGAAGATTTTAAGGAAGTCATAAAGCAGTGGGATCACTTAGATGATAACCGGGAACGAAAAGAACGCTATCACGAAATAGGTAGGGAAATGAACCGGTTAACAGAGGATGCTCCAAAAGACCCGCTGGTAATTCCCTACCCCATCCATCACACCTACTGGCGGCAGATGATGAAAGGTGATTTTCTGGATGTAATATTTGACTGTCCCTTTGAAATGCATGAATTTCTTACGGATGAGGATTATTCCAAGATTATTTATGACTTGAAGGACAGTTACAAAGAGCTTATCTATTATCTGTATATCCGAGATTACAGCACTCTTTTTATTGGAAATCTGTTGGGGCAGACTGACCGCAATATCAGAGGTGTGCGAAGTACCATCTTAAGTCAGATAACCAAAAAGGTAATTGCGGTGCTTTTAGAACGACAGGAATTTGATATTCCTCTATGGACAACAGAACGGGAATTTATGAAAAAGCACAAGGAGAAAATACCTGACATACAAAGAAAAGCCAAAAAAGAAAAGGAAAAGATTATCCGTGAAATCGGTGTACTGGCAAGAAAGGTATTAAAGCAGTACCAGAAAAACATGACAAATCATACCAACTGCTAATCTATTACAGAAAAGCCACAGATTAGAAATAAAGTAATTACATTTCCCTTTATCTGTGTTATTATAGTAATAGTTTTGAATTTTATTCAATTACTTTTATATAGAAACGAGGAAGTATATGATGAATTTATTTGCTAACTCCAGTTCAAACTGGGTGAAATATGATAAATACGAATGGAAAAAGGCAGACAATGGAACTCTCTATATCACTCCTTCGCAGGATGCAAAGCCATCTCTTTACAATCCGGTTAAAAAATATCAGGATATGGTTCTGGCTGCCATTAACATAGGCACTCTTGCCATGAAAGAGGAATCGGAAGAATCCCTTAAAGCTTCTATTATGGATTTTGCCTGTAATTATGGTTTATTGGGACTTATGACTACATTACCTACCACACCGGAGTTTATTACATATGAAGCAGTATATTTACCAAAGAACCATTTTATCAAGAACGAAAGTCTTAGCACAGAAAAGTATCTGTCCTACTTCTTTCCTTTTGACAGCATTGATTTTGTAAAGCATGGTGTTGAATCTTCATGGAGTACCGACAGTGCGGAAATGATTGCACTGCTTATGGCTATGCGAAACAAGCCACAGGCAGTTCTTATGAGTTTCCAAAAAGAATATGCAGAACGCTACGACTGGCTTGTAACAGTATTTCGGGACTGGGCATTTACCTTTTTCTCAAGTTTTCTGTATTATCAGGATTATGACCGGTTGGATGAAAACGAAAGAAATCTGTACCGACAGGGAATGGCTGTATTTGGCGGTATTGCACCGACCTACCACATAGAACTGCTGGACAAGCCTACTATTGTATGGGAATTTCACTCGTTACTGCTTGGTATTCAGATGATGTTTTCATTTATGCTTACTGATGATAACTCTACCTTGAAAGTATGCAAACACTGTGGCAGTGCCTTTGTGGCAACCAGAAGCAATATGGAATTCTGCTCTCCTCAATGCAAGAACCAGTATAATGTCTATAAAAGCAGGGTAAAGAAAAAGGAGGATTAAGTCTATGAATAACTCAAATATCATTATGTACACAACCGAAGACGGACTGACCAAGATAGAGACGACTTTTGAAGATGATACAGTATGGCTGTCACTTGACCAGATGGCTGAACTTTTTCAACGAGATAGAAGTGTTATCGGAAAGCATGTCCGCAACATTTTCAAAGAGGGAGAATTAAACAAAGATTCAGTTTGGGCAAAATTTGCCTACACTGCCGCAGACGGTAAAATCTACAATGTAGATTACTATAACCTTGATGTCATTATCTCTGTTGGTTACCGTGTGAAATCCCACCGTGGAACACAATTTCGTATCTGGGCTATGGGCATCTTAAAGGAATATATGAAAAAAGGATTTGCTCTGGATGATGATCGATTAAAACGATTGGGTGGCGGCAATTACTTTGATGAACTGCTTGCCCGTATCAGGGATATCCGTTCTTCTGAAAAAGTATTTTGGAGAAAGGTGTTAGAAATCTATGCGACCAGTATCGACTATGATCCTCATGCTGAAGCCTCTGTCCTGTTTTTCAAACAGGTACAGAACAAAATGCACTGGGCAGCCCACAAACACACTGCAGCTGAAGTAATCTATCAGCGTGCCGATGCTGAAAAAGAGAATATGGGACTTACTTCATGGAGTGGTGACAACATCCACCGGTCTGATGTGGAAGTTGCCAAAAACTATCTCACGGAAGCAGAACTGGATGCCCTAAACAAAATCGTTACTGCATACCTTGACATCGCCGAAGTCCATGCTCTTAATCAGGAGCCTATGTATATGAAAGACTGGCTGGAAACCATTGACGATTACCTGAAAATGACCAGAAGAGATATCCTTACCACCAGCGGTCATGTCAGCCATAAACAGGCTATCGAAAAGGCTCATGCTGAATACGATAAGTATAAAAACCGACTTGAAGATAACCTTTCTCCGGTGGAGAAGGATTTTATTGCTAGTATTGGTGCTTTAGAACAAATTGCAGATTCCAATATAAGGGAATAACCTGATTCATCTCTCTTCCAACGGGAAAGTTCCCTATATGATGATAAAGAAATAAAGGTGGTTCTTCCCATAATTTGGGGCAAACCACCTTGTTTATTCTCTGTTGCAACCTAAAAGTTGTACTTTCTAATCATTCAAAAAATAGTACAGATTTTTCCCAAAGTCATGCCATATATCTGTCCATATATCAAAAGTTGTACACACAAAAATAATAAGCAAAATTACAGCAATTGCTATTCCAATCTTCTTTTTCAAATCCGATGCTTTTTTCCCATACACAACAATTAGTTCATTAAGCTTTGCAAGCTCTAAGGCAAGAGTCCTTTCCTCACTCTGTCCTTCTATAATCTCTATTTTTTTCCCAAGCAAATCACTTACATCTACACCTAATACCTCTGCCAACTGTATCAACAATTCTGCATCGGGTACAGAAAGACCTTTTTCCCATTTCGATATTGTTTGTCTAACAACATTCAAACGAGTCGCTAACTGTTCTTGAGAAAATCCTTTTTCTTTTCTCATTGTTTTTAAATTTTCACTGAACATATTATGTTCCTCCTTGCTTTTGTTAGTCGAATCATACCAAGTAAAGCCGCGTTGCCACAAGCAACGCATATTAACACTTCCTTTTCATAGGGATTTTAGCCTTATTAACATTTGCATCTATTTATCAAATCAATTCATCTCTTAATAATACTGAATGTTTGAAACATCCTTAAATGCTACAGTATAAAAAGAGCCGTAATGATCGGCAATGCCTTTCGATAATCTTTATTCACTAACAAATAAACCGTTCCAAACATAAATCCACCAATAGCAGAAAGAATTCCTATAACCATACTTCCCTTTGTAAAAATATGTACCAATCCCCATGTTAAACCAAGAGCAATTCCACCATATGGTATCTTCTCATTATGAAACCATTTCTCGCAAGCCTTTTGGCCAAAAACAATAATAAGTGAAATCAAAAATCCTTCTGCAAGATAGTAGATGTACTGGAATACAGACAGTAACGGTCCTCTTGCATTCCATTCCAAAAGCACTTTAAATCCACCCCAACCATGCACATAAATTGCTTAATCAGGAGATAGCTTTTCTAAGGTTTCAAATTGAGCATAAATTTACACACACTCACACTTATTATAACATAACATCTGCTATTCACAATCTGAAATCTTATCATTTTTTCTTTCCCCATAAAGCTCAGGAGCGATTATCTCGCTCCCCTGCTTCTATCTGCAGTTCTGACTTCCTCAACCTTTTGGCAACGATTGCGGTAATCATACTCTTCCCGAAACTCATCATAAATTTCCATCTTGTACTGGATACTTGCAAGCTTAGCACCCACATAACCCATACGCTCTTTAAATGCTTTAAACTCTGCTTCAAAATCATCCGTAGGTGCCGGAAGGATTCTTGCACGCTCCTCCAAAGAAAGTTCAGTGTAATCAATCTGCTCAGATTTCTCTGCTTTTAATACAACATCCACGATTTGCTCCTCAGCCTTCGATTCCTGTAACACTGCATCCGTTTCATAAAAATCAGCAACAACTTCTTCCACACTTATATCATTTATCTCAACCACAGATTCTTCATTCTCCGCAACCACTTCATCAATAACAGGAGTCTCCGTATATGACGAAACAGCCTGCCCCATCTTATCTTGCTTTTCCTGCATTGCTTCAAATTCCACTCTGGTCATAATCGGTGTAGAAATCATTTCTTCTGTAGCTGTTTTCCAGTCCGATATTTCCTGACCTTCCAGATAGTCCAGATAAGCATTATTCCACTCTTTTCTGTCCATTTCATCCAGATAAAGATTAAATCTACGGCTATTGCGTTCAGCCACACGATTTCTTATGGCTGATATCCCTTCCCTCTTTTTCAGTTCTTCTGCCTGTTTTCGCTTCTTCTCCTGCTCTGCCTGAATCAATGCCTCAATCTCTGCTTCCATCTGCTTCATGGCAAGGTCTTTTGCTTCCCTTTCTGCAACAAAACCTCTAATCCTGTCCGCAAGTTCTGCCTTTCCGTAACCTTCTCCCAGCTTATTACCTCGGATTACTGTCTTTGGTGAAATACCAGTAGACATTAAGTAGTTTGTTGCTGACTGACAATCCTTTACTGTCAATTTATCGAGACGGATATTGCCCAATAGTTTTCTCAAACCATTTTTAGGTGAATTACATATATTTTCATAACGCTGTAATGTACTTGGAGAAAGAAACATACCATATTCCTGCAGATAGATATCTATGAATTCTCCAAAAGTTTTCTTACTAAAGTCACAGCCCTCGCTTTCTTCGTATTTTTGTTCCACTTCTCTTTGATATGATTTAATATCGCGAATTAAGGTTCCTGGAGGAAATACATGTGACATGCGCTTCCTTTCGCCACGATTAATTGAACGACATTCCCAACCAGAAGTCTAAATGTTCTGGAATCTTGTCCACAACCTCTATATCCGTAACCATTTCCTTGTACTTTGAATTGGCATCCGCATTTTCATTTGGAACAACCGTAAATTTTACTGGCAAGTTCATAAGCTTTTCAGGATGAAACTTCTTATCAATGACAGCTCCTAATTCCGTTAACAAATTAACCAATTGACTTCCTTCATAGTATTCAGCCAATAAAACCTTACTGACTTCTAGAATCATCTCTTGATTATTGAAACTGAGTCTGGTTGCCATTGGGATATTTAAATAATCCGTTCCCTTCTTTGACGTAAATTTATAAACGTCTCCGATTCTGCCAAAATATGTGCCACTCTTAAGCGTTGGCTTGACGGTAATATTAATTGGCTCATCTTTGTATTCCAAAGAAGCTCCATTACTTATTTTAACTTCTGTCATTAATTCATAATTCTTCATTGACCTGCTCCTCCTCGTCATTTCCTAATGATTGGTTGTTGCATTCCTTACCAATAACAAATACAAATGTTTCTTTTTCTGCACCATCTATGGTGTCAAAACAACCACGAGTAACTGTATGACATACTTTGCTGTCAAATTTCAACGCTAAAAATTCTGCCATCTCTTCTACTAACGATCCACAATAAGTTACCTGCCTTCCCTTAGATTCACGTAAAATAAACTCTTTAGAATCATCTGACAATTTATCCTTTGAAATGATAATACTGTCAACAGTTTTGGAGATATAGATTACCTCTGAGCCTGTTAAATCCAATTTGTCCGTCATTACTTTACTTTCTATAGGATATGGTTACGCTTACAATATGTAAGAAAGGGGCATTGTCAGATTATGTTGATTTTAAAGAGATTATAGAGCATTATAGATTGCTCTTAGATGAGTATATTTATAATGAAATAGAAATGCAAAAGTTATAACCTAATATTAAACCTAGATAAATTATATTCTCAATTGTATCTACATCAAATATGTTAAATTCATCATTATTAATAACTATTTCATTTATTGGTCTATTAAACATATCATATAGGCTGTGGCAGACCGATACTGTGGATTGTGCGGTATCGGCTGACTTTGTGGG
>CAMEFI010000050.1 GCA_945915475.1 uncultured Clostridium sp. | reverse complement strand
TATTAGAAACACGTTCCATGTAGCATCTCTAAGGAAGAGTAAATGTGTTTTAAAAGCATTCACACTGCGATAAGGAGTTTCGCAATTACCTACAAGATAATATCTTACTTTGTATATTCTAACATACATAAAAAAGAAAGAAAACCATGAACTTTCCTTTGATTTGTTATTTCTTTTCCTGTCGTTTTATAGTAAAATACAGGTAATTGTAAAATAATCCTCACATAAGAAAGGACAAAGATATGCCAAGTATTAACCGGGTAGAGGATACCCCTTCTTATACATATCCAACTGAATCAGATACTAAGACAACAACATCTTCTGATTTTGATCAGATTTTGAAAGAGGAGACTATCATCTACGCAAACAGTGCAGATGACACCACATTTATGAACCCACAGGGTATCGTTGTACAACAACAACCGGCTACCGTGATATCGGGAACTGCCGTATCGCCGGCACAACTTTTTTCCTCATCACACACCACTGCGCCTGCTGATTTAGAACCAATATTTGAACAGGCTTCTAACCAGTATGGTGTCCGGAAAGATTTGCTGATGGCAGTTGCCAGGGCAGAATCCAATTTTAATCCTTCTGTAGTATCCAGTGCGGGGGCCATAGGAGTCATGCAGCTCATGCCGGATACCGCAAAGAGTCTTGGTGTGAACGATCCATATGATGCCACACAGAACATCATGGGCGGTGCCAGGTATCTTGCCAATCTGTTATCTGAATATAACGGTGATATCTCTCTGGCACTGGCTGCTTATAATGCCGGTTCCGGCAATGTGGCCAAGTACGGAGGAATTCCACCATTCAAGGAAACTCAGAATTATGTTAACAAAATTCTGGCTGATATCGGTGAAGCTGCCCCCGGCAATCATACTGCTGCAACCATTTATGCCATAGCCTCCAGCAGTCCAATCCAGGCACTTTAGAATCATATTTCGGCATTTGCAAAACGCCTGGAATCATAATATAAGAAAGGATACTTCTATGATTGAGATTGAAAATGTCACAAAAACATATAATAACTCTGTTCGTGCTGTAGATCAGTTAAATTTAACCGTTAACAATGGAGAGATTGTTGGTTTCATTGGTCCCAACGGTGCCGGCAAGACTACCACCCTTAAAATGTTAACGGGTATTCTGAAACCGGATTCCGGCTCCATTGTGATCGACGGATATGATATGTCCAAAGAACCTTTGAAAGCCAAACAGGTGATCGGCTACATTGCAGACAGCCCGGATATGTTTCTTCGCCTGAAAGGAATTGAATTCATGAATCTGATTTCAGATATTTATAAGGTTCCCACAGAAGTAAGAAAAGAACGAATCAAGACCTTTGCCACACGATTTGATCTGGCAGACGTGTTAGATGAACCCATGCAGAATTATTCCCATGGTATGCGTCAGAAAATAATGGTTGCGGCCGCTTTGGTGCACGACCCTGCGGTCTGGATTCTTGATGAGCCATTAACCGGCTTAGATCCTAAGTCTGCCTATGCATTAAAGACCATGATGAGGGAACATGCCGATGCCGGTAATTCTGTTCTCTTCTCCACCCATGTGTTAGAAGTGGCAGAAAAGCTTTGTGATAAAGTCATTATCATTAATCATGGTCACACATTGTTTTATGGAACATTAGACCAACTCACCTCACAATATCCGGATATGGATCTTGAAAAAATCTTTTTGGAGATGACTGCCCATGAATAGTTATATTACCTTAACCAAGACATTTATTGCATCCATCAGCATGAGTAAACCTCAGGATAAACGCAGAAAGATTATGATAGTATTACTTTCCTTTTTTGCCTTTTTCTGTATTCTTCTGCCTGTTACTTTTGCTGTTGGAATCCTGGTAAAGCTCATGACAGAGACCTTGATTCCCATTGGTTGTGAATCTCTGGGTATTCAGCTTATGTTTCACATTATCTGTCTTTTTACCGTTATTTTTGGCATCAATGTTATCTTTAATGAATTTTATTTTTCCAATGACATTGAATTTCTACTGCCATGGCCGCTTCGGGCATACCAGATTGTTGCCTCCAAATTCACTGCAGCATTTTTTAATGAGAATATCATGCAGTTCCTTTTAGTACTCTCCTGTATCATCGGCTATGGGGTGGGAGCACATATGGGGATAGGAGGCTGGCTGCTGTCTATAATCGGCATTGTCACACTTCCGGTTATTCCGCTTATCTACTGTGCAATCCTTAGTATGCTCCTTATGGCTTTTACCCGTTTCATCCGCAATAAAGACCGCATCCAGAAGCTTTCTGTTGCACTCATCTTTATTATGGTAATTGCTTTAGTTGCATCCATCGGTTTCTTACAGAATATGGATATTGATACTTATGTAGAGACATTAGCAAGCGGTAATCAGACATTTTTCAAAGTTATGAACATCATTTTCCCAAATGTTCCCCTCTTTGTGAAAACATTCAGTGAGGGAAGCATGATCGCTTTGTTGGAATATATTGGTATTCACATCATAGCAATCGGCATTCTTCTTGCATTATCCGAAGTGCTCTATTTCCGAGGTGTTATCGGACTTACTTCTGCCGGAACAAAGAGACACAAAAAGAATCTGGATCAGCTTCTTTCAAAATGCAGACAGAAAAGTCCGGCCTTTTCCTACTTCCTTAAGGAAGTTCGTATCTTAGTCCGGACTCCGGTTTTCTTTACCAACTGTATTGCCATTAATTTCCTGTGGCCGATTTTTATCTATGCTATGGTAAAGATCATGCATTATGATATTACACTAGAATTGTTGCGCACCCAATACGAACAACGCAATCTTCGGATACAACTGTTCTTCCTGTTGGGTATCGTAGGCATTTCTGTTATTGTTGCAGCCATTAATAGTTTAAGCTCCAATGCCATTTCCAGAGAAGGGAAGCATTTTTCCTTCATGAAATATATTCCGGTTCCATACTTTACCCAATGGAATGTTAAGGCATTTGTTGGAATCCTGTTTCCGGCGGTAGGTGTACTAATCTATTTTATTCCTGCCTGTATCCTCATTCATATTCCAATCGTGCATATTGTTCTGTTTACCCTTCTTAGTCTGATGTCCATTACTTTTGTATCAGATATGGGAATCTACATCGATTCCATTCAGCCTAAGCTCATCTGGGATGATGAAATGAGTGCTCTCCGGGAAAATTACAATACCTTTTTCTCCATGGCAATCTCTATTGGATTTACCTGTATTGTCTGTATAGGCGGATTTTTCCTTTTCTGTAATACCCACATAACCATCGGGTTCACTGCACTTATTCTGATTATCCTCTTAGCAATTGCGAATCTGATTGTTCTTTATCTTACCAATCAATCCGGTGTCCGTAACATCGAAGAGCAGGAAGAAACCTAATCTCCTGCTCTTTTCGTTATAACACCCTTTTCTAACAGTATCTCCGGCCGGTAAGAAAGTTTTGCTTTTCGCAGACCTTCTTCCCCAAGATCCTCTTCCCTGTTCACGTAGGTATAATCCATCAATTCATTTCGAACAAATTCCCGGTTAATCATCGGATAAGCTCCCTGAATCTGTGCATATGCCTTTTCAAAATGCACCACAAAAGTATCCTCTGTCAGGGGTTCACCCAATGTCACGGCAATGATCTTTCCATCTGCCCGTATTGCGCCACCAATAAATCCAAGTTTCTCTCTGTGTCGAATTGCATACACAACCAGTTTCGACTCGTCGATCTTATCATATTCAATATTCGAGGCCTCACCCATACAGTTTTCCATGCACCATTCCATAGCCATCCTTGCACATTCCTGCTCATTGTCATCGTTAATGCGCTCATAACTCCAGTCCGGATATCGCTCCTCAAAACGATGGATATGATTCCTTTTGCCATGCAATTTCTTACCGGATAATGTTGCAAGTTTCTCCTGCAGATAAATGTAATCACTATAATCCCTGTTGACAGTCATCTCAAACATACCGGGATACCACTGCTTTATCAGCTCAAATTCCTGCGGCATCATACAATGCATCCGGAAGGGTTGTCCCTCTTCCTCTGCCAGCCTGCACACCTGATCGAATAATTCCTTTCCATCTGCCGTATCCTGCAGGTTACAGGAATAAGAATATATCCCGTCCTCCTCTAAGGAGCGAAATATCAGATGCCCCTTCCAAAATGCAATCCCGGTCTTATAATATCTTGCCCACAGTACCGTATTCCCCGGGGACATTTCACAACACATTTTTGTATTGCCAGACATTGCACTTCGAATCCTTTCTATATCCTCTATTGTCGGTACAAAAAATTCCATATATCTCTCTTCTTTCTACTCTATCTGTATTCTCTACAAGTCCTAATTATTAACCATATGACATAAATTATACAATATAATCTATGAAGCCATAATAAGAGGGGAATGATATGAGCTCATTCCCCTCTTATTGCGGATCCTCTAACAATACATCCACATCATTATATCCGTAATCCATTAATGCTTTCCGAATCTTATGCTTCGTATCTTCATTGGCATTAATATTAACCTTCTCATACAATTCAAAGACATATCCAACCCATTTCTCATATATCTTATTACGGACATCTGCATTCGCCGTCATTGCCCTTGCTTTGCGTGCATCCTCAACAGACTTCTCCTGTTTTGGAAGAATCGGTTCCTCTGCTTCCCTCTCAGCTTCCTTCTCCGCTTCCACAGCAGCAATCACATTCTCCACACCATCTGACAAGGTTCCTGTGATATCGATAATACCCGGATCGTTCTTATCCAGCTTCTTCGCCGCATTCACCACGTCATTCTTCTGCATTGCAAAAAAGTCATTTGACACTCCCTCTACCTGAATAATCGGCTCATCCTCCGGTATTGCCTCGTCATCACTCTCTTCTTCTCTCATCTCTCTTTCCAATTCCTCTAAGAAAGATAAATCCACATTCCGGAAATGATTCTTACCATATGCAATCTCTTCCAATTCATCTGTACGCACAATGCCGCAATCATACATCTCCAACAGCAGCTCATGCACACCCTGGTCTACACCGATAAAATAATGGTAATACTTCTCAAAGTCTTCTCCCTCTTTGCAATCCTCCACTTCCCGGAGATTGTACCAATAATCTTTGGTACAATCAATGGTACGCTTCTTAATCTCATTCCCCTTTGCCCGAAGTTCCTGAATCCGCTTCACTTTCTTCTGACGTTTTCCGAAAAAGTGCAGCTTCAACGTCCAGATTATCATATAAATGAAAAATATAACAAGAATTCCAAATATAATATATGTCAACATATGCCTACTTCCCTTATCTATTTATCTTTGCCTATTATACATAATTTGAAATGGATTTTCAACCACTTAACGCTGAAACCTGATACATTATAAAAGGACCCGCCCTTATATTCTAAGACGAGTCCTTCATGAAAAATCGAGACCTATAAGCCGCCCATATAATAAAGATCTGACCGACAAATCTTTATCTCCCTCTTATAGTGAAATTATTATACATAATTCTTGTATTATATCTCCATTTGTTTTTGTTGGTATATTTTGTATTTTTTATTGGTTTTCGTTTGTTTTTGTTGTATAATGTCAGTAAGGTTATTGTGAAACATCTGTTGTATCTATCACAACTACTGAATTCTATCATCGGGGGGGAACAGACAATGGAGGATAGTTTGAAGATCATGATTTTAGAAAATGATGCAGATACCTGCAATCATTTTACCGAATATATTAAAGAATACAGCAATTTATCCATTATCAATATTACCAATGATTCCTTTTATGCTCTGAAGCTTTTATCAAAGGAATTGCCTCATGCTATTATTCTGGATCTGGAACTATATGAAGGAAAGGGAAACGGAGTGTTATTTCTTCAGGAAATGAAACAAATCTCCCTTCCTTTCAAACCATATATTATAGTAACCACCAATAATACAAGTGCTGTAACATTAGAGTATGTTCGTCAGCTTGGTGCCGACTTCATTTTCTCCAAACACCAGGTGGATTATTCCGAGCATACTGCTTTGGATTTTCTTGATATGATGAAAGATTTCATTCTTAACAGACACGTCTCGTCTAATATAGGGACTTCCTCTAAAGAAACAAAAATACAACAAGAAAAAAATCTGCGAAGGCAGATCTGCAGGGAATTAGATCAGATTGGCATCCGTCCGAAGATGATTGGCTACCAATATCTTACCGATGCCATTTTGCTGGTAATGGAGGGACATAACAATAATCTATGTGAATCCATTGGTCTACGCTATCATAAAACCGGCTCCAGTGTGGAACGTGCCATGCAAAATGCCATCAAATCCGCCTGGCGTAGCAATGACATTGACGATCTGCTTCAGTACTATACTGCAAAGATCAATCCGGAACGTGGAGTTCCCACCATGACAGAATTCATATATCACTACGCAACCAAGCTAAAAAATGAACTATAAGCGCTTAGTTTCATAGCCTATTTCTGCCTGTATGCCCAGAACTTATTCACCAGAAAGTTAATTGGAACTGTTATGATCATATTCAAAAACGGTGCCGCAGATACTGCAAGATCATAGCCTGTCATAGTTACACCAAATCCGGCAAGCCACACTGCAATTCCACCGAGATACTGTCCGAGATTCACTACATTTAACCAGAACACCAGAAGAATCTCTGTTAAAAACAATCCGGAAAAAGAGTAGGATATATAGGTCTTAATCAATACCTTCCACCACACACGAGGTGCCGCATCACTTGATTCCTTAAAAACAAACTTGCTCTGCCAAATATATGCATTCAGCACACTGATCACAAATCCCATGACATTTGCAACATGTACATTAGTATGAAATGCATAATAACATATCGAATACACAGCATACGATACGACCGTGTTCATGGCACCCACCATACCAAATTTTATAAACTGCCAGATGGCCGCCCATTTTGTTGATTTATTTCTATTCTGTTCCATCTCCATTGTCTGTTCCATTCAAATATATTCCTTCCTATGCCAATCTTACTTTTATACAACCTGACCTAGTATACACAGTTTTGCAGGAAACGTCAAATAGACTGGATTCTCAATGTTCATTCATGCAAATGTTGTCTACACTTTCCCAATCAGCATAAGCATGCGAAGCACAATCTCCACCGGAATCTGCGGATTCCACCGATGTGGATAAAACGCTTTCTTACAGGCAAGTCTTAAGGAATAACTATCCTGTGTAAACCAATTCAGTATCTTTCTATCCTGGTCTGATAACCGTTCACCATACAGTCGTTCAAACTCTTTCGCATTTCTGCGATAAAACAAATCCCCTTTTAACAATTTGATTCCATGGGGAATCTTTTTAATAAAAAATAAGGGAGATGCATTATTCTTATGCTGGCGGTGAACAGCTTCCACCTGCCCAGACAAATGATACTTGCCAAATGCTGCCGTAATCATTGCAGCAAACCAGTCATGATATTTAATCTTCTCTGGATTGGCCTGAATCAACATCTCATAAAGGGTTCGATTAATCGACACGGCAAATCCAAAGAACAAATTACTGGTAATGGAATTATAGAATTGATAATGAAATCTCCCTGGTATATAAGGTGTAATCTCTGACAGATCAGAATTGCCAAGCTCAAAAGCACTGTGATATAACAACGGAATCCGGGGATCATTTTTCTCCATCCAAGCCACCGCTTTTGCTAACTTGTCCGGATACCATACATCATCCTGGTCACAAAACGCCCAATAATCCCCTGTATCTGCCCACTGCAGCAAACGAAAGAAACTGGCAGAAAATCCTATATTCTCCTCCGTACAAAGTGAAATTCGATTCTCAAATTTCCTATTCCTCATGTATTTCCGAATAATTTCAGGTGTTGCATCTGTAGACCCATCATCACGAATATAGATATGAAAATCCTGAAACGTCTGATTCATAATGCTATCTAATTGTTGTTTTATATATTGTTCCCCATTATAGGTGGAGATTAAAATGTTTACCATGCAATATGCTCCCATAAAAGTGTGTATGTAATCTTATATCATTTATTTACTCAGTAATTAAATGATATTCTCTTGCAAGTTCATCATTCAATACCACAACATCTATCCCCCAAATTTTCCGATATGTAAACAATCTATTTCGTAATTCGGCCATCGGTCCAACCAACCAGTCCTCCTGTGCGTTCTTGATTACTAAAATGCATCTTAGGTGAATATTTTTAAAGCTTCTAATATTCCGTAATTCAAATCCTATCTCAGAATCATCTGAAAATTTTTCTAATAAAGCTGCCAGGTATATCTGAAAAGAAGAAATAAATTTCTCTGTTATTGACGAATAATACTCCTCAAATTTCTCTTCTTTTTCTGCGGACTCAAACCTATTTTCCGCATTTGGACAACTTTCTTTTGCTTCTAAAAAAACAATGCTATTTTCGTTATATTTTAATACAAATTCCACTGTTTTGATTCCCGAACCTATATTCCTATATATTCTGGACTCTTCCATATGAAATAAATCTTTTTCATCAAATGCACCAAATCGCATCTCCGATTCTGTTATATATTTCACTTAAGTGCCACCCCAATTTCCTCTCTATACAACTGACGAAAAGTCTCCATAATCGCATTATGTTCTAACAATTCAAATTCTTTTGCAATCTCACATTGCACAATACCATCCGTATCCCTAAACAACGAAATATACTGAATATTTGTATCCTTTGTTCTTTTCACTTCAATATACTTTGATAAAAAATAATCATGCGTAGAAACAAATATCTGAACCCCTTCACTCTCCAGCATAATAAGCAATTCTGCTAACACTGGTATATATTTAGGATTAATGTTAGCTTCCGGCTCATCCCAAAATAATACAGATCCCTTTTCCAATGTACCATTCTTAATTAATTGCCATAACAACGCAATCTTACGCAACCCTTCTGCAACCAAATTGAACTCCAGCTTTGCCTGTGTTCCAGGTTTGAGATAGAATCTGTCATCCTGCAATGTTACTTTACCGGTACTAATCTTCTGCAATACATCCAAATATTTCTTCCTTGCAGCAGTGTCAACCCCTCTCGATATATCAATTTTTGCTGCAGCAATAATATCCAGATAAGTATCATCAAATTCTACATTTCCCATCTTCACTGCGGCATCCAAATTCCACGCATTTGACAATATCTCTTTGGCTGGAATAAATACGCTGGACAATTCCGTCATATGCTTTTCCCAATTCTGCTCTGTCTTAACCTCCGCATCCCATTTCTTTGTCTTCGTAGAAAATGACATTCCTATCTTTGCCTTGTCTGCTTCAACAGAAATCTTAGCTATATTGTTACCTCGTTTTTTTCTATTCACCAAACGCCCAATTCCTGATTGATCCGGTCTGAATAACAGCACCGTTTTTTGTGAAAAGGATACATCATGTTTTGCAGCCTGACATGCGGCATAAGCAACTTTCATAATGTGTGTCTTACCTACACCATTCTCTCCTACTAAGACATTTAATCCACTACAGAATGGAATGGATATATTCTCAAATACTGTAAAATTTTCTGCTTCAATCTTTGTTAATGACAACTCTTTCACCTACCTCACATAATTTTATTGTCTTTCCTCCAAATCCTTTAAAAAAGTATAGCTAAAGATTGTATCAATCATTCATCCTATCCGCAATTTCCCACCATTCCTTTATAAAAGAAGTTTTATCCACATAAAAACAATTTCTTTGTATTACTTCCTCAAAATTCTGTATTCCGATTCCAACTGTCTTTGCCATATGAAAGCCTCCTTACAATGCAGCTCCTATAATGTTCTGACTCAAATAAACCTTATCATAATTGGGGAAATGTAGCAATATGACATTATTCGTATAGCCTATATCATCCGATTTATGCAAAAACAGCACCACTTGTCTTGTAGGTGGTACTCTTTTCATTTCATCTCTTCCACAACTAAATCACAATCTGTCAGATAATTCTTTGCATACAACAGTTGAAGTTTCTCATTTCCTTTTCTAACATCATACAATAAGATTCCCTTCGGAGTTTCTGTAATGACCAGACTATCTACTGAAATCTGTTTCCAATCTGCATCATAATCTGCATAAAACACTTGACCGCCCTGGTATGATTGTCCTTTATTATTTTTATCGCAGCTATAATACAATCGAAAAGAATTACTTCCTACATGTTCAATTGCCGCAGGTTCATGGTCACAATCTGCCGGAAGTAATTCATGATAAGTCGAAAACTCTTTCCCATCCTTATCATCTGAGATTGCTACACAAACTGAACTATCACCTTTATCCACTATTTCTTTCTCAAAAAAAACATAAAATCTATTATGAAAATAATCAATATCTACATCCTCAATATTATTATTCACATCAATCACATTATCTACTAATGTCCATTTTGATAAATCTTTTGATTGATATAGATGCAGTATATAGCGTCCATCCTTCACATTCAAATCAGCATTATTCACAAGACCAATTATTTCTGTAGCCGTCATATAATATGTATCTTTCACTTTAAGAATGGTTGGATCAATCTGTAAATTCTCCGTCTCCATCACAATTTCATTTTTGACAACATTATAATCATCATCAATTTGTAAAACTCCTAGCTGACAAGAACCATTACCATATACAATTATACCCTGTTCTTCTATACAACTCAGCCAATTTGTTGCAATATCCTGATATTCCTTTACTAATTTACCATTCCTATCATATATTGCCAAATGTCCATTCACGCTTGTAATAATATTATTTTTATAAAATTTGGCATCTCCATTATGCAATTGAGAGATATTTGTTATGATAGTACCTGTTTCATTAGTGTTCTCTTTAACAATATATAAAGCCGCAGCAACTACGAAAGCCATTCCAAAAATTGTAAACAAAAATTTTTTTTTCATTTAATTCCTCCTCAAGCACTATTATTGAATATTCTTGCAACTCGGATTCCTCCGCAATTATCCGTTTTTTTCCATTTCTCATATATCTCAATTTTGCCTCTAGTAACTGCTTACCACAACGACCATACATCGATCTTTTTATCATTTTAAGTCTGCTGTTAGTTCCTTCGACAAAACCATTACTAAAATGTTCATGGTGTCTGACACCAATGTTCTCTTGTGTAGTGTTCATAATATCATACACCTTGTCAATATCATTGTAATCTTTCATTCTTATCTTCCCTCGCTATCATTGATAATACAGGCATTGCAACACATAATAAGCCTCAATCACTGAGGTTTATTTGCCATATCTATTTTCAGTATTTTCGCAAATTTCTGTAGCTTTCATACTGAAAATCTTATATAATCATGAGTAGGAACAAAGAATTGAAGGTCCATAGGTTACGGCAATCAAGACGTTTACTTTGTTCAATTAGGTCAAATCGAAAATGGTATAGTGGCTCAGTTGTCAAGACAAAAATCTAAGATTTTTATAATGAACTGATAT
>CAMEFI010000049.1 GCA_945915475.1 uncultured Clostridium sp. | reverse complement strand
GACAGATTTTTGAAAGGAGTTTTTGCATGGAAGAAAGACAGGTAGAAGTAATTAAAAAAGTTGAAGGCCCTGTTATCAGGGACCGAAGACTGGTGGGGAAGCCACTTACCATCACAAGAAGACGAGTGGCGGCATATGTGCGTGTCAGTACAAATGCAGAGGAGCAGTTGCAGAGTTTTAAGTCTCAAAAGGAGTATTATCAGGACAAAATTTCTGCAAATAAGGAGTGGGCGCTTGTAGGCATTTATGCGGACGAGGGTATTACGGGAACAAAGACCACCAAGAGAGATGAGTTTTTGCGCATGATTGATGACTGTATGAACGATCTGGTGGATATTGTCATCACCAAGTCGGTATCCAGATTTTCGAGAAATCTTGTGGATGTGCTTTCTTATACAAGAATGCTGAAGGCAAAGGGGGTGACAGTCATATTTGAAAAAGAAAATATTGACACTTCCACCATGGAGAGTGAAATGCAGTTATCACTCCTATCCGCACTGGCGCAGAATGAGGTGGAATCTCTGTCACAGAATGTTTCCCTGGGCGTTCAGATGAAGATGTCCAGAGGGGAGCTGATGGGGTTTAATGGTTGTCTTGGTTATGATTATCACCCGGAAGACAAAAGCATTACCATCAATGAAAAAGATGCTGAGACAGTCCGTATGATTTTTGATTTGTATGTGCAGGGATATGGTGCTTATACCATTGCGAAGGAGCTTACGAGATTGGGTAAAGTGAATAAGAAGGGCGAGGTTAAGTGGACGGATAGTGGTATCCGGGGCATTCTAAAGAATGAGAAGTATAAGGGTGACCTGCTTATGGGTAAGACTTATACCGTTGATCCGATTTCAAAGAGGCGGCTTGATAATCGTGGGGAATCCAATAAGTATTATACAAGGAATCATCATGAGCCCATTATTTCGGAAGAAATATGGAACAAGGCACAGGAAATTCGTGAGAGCAGATATCGTACCAATGAGAATGTGTCCGATGGAGCAAGAACCAAGTTCACAAGGAAGTACGCATTCAGCAGTATGTGTCAGTGTGGTTTCTGTGGAAATGATAGAAATTGCCATTGACAAATAACGAAATAGGAAATAAAGATAATGAATATAAATGAAGGGTGCAGGAATGGACCTTATTAAGGGTTTCTATTCCATTGGAAATATGATATACTACGGATTAAGTGCAGACGTGGTAATCGGGGAAGCGGCAACTGGAGAGTTTGAACCAGTGAAAGATGGAATGATAGTATATTGTAAAAGCGGGCGGTGATATTTATATTAATACAGTAAAGAAGGAATGGACACCCCTGTGCTGGGCAATCGTAAAGAGAAAAGTAAATAATGTAAAGAAACTGATTGAATTGGGAGCAAATGTTAATAGTGAATCATCTGTTCGAAGTCCAATTATTAATTCTATTGCTAATCATGATACGGAGATACTGAAATTATTGATAGAAGCAGGTGCAGATATTACATATCAATATAAGACAAAGGACAATCCGTGGTGGGATGCATTGTCTTTTGCTCAGTACAATTTACAGGATGAAGCGGTAGAAGTCTTAAAAGAAGAATTAAAAAAACGCAACATAGATTTTTCCAAAGACGAGGAACAGTTTAAAAAGAATCTGGATAATCTGCCGGATGCTTCAGAAGATGATATTGATTACGAAACTTATGTGGAAGAGAAAATTGGAAAAATTGTACAGTATTATGATGAGGAGGATATATTGGAAACCTTCTGGGGAGGAGTTCGCCAGGTAAATGATGACACAGGGGTCAGGGTTTATGGTATTTTGCCGGAGGGTAAGGATTATGGAGTGGTGATTACGGCAGGAATGAGTGAATATCCAATGGCAGATTCTGATGAAGGGCTTCAATATGCAGAGGTTATGATGAAGATACCAAGACACTGGTTGGAAAATGGTAATCTTCTGGAGGATGATGATCACAGCTGGGTAATTGAAATACTGTGTAAAACAGCTTATCTTGGACACATATTTGAAGGAGCATATGTGGATGAAACTGTTATTGTACCATATGGGGAACCGGATGAGGCGTATCCGTTTGACTGGGATTATGAATTTACCGCCGTCATGCTGTGTTTATCGGAAGATATCCCTGTATTGCAGACAGACGAGGCGACCAAAGTGAAATTTTACACATTGGTGCCAATCACAGAAGAGGAAAAGGGACTGGTAGAAGAAAAGGGCAGTGATGAAGTCAGAAAAATGTTAAGCAGCGGTGATGTGGTAGATTTTGAGAGAGAGCTTTTAGTAGAATCAGAATAGTAATATTTTGGGGGTTTAGAGGAGTGAGGTGTTGGTATGATAATGTTAAGATGTGAAGCTTGCGGAGGAAATGAATTAAAAAGAACTGGGAATATATATCAGTGTACTTATTGTGGCAGCAAATATATACTTGGTGAGAGTGAAAATATAGTAAGTAAGAAAATAACTGAAGCAAAAGTAATTGCAATTTTAGAGAACGCAAACCAATTGCATGAAGCCGACAAGTATGCAGAAGAATTAGAGATTTTAATTAAAGTCCATGAAATGGATGAAAACAATCCCAGTATTATGGTTAAATTGGGTAGATGTTACAGATGCTTAAATCTCCCGGATAAAGCAATTGAATGCTATAAAAGAACTATTGAATTGAATCCTAATGAAGGAACAGCATATACCAATATGGGAACAATTTATACTTTACGTCAGAACTATGAAGAAGCAGCAAAATGCTTTGAAAAAGGTATGCCAATGATAGATAAGGCAACCTTTGATTATTGGGTTGTTAATGCCAATTATGCCATTGCTGTTGCCAAACTCGGCAATCCTAAAAAGGCTGAAGAGATGATAAAGGAATCGGAAGCCCACGGATACATGAATGGAAGCCAGGTGCGAAAGCTGGCAGGTATTGACGATAAATCTTTGGTTTCCAGAATAAAATCAATTTTTTACAATTATATTGATAGATAAGGTGTAAAAGATTATAATGTTAAATATATAAAGAAGGAAATTTGGATTACTGTATTAGGTGATGTAGTTTTGAGTAGTGTTATGTGCTTTATGGATGGGGGTCAATTATGTACGAAGCAATCGTGGTGTTACAATTATTTGCTGTTTTCCTGATTATTTATTCCATTTTTTTTATGGTTCGCGGAGAATCTACTTATGCACAGAAATTAATGATATTTTTTCTTGTGGCGGAACTGATTCAGAATCTGGGGTTTGTGTTGGAATTATTTGCGAACAGTAAGGAAGAAGCATTGATGGCTGTAAAGACGGAGTATATTGGTTCAAGCGTGGTAACATTATTTTATATGATGTTTATTCGGCATTATTGTGGGCGCAAAGAGAATAAGGTGCTGGAACGATTTCTGTTTTTGGTGTCCCTTGTCTGTCTTTGTATGGTTTGGACAAGCCCGTTCCATCATTTATATTATAAGGAGATTGGATTTGTAGATACAGGAGCTTACCCTCATTTAGAATTATCTTATGGACCGGGATTTGCAATCTATACATTGTTTATTATTGTAATTCCGTGGATGGAAGTGGTATATTCGTTGATTTATGCACTGCGCAGAGAACAGCATGAGAAAAAGAAGAAAAATCTTTTTATGGTAATTGCGGGCAGTGGGATGGCATTTTTTGTTTATGTATTATATGTCTGTAAGGTATTTCCGGAGGGCTATGACCCGACTCCGATTTCTATGGCATTTATGCTGTCTATTATGGTGACATTTATATGGAATCGTAAGGATTTTGATATGACAAGGGCGGCGGCTAATACCGTTTTGAACGGTTTGGATGACTGTGTAATTACCATGGATGAAAACCATAGAATACTCAGTTATAATGAAGCAGCAACAAAGTTATTCAAAAATATTCAGCTATATCGTTCGATAGATGATCTGGGAGAATTTCCAATACGTATTTATGATGAGGGTGAGAAAAACGAATTTGTGATTGGAAATAAACATTATGAAAGTCACATTCGTAAACTAGTGGATGTGGATGGGGATATCAGAGGCTATACCGTTCTGATTATGGATGTTACAGAAACCTTTGAGTATATCAAGAACATTATGTATATGCGTGAGAAAGCAGAGAATGCAAACCGGGCAAAGTCTGATTTTCTTGCTAATATGTCCCATGAGATCCGGACACCGATGAATGCCATAGTAGGAATGAGTGAGCTGATTATCGAAGAAAGCCGTGGGCGTAAAATGTATGATTATGCCTGTGACATTAAGTCGGCAGCCATTAACCTGCTCTCCATCATTAATGATATTCTGGATTTGTCAAAGGTAGAGGCAGGCAAGATGGAACTGGTGGAGGATAAATATTATCTGCAGATACTTGTTCAGGATACAATCAATTTAGTGAAGGTAGCAGCTGCACAAAAAGGTCTGCAGATGAAAGTGGATTTGGCAGAGAATATCCCGCATCAGTTATATGGAGATGAGGGAAGGATTCGTCAGATTCTCATCAATGTATTGAATAATGCAATTAAATTTACCAGAACCGGATATGTCAGTCTGAAGGTTTCCGGAGGATATGTTGATGAAGAGCATATCAAACTTACATTTGAGATAGAAGATACCGGAATTGGTATCAGGAAAGAAGACATGAAGGCTGTTTTTGAGGCATTTCAGCAGTTGGACATGAACAAAAATCGCAAGACAGAAGGAACAGGATTAGGACTTGCCATTACGAAGCGTTTGGTTCAGCTGATGCATGGAGAGTTGCAGGTAGAGAGCGAATATGGTAAAGGTACCAAATTTACGATCAGTATCGATCAGAAAGTGGTGGATCAGCGGACCATTAAAGAAGCACCGGTTACAAGAGAATCCATTCAGGAAACAGATACCCGGATGTTCACCTGTGAGGAATACCGGATTCTGGTAGTGGACGACAATGTCATTAACCGTAAAGTAGCGATTGCCATGGTGGAGGCTTATGGTTGTCAGGTAGACGAAGCGGATTCCGGAAGCAGGGCTATTGCCTTGGCAAAGAATAACAAATATGATATTATCTTTATGGATCACATGATGCCGGAGATGGATGGTATTGAGGCGACCCATTTGATTCGTTCGGAGTGTGGAGAATGTGGACGGATGGCGGTTATTATTGCGTTGACAGCCAATGCCATAGAAGGAGCCAGGGAAATGTATCTTGGGAACGGATTTCAGGATTTCCTATCCAAACCTTTTGAACGGATACAGCTTCATGAGATTATGAATAAATGGATTCCGGAAAGAAAGAAAAAGTATCTCGATGTACAAGTGGAGGAGGAGAAGGTTTCAGAAGATGAGATGGCAGAGGTCTTCATGAACGGTGTGAATGTCCGGAATGCTGTGAAATGTCGGAACGGTGGAATGGATGACTATTTGGAATTGCTGAATCTTTTTTACATGGATGGCAAGCAGAAGAAGGTTCGATTGCAACAGTTAATAGATGCAGATGATTTATATAATTATGGTATAGAGGCGCATGCTTTAAAAAGTGCCGCAGCCAATGTTGGTGCGGATCGGTTATCTGACATGGCGAAAGAGCATGAATTAGCGGCCAAGGAAGAGAATGGCGATTTTATAAAGGAAAATGTGCGCAACCTGTTATCTGTCTATGAAGATATTTTATCGGAGATTGCGAGAGTTCTGCAAAAGAAAGAGTATGGCGCATTTGCACCGAAAAAAGAATCCGGACTTAAGCCGATTGAAGAGAGTTACATGGCAGAACAGATTCGGAAGGCACTTTATAATCTTGAGAATTTTAAGTCTAAGGAAGCTGCAAAAATAATCGAAGCTCTGTTAGAATATGCAGTTCCGGATAATATTCGGGAAAAACTTGAGGAGATTTTAGAACTATTACATTTGTATGAGGATGATAAAGCAGAAGAAGCGTTAGGAGAATTACTTCGTAATCTATAATCAGTTACTGCAATATAGGAGGGATACATATGAAGAAAATGCGGATACTTGCCATAGATGACAATACGGTGAATCTGGCAACCTTAGAGCAGGAATTAAAGGACAAGTATGAAGTCATACCGATGATTTCGGGAAGAAGAGCGATTAAATTTCTATATTGTGAACGGGTAGACCTGATTTTACTGGATGTGCAGATGCCTGTTATGGATGGTGTGCAGACCCTTCGGGAGATTCGGAATCTGGAAAATGGGATTACGGTTCCGGTTATTTTTCTCACGGCCTTAAAGGATAGAGACACCGTTATTGAAGGTTCTAAGCTTGGAATTATGGATTATATCACAAAACCCTTTGATACAGAGGATTTGAACAATCGGATTGACAAGGTGTTTAAACGCTTGGGAATCCTGCCCATTGAGGAAGAGGAGCTGTTAAGCAGCATAAGGGATATTTTGCAGGATATTACATTAGGCAGATCCAAACAGGCAATCATTAGAATGGATGAAGTTTTAAGATATCAGGTGGATGAGGAAGTGTCTGGAAGAATCCGTAATGCCAGAGTGAAGTTGGAAAAAGGGGATCTCCCGGCAGCAGGTAATATGGTGCTGAGGATTACACATATGTTAGAGCATCGCATGGGAATTGAAGAGAAGACAGCAGAACTTTCCATCAGTACAAGGGAATTAAATGTAAAACTTTTGTATATTTTAGAAGATCTGGAAGATTATAGAATCAAAGATGCGTTAGAGCATTGTCAGGAGCTGAGAAGATACAATTTGTCTGAACATATGATATTTTCTCTTCAGAAAGTAATTGAGTTTCTGGGCAATTATGATGACGAGCAGGCAGAGGGACTTGTGAAAAAAATGATACAGGAATTGGATAATAAATAAGAGATGAATTACAGACACAGTATCCACGGACAATTTGATAGCAGACCCAATCGGTTCATTGCCAAGGTCTGGGTAGAAGGGCAATTGGAAACGGTACACGTCAAGAATACAGGACGTTGTAAAGAGTTATTATTGCCAGGGGCAGAGGTTATATTAGAGGTTTCTGATAATCCCAACCGTAAGACCAGATATGATTTGATCTGTGTATACAAAGAACATCTTGGCTGGGTGAATATTGATAGCCAGGCACCGAATAAGGTGGCAAAGGAATGGTTAGAGAAACAGGATTATACATGGATTAAGCCGGAATACACCTATGGCGATTCCAGGATTGACTTTTATATGGAAAAGGGTGAACAGAAGTATCTTATGGAAGTGAAGGGGTGCACGTTAGAGATTGACGGAATTGGATATTTTCCGGATGCACCTACTGAGAGAGGCGTGAAACACTTAAGAGAGCTTACAAAGGCAGTGCAAGAGGGATTTCAGTGTTATGCAGCATTTGTTGTACAGATGGAAGGGGTCAATGAGGTTCGCGCCAATGTGGCAACCCATAAGGAATTCGGACAGGCGCTAGAGGAAGCTAAGGCAGCGGGAGTGAAGGTGCTGTGTTTAGGATGTAAGGTAACGGAGAATACGTTGGAGGTAGATAGGGAGTTTTGGCTTTAGGATGTGTCATCCGATAGCCCTCGGTAAAGAATAATATTCATTGGAATAGCATCGGTTGCGATGCTATTTTTTTCTTTATAGGATTAGGGTGTCAAAAGCCCATTTCAAATTTGAGATTTGTCACCTTACACAAAAATAGATTGTTTGCATTCCATTGCGCTAACCATTCCAATGAGCCTCTAAGCGCAAAAATCGTGTTCAGCAAAGGCTTCCACGATTTTCAGAGTCTCATTTACACAGCGCAAAAGTCATTTAAATAATCTATTTTTGTGCAATTTGCCATCCAAGTTTTTGAAAATGGGCTTTTGACACCCTGATCTTTATAGGATTAAGATGCAAAAAAAATTGGAATGAATTGGAACCTTTTGCCTGTCTCAGTAATCATATATAATAGAGGGTATATTAGAGAAGCTTTGGACACAAATTATGTCAAATGATATGGAAAGTGAAGAAAACGTATGAAACGATTGGACTTTTGCGAACAGGTAAAAATGTATAGATATCAATTCTATGTGATTGCCCATGCGATACTGAAGAATGAGGAGGACGCACAGGATGCTGTATGTAGTGCCATATTAAAGGCATATGAGCATATGGATCAGCTAAAGAATCCCCATAGATTTAAAGCATGGATGATAACTATTACCAAAAATGAAGCATTACAGATAAAGAGAAGACGATTGGAACTGCTCGGGGACGATAAAGTGGAAGAATTATTAGAGCCGGTGCGGGATCATTACAATGAATTATGGGATTGTATACAGAGTTTGACGGAGGAGTATCGTCTGGTGATTGTGCTGTTTTATTATAACGAATTGTCCTTAAGAGAGATTTCAAAGGTGTTGGGAATTCCCATTGGAACGGTGAAATCCCGTTTGAGCCGGGGCAGGGAGCTTTTAAAGCAGGCATTGGAAGGAAAGGAGAATGGCAAATGACAGATTTTGATAAGAAGATACGGGAACTTTCCAGAAATGTAGACATTCCAAAGGGATATGATGAAAGAATAGAAGAAGAACTTAATAAAATTCCGGAAACGGAACAACGTTATTTTGGAAGAAAGCATTGGTTAGATAAAAAAAAACTGGCAGTAGCATTTTGCTTGATTTGTATAGTTGGTGTTTTGGGAAATGGTGTGATTGAGGCAAATGCCAACATTTTTGAGACCTTCAAATTAACGATTATGGATATATTTAACTTAGGACAGGATGACAACAAAGATCTAGGCGTGGAAAGTAAGCCGGAGAAGGTAGAGAGCAGACCGGATTTGCAGTTAGAGATGCGGGAAGTGGTGACGGATCATCAGGGAATGTATCTTTTGGTTAAGATTACTGCACCACCGGATATTACATTTAATAAGGACGTCAGCTTTGATTATTTCGCATTTTGCGAGGGTGAGAATTACAATGCAGATAAACTGATTGGTGGCGCCAGGGATTGTTATCTTTTGGAAACCATGGAAGAAAAACCCAATGTGGCAACATATGTGGTGAATCTCACGGCTGATATGAATGAATTAGAAGGCAAATACATAACGGCATATTTTAAGGACTTGACATTAGACCCCAACGGGGAGAATCCGCAACTGTTAGTGGAGGGAATGTGGAGCATTACCTTTGTATCAGAGCTTACGGTGAAGGAGGACATAGAGATAGAGGGGAATTCTGATATGGTGTTTCCTTTTGTAGATACCACGGCTACAGTGGAACGGATTGAGTTGACACCCCTTGGAATGACACTTTTATCAGATGTTTCCAAAGTGCCATATGAGGATTTGGGTATATCTGATACCAGCATTGACATCCGTCTCAAAATGATAGACGGCAGTGAGAAATATATTGCACCATATGATCCGGATAAGGATTATATTGTGGATTCAGGAAGCATTGAATATGACCAGCGGGATGACAAATCTATCCAGAAGAATCTGTTTACCTTTTCAGAAGCGTTGGATCTTACAAAGGTTGTGGGTATCTATATAGAGGATTTGTATGTGCCGGTTGAATAAATGAGATGAAGGAGGAAAATTATGAAGAAAGTGATGAGAAAAGGAAGTTTGTTTGTTGCATTGTTGGTTATGGCGATTGTTTTTGTCACGATTCCATGTGAGGCGGCGTCCGGCGCGAAAATATCGAAAACAAATGCGAACCTGTTTGTGGGAGAAGCGGTACAATTGAAAGTTACCGGAGGTTCAGGAACCGTAAAGTGGAAGACCAGTGACAAGAAGATAGCATCGGTAAGCAAGGATGGACTAGTAACTGCAAAACAGATTGGCACCTGTACCATCAAGGCAACCACAGGCAACAAGAAATTATCCTGTACCATTCAGGTTACAGAGCTTCCGGATAATTATGCCACCATCAATGGCAAACGGGTAAAGGTGGGCGGAACGCTCAAATTTACCTATTCTCTTCAGTCGAAGAAGCCAATTGGATTGATTAGCATCAAGTATAAGTATGATTATGATGCATTAAAGATCGTAAATGAGGAAGAGAACAGCCGTTATCCAAACTGGCTAAATAACGAGTATATTCCGCAATTCATTGATGATGACAAGACCGTTTGCGATCTTTCCCATTTAGTAGGGGTGAATCCAAAAGATCCATATAGCTTTGCGGACCTTACCTGTAGCAAGAAAAAGGTGTTGGAAGTAATGAAAGTAAAGGCACTGAAAAGCGGTAATTATACCATGAAGCTGGATGTATATAGTGTTTCCAATGTGGCAGGGAAAGAGATAACCGGATATAAGATTACGAAAACCGTGAAATAGAAAGGGTAATTACCCGGTTAAGAATAGAAGCAGGGAGGAATGGAAAGTATGCGAAGTAGAAGAAAAATCATAAGTTGGTTCATGGCAATTATCCTGTGTATGCCATATGTAGCATTTTGCGGAGAACCGGTTACTGCCTATGCACGGGATTTAAGTGGTTATTCTACGTATGAGAAGTGGGCATATGGAGAAGGTGATGGCTATGTATATATAGGCGGTTATGAGGATGAAGCGGCAACAGAGCTTACCATACCTGAGGAGATTGATGGTGTACCGGTAAAGGCAATAGAGCCAGAGGCATTTAAAGATATCACAGCATTAAAAAAGATTCAGATTCCCAATACGGTGGAGTATATTGGAGAATCTGCATTTTCCGGATGTACCAGTCTGGAAGAAGTGAATATTCCCACAGCAGTTACTCGGATTGGTAAATATGCGTTTTTTCAATGTAGAAGCATGAAAAATATTACGTTACCGGAGGGGTTGAAATTAATCGGAGAATATGCGTTTTCAGAGTGTAACAGCCTTACGGAAATTACAATTCCTTCCAGTGTGGAGTTATCAGAGAATGTGGGAGCATTTTCATTTGCAAAGTGTGATAAGTTACAAACTGTTACACTAGAGGCTGGCGTGGAATATATCAGCGAGGGGATGTTTAAGGATTGTGCCGCCCTTAGCAGTGTTACCATTCCGGATAGTGTAACAAGAATTTTAGACTCTGCATTTGCCGGTTGTTCCGGTCTTGCAGATGGTTTTAAATTGCCAAACAGTATCTATATCATAGGTAAAGATGCCTTTAAGTGCTGTAGTGGTCTTACCGAGATGATTATTCCCAATAGTGTTGTTTGGATACAAGAGGGAGCCTTTTCCAGCTGCAGTCAACTGGAAAGAGTTGCGTTGTCCTCGAATCTGCAGACAATAGGAATGTGTGCTTTTTCGGATTGTGGAGCATTGAATAATGTTGTTGTTCCGACCGGGACAGAGTCAATACATCCACAAGCGTTTTATAACTGTTCCAGTCTGGAAAGTATTTGTATTCCGGCTTCCGTTAAAGATATTTACAAGGATGTATTCAAAGGTTGTCATGCAAACCTTAAGGTTCATACTGAGGCAAAAGAGGAGAATGCTCCTGAAACAGCGATTGAAACATATCTGAAAAAATCAGAAAATGCAATGGCAAATCCGATTCAATATGATTACGTGACCGGAGAGGAAGAATATGTTGTAGAGGGAGATTGGAAATATAAGGTTACGGATAATAACACCATTACTATTGTAAAGTATCTTGGAGGAGACCAGGAGGATATGACGATTCACATCCCAAGTACATTAGGTGAGGATGGGTATCCTGTGACAGAAATCGGAGAGTGTGCATTCCTTCACAGAATTGGTTATGGAGGATCTGTGTACGGCTTTTGGAAGATTTATGTACCGGATTCTGTGACAAAGATTGGAGACAGTGCATTTAATACCTGTGTTGGATTAGATGTCTGGGTGCCAAATAGTGTGGCAACCATTAGTTCATCAGCATTTTCCGGATGCATGAGCTTAACCGTTTACGTGGAGTCCGGTGCAGATGCTGTGGTTACTCTTGTGCAGGAAAGAAAAATTCCATATGAGATGTCTGCTACAAAAATTAATTTCAGCGAGAATACACTGACCCTTCCAGGATATAAGTCTTATACTTTGGAGGTTACGTTAGAGCCTGCAGGGGTAACAAATAAGAATTTGAAATGGACTTCTTCTAATACGCATGCGGTATTTGTTTCTGAAGAAGGGGAAAATGGAGAAATATACACCACTGCTCCGGGAACCGCAATCATTACAGCAACCGCCACCAATGGAATGACGGGGGAAACTGTAACTGCTTCCTGCACGGTTACGGTTACGGGAGAGGAGGAAGATGAGGACCCGGAGCCGGACCCGGATCCAACCCCTGGAACCGATCCGGGAGATACGACTACACCCCCTCCGGGCGGAACGACTACGATACCTCCTGCAGGCGGAACAGGAACAGGGAACCAGGGTGGCACAGGAACTGTCCCGGCAACAGAAGCACCGGCTACTCAGGTGACCGTACCTTCTGTAGCAAAGGTAGGCAATTTCAAGGCAGTTGCAAAGAAGAAAGCGCTTACTCTTAGATGGAAGAAAGCAAAAGCGGTATCCGGTTATGAGATTCAGGTGAGCACAAAGAAGAATTTCAAGGGTGCAAAGACAAGTAGTATTAAGAAATCCAAAGACAAATACACAGTTTCCAAATTAAAGGCTAAGACAAAATACTATGTTCGGATCCGGGCATATACCAATTATACGGATGCAGATAAGAAGGTCCGGAAAGCATATGGAAAGTGGAAGGTACTGAATCAAAAGACCAAATAATTGTAAAAAATAGAAAAATTATTGATTATTTTAAGATAATTAAGTGCAATAATTTTAGTCTATTATATCATTGAGCAAAGGTGCTATGAGTAATCATAACACCTTGCTTTGTATCATGAGGTTATATGAAAAGAAGACAATACAAAAGAACGAATTTCATAAAGAAATTTTTTGGTGTGACAGTGTTTCTTGTCTTGACGTATTTTATTGTGGGAGAACTGTTTCTGCCGAAGGATGTTCCGGAAAATGAATACCAGTGTCAGGTATTTACGGCAGACTGGATGTGGATAAAACCGGACGGTACAAAGGTTCCCGTTGAGATACCGGGTAAATGTGATGTGAAACGCAATGAGGTGGCGACGATTGAAACAACCTTACCGGAAACAGTGGAAGATAATACCTATTTGTGTTTTCGTAGTTCCAAGCAGGATATGCAGATATTTGTGGATGATATTCTGCGGGAGGAGTATTTAAAAGACACAACCATGTTTGGTAACACCAGTGCAGTGGTGTATCTGTTTTTGAAATTGAATCAGGAAGATGCAGGGAAAAATATTACTGTGAATGCAAAAACGGATTCTTCCTATACCGGTATTTTTTATTGATTTGATAGACGGAAATCTTCTTATAAGCCCGCGCAAGTGTT
>CAMEFI010000048.1 GCA_945915475.1 uncultured Clostridium sp. | reverse complement strand
GGAAAAAGTAATGAGTTATGGTGTTATGAGTATGCCTGCTATTGTTGTGAATGAGAAGGTAGTATCTATGGGTAAAGTATTAAATGTTAATCAAGTGGAGGAACTTCTTAAAAAAATGGGATGTTAGAAGGAATTTATGAGTTTGGTTTGTGAATCACACAAGGAGATGATTTCAGTAATGGAAAAGAAAAAGGTAGCCTTTATCTGCGTTCATAATTCCTGTAGAAGCCAGATTGCGGAAGCACTTGGTAAACATCTGGCAGGAGATGTTTTTGAAAGCTATTCTGCCGGAACAGAGACAAAACCACGGATCAATCAGGATGCTGTCAGGTTAATGAAGGAAATCTATGGTATTGATATGGAAGCAGGAGGGCAATACAGTAAACTCATTTCAGAGATTCCTGATGTGGATTTTGCAATTTCTATGGGATGTAATGTTGGCTGTCCCTTTATCGGGAGAGCATTTGATGATAACTGGGGACTTGAAGACCCCACAGGTAAATCGGATGAAGAATTCAGATTTGTTATAAAAGAGATTGAACAACGAGTAATTGAATGGAAGGAAAGATTAACCGAACTGCCCTCGAAAAATGAATATGATTTGTGGTGAAAGGTGTTCCTTCGGGGATTTCTTTTTTACTTTTGAAAATGTCGATTTGTGTGTCGGTTAAGTGTTTGTTTGATTGGCTCAGTAATTGGTAAAGAAGTGTATGCTTCAGGAGATCTTTTTATTGAGACCACGATTGATACTGACTCATTGTTAGAAGCAGACGGTTTGGTGGTTGCCGGGGAAGGAATCATGGGTGATGGCTCTTTTAGGGCAAAAGTAGCAATAGCAAATGAATACTTTGAATTTAGTGGTAAGAATAAAAGCAAAGTGTTTGAAATATCTGAAATGGAATTCACAGAAGCCTCTGCTTTAGAAACAAACGATAATTTGGACCTGGATGCTTTGGATATAGAGAGTGCTGTGGACATCTTTAACAGGGTATTTAATAAATGTATTGATGAATGGAGCGAGTTTGAAGAAGAGGAATTCATTGCAGAGATACGTAGAGTTGCAGGGTCAATGTATGATTTACAGACGATTGATAGGGTTGTTGATACTGTAATAGCTCTTTCGTATGAGCATCAAATTGAAAATTTTAAGGATTATTTATTTGTGCTTTGTGCAAAGGATATTTTTCCGGAGGGAATGGCTAAGTATGAAACACTGCAGCCGGTTATTGAAGATATGCTTAGTGATGCCACATATCGTATAGATAGGATGGATTATAAGGCTGCCGATATACAAGAATTAGCTGTGTCGCTTTTTATTTTGGATAAGTATAGTGATCAACTTCCGATCAGTATGGAAGAAGCTGCAGATATTATGAAGTGGTATACATACTTTTCCATACCGGTATGCGAATTTCAGAATTTTGCAGCCTTACGATTAAGGATATTGATTTGGAACACAGGATTGTGAACATATTTGCCGACACACGTATTGCAGCAATATGGCGAAATCCGGAATGAATCCGAAGACGCTGCAGTACCTTATGGGGCATAGTGATATAGGAGTTACACTTAACACTTATACGCATCTTGGTCTTGAGGATACAGAGGATGAATTTAAGCGGCTGGAAGACCTGCAGAATGCCAGAAAGGAGTTGGAAAGGACACAGGGGGAGAAGACGGTGTCGCAGAGGATGTTTAAGGCGATATAGAAGAATAATAAAAATACAAGTGGGGCGGTATGCTCAGCTTTTTATGTGATTTTTGTAAGTAATGCAGCATCTCTGTTGACTTACACATAGGATAATAGTATAATCAAATTACCTCATAGGTAATTTGATTATAAGGAGGGGGGATTTGAAAGTAGTTTATGCAACTGATAAAGTTGAAAATTTATGCGAAGACTTAAAGGTGGCAAAAAAATTTTTTGACGGAAATACAATGTTGGCAATTAGTCTTATGGCTCGAATAAATGCATTGAAGCAAGCTGATACTATAAAAGATATTATAGTACAACCCGCTTTCCATTTTCACAAATTGATAAATAAGAATGGTAGAGATTTGGAAGGATATTTTGCAATTGATGTAAAATCAAGACGCGAGAAATGGAGAATTATTTTAGAGCCATTCGATGAAAATGAACAGTCGTATAATCCTTGTAAAATTGATGAAATAGCGGAAAATGTGAGGATAGTGGAAATTACGGAGGTGAGCAAACATTATGAGTAACTATATTGAGTATAATAATAAGATTGCATTTCACCCGGGTTATTATATAAAAGAAATTGTTGAGGAAAGTGGATTGACACAAGAGGATTTTGCAAAGAGGCTTGATACTACGCCTAAAAACTTAAGTCTTTTAATTCGGGGTGAGCAGAGCTTATCAATTGATATTGCAATGAAATTATCACGGATGATTGGAACTAGTGTGAATTATTGGTTAAATCTTCAAAATGCGTATGATGCATTGATTGCTGAATTTAGGTCAGAAGAAGAACTTGCGGAAGAAAGAAAAATTTTTGAATATTTTGATTACAAGTTTTTTAGAGAAAATTACGGGTTACCGGATTTGCCAAGACAGAAGAATGAACAAATTAAGGCATTAAGAACATTTCTTAATGTAGCAACACTTACTGTATTGGGTAAAAGAGACATGGCTGTTAACTTTAGAAGTTCGACAGAGGATTTAACGGAAGCAAGTACTGTTAAAGCAAATGCAATGGTTCAGATTGCAACTAATAAGGCACTAAAAATAGAGGCACCCAGATTTAATAAAAAAAAGTTTGAAGAAGCTGTAAAATATGCTTTGACACTCACTAGAAATCACGAAGATTTTTATCCATTGATTAGAAAAGCTTTTTTGGAAACAGGTGTAATTTTTGTCATACTGCCAAACATTGCAGGTTCAAAGACTAATGGTGCAACAAAAAAGATTGGTGAGAATATTATGCTAATGGTAAATGATCGAAGATTGAATGCTGACTCATTTTGGTTTACTTTATTTCATGAAATAGGGCATATTATAAATGGCGACTATGGGATATCATTTGAAAAGGAAACTGGGGAGCAGGAAGAAGCTGCAAATAAGTTTGCACAAGATAGTTTGATACCAAATGACCAGTACCAAAAGTTTGTTGAATGCGCAAAATTTGATTTACAATCAATTAAAGATTTTGCAAATAGAATAAATCGTGATCCTGGTATTGTTTTAGGAAGATTGCAAAATGATAAAATAGTTGATTTTAATGATTGGACGCTGAATCCTTTAAGACACAAATATAAAGTAAGAATTGTGATATGAATTATATGGTAAGAACGCTCCGGGTTTGGGGCGTTTTTATCTACATAGGACACATCTTGCAATATTTTGCTAAGTATTGTATTTTCTGTACAGAAATGACCGATACATAAAGAAGAATTAACACCGCGCAAATCGCTGCAAATGGGCAGCAGGACAGCGCATTTTGAAAGGAGTTTTTATGAGTATACGCGTGCTCTTCATCTGCCACGGCACTCCAGTTCTACTATGATGCAGGGATTTGCAAAGTGGGGCAGAGTGCGGCATAAGATGGCGGAAAACTGCATAAATACTACGGTTTCGACTACTAAGGCACATGGATGAAATGAGGATAAAGGCAAATGTGTGGGGAGAAATCCTTGGTAGTAATAGACCACTAATAGATGACAGATGAACATTGAAAGCCACAATCTTTGGGAGAAGGATTACTAAGATTGTGGCTTTTGTGTAGTTATTATTAGAAATTACTTAATAAATATGATTTTCTTTCATCTTCTAATTCTTTCTTTTGGAGTATGGCGGATTGCTTATCGGCTAATTTGCCCCGCACAAATGAAGTAAACTCAAGCTGCTCTGTAATATCTGGTAAAACAATCATTGTTTTCTGGATGACATTAAGATGTAGATTTGGTACACCCATACCAACAATACTATCCTTAAAAAGCTTTTTAGTATATTCGCTGTTGATTGCGCAGAGAAGATACTCTGGAGTTACTAATTCGTTTGGACGAAGAACAGCTAGACTAACATATACATCAAAGACTTCATCAGTATCATTTAGTGCTGCAATGCCAATAGTACCATTTTTTGCAAGAAGAATATCATTTTTTGCTGGAGCAACTCTTTTAGAAAGCTGTTCATGCAAATCAATTCGAAGTGTGAAAACATCTGATGCGAAGCTGTTTCTTATTAAACTGCAACAGGAAGATGGCAAAAGCTATAGTTCTATCCACACCATCCGTGGAGTGCTTAGACCTGCCTTTCAGATGGCGGTGGATGACGATATTATAGTGAAAAATCCATTTGGATTCCAGCTTGCCGGAGTTGTGGTAAACGATTCGGTAACAAGAGAGGCTATCAGCAAAGACCAGATGAGAAAGTTCCTCAAATTTGTACATGATGATGTGGTGTACTGTAAATATTATGAAGTGGTCTATATCCTTTTTCATACGGGAATGCGAATTTCAGAATTCTGTGGTCTGACATTGAAAGACATTGATTTGGAGAAGCGAATTGTTAACATCGACCATCAACTGCAAAGAACATCGGATATGCGGTACATTATTGAAACTACAAAAACAGATGCCGGAACAAGGAAAATTCCTATCACAGAGGATGTAGCGCAGATGTTTCAGGCAATTATTGAGGACAGAGTACCTCCAAAGGTTGAGAAAGTTATTGACGGTTATAGCGGATTCCTTTTCTACGATGAAAACGATATGCCACTTGTGGCAATGCACTGGCAGCACCGATTCAATCACATGGTAGGCAGGTACAATGATATCTACCGGGTGCAGATGCCGAATATCACGCCTCATGTGTGCCGACATACTTATTGTTCAAATCAAGCGAAAGCTGGGATGAATCCAAAGACCTTGCAATACCTCATGGGGCATTCGGACATATCAGTCACAATGAATGTGTACACACATATAGGATTTGATGATGCCGAGGAAGAGCTGAAACGGATGGAAGAGTTTAGAAAGGCACAGGCAGAAATGGAGAAGCAGAAAGGTGAAAAGCCAGTGTCACAGAAGATGTTCAAGGTAGTTTAATATTGAGAAGATAGATGATGCTCTGGTGTATGGCTGGGGCATTTTTTTGTGTGGAAAAAAACAAGGGTGTATGATAGTATTATTTTGAATAATTTTTTTCAAGAAGAGGGTGATTATTGTGGAAACACATTATTTAATAGATTATGAAAATGATGGAAAAAATGGACTTAAGGGATGTGAGAAACTTACTATTTCTGATTTTATTCACTTATTTTACACTGATAATTCAAAAAATGCAACTCTTGATATTTTTACAAATCATGGTAAAGCGGAACTTGATATTAAAAAAGTTCCGGCGGGAGACCAATCGTTGGACAAACATTTAATTGCATATTTAGGTTATTTAGTGGGAAAGAATGCTAATATACAAACTGAGTATGTGATTATATCATCGGACAAAGGCTATGATAAAGTATGTGAGTTCCTACGAGATGAGTGTGGAAATAGCATATCTGTTTCGAGGAGAAGTACGATTGCTCTCAAACAAGTTACACAGAAAAAAGAAGTGAAACAAAATGCTGAAAAGAAAACTAGTGTATCTAAGGTGAATCCGGCAAAGAAAACAAAGCTGAATCAACAGATACAACAAGCTTTGAGTTCCTCTGAAACACAGTATAGACCTGGTGTGATGAATGAAGTTGCAAAGGTTGTAACCTCGTTGTATGGCAATGAAAAATTCATGAATGATGTTCATAATGCTTTGCGCGGGATGTATCCCGAGGACTATCTTGATGTATATGGAGACATCAAGTCTATATTAAGTAAATATGCAACAAATCAGGATAAGAAAGCTGATTGCGATAATAAAACACTACTTCATAATGAAATACAGCAGATTTTGAGTAAGGCAAATGTTGGCAAGGAAGTTATTGCTTATGTGCCGGGATTAGTAATTAAACATTGTGATGAGAAGAATGCTTTGCAGACCATATATAGAGCAATAATACAAAAATTTGGTCAAAAGAAAGGTTTGGACATCTACAATAGGATAAAAAAACATATTTAGGAAAATTCCATGGCACAAAATGTAGGTCTGTTGGAGGATAAAAAGAATGAAAAAGCTTTTAAAGAGAATTGGTTTTGCCGTTTTGGTAATTGCTATACCGTTATTAATTGATATTTGTATATTTGGTAACTCATTTCCAAGTAATATTGAAAACCAAGCGTGGGCAGGCTTTTTAGGAAGTTATTTAGGTGGAATAGCAACCCTGGTGGCCGTTTTTATTACTATATCAGACAATAATAAAAAAATTGAGGAGCAGAAAAAACTCGAGAAAGAGCAACTGACAGAAGAAAAGAAGTATGCAGTTAGACCATACCTTGATACTAGATATATTTTCTTTAATGAGAATTCGGAGTTTGGGCTAAATGACAGAGTATTTGACATTAAAGAGAGGACAGTAGAGAAGGTTCGATATGGTTTTACATCAATGGATGAACAGTGTATAAAAATGAGACAATCAGTACCCAATTATATATATTTGAAATATATAATTAGAAATATTGGTGCTGCCAGTGCCGTGGATATGAAGGTTAGCGTAAATGGTTTTTCTGAAAAAATATCTATTGCTAAAGATGAAACAGTGAATCTTTTTATGATTATTAGCATGGGAAAGGAAGAAACAGTGCCTTTTAGTATCCTATTAGATTATTGGGATGTGGAAAAGAGAGCTCATTATAATCAAGAGGATGGGTTTGAAATTTTGGTTAAGGGTACAGAGCAAATAATTAAGCCGAAAGAACATACTCTCCCAACTGAAATTAAAAATCCTTAGTAGTAAACTTTTCCGTTTTACTACCAATTTTACTACTAACAGGTAGTCACAACTTGCACCATCTTGCCTTATTTTGCCAAGATGACAGACTAAGAGCACATTTCACAAACATCCGAAAATCCTCGCAAAACAAGGCATTTCCGGGAAAAAAGGAGTAAATCAAAACTATGATAAAAGTATTATTCATCTGCCACGGCAGGATACTGGCAACTCTCTAAAAAGTCTTGATTTATCGGGGAGAATGAAGTTTCGGAGTACTGTTTTAGACCAAGTTTAGACCATTTGAAATGTGTAAAAATTAATGAAAAAACATGCAGATGGGGAGCCTTGTTGCAAATATACTCATATAGAAAATTACACAACGGAGATAACTCATGAGAGAAAAAATCATCCGGTGATGTGTGGAAATGTATCCATACGTCACCGGATTTTTTACGTTTCGGGATTTGACTCCTGATCGCGTTTCATGGCTTCATCGATTGCTCTATTGATAAAGGCAGTGGCACTTTCACCCATCTTTTCAGCGTGGTCCTTAATGATGGCACGCTTCTCTGGGGTGACACGAACCTTGATTTCAACGAAACGATCATTATATTTTTTGTTAGCTCTTCGACGAGCTTCGGTTAAGCCCTTATAGGAACCATTTTTCTCTTCACTCATGACAGCCTCCAGCATGTGTATTGGCAGATATGCCTGTAAAGAGTATAGCACAGATTGATACATAAGACTATGTAAGATTTTCAAAAAATGACATTTGATTGAAAAAGGAGACAAGCTTATGAAAAATCAGAAGATTAGAAGCATGAAGGTTCACGAACAGAGCGGATATAACTACAAGGCAACACCTACCATCATTCTCAAAGGTCAATGGCTCAAGGAAATGGGATTTGAGATTGGTGACTACATCACTGTCAGCTGTGAGGATGGAAAGCTGATTATCACTCCGGATGCAGAAAAGGCTGCAAGGGTAAAGGAAGAAGCTGAATTTATGGATAAGGAAATGAAAAAGCTTCAGAAACGTTTCCAGGCGGAGCAAGCAAAACTTCGTGCTCAGTTTGTGGCTGAGAGAAATACAGAATATAACGGAAGAGAGGTGCAGTGATTATGGGAAAGATTATTGTCATCGGTTCACAAAAAGGTGGCGTGGGTAAAACCACGACCACACTTAACCTGGCCTATTCTTTGAAGGAGTTGGGAAAGAAGGTATTGACGGTAGACTTTGATAGTCAAGCAAATCTGACTACCTGCTACGGAGTAGAAGATACCGGAGCATTGGAATATACGATTGGCCATCTGATGATGGATCAGATAGAAGAAGAGTTTCCAGAGAGTTTTGAAGATTATATTCAGAGTAGAGAGGGCGTGGATTATATTCCATCATCAATTTATCTGTCTGTGGTGGATGCAAAGCTTAGAACAGAAATGGGTGCGGAGAGGATGCTGGCAGAGGTTCTGGAACCGTTGAAGAGCAGATATGATTACATACTGATTGATACCTGTCCATCCTTGGGAATGCTTACCATTAATGCATTGGCTGCGGCAGATGAGGTGATTATTACGGTAAATCCTCAGCTTCTAGCGATGATGGGATTGCAGGATTTTTTAAGAATTGTAGGAAAGATTAAGAAGCGAATCAATCCGAAGTTGGAGGTCGCAGGCATTCTCTTAACTATGTGTGAGAGCAGAACCACTCTTTGTAAGGTTCTGACAGAGGAAGTGACCGGAAGCTTCCAGGGGAAAATCAAAGTATTTGATACAAGGATACCGGCAACAGTCAAAGTGGGAGAGAGCATTTACTACAATATGCCGATTGCTCAGTATAGCAAAAAGGCATCTGCAGGAATCGCATATAGAAAATTTGCAAAGGAGATAATCGCATATGAAGGCTGATTCAAAGAGAAAAGTATTTGGTGATGCAGTGGATCTGCTGATGGGAGATATGGAAGCAGTAACAATGCCAAGAGGTGTTCAGATGATATCTGTGAAGAGTATTCAGCCTTTTCACAATCATCCGTTTCATCTGTATGAGGGAGAACGTCTGGAAGATATGATTGCTAGTGTGAAGGAGCACGGTGTCCTCAATCCTGTGATTGTACAGAAGATAGAGGCTGGTTATGAAATGCTCTCCGGACATAATAGATGGAATGCTGCTAAGCTGGCAGGACTTAAGGAAATACCAGCAATAGTGAAGACCGATTTATCTGAGGAAGAGGCCTATGTGTATGTAATTGAAACGAATTTGATGCAAAGGTCATTTTCGGATTTGGCAATATCGGAGAAGGCAGCGGTGCTGAAGGCAAGGTATGAGAAGGAAGCTTGTCAAGGAAAAAGAAATGATATTCTGGAAGAAATTGCAAGAATGGAAGGAAAAGACGTTCCGGTTACCTGTGGTCACGGTGACCAAAGGTTGAATACCAGAGATATGCTCGGCAAGGAATATGAATTGTCCGGTAGCTCTGTGGGGAGATTACTTAAGCTGAATGACCTGATTAAACCCTTCAAAGATATGGTGGATAGAGGTGCCCTCTATACGAAGGTGGCATTACAGCTGGCTTTCCTTCCGGAGAATGAGCAGATGATGGTATATGGGATTATGAAGGAGAAGAAAACTAAAATCACCATAGAGATGGTGATGAAGCTTAGAAGTCATTCTGGTGCTCTGACAGAGGCAATGATAAAAAGATATTTAAGTACAGAACCCGTTAAAAAGAAATGCTATAAGGTTCCAAGCAGAATTGTGGATAAATATTTTGAGGGAATGGATCCGAATCAGGTGGATGCAATAGTGGAACAGGCATTGGAAGCCTGGTTCAGTACTCCAAACATCTGACTGGCGGAAGCACAGTAAATATCCTTACCTTCTGCAAATACTTTGGAACGCCAGGATTCACCAGCGAGGTGTGCAAGGACTCTTGCCTCGATAGCAGAGTAGTCGGATACTACGAATTTGTATCCCGGTCTTGCAATGAAGGCGGTACGAATCAGCTGGCTTAAAGTATCTGGGATATCATCGTAAAGCAGTTGCAAAGCATCATAATCACCGGTACGGACAAGTTCACGAGCATCAGCAAGGTCATTCATATGATTTTGCGGAAGATTCTGTAGCTGAATCAATCGTCCGGCCCATCTTCCTGAACGGTTTGCACCGTAGAACTGAAACATACCGTGAGCTCTACCATCTTTACATACTGCATTTTGCATAGCCTGGTATTTCTTTACGGAGGATTTTGCAAGCTGGAGTCTAAGTTTCAATGCGGTAGCTACATCACCATCAGTATTTTTTATCATAGCAGCCACGTCTTTCTTACCAAGGGATTCTGCTTCAATACCATGATCAGAGAGCCATTGTTTCATCTGAACTACGGAGTTTGGATTATCGAGGTTCGTGATATTTTGCATGGATATCAAAAGCTCTGACTTGGACCTTTCATCAAATGCGATAGCATTTTCTACTACATCCATATCCAGCATAATCCCACGGTCATTAATTTCCTGGTCGAGATGATATTCATCCCAGATGAAGTCAGGAACCGGGAATTTTGATAATCTTTGTTTGATAGCCATTTCCACTTCTACATCACGTTTATTGTAGGCTTTGAAGTCTTCCCATTTATTGGGAGCATGTTCTGGAAGGTTTCTGATTCTGCCACCATTTATCTTTGTCGGTTTACAAGGGCAGCAGAAGTATTTGATGAGGTCTTTACCTTCCTTCATTTTTTGATCCTGCAATTTAAGAACTGCACCGACACCTTCAAGCGAGAGTGGTAAGCCCATATAGGCAGACCATATCATGGTACACTTCCATGAGGCTGGGCCCAGATATTTGGAAGCAGGATCTTCGGGAGTACTATAGCCCTTGAAGTGTTCAGGGTGATGTTTTTTTAACCAATTGGATAAACAGATTCTTTCAAAATTGGCATTGAAGGCCCATTTTGTAATTGTATCATCAGATAAGGCTGCAAGGATATCATCAGGAATGGTATCGCCACAGGCAAGATCGAATACCTGTACTGCACCGCCATCTATGGATACACCGAACAGCAGTATTTCAAAATTATCAGACTCAGCGTACTTGTAAGCTCCGCATTTGGAGATATCGACATCGCTATAGGTCTCTAAATCAATTGACATTTCTTTTATCATAATCTCATTCCTTTACAAAAAGGGCAGCAGCACCGGGGAGTACTGCTGCCTTGATATTAGTTTCCTTTTGGGGTCTGTTCTTTTGGCTGGAAGCATTTTGCCTTTGGGAAAAGCCAGTGAAGAAAACGTTTTGCAACACCCAGGAACCACTTCCAGATTGCAGCAAGTCCCATTAACCAGAAGCCAGCTAAGAAGCCTAAAAGGGATCCGCGGATAATAGCATCTAATATTTCATTAATAGAATCCATAGTCATAATATTTTACCTACTTTCTTTGATTGTCACAGGCGGCAGCAGTACTACCACCGCCTGCTTGGTTGTCGTTGTTACGTTTGGTTAGTCAAGGAAATCTTCTTCTTCATCAGAAGCGAAGTCATCTTCAGCTCTGGACTTGCCGCCAAGAGGTTCACCGTCTCGAATCTTCTGGAGATTATTGAGACCGCAAGCAATTCCCTTGTTGCCGTTGCTGTTAAAAGCGTAGAGATTGATGGAAGCTCTGCCGTAGACACCGGAATATACTTCGGATCTCTCAAGGATAGGCTGACGGTCTGCATCAACGATGCCAGGTGCGGAAGCACTATTGGCATTGATGAAATATGCATTTGCATATGCCGGATCGTCAGGTCTTTCTAAGTCACCATCACGAAGAGGTGTCTTGAGGATGGAGAGCGCAGGAACGGTTTTGCCATTTCCTTTAAGCTTGCTCTGACCTTCCTCATAAGCGGCTTCGATAGCTGCCTTAATCTTGTTAACGGTTACGGTGTCGGACTTTGGAATGATGAGGGAGACACTGTACTTCGGTGCGCCTCCGTTGATGCTCTTTGCATCCCATACATTCGCATAGCTCCAACGTGTATTTACTCCTGTGATTACCTTTGTAGGGTTCTGAATCTTTGCCATAATATTGGCCCTCCTTTTACTCATTAAAGTCTTCTATTGCTGTATTCATTGCCGGTCTTTTATCAGATTCCGGTACCAATGTTGGTTTACCTGGTGGCTTATATACAAGCTCACCTAATAGCTCTTCGAATTTCTTCTTTCCGAGCATTGTGCTCATGGCAGTGATGCCAAGAAGCTTTTTCTCATACGGGTCGTAGCCCGCGTCTTTTACTTTGGATGCCGCAGCGGATTCATCAGTAAATTTTCTATTGGATCTTCCTTCTACGATTTTCCAACCGTCAAAGTGAACACCGGATTGGGCCTGCTGTAAGGCATATTCTTTGATGTCATTTCCCCAGGAAATCATTTCATCCACCTTTGCTAAGATAGCGGCGATTTCAATGTTATCCAGGGTGGCTGGCATTTCAAAGTCATATTTTGCAAGCTCCAGATTGTACTCTGCACGCTTTCGGCAGGTGGCTTTTACCTTACAGAACTGGCAGTGGTCACCGGCTTTGAATTCGCCTTCACCTATATAGGCAAGCTGTGCGGTAGGTGCCAGAACTTCGTCAGCCCATTTTAGAAGCTTCTCCTTGGAAATGGTGTAAGTACTGATATTGTCACGTCTTGGCTGGAAAATGGTCATCTTTATCTGATGGATGTCGTAGAGATCTCCGAAGGCTTCCAATGCACCTAAAGCGTAGCACATCATCTGACTGTTTCCGCCATGTTCGTCATCACCGGCACTTACCAGGACACCAAGACCGTGTTTGTAATCGATAATCTGTAGAACCTCATCTGCAACGATGACACAGTCACCGGTTCCAAAGCCGTTTTCAACCCAGCGGGAGAAGTCCAGTCGCTGTTCGATCATGACCTGTGGGTCCTGACATAATTCCTTGGCTGCTTCAATTTGTTCCAGTACATAATTCCTGTATTCCTCTGCGCAGCTTTGCATTTCAGCATCGTAGAAGGTAAGGCTTTCTGTCGGATCAGTTCCAGCTCTGCCAAGAGCTTTTTCCACAAGGTAGGCGCACAGCTCATGACAATCGGTACCTTGCTGTGCATATTCGGAGCTTTGATCCGCAATATTAGCACAGAGCTTCGCGCTTGGTGGGCAGGCTAACCATCTGTGACTGGCAGAAGCGGAGAGGTATGCGTGTTTAGGCATTTCCAATCACCTCGGCTTCCTTAAGAATGGCTGCATAGTCATCAGGATTTACCTGCTTTAACTGCTGAGCACCATATTTCTCAAGAAGCTCCTTGACTTCCTTCTTATATCCAGCGGCTGCTTTGGAAGCGAGCACGGCACGAACATCTTCCTTGGTGTAGATAGGTTCCGATGCTTCATCAGCTTTCGTCGGTTCGGGAGCCTTGGTGACTTTCTTGGCTGGCTTTGTTTTTGTTTCTTCTGGTGTTTCTTCGGTAGAAGAAAAGATGTCCTTGATTGCGTTAGCAGCTTTAATCATTCCCTCGCCGCAGGCAATCATTTCATCAAGCACCTGAGATAATTCACTCATTTTGCTCATCTTGTTTTCCTCCATTTTCTGTATTCTGTTGTCTTAGATTGGCTGCCAGTCGTTTGGCTACAACGCTGATTGCAATGAGAGTGTCAATGAGCTCTTCATCGATGGACGGTGTAGCCTGCTGGCTTTTATCAATCGTTTCTGTCTGCATCTGCAGCACCTCACTTTCCGAATGGCTTTCGTGCCTTTCTATCTTCCTAAGCGCATCTGGAAATTGTTTTTCCAGTTGGAAGCATATTTTTTTTGAAAAAAGTTTTGAAAACAGCCAGGGCATTTTTACTTTTATAAGGAAGAGATACTGCTCTGGCTGATTTTTTGAAGCAACAGGGGAGCAAAAAATAAGAATGGTGCAGCTTGCTGTAGCCATTCTTATTTTTTAGCGACGCGCAAGAACATGAGCATGTAGGCATAATTGCTGGAATGCGAATGTTCGTAGCATGACGGGAGTGCTATGCACGGAGTCATGCGTGTTGCTTTATTAATTTTTTACAATTCGACCGGAAAAGTGTAGGTCAAACCCGCTTAGGAAGTTGGGAGGATTTTGTTCCTTACTTTATAGAAACGAGGTTTGAGATATGCAGGCAACGATTTTTACAGCAAACTGCATTGGCCAGGCCGCCAACTGTAGCTATCCCAATAAGGTGACAGTAGTCACGCCGGAGCAGCTTCGGGAGGCGGTGAAGGCAGATCATGTTTGCGCAGAGTACAAAGGAAATTATCGAGGTATTGGTAATTTCATTCGTTCGGACGTGATTGTTATGGATATTG
>CAMEFI010000047.1 GCA_945915475.1 uncultured Clostridium sp. | reverse complement strand
TATAGGAGACGCTCATTTTTAGCGGTAATGAAGATAGTTTCATTGCCGCTTTTTTTGTGCAGAATTGCAATTTCAGTGACAAATTTGTCAGCGAAACAAGGTTGAAAATACTGACTTTGTCAGCGGGGATGGATGCTTGTCACCGATTCATATTTTCCGGTCTGTCACCTAGAGGGATTAACTACAGTGTAGGATGAGTTTTGGGGTGTAAAATTAGGAAAAGCAGTGAGATAAAACACTATATTCTTGCCTGTGATATCAGGCCTGTCGGAAGAGTCCGTTCAGATTAGATAAAAACAATCTATTCTGGACGGGCTTTTTTGCGTTCAGGGAAAGGAAGTTGCCTATGGAAGAAAAGAAGGAATTGCTGGATCAGGATGAAAGAGTTGTAGAGATTGAGCTGGAAAGACTTCGGGGATTTGTAAACCATCCATTCAAGGTTCAGGCGGACAGTCAGATGATTGAATTACAGGAGAGCATTAAGAAGTATGGAATATTAAATCCTCTGATAGTCAGACCGAGGCAGGATGGAACTTATGAGATCATATCGGGTCACAGAAGAAAATTTGCAGCTGAAAAGATCGGTTATCGTAAGGTACCTGTGATCATTCGGGTATTAAAAGATGATGAAGCGGTTGTATCTATGGTTGATTCAAATTTACAACGGGAAATGATTAGTCCGAGCGAAAAAGCATTTGCTTACAAAATGAAGTATGAAGCTATCAAAAGAAAGGCAGGAAGAAGAAAATGTGGTCAGGTAGACCATAATTTGGGAAAGAAAAGCATTGAGCTCATTGGAGAGGAATGTGGGGACAGCCCCAAACAGGTTCAGAGGTATATCAAAATCACAGAACTTATTCCTGAAATGCTTGAAAAAGTGGATGACGGAAGCATGGGATTTACTCCGGCAGTTCAGTTGTCATTTCTGAAAAAGAAGGAGCAAAAGGAAATGCTGGATGCAATGGAATTTGCACAGTGTACCCCGTCACTATCCCAGGCACTCCGCATAAAGAAATTGAGCGCAGATGGGAAACTTACAGTAAGGGATATGGAAGATATTCTAAGTGAGATTAAGCAAAAAGAGATAGACCGTGTAGTATTCAAAACGGAACAGCTTCACAGATTTTTCCCTGTCAGTTATACGGCAGAGCAGATGAGACGTGAAATCTTGGAAATGTTGAAATTAAATATGAACAAATATTGGGATGAATAAAGGAGGAACAGATTATGTGCAGAGTAATAGCAGTATCAAATCAAAAAGGTGGAGTAGGTAAAACAGTGTCATGTGTGAATCTTGGAATAGGATTGGCACAGGAAGGAAAGAAAGTGCTTTTGATAGACGCAGATCCACAGGGAAGTCTTACAATCAGCCTGGGATATGAGGAGCCGGATGAAATGGAGTATTCTCTGGCAACCTTGATGATGAACATTGTGAATGATGAAAAACTGAATATAGAAAAGACAATCCTGCATCATAAGGAAGGTGTAGATCTTATACCAGCTAACATTGAATTATCAGCGATTGAGGTCTCATTGGTAAATGCCATGAGCAGGGAACTGATTCTAAGGTCTATGGTAGATAGGCTGAGAGAATTTTATGATTACATCATTATTGATTGTATGCCTTCGCTTGGAATGATGACGATTAACGCGTTGGCATGTGCAGATTCTGTACTGATACCAGTGCAGGCGGCATATCTTCCGGTCAAAGGTTTACAGCAGTTGATCAAGACAATCGGTAGGGTAAAGAAGCAGCTGAATCCAAAGCTCAAGATAGAAGGAATTCTTTTGACTATGGTTGATAACAGAACTAATTATGCCAGGGATATTTCCTTGATGGTGTATGATACCTATTCTGCCTCAATTAAGGTATTTGGAACAGAGATACCGATGTCAGTCAGGGCGTCAGAGGTAAGTGTTGAGGGCGGAAGTATCTATTCCTATGATCCAAAAGGAAAAGCGGCATTTGCTTATATGGCATTAACTAAGGAAGTATTGAAGGAGGCATAGAAAATGGGAAGCAGAGTTGCAGGAAAAATCAAATTACAATCAGTAGATGAATTATTGGGAGTACCGGAGATTGCTGGTACTCAGGAAATAGAGATTGGAAGAATTCATGCGTTTCCGAACCATCCGTTTAAGGTGCTGGATGATGAAAAGATGGACACTTTGGTTGATAGTATCAGGGAAAATGGCATCCTGAATCCAGTAATTGTAAGACCAGATCAGAGCGGAAATTATGAAATGATATCTGGACATCGCAGGTTACACGCAGCAAAGATTGTGGGATTGAAAAAGGTTCCGGCTATAGTAAAGGAAATGTCTGATGATGAAGCCATTATAAAAATGGTGGATGCCAATATTCAGAGGGAAGAGATACTTCCGAGTGAAAAGGCATTTGCATATAAAATGAAGCTTGATGCATTGAAGAGAACCGCTGGAAGACCTACAAAAGAAAATGCGTGCCATAATGGCACACATTTACGATCCGATCAAGAATTAGCATTACAGGTAGGCGACAGTGCAAGAAGTATTCAAAGATATATCAGGCTTACAGTATTGATTCCTGAATTATTGGATTATGTAGATAATAAGAAAATTGGATTGGTAATGGCAGTAGATCTTTCATATCTTGATGAACAGGTACAGAAATGGGTATATGAATATTTTAAGGAAAATGGATTTTTGAAGCCGGTACAGGTTGAAGCATTGAAGAATTATCCTAACTTATCCAATGTAACACAATTCAGTGTCATTTCTATAATGAATGATGCATTACCGAAGAAGAGCAAGGAATCAAAGTTATCTTTTTCAGCAAAGAAATTGGATAAATATTTTCCACCGCAGTATTCAACGAAAGAACGTGAAAATATAATCATTCAGCTATTGGAACAGTGGAGTGCAGATCAGGTACAGTCAGAGTAGAAATATAATTATGATGTTTCAGAAGTGTAGAAACGGCACTTCTGGAACAGGAAGGAGATTCAAATGGAAGACAGAATAAGACTATCCTATTTCTATGGAAAGGAAGCGGATCAGTTTTCATTTTATAAGATACCGAAGTTATTATTTACAGAAGAGTATTTCAAAAAAATATCAGTGGAGGCAAAGGTGTTGTACGGACTGATGCTGGATAGGATGTCACTATCTATGAAAAATCAGTGGATGGACGATGAAGGGAGAGCTTACATATATTATTCGCTTGAAGATATCATGGAGGCTCTGGGATGCAGTAACAAAAAAGCAATATCCATAATGAAAGAATTGGACACGGATGCTGGTATAGGTTTGATTGAAAAGAAGCGTCAGGGGCAGGGAAAACCAACCATGATTTATCTAAAACAGTTTATGGTGCAGGATGTTCAGAAGTGTAGAAATTTCACTTCTGAGCAAAAAGTGGCAGTTTCAGAAGTGAAGAATTTACATGTCTTGAAGTGTAAAAATGCCATGTCTAGAAGTGAAGAAATTACACTTCCAGAAGTGAAAAATATTCACACTAATAAGAATAATATAAATAATACTGAGTTAAGTAATACTGAATCTTATCTTATCGTATCTGGAAATGATGAGATAGGATCCGACGTACAAGCATATGCAGAACTTATCAGAGATAATATTGATCTGGATATTCTGTTAGAGAGATATCCGTTTGACAAAGAGTTACTTAATGGCATCTTTGATCTGATTTTGGAAACAGTGTTATGCAGGAACAATGAAATTGTAGTGGCATCCAATAAATATCCGGCGGAGCTGGTCAGAAGTAAATTTCTGAAACTGACGAGTTCGCATATTGAATATGCAATGGGATGTATGAAATCAAATACCACAAAAGTGCATAACATCAAGAAATATCTGCTGGCAACATTGTTCAATGCACCAAGTACAATTAGTGGTTATTATCAGGCAGAGGTTAACCATGATTATCCCCAGTTTGCTGTAAGTGGCAAATAATGACTTGACGTATACGGATTTAGTGTATATAATCAAATTAACAAATAGACACGGATTCCGTATATGGAGGCAGATATGAGCAATTTTGAAAATTATGATTTTATATTACCTGATGGAGTGGTAATTGAAAATGAAAAGGCTGATAAAGAAGGAAGGAAGAAAAGAATGTCTGCTATGTGTGTAAAGGTCCGTGAACAGACAAATATGAACAGAAAAGAATTTGCTGAATGGCTTGGAATTCCGTATAGAACGATGCAGGACTGGGAGCGGGGTGTGAGTGAGGTCCCTGATTATGTACTGAATCTTATAGCATATAAAGTAAAAAATGAAAAAGAAAAAGGAAACATTTGATAATTGTATGTAAGGCTGGGAGGTATTCAGTTATGTATGAAGATGAATATTATTATGAAGCACGGAAAAAAGAAAATGCAAAATTAGATGCCGAACTGGCGGGGACATTTGCAACCGTCATAGGTGGATTGATTGGTGCAGTGTTATCATGCTTATTATTTCTGCTAAGGAGATTTGATGTATTAAGCTCAGGATTGGCATCATTATTATTCTATATGCTTACTTATACAAGAGAGTGGCATGTGGCTGTCTACATTACAGTGGCTTTTGTAATATTCATCGCATCAATGATTTTACAACATGCGTTCTTGGCAGGAAGAATTATTTTTACAATCTTTGTAAGTATGGCAGTTGCAATAATAGGTGCAGGCTGGAAAGCATATGATACAGAAATTCAGAGAAATACAGTTATGGTAATATGTTTTGCAGTTACTGTGATACTAGGTCTGATATCGTGGAAAGGAATAAAAGCTAAGGAATCTGAATAACTGCGACGAACGACTACGGTTTGACTACTATTTTGTTACAAATGACTACGGTTTGACTACTATTTTGACTCTTTTTTTCTGAATAGGGGTGTGATAATATTATCATAGACAAATGAGACATGAAACGCGAGAGCGGTCAGGCATTTGTTTCTCTTTTGCAAAAGAATATGGATCAAGAATGAAGCGTCAGCTCATTACCGGTTCGGTGATGGGTATGGCGCTTTTTTGATGCCAAAATCGGGTGACGACCTAAAAAATAAAATCAGGAGGAAATTGCATGGCATATGAATATGACCATGACTGTCCGTTTGAAGCCTTCATCACCAATCTTGGAAAATACAACGAGGGTGAGTTGGTCGGCGAATGGGTGAAGTTTCCAACCACATCAGAAAAACTGCAAAAAGTATTTGAACGAATTGGAATCGGCTCAAAAGATGATTTCGGTAATCCTTATGAAGAATGGTTCATTAGTGATTATGACTGTTATGTTGATGGGCTGTATGAAAAGCTGGGAGAATATGAAAACCTGGATGAACTCAATTATCTGGCTTCCAAGCTCGATGAGCTGGATGATCATGATTATAACCATTTTCAGGCGGCAATGCAGATCAGTGATTATACAGGCAGCATTAAAGATGTGATCAATCTTATTGATAACCTGGATAAGTATGAAATCTATCCGGGAGTAGAAAGCAATGCTGATCTGGGACATTATTATATCGAAGAACTCGGTATGATGGAAGTTCCGGATTATCTTGCTGATTACATTGATTATGAGGCCTACGGCAGAGATGTGGCCATTAACGAAATGGGACAGTTTACAGATTATGGATATGTGAGAGATACACAGGAATCTTTTACAGAATATTATGATGGAGACCGTGAGAACATCCCGGATGAATACAGGGTTATGGATTTTATGGTTTCTGGTGAGAAAGAGAGGAAAACTATGAATTACGAAACATTTAAGCAGGAATTTGCAGAGGATATCAAAGAAAAGCTCTATGAGAGAGGCTATGATGATGTAAGGATCAGCTTCAATAATGTGGAGAAGACAAATCAGAATTATGAAGCTATGTCGGTTGTTCCGGAAGGCAGCAATGTGGGTGTCAATTTCAATATTGAGAATGCCTTTGCAAACTATGAGCACACGGATGATTATGCCGGAGTGCTTGCCAGTGCAACAATGGTCATTGCTGATGGTCTTGACAGAGCCCCTGCTATTGATGTAAGTGCTCTTATGGATTATGAGAACATGAAAGAGAAGCTTTCTGTGGAAGTTATTTCAGCGGAGGCAAACGCTGATCTGCTTGCCAACGTACCGCATGACAGAATGGAAGATCTGGCAGTTGTATATCGTTTTGTGATGGAGAGCAGCGAAGATGGCCGTGCATCTATTCTGGTCACCAACAATCTGATGGATCGTATGGGAGTTTCCCATGAACAGCTCAGGGCAGATGCTCTGGAGAATTCACCGGAGATCAGACCGGTAGTAATCATGGGAATGAATGAGGTCATGAAGGAAATGATTGGACCAGAAGTATATGAGATGTTTGGAATTCCGGATGATGCGGAGGAAACTATGTACGTTGCAACAGTACCTGATAAGAATTCCGGAGCGGGAGTAATTGCCTATCAGGATTTCATGGATCAGGCAGCAGAAAGAGTTGGCGGAGATTTCTTTGTGCTTCCGTCTTCCATCAATGAGATCCTTTTGGTTCCCGATAATGGAGACATGACAGCTGATGCGCTCAGGGATATGGTAAAGGATGTGAATGCCAAGGAGGTAAGCCCGGAGGAAAGACTTTCTGATAATGTCTACCATTACGATTCCAAGGATCATGTCTTTGAACTTGCAGAGAAGTTTGAGGCAAGACAGCAGGAAAAGAAAACGGAGATTGATGAAAAATCAGAAGAGAAAGGATCCGTATTAAAAGATCTGAAGGATAAGCAGAAGGAAGCAGCTGCAAAGCCTCCGGTAAAGGATGCTGCGGAAAAAGCAGCAAAATCAAAAGGCAGAGAAGTATTATAAAAAATAGGATTGTGTCAGCCTGTGGTGATTGCCACGGGACTGGCACTTTTTTGATGGGAAGGAATGGTGATTACAGTGGCAGGAGCACATAAGGATACAAGCAGACAGAATGGAAAGAGTTACAGCGGAATTGGTGGAAGACCACCTATAAGTCATCCACAAAATTGCAGCCATGAGTGTCCGTATGGTCATGATAAATCGTTCTGTTTTCCATGCTATAAAAAGCTGGTGGAAGACATGAGAAAGAAAAAGGAAACAGGAAATGGCATTTGATTATTTTTATGGGGCACAGTCACAGCAGTTTGCATTTTACAGGATTCCCAAGGTGCTGTTTACAGATAACCGGTTCCAGAAGATTTCCACAGAGGGAAAGGTTCTTTACGGTCTTTTATTGGACAGGGTATCTCTGTCAATGGAAAACGGATGGATTGATGATGAGGGAAGAGTGTATATCATTTTTACCCTGACAACTATAAGACAGGCAATGAACTGTGCAGAAAAATCAGCAATCAAGTATCTGACGGAGCTGGAAGAGTTTGGTCTGATTGAAAGGATCCGGCAGGGATTTGGCAAACCGGCACTGATCTATGTAAAGAATTTCATAGACCAGCAGAATTTACAGGTCAAGACAAGTAAAAATTACAGTTCACCACCAGTAAAAGTTACAGGTCAGGACCTGTATAATTTACAGCCTAATTATACTTATAACAATAATACTGATTTTAATAATACTAATCCTATCTTATCAGAGGATGAGGATAGGATGGGATATGAGAAATATTTCATGGAACAGCTCAATATTGAGGCATTAAAACAGGATTATCCATATGACAGAGAAATGATAGACGGCATCATGGAGCTTATTCTGGATGTTGTGTGTTCCAAAAGAAAGATCATTTGTATTGCCGGGGATGTGAAGTCAGTAAATGTGGTAAAGGGGCGGTTCATGAAGCTGAACATGGAGCATATCCGCTATGTAATGAAATGTATGCAGGAAAACACAACCAAGATCAGGAGCATCAAGCAGTATATGCTGGCAGCACTGTATAACGCACCGGCAACAATAGACAGCTATTATCGTGCAGAGGTTAATCACGATATGGCAGAAGGAAAAATATAGCAGAGGAGAGACAAAAATGGATATGGAGAAAATCATGGCATATGTTGAGAAGATTGCAGAAAACCTGGAAGGACTGGTTTGTGCAATCGGATGTGACAGTATGCCTTCTGATGGGGCAATTTATGTAGATGGCGAACAGAAGGTGAATTATATCAGTACCAGAGAAGCATTAAGGATCCTTGATGGATTTGGAAATAACAGTGCGTCAGTAATGATTGGAAAATCAGATTATATTCTGATCTATGACGCAAGCAGAAAGCTGGTCATTGACGGGGAGGCATACCTTCCGTCCGGGTATCTGGTCATGAAGTCCTGTAATGGATTACAGGCGATTGATGATGAGGATATTGCGGATGTGATTGCAGCTTTGAAAAGCAGGATGACAATGCTTGCACTTGGAAAATACAGAATTCAGGCATACCAGCTGGGATAGGAGGCGGCAGATGAATAACAAACCGTGGGCTTATGTAACATCTGCCTGGAGTGCAGACAGGAGCAGAGCCAAAAGGTCTGCAAAACGATATTGCAGAAAATTATATGAAGCAGGCTACACACCAATCTGTCCGCTTTTATCATTGCCGGAGGTAATTGATACCAGTAATGCAGATGAGTACAAGGATTATATGGATATGTCAGAAGATATGTTAAGAAGATCCAGAATTCTCGTGGTTTGTGGTTCAGCGGTGGATGATACGGTGCTTACAGATATAGCAATAGCCAACCGTTTTCATGTAGCTTCATCCACTATGAGGGGAGTCCTCGGTGTGGATAAGAATAAAAAAGAACAGTAACTTTGTGGATACAGCCTTCGGGCTGTTTTTTTGATGGAAAGGAGTGAGAAAACTGGTTCATGAAGAAGTTGACAGGGAGATTGCCAACAAATCTGTGAATATAGCAATCAAAATGTTAAAACCGGAACTTGATCAGCTTATGAAGGGATTAAGAGAGGCAGTACAAGCCCCTGTGAAGGCTGCTGGGAAAGCAGCAGTTAATAAGATCCATCCAACAACCGGCAAGCAGTCAGTGAAAACATTGATCAGGCAGGGACAGGGAGTTTCTTCTATTCCTTTAGCAGATGAAGGTCTGAAAGATTTTCAAAAAATCGCAAAGAAATACGGAGTTGATTTTGCGGTTGTAAAAGATAAAGAGGCAAGTCCACCAGTATATACGGTCTTTTTCAAGGCGAAAGATACGGATGCCATCACAAGGATTTTACAGGATTATTCTGCAAAACAGGTCAAGAAGCCTTCCGTAGAGAAGACCAGTGTTCTGGAGAAACTTAAGAAATTCAAGGAGATTGTGGCGGCAATCCCGAAGAAGGTAGCAGAGAAAAAGAAGGAGAGGTCGCGATGAATACAAAACAGTTGAAAAAGCAGCTGATCCTGAATATCCCCTATATCATTCTGGGATTGCTTGCAACAAATCTTGGTGAGGCATGGAGAATTGCAGCCGGAGCAAATGCATCGGAAAAGGTTCAGAGTCTGGTCCTTGATGGTGTATTTGCAACGGCTTTTTCTAATCCTCTGCCGAGCCTTTATCCGGGTGATCTGCTGGTGGGAATTGCCTGCGGGGCAGCACTCAGGCTTGCAGTATACCTGAAAGGAAAGAACGCTAAGAAGTTCCGGCACAATGAGGAATATGGTTCTGCCAGATGGGGCAGACATGCGGATATTGAGCCATTTGAGGATCCTGTGTTTGCAAACAATGTGATTCTGTCACAGTCTGAGAGGATTACCATGAGCAGCAGACCGAAGATTCCGAAATATGCCAGAAATAAGAATGTTCTGGTAGTTGGTGGATCCGGTTCAGGTAAGACACGGTTTTTCATAAAACCGAACCTTTTACAGATGCATTCATCCTATGTGGTGACGGACCCGAAGGGAGGTCTGGTCAATGAAGTGGGAAATGCCCTTTATAAGAACGGGTACCGGATGAAGATATTTAATACCATCAACTTTTCAAAATCAATGCACTATAACCCTTTCGCCTATCTCCATTCTGAGAAGGATATTCTGAAACTGGTGACAACGCTGATCGCCAATACAAAAGGGGAGAGCAAAGGCGGGGATGATTTCTGGCTCAAAGCGGAGACGCTGCTTTATACCGCATTGATTGGATATATTCATTATGAGGCACCGGAAGAGGAACAGAATTTTTCAACACTGCTTGAAATGATCAATGCAATGGAAGTCCGTGAGGATGATGAGGAATTCAAGAATCCGGTGGATATGATGTTTGATGAACTGGCAGAACAGAATCCGGATCACTTTGCTGTAAGACAGTATGCCAAGTACAAGCTGGCAGCAGGAAAGACGGCCAAGTCCATTCTGGTAAGCTGTGGTGCAAGACTGGCACCCTTTGATATCAAGGAACTCAGAGACCTGACAGCTTATGATGAACTGGAGCTTGATACTCTGGGAGATGAGAAGACAGCACTGTTCCTGATCATGTCAGATACAGATGGAACCTTTAACTTCCTGATTTCCATGATCTATACACAGATGTTCAATCTTCTGTGTGAGAAAGCGGATGATGTGTATGGTGGAAGATTACCGGTACATGTAAGATGTCTGATCGACGAGGCGGCGAATATCGGCCAGATACCGAACCTGGAGAAGCTGGTTGCAACAATCCGAAGCCGAGAAATATCAGCATGCCTGGTATTACAGGCCAAGTCGCAGCTGAAAGCGATTTATAAGGATAACGCTGATACGATCATCGGCAACATGGATTCACAGATTTTTCTTGGTGGTACGGAACAGACCACTTTGAAGGATCTGAATGCGATTCTGGGAAAAGAGACAATCGATATGTATAATACAGGCCAGTCTAAAGGATCCCAGGAAAGCTACAACATGAATTACCAGAAACTTGGTAAGGATCTTATGACAATGGATGAACTGGCGGTCATGGACGGCTCAAAATGTATTGTGCAGGTCCGTGGTGTAAGACCTTTCTTATCCGATAAATATGATCTGACGCAGCATCCGAATTACAAGCTGACAGCAGATTATGATAAGAGGAATTACTTTGATGTAGTAAAATTCCTCAGCCACAACTTAATACTGAAAGCAGATGACGAATACCAGGTCATCGATGTAACCGAGTAAAGAGCTCTTTCCATCCGGCGATAAAGGCCGGGAGGCAGGAGCTTTTACTATATTCCCGAATAGGAAATAAAAGAATTTCCAGATGGGGAGCAAATATGCGCGCATAGCCGGGATCACTGCAGGGAGACCGGCAGTAACTATAAACCGCCCTTTGGTCAGGGCAGAAGGAAAAAGTATATCACACATAAATCATTTAATGGAGGAATTTGAATTATGGCATTTTTTACAAGCGCAGTAGGAACCTTACAGACACTTGTTATCGCTCTTGGAGCCGGACTTGGAATCTGGGGAGCGATTAACCTTATGGAAGGCTACGGAAACGATAATCCCGGAGCGAAGTCACAGGGAATGAAGCAGCTTATGGCAGGAGGCGGTGTAGCCCTTATCGGTACCACACTTGTGCCGTTGCTTTCAGGTCTTTTCTAAGAGCCAGCGTGGCAGGATCACGCAGGAAGACAACTGAATATGGATAGGACACAGGACCGGAGGCATAAGTGCTTTCCGGTTCTTTGAATGTCCGGAAGAAACTTTAATCAAATTCGGCAGAAAAGAATAACAGCCGAAAATCATGAAAATTATGGAGGATTTATATTATGGCATTTTTTAACAGCGCAGTAGGAACTTTACAGACTCTGGTGATCGCCCTTGGAGCCGGACTTGGAATCTGGGGAGCGATTAACCTTATGGAAGGCTACGGAAATGACAACCCCGGTGCGAAGTCACAGGGAATGAAGCAGCTTATGGCAGGCGGTGGTGTAGCCCTTATTGGAACTACACTTGTACCATTACTTTCCGGCTTATTCTAAATCAGGTTTGGATCATGGGGCAGGGAAAATCCCTGTCCAGGAGGAAAGGAGGAAATAATTGAACAGCATAATTCAGCAGATTACTGACTGGCTGAAGGGCATTCTTGTATCGGGAATCATGGACAACCTCACCAATACGTTTTCCTCTGTGAATGACCAGGTGGGACAGATCGCAACGGAAGTAGGAAAGACACCGAGTAATTTCATGCCGGCAGTCTTTAATATGGTCAGGAACCTGTCGGAATCCGTGATCATGCCGGTTGCCGGAATACTGCTCACATTCATTGCGTGTTATGAGCTGATACAGCTGATCATCAGTTATAACAATCTGGCAAGTTTTGAGACATGGTTCATCTGGAAATGGATCTTTAAGACTTTCGTGGCAGTGGAACTGATCACACACACATTTGATATCACAATGGCGGTATTTGATGTGTCGCAGAGTGTGGTGCGGCAGGCAGGAGGCATTATACAGGGAAGCACGGCAGTAGATGCCAGTACGCTGGCAACCATGCAGTCCACACTGGAGGATATGGAGCTGGGACCGCTTTTTGCAATATTCCTACAGTCATTTATCGTGCAGTTTCTCATGTACGTACTTTCGGCAGTCATCTTTGTGATTATCAACGGACGTATGGTGGAGATCTATCTGATGGTCAGTCTGGCACCGCTCCCATTTGCAACCTTTGGAAACAGGGAACAGAGCATGATGGGCCAGAACTATATGAGAAGTCTGTTTGCACTGGGATTTCAGGGATTTTTGATCATGGTATGTGTGGGAATCTATGCAGTCCTGATCCAGTCAGTAGCATTCAGCACAGATATCATTGCTTCGTTATGGAAGGTTATGGGCTTTACGATCCTGCTGGCATTTACCTTATTTAAGACCGGAGCAGTAGCACACAGTATATTCCATGCACATTAAGGAGGCAGAGTATGGCAGCATCTTATATCAGTGTTCCAAGGGACCTGACAAAAGTAAAAAGCAAGGTGATGTTCAATCTGACAAAAAGGCAGCTGATCTGTTTTGGCATGGCGGTACTGATCGGAGTACCGTCATTTTTTCTGATGAAGACAGTAATGAAGACTAATACAGCAGTCATGGGAATGATGGTCATTATGATGCCATTCTTTTTCCTTGCCATGTATGAGAAAAACGGACAGCCGCTGGAAGTCATTTTGAACCATATGATACAGGCAATTTTCAAAAGGCCGAAGATCCGCCCATATAAGACGGATAACTATTACGCAGCACTTCTGCGTCAGGCAGAGGCAGAAAAGGAGGTAGAAAAGATTGTTAGACTTTCTCAAAAAGAAAAATCAGGAGAGCAGGAAGTTCACAATGCCGGAAGGATTAAGCAGGGCAGACCAGATGGCAGTAAGGCAGATCGTAAAAAACGCCCGGAAAAATGATGGCATACCGAAGACGGCACAGCAGAGCATTCCTTTTGACAGGATGTTTCCGGATGGTATCTGCCGTGTAGGGCTTGATTATTATACAAAGACAGTCCAGTTTCAGGATATCAATTACCAGCTGGCACAGCAGGAAGACAAGACGGAGATCTTTGAGGAATGGTGCGCATTCTTAAATTTCTTTGACAGTTCCGTAAAGTTTCAGCTTTCATTTGAGAATATGGCAACGGATGTATCGGATTTTGAGAAGAGCATCAAGATTTCCCATAAAAATGACGGATTCGATGATGTCAGGGATGAGTATTCGGAAGTGCTCCTTCACCAGATGGAAGCGGGAAATAATGGTCTTACGAAGACTAAATATCTTACTTTCGGGATTCATGCGGAGTCCATGAAGACAGCAAAGCCGAGACTTACGCATATCGAAACGGATATCCTCAATAACTTCAAGAGGCTGGGAGTACAGGCGAGGAGCTTAAACGGCAGTGAAAGGCTAGAACTGATGCACAGACAGTTTCATATGGGGGATGATGCGAAGTTCCGTTTCGACTGGAAGTACCTGACAGGATCAGGACTTTCGGTTAAGGATTTTATTGCACCGAGCAGCTTTGCATTTCCTACCGGAAGATATTTTCAGATTGGAGAGATGTATGGATGCATGAGCTTTTTATCCATTGATGCATCGGATATCAGCGACAGGCTTCTGGCAGATTTCCTTTCCATGGAATCAAGCCAGATCGTTACCATGCATATCCAGTCCGTAGATCAGAATGAGGCGATCAAGACCATCAAGCATACGATCACAGAGCTTGACCGTTCCAAGATAGAGGAACAGAAAAAGGCAGTAAGAGCCGGCTATGACATGGATATCATCCCATCGGATCTTGCAACTTATGGCAAGGATGCAAAGGCACTATTAAAAGAATTGCAGTCCCAGAATGAAAGAATGTTTCTTCTGACGTTTCTGGTCATGAATACAGGAAGGACGAAGCAGGGGCTGGAAAACAATGTGTTCCAGGCGGCTTCCATTGCACAGAAACATAACTGCAATATGATCAGGCTGGATTACCAGCAGGAGCAGGGCCTTATGAGCACACTGCCACTGGCAAATAACCTGATCGAGATTCAGAGGGGAATGACCACATCCAGTACGGCTATTTTTGTGCCATTCACCACTAAGGAGCTTTTCCAGAGAGGGGATGAGGCATTGTATTATGGTCTGAATGCGCTTTCCAACAATATGATCATGGTGGACAGAAAAAAACTGAAAAATCCGAATGCACTGATCCTTGGTACACCTGGATCCGGCAAGTCATTTTCTGCAAAGAGGGAGATTGCCAACAGCTTTCTGGTTACGGATGATGATATTATCATCTCGGATCCGGAGTCAGAGTATTCTCCACTGGTCGCAAGGTTCGGTGGACAGGTTATTAAAATTAGTCCGACATCCGACCAGTATATCAACCCTATGGATATCAATATGAACTATTCGGATGACGACAATCCGATTGCACTGAAAGCAGATTTTATCTTGTCCTTATGTGAGCTGATCGTCGGGAATAAGGATGGTCTGCGTCCGGTAGAAA
>CAMEFI010000046.1 GCA_945915475.1 uncultured Clostridium sp. | reverse complement strand
TCGGAAGCTCCCACAACAACAGAAAAATCCACGGAGATTACTACCTCGGAAGCTCCCACAACAACAGAAAAATCCACGGAGATTACTACTTCGGAAGCTCCTACAACAACAGAAAAATCCACGGAGATTACTACCTCGGAAGCTCCTGCCACAACAGAAAAATCCCCGGAGATCACCACTTCCGAGGCTCCCACAACAACAGAAAAATCCACAGAAGTATCCACCACAGAACAAATTCTTGTAAAACACCCTGTCTCTTCTTCTTCCAGTATTACATTATCCGCCCAGAAAATCTTAAAGGATAAGAAACTCAAAGACAAACAATTTACATTCCAGATTATAGATGGCAACGATACTGTCATTTCCACAGCACAAAATGACAGTTCCGGCAAGATTACATTTACACCAATTACATTCCAATCCTCTGGATTCTATCAATACTATATCGTGGAAGTCAACGACGCCCAGGATAATATCCGTTATGACAATTCCCGCTACCTTGTCACCATTCAGGTTACCCGGTATGGAGATGGTTCCATGACTGCAAGTGCACAATACGAAGACAATCCCGTATTTACTAACCTGTATGTAAAAGAAACCGAAACGGTAATTCCACAAAATGACACTTCCAAAACTCCGACAGCGGGCAACGTAAAAAATACAGCCAAAACCGGTGATGATACCACACCAATGTTCCTCATCCTTGGCATCATTACATCTCTTGGTCTATGCACAACTCTTGGCATCTACTATATCAGTACAAAGAAAAAGCAAAAATAAATAAGTAAATGTAAAAAACCTGTCAGCATAGAACTTCTATCTGACAGGTTCCTCTTTACTTTATGATTCCATATACACAATTCTCTATTGGTGATGTGAAATGGTTACGAATCCGCATTACACTACTGTGCAACAGCATATACCGGCTGCGGCACCATTGCAAGCTTACAGACATGCAGGATAGCTAATGCAACCTTTGAACAGATTCCCACAATATACTTGCAATCTTCCTCAACCGAATGTGTTCCTCTGCGGATATAATGGCGATGCTCCTCTTTCAAAAAATCCGAGATATCTGCCACACTTTGGAATCGATTCAAATCATCTAACTGTAATTCATTCCACCATTTCTTCAAATCCCGCTCATTGAGATTGTGGATATACTCCCGAAGCTTATGCTTTAACTTTCCTTCGTATACGCAATGCTGCTTCATTGTTCCAAGATATTCTTTGTTATGCGGAAACGTAAAGTAATCTGCAATATAATGTAATACTTCACCAAGCCGTGTAAAATACATGGTAGACAATTCATCCATTTTCCTATATCCTTGTGTCAGCTTGTACATTCCCTTCTCTACCAGATCAAAGGTTCCTGTAATCTCATGTCGCTTTGTCAAAAAGGATGGTTTGCAATCCGGCAAAATACTTCCAATGTAAAATGCTTTCTTATGTTTATCAAAGTTCTTGATATCCGAAATCTGTACAATATGTTTCGCTAACGAAATATGTGATTTCTTACGCATTATTGCCTCCTTATCCAAACATTAACCTACTCTCCACTCCAAGAATAGTGTAATACGTTTGCAATAAAATTACAATGGAAAAATATACAAAATTATATGTAAAATATGTAAAATCACAATGCCTTGTAGCATGAAACACCAATATCATGCTTCATTACTCTGCCAGTTTCAACATTTGCTTTAACGGGAGCTTTGCTTTCTCCATAATATCATCAGGAAGTGTTACCTCAGGTTCCATGGTCTCTAATGCATGTAACACCTTATCTAAAGTCACCAATTTCATGTTCGGGCAGAACTGTCTGTGTCCAACAGAATAAAACTTTTTATCCGGATTCTTCTGCATCAGTTCAAAAAACACACCCATCTCTGTACAAATGATAAATTCCTTTGCATCACTGCTTGTGGCATAATCAATGATCTCAGACGTACTTCCGATAAAATCTGAAATCTCCAAAACATCCATCGTACATTCCGGATGGGTTAATACCAATGCCTGTGGCCGGCTCTTCTTCGCTTCTTCTACTGCATCTTTTGTAATACTCTTATGCACATGACAAAAACCATCATTGAAGATAAAATGTTTCTCCGGCAACTGCTGTGCCACATACCGACCTAAATTATTATCCGGAACAAAAAAGATATTCTTCTGTGGAATTTTCCTCACAACCCGAAGTGCATTTGAGGATGTTACGCATACATCGGATACCGCTTTAATCTCTGCAGTGGAATTCACATAACAGACAACCGCAACATCATCTCCATACTCTTTCCGAACTTCTGCAATTCGCTCTACCGTGACCATATGTGCCATTGGACAATCAGCGTTCTCATCCGCCATGACTACCTTTTTATCCGGATTCAATAACTTTGCACTCTCACCCATGAAAGACACACCGCAGAATAAAATATTGCGTTCTTTCACCTTTGTTGCCACCTTTGCCAGATAATAGGAATCTCCAACATAATCTGCCAGTTCCTGTACCTGACCATCCACATAATAATGAGCAAGAATGACTACATCTTTCTCTTTCTTCAACCTGTTAATCTGTTCCACCATATTATCTGCCATGGTTTTCTCTCCCTGTATACTTTCTATTTCTATTTGGTGATTGCGAAACTCCTATTTAATCTATAAACGTTGTGCAGATTTAACAATATCCTCGCAGGCACGCTCTCGCTGCTCTCGCCTCGCAGCGGTACTAAACTCGTGTTTCACACTCGTTAAGTGCCGGCGGTCTCAAAGCACCTGCTCAGGATACTTGCTAAATCTACACAACTTAATATACATTTTTAAGAGTTTCGCAATTGCCTATTTCTATTTCTATACATATCGCAATCCTGTTCTATATCCGCTTGCGGATACACAACTTTCCTATGTTCAACAACGCACTCATTGTACCATATCACCTAATTTGTTGCAATGTAAAACATATCTTAATAACCTAACTCTTCACCTACGAATACCACTTTAATCCGACCTGGTACTCTGGATGCCCTTGTTACCACGATCTCGCAACAAATGGTATCCTTTAAGCAGTTTCCGCACTCACCGGTCTTAGCACATGGTGTATCACAGCTTAATCGCACGGTATTAGGCGGAGCCGCAAAGTTACGGGCACGTTTCACACCTTCCTCCACATCCGTCACTACCTTATTCATGCCTGCTAAAATGATGACTTCTTTCGGACCAAATGCAAGACAGGCAACACGATTACCGGAACCGTCAATATTCACAAGTTCCCCATCTAATGTGATAGCATTGGTACTCATCAAATAGACATCCGAAAGGGTCTGTTTTGCAAAACACTCTGCCTTCTCCTCCGGTGTCACATACTTCTCTCTTCGAAGCAGATCATGTCCTGCCTCCTCCACCGCTTCTTTTATTCCAATCTCGTCAAGTGACATGGATCCACCATAGGTTACCACCTTCTTGTCTGTGCCGATCAGCTCTAAGATTTTACCTCTGGCAGACTCCTTGTCCGGACAATAATAGCCTTCCATCTTTCGTGCCTGCATTTTTGTAATGATTGACTTTGCCTGATTCTCATAAAATGTCTGTTTTGGTGTCATAAACACATTCCTCCTTTATACTCCCACTCTGCTTTGGTCACGCAATCTCTGTTACTGTATAATCCTTTGCTTCTACTGCCTCTTTCAATGTTGCATCCGGTACATCTGCATTTAACTTCACCACTGCTGTGCCACTCTCATGACTTACAGCGGCCTCCATCACTCCGTCAATCCCTTCTAATGCTTTCTTGACAGTGGCCTCGCAATGTCCACACATCATTCCTTCAATCTTCATTGTCTTTTCCATGATTATGACCTCCTTATTCTTTCTGTTATCTGCATCCATCCTGTCATCTGTTACTTCTATGACCGGTCCGGTTACAGAATGTTTCACCCTCTGATCACGACTTGCATCATATACTCTACACCAGTTAAGACGTAACGCATTCATCACGACGCATAAACTAGAAAGGCTCATGGCAGCTGCACCAAACATAGGGTTCAACTGCCAGCCGAATATTGGAATCCAGATTCCCGCTGCCAGCGGAATTCCGATTATATTATAGAAAAATGCCCAGAACAGATTCTCATGAATATTCCTAAGCGTAGAACGGCTCAGCCGGATTGCTGCCGGTACATCACTTAACTCACTCTTCATTAATACCACATCTGCTGCATCTATAGCAATATCTGTTCCCGCCCCAATGGCAATTCCGATATCTGCCCTGGTAAGTGCCGGCGCATCATTGATGCCGTCCCCCACCATGGCAACCTTACCTTTCTCCTTCAAAGCACGGATTACTCTTTCTTTTCCCTCCGGCAGTACATCGGCCACCACTTCATCCACACCGGCCTGCTGACCAATTACTTTGGCAGTCCTCTCATTATCTCCGGTCAACATCACCACATGGATTCCCATATTCTTAAGTTCTGATACTGCCCGGGGACTTTCTTCTTTGATGACATCTGCCACTGCAATGACACCGATCAATCGATTCTCCACAGCAAAAAATAATGGTGTTTTTCCCCCTTCCGACAACTGTTCCGACCGTTTTCTCATATTCCTGGTAATATCTGCCTTGGAACGGATAAACTGATAATTACCCCCATATAAATGGTTTCCATTCCATACAGCAGTAAGCCCATTCCCCGGTAATGCCATAAAATCCGATACTTCTTCTGCCTGTTGTACTTGAAATTCCTGTTCCACATAACAAGTAATTGCTTTTGCCAGAGGATGTTCACTTTTTCGTTCCAAGAAATAGGCAATGGTAAGCAATTCTTCCTCTGTTACATCATTGGGAATGATATCCGTCACCTTAGGCTCTCCACTGGTAATTGTACCTGTCTTATCCAAAACCACAATCTGCATCTTGCCTGCTTCCTCTAATGATATCGCTGTTTTAAACAAAATGCCATTCTTCGCCCCCACTCCGTTTCCTACCATAATGGCAACCGGGGTCGCCAGTCCCAGAGCACAGGGACAACTGATGACTAACACAGAAATTCCTCTTGCTAAGGCAAACCCCACACTCTGTCCCACAAGCAGCCATACCACAATGGTAATCATTGCAATTACAATGACCACTGGTACAAAAATTCCAGAAACCTTGTCTGCCACCTTGGCAATGGGTGCTTTTGTGGACGCCGCATCGCTCACCATCTGAATAATACGGGATAACGTAGTATCTTCTCCTACCCGGGTTGCCTCACAGGTAAGAAAACCCGACTGGTTCACTGTGGCAGCCGATACCGCATCCCCCTGTACTTTGTCCACAGGAATACTCTCACCGGTTAAAGCTGCTTCATTTACTGCACTACTTCCCTCTATTACGATACCATCCACCGGAATATTTTCACCAGGACGAACAATAAAGGTATCTCCCTTTTTCACCTTAGAAATATCCACAACCTGCTCCACACCATCAACAAGCAGAGTCGCCTTCTTCGGAGCTAGCTGCATCAATCCCTTCAGGGCATCCGTCGTCCTGCCCTTTGCTCTTGCCTCTAACATCTTACCCACGGTAATCAATGTAAGGATCATTGCCGCCGATTCAAAATAGAACTCATGCATATATGACATGACCGCATCCATGTCACCCCGTACCTGTGCATCCGTCATGGCAAACAAAGCATATGTGCTATATCCAAATGCCGCCCCTGCACCTAATGCAACTAACGTGTCCATATTCGGTGCCCGGTGTAACAATCCCTTGCATCCACTAACAAAGAATTTCTGGTTGATCACCATAATAATGATCGTAAGCAACATCTGAAGCAATCCCATGGCCACATGATTTTCTTCCATAAAGGACGGTATCGGCCAGTTCCACATCATGTGTCCCATGGAACAATACATAAGAATGACCAAAAATACAACGGACCATATCAACCGCTTTTTCAAAAGAGGTGTCGCCGTATCCGTTAAGGAATCCATATCGCCATTGGTTCCATCCATGTTCTTGTTTTCATGGTTATCCTTCCGGACTGCTCCATACCCTGCCTTTTCTACCGCCTGAATAATCTCCGTAACACTTGCATTTCCCTCCACGCCCATGGAATTCGTAAGCAGATTTACGGAGCAGGAGGTAACCCCATCCACCTTCGCTACCGCTTTCTCTACCCTGGCACTGCATGCCGCACAACTCATACCTGTTATGTGATATTGTTCCATGTTTTCCTCCTGTCGCCCTCAACACTTGATATACCGCTCTGCGGAAGTTGCTGCATTTGCACCATCTGACACAGCCGTTACAATCTGACGAAGTTCTTTCGTCCGCACGTCACCCGCTACAAAAAATCCCGTTGTTGATGTCTTTCCGGTCTCGTCTGCCACCACATATCCTGTATCATCTAAGGTCACTACACCCTTCAGAATGTCGGTTGCCGGTTCCATTCCAACTGCAACAAATACACCTGATACCGATAGTCTTCTGCCATCTTCTAACTGTAAAGTGGTAACAACATTATCTCCTGCAATCTCTGCCACCTTAGCAGGCACAACCAGTTCCACATTTTCCTTTTTCTGAAGCTTTGTAAGAGTTCCTGCATCCCCTCGGAACACATCTCTGCGATGCACCAGATAGACTTTATTACAAATGTCAGACAGATAGATGGCATCATCCATTGCAGTATTGCCGCCACCCACCACCGCTACATCTTTTCCCTTAAAAAAAGCTCCATCGCAGGTTGCACAATAAGAAACTCCTTTGCCTGCCAGTTCTTCTTCCCCCGGCACACCTAAATGTCTGTGTGCGGCTCCTGTTGCATAGATCACGGTCTTACTCTCTAAGCTCTCTCCATTTTTCAATATAATTTTCCAGCCGGCATCGGTCTTTTCAAAACCTGTCACTTCTCCATCCTTAAATTCCACACCTAATGCTTCTGCATGTGCCCGGAATTTCTCACCAAGCTCATATCCATTGATGCCCGGAATTCCCAGATAGTTGTCTACATGACTGCTCTCAGCCACCTGCCCGGTACCATAATACACCTTCTCAATCACCTGTATCGAAAGACCGGCTCTTTTTCCATACACTGCAGCCGACATTCCTGCCGGACCACTTCCTACTATCAAAATATCTAACATTATCTTTTCCTCCTAATACTCTTCTAAAAAATGGTGTTTCACTCCATCCTTCTTATAGGCAATCACCGTATTCAGATTCACATTCTCCACACTTCGGAAAATATTCTTCTCAATCACATCACTTCTCTCACTCAACATTTTAATGAGTTCTTTAACTTCTGCCCGCTTTGAACCTTTCTCCGTCCCCCCGCAGGATGCACAGCTTTCTGTAAAACGGCATGCACACTGGATAAAATGTAGTTTATTATAATCTCTCCAATGCTTGATATCATCTTCTCTGATCAGATACATCGGTCGAATCAGTTCCATTCCCTCAAAATTCGTACTGTGAATCTTCGGCATCATGGTCTGAATCTGTCCTCCATATAGCATTCCCATTACAATCGTTTCTATGACATCATCATAATGATGTCCCAGAGCAATCTTATTACAGCCTAACTGTTGCGCATGACTATAGAGATATCCTCTCCGCATTCTGGCACAGAGATAACACGGAGAACCTCCGATATCATCCTTTGCAACCGTATCAAAAATATCGGACTCAAATACCTTAATCGGAACCTCTAAAAACTTCGCATTATCCAGAATGGTCTGATAATTCAGCTCATTATATCCCGGATTCATCACCAGATATTCCACCTCAAAATTCTTCTTCCCATGACGTTCCAACTCCTGAAATAACTTCGCCATCAACATGGAATCCTTACCACCGGAAATGCAGACTGCAATCTTATCCCCATCCTGAATCATCTCATACTCATTGATACCTTTCACAAAGGGTCTCCAGATTTCCTTGCGGAATCGCTTCACAATACTACGCTCCACATACTTACAGGTAATCTCCGGCTCCTCCCCGGATTCCATCATCCGCTGCAATTTTAACCGCAGATAAGAATGAAATCCATTCTGGATACTGTATATCTCATATCCTTCCTCTGCCAGATTTTCTGCAATCTCATCACTCTTTTGTCCGGTATAACATATGAGATACACGGGTTTGTCCTTGGCAATCTCACTTTTACGTTGTTCCAGCTCTTCCCAGAACAGATTCACGGCTCCGGGATAGGTCTCTTTCTCATACTCCTTGGGACTTCTCAGATCTATGATCTGCTTCTTTCGTTTATCCTGTTCTATATCCTCTATCTTCTTTCTAAACATTTTCTTTCTCCTGATTCTTTCCAAGCATTGTACATTCTGTCATCTAAATGATCCATTTGACAAACAAAATGCCGCTATTCCATTCATTCCTTTTACCTGCCTGCTTCTATACCACATAAATCCTTGATGACCTCCGATGCAATGATCAAACCTACCACCGATGGTACAAATGCTGTAGAACCCGGAATGTCCCTCCTTTCCGTGCACTTATGTGCGGTTCCCGGTGGACAGACGCAGTTTGTACGGCAACTGACTGCCATATCCTCAAGGGGACGAACCGGCTTTTCTTTAGAATATACCACTTTCAATTTCTTTATGCCACGTTTTTTCAGTTCCCGCCGCATGACCTTGGCAAGGGGACAGACAGAAGTCTTGTAAATATCTGCCACCTCAAATTCAGCAGGATTTAATTTATTCCCTGCTCCCATACTGCTGATAACGGGAACCCCTTTTTCCTCTGCCTCCATAACAAGCTGTATCTTTGCAGTCACTGTATCCACTGCATCCACCACATAATCATACTGTGAAAAGTCAAAGTCATCCTTATTCTCCGGAAGATAGAAACAATTATGCACTTCCACTTTACAATCCGGATTAATGTCTTCAATTCTCTCTTTCATCACGTCTGTTTTGTAACGTCCAATGGTCTTTCTTGTGGCAATAATCTGACGATTCAGATTGGTGAGACATACTTTGTCATCATCAATTAAATCAATGGCACCAACACCACTTCTCACTAACGCCTCCACTGTATAACCGCCGACGCCGCCAATTCCAAATACAGCCACTCTCGCATGTGCTAAGCGCTCCATGGCTTCTTTACCAAATAATAACTCCGTTCTGGAAAACTGATTTAACATATCATCACTCCTGATTCTTTCAACCTACCAAAATACTAGATTTAACAAACATACTCCTACATATGCATGTTACCGGTATGTGTCATTATCTTATACAACGAATAACGAAAAAATCCGCCACACTAATCCTTAGTATAGCGGATTTCATATCAAAATACAATTTGTTTGATTATACTTTTACATGTCTTCTGACAAATAATGTATAGGATTATATTTTTAACGTAAAAAACCGCTACAGAATCACCTCCCATAGCGGTTTCACGTCAACTATTTCTTTTTAATTTTTCATTACTGTATTGCCTTAAATGCCTCATCCAAATCTTCAATGATATCATCAATATTCTCTGTACCAATGGAGAGACGGATAGTATTTGGCTTGATACCCTGATCAAGCAACTCTGCTTCGTTGCACTCTGAATGCGTTGTGGAAGCAGGATGAATTGCCAGAGACTTCACGTCTGCTACATTGGCAAGCAGTGAAAATAACTCTAACTGGTCGATAAACTCCTGTGCTTTCTCTGCACCACCTTTAATCTCAAAGGTAAAGATGGAACCACCGCCATTCGGGAAGTACTTCTTATAAAGCTCCTGCTGTTCCGGATTGGTTGAAATAGACGGATGATTTACCTTCTCAACAAGTGGCTGATCCTTTAAGTACTGAACAACCTTTAATGCATTTTCCACATGACGTTCCACACGAAGTGACAGTGTCTCAAGTCCCTGTAAGAAAATGAAGGAATGAACCGGTGAAATTGTGGCTCCTGTATCACGCAGAAGAATTGCACGAATGTAAGTTACAAATGCTGCCGGAGCAGTATCCTTTGCAAAGCTTACTCCATGATAAGATACGTTTGGTTCCACCAGCCATGGAAATTTATCACTGGATGTCCAATCAAATTTGCCACTGTCAATGATAACACCACCAATGGTAGTTCCATGTCCGCCAATAAATTTTGTTGCAGAATGTACTACGATATCTGCTCCATACTCAATCGGACGTACCAGATAAGGCGTTGCAAATGTATTATCAACAATTAATGGAATATTATGTGCATGCGCAATAGCTGCAATTCTCTCAATATCCACTACCTCCGAATTCGGATTACCCAAAGTCTCAATCTCAATTGCAGTTGTATTATCCTGAATGGCTGCCTCAATTCCCTCATAATCAAATGGATCAACAAAGGTAGACTCAATTCCATAATCCGGTAAAGTATGTGCCAGCAGATTATAGGTCCCACCATAAATATTCTTTGCTGCAACAATATGATTGCCTGCATGTGCCACCGCCTGAATGGCATAAGTTAAAGCCGCTGCACCGGAACCAACTGCCAATGCTGCAACACCGCCCTCTAAGGCTGCAATTCTCTGTTCAAAAATATCCTGTGTCGGATTAGTCAAACGACCATATATGTTACCGGCATCTCTTAAACCAAAACGGTCTGCCGCATGCTGACTGTTGTGGAATACATAAGATGAAGTTAAATAAATCGGAACCGCTCTGGCATCGGTTACCGGATCCGGTGTCTCCTGTCCTACATGTAACTGTAATGTTTCAAATTTTAAATCTCTTTCTGCTCTTGTCTTCTTTCCCATAATTCTACCTCTTTCCGTGGATGTTCCACTTATATATAATAATCTTTCTTCCGTTTACTCTTATTCCATCCCGTAGCAACACATCGAGTGATAAAGTGCTACGCGATCAAGAAACTTTACGAATCGCATTTTTTCACACTCCATTTCTTTATTTGTTTTCCTATCTGTTTACAAGGATTATATTAACACGTTATTTCCTACCTGTCCACTAGGAAATTCAAATAGCTAGCTATAGGAAAATGCTATAGCTAACCCACGCCTTGCAAATTCCGGATAGCATTTTTTCGCAATTGCCTATATAATGGTATTTATACCTGTCAAGAGAGGAGAATTCTAATGAAAGTAAAATGTCGCAATTGTGGCAAACGTTTCGACTACGACCTCTATACCGGTCTGTGTCCGAAATGTTCCACTTATTATCAACCGGATGTTTCCATGTCCGATACTTCAGAAGTTAATGCTTCAAAGCCCAATACTTCCATGTCCGGTACATCTCAACCGACATCAAAGACAAAAAAAGATAAAGGCTTTCTTTCTAACAAAAAAATCACGATATTTCTGGTTCTAATCATAATTACAATTCTTGTCATCCCTGTTCTTATGGCTTCCTACCAGATCCGGCAAAGAGAACAGGAATTAACCTTAGAATCTCTTCAGATACCTGCCTCTGCAAATGTCAGCGAACCCATTTCTATTTCTACTTCAATGGGAACTTATCTTTTAACAATAACCGGAATCAGTGAAGAGCCCGATTCCTGTTATGATACACCGGAAGGCTACCAGGTAATTGCCATTTACTATACCATCACACCTCCCGCCAATGAGCCACAAAGTAGTATCGACGACAATTACATTCTGTCATCGGATTGGAGCTATCGCTCCCTGGCTGCGTATCTTCATACTAAAAGTGGACAATATTTACAGGCGGTGTCCGAATATGACATTGCCAGAGCAAATGGTGACAAAGATTATGATTGGCGTAAAGAAAATGGAATTGGTTCCTACTTTCAATATTATAACGGCAGCATTTATTACCTCGTAAAAGAAAATGATATCGCCGGACTTTTGATCAATCACAAGAATCCAGACACAGACCAGCTCATAGAATCCTATTACATTAACAGTTTGGAGGTGAGCAGATAATGTCTACTATCTTAAGTATAATTATAAACATCATCCAATGGATTTATGAAACCTTTCATATCAATGGCATACTTATTCTACTGATCATCATTGAAATTCCTTGTATGTATGCCTACTATAATGAAAAAACATCCGAAGGAGACTATTATGAGAACTATCAATCCACTGTTATAAGCGGGCCAGAACACATTGCAAGTGAAAATGTACCAGAACGGAGTCGATCCGACTATGATGATGTTATATATTACAATATAACAATCCAAATATGAATAATCCGGAGCGAAATCCATCACCTGTCCGGCGTATGGAAATCACTTTTTAGATTCTCTTTTGTGCATACTCAATCATAATTTCTACAGGAATATTCGTAAAGGCTGCTACGCACCGCAGATGCGGCAAGGCCTTGACAAATATTCCTATAGAAATGGAACTGTAATTAAGCACAAAAAAGACGATTCCCGAGTACCGGAACTCCGATTTCCAAATTTCCGGATTCGCGATTTCGAGCCGCAAGAATATTCAAAATAGACAATTTATGTTCAAAACCCTTATATAGTTTGCCCAATTATGCTGCATTTGACGAAACGAATAACTATTCCCGACTAAAAAAATATGATTATTATGATGACATTGCAGATTACGATACCTTAAATGCCGAAACTGTTCTTCCTGCCGGAGCCAGTACCACACTCACCTATTATACAGATTCCTATTTTGTACAGGGAAATACCATTTCCTTTATTCCCTTTGATACATTGTACGATAAAGAAGATCATCTAAAAAAGAACAATACCCTGACCATCACATTCCCGTGACAGGCAGAGTATTTCCTTTCCAGAATTCTCCTATTGCTTTCATGTTACTGAATTGATACAATTGCTCTGTAATCAGCTGAACTTACACATTATCAACCGAAAAGGGAATTTTCCACCATTCACCAACGTAGTGGGAAATCCCCTTTTCTCCATTCTTCTCCGTCTCTATCTTCTTGCATTCCTAATCATTATCTCTTACAATAATGACCTGCTTTGCCTTTACATATGGCTGTGAGAAATTAACCTGCTCTAATCTCTCTTCTGTAATGGTCATTGCCGCTACTCCCACGTCTGCCATGCCTCTTTCCACAGAAGCAATGATAGAATCAAATGCCGTATGCTCTACTTGCAGTTTCATATCCAATTGATCGCAAACTGCCTTCATGATATCCACATCAATTCCTATGATCTCACCATCCTCTGTCTTACTTTCATACGGTGGAAACTCTGCATTCGTAGCCATAACAAGAATTCCATTGGCATATTCCTGCTTGTCTTGTCCATCATAGGCAGAAAGCTCCTCGCCATCTTCAAGCCATGCCTTTGTTATCTGGTCAAGAGTTCCGTCTTCCTGTAACGTAGTCAATGCATTATTAATCTTATCCAGCAGTTCCTTATTATCTTTGTTGACGGCAATTCCATATTCTTCATCCGCATATGCCTCATCTAAGAGTTTCACGTCACCAAATTCCTCTACAAACACATTAGCCGGTGCATCATCTAACATAACGGCATCCACTTCACCCTTACGCAAAGCCACAACCGCATCACGCCCCTTATTGAAACGCTGAACCTGTGCATTCTCAATATCACTGGCATATACATCTCCGGTGGTCTTTAATTGAACGCCAATCTTCTTACCATTCAAATCTTCTATGGAATGTACTGTATTCTTAGCTGTACCACACCCACATAGCAATACTAACAATCCAACCATAACACCTGCAAATACTCTCTTCATATCGTATCTCCCCTTCCTCCAATCAACTTACAATCTGATCTCTTCCATTCCGTTTACCGGTATATAGCTTATAATCAGCGCCCTTGATAGAACGTTCATAAGGAACACCTTTCTCCTGTTCTTTTACCCCAAATGTCATGGTCACTTTAATGGACTTTCCATCATACGCAAAATCATACTCTCTTATATTCTTTTGGAGCTCAATAACCTTTTGCATCGTCTGCTCAAATTGGATTGTATAAATAAGCAGAAATTCTTCACCGCCCCAACGGCTTGCAAATCCACAGGAATCTACATTCTGTCGAATGAGTTCAGAAAGCTTTACCAATACATAATCACCTGCGTCATGACCATATCGATCATTGATCTTCTTGAACCAGTCAATATCACACATAACAACTGTGAATGGGTTCTCATTTTTTACAAGATTACAGAGCTTTTTATTACAACTCCTCCTGTTATATAAAGACGTCAGTGGATCCATCTCAATCAACATTTGCAAATCACTACGCATCTTAGAAGCATATATACCAATCTCGCCAATCTCATCCGTTCTGTTCACAATAGACTCATCAATATCCGCTGTCAGGTCACCCTCTGAAATACTACGTAAATACTGATTAATCAATCCAATATCCGAAACCATACGATTAGAATAACCCCTACTGATAAACACTGCGGTAATCACTGCAATCGCCGAAAATAATATGAACCAAAGAACCATAATCCCCATACTGCGATACATTAGTTTCTTATTCTTGCCTGCAAAGATCATCCCCACTACTTCATTATTTCTATTCTGTAGCGGAGTATAATATCCAATAAAGGGTTGTTCGTTAATTACTAAGTCTCTTGAAAAATAATTCTCCCCCTCTTGAATCACATGTTCTACAACCACAGAATCTGCCTGGGTTCCAACTGCAGATACCCCACTTTCACTCTGAATCGTCGTAAGAATTCTTGTATCTCCCCAGAAAATAGTGGTATCTATGTCTGCTTCTTCCTTAATCCGATATAACATAGTGGAATCTGTAATATTGACATCACCTTTTAGTAACATCCCATCCTCATATGCGTAATCTCCCCGCACTGTCAGATTCATACAATCCACCATCATATTGGTTGTGGCAGACAATTCATCATGAATACTATTTGACATAAATCCATATATCAAGAAAACCCCGAAACTAGTTATTGTAATTCCCAAAATCAAGATTGGAGCTAACACAACTAAAATAAGCCGTTTTCGAATACTCCCCTTTTTTTTCTGCAAATAACCGCTCCCTTCCTCTAGCCAACTACATTATGTACTTCTCGCAAATTCAATAACGCCTCAGCGTTATTGACGGCGAGATGTGCGTCGCACTTATGTGCGACATCTTCATCTGCGCATCTCTGCCATCCGCCGTAGGCTTTTATCTCAGTCGGAGATTGCACTCCCACCGAGACTAATTTGTTTCTTCACTCGCCACTTATAGAAGTGGGAGTCTTCTCCGACCGAGATAAATTACTATCTTTTATTATAACTTCTCACTATTATTTTAGCAATGTAAAAATTTGTAATTTCTTTCGTTATGACTCAGTCATTCTTGCGATCCAATGAATTTCTTTGATTATATCTGCAGATATAATTATCTCTTTGTTAACGCTTGCATATCTTGAAAAGCCCGGAAATAAGGGATTTATTATATGAGTTGTTGCATACCTGTTATATACCCAGGACTGCCCACACATTCCTATTGCCACCACTAACTATTCAAATAGATCTAATATATCCTTTTCTCCCCAATACTCATTTGGATAAATCGATATATCATCTT
>CAMEFI010000045.1 GCA_945915475.1 uncultured Clostridium sp. | reverse complement strand
CGATTGAAAATCAATAAGGAGATCATTGCCAAACAGCAGGGAAAAGATAGCAAAGCGAAAGGGGTTGAGCTTGCGTAGATAATTACATCCAAATGGAAAACAGTAGCAAAATGAATAACACAAATGTCCTGTAGCTAGCCGTAAAAAATATGGTTAGCTTCAGGACTTTTGCACTTCTGTAATGTGCCTTTACCTCAAGTATCATTGAGAATACAATTTATCCTGAATTATTCATGGTACAGTTATCAGTTCAGATACTGTTCCGTGAATAATTCAGGATAAATGTTCTTATTTGGAAGTGATTTTACAATTCTTACTGCATTGGAAGATGTTACACATACATCAGAATGAGTTTTTAGCTCTGCTGTCGAATTAATATAACAGACTACGACTAGGTCTTCATAATCTTGTCTTAACTTTTCAATCATTTTACTGTCTGCCATATGTGCCATAGGACAATCGGCTGCAAGATCGGGCATTAAGACCGTTTTTTCCGGACTCAGGATCTTGGCGCTCTCCCCATAAAAGATACGCCGCAGAAAACAATGGTCTGCTGTGGAAGCGAGGCAGCCATCTTGCTGAGATAATAGGAGTCACCGATATAATCAGCAATTTCTTTACTATATTCCATGGAGAAATACTCAAATTAATCAGCGTTTCCCTAAAATTATGGAATCTATCTGGAGAGAGGCAGAGTAACAAGGCAATTGAGTAATCCGGTCCTATAAAACCAAGTATGATGATTAGAAATCAAAATGAGAAATCCAACAAAAATTCAAGTTTTTGTTGGACTTTTTTCATATTGGAATATTGGAGCGAATGAGGTTCTTTTTTTATTTTCTAGAATCCCCACAATATCCCCACATCTAATCCTTATACTGTTTTCATACTTCACTGATATTTACAGGAGGAATCAATAATGGAGGGTAAAGAAAGAAATCCGGATATTCAGGAGGAAGAACAGAAAGAAGAACAGAAGCCGGCAGAACAGATGAACGAAACGGAAGAACAAGAGGAATCTGCGATTGCCGACCTTCTGCATGTCCTTGGCATCAAAAAAAAACTGATAAACCAGAAAACCGAGGCAGAAAAAGGAACGGATACTGAAAGGGAAGAAACGGAGAATAAATTTCCCCTTGAAGTAACTGCAGACACTACATTTCCTGATGTGGGAAATGAAGAGACCATGCAAGTGGATACGGAGAACGTCGATTTTGATGGAATCGAGCAGGCACTTACGGAATCACTGGATATGATTGTAGCAGAGGAAAGTCCGTCAGAGAAACGGAAGATAAACTGGAAAAAGGCAGGAATTGTAGCAGCAGGTCTTGTTATCATTGGAGGCCTTGGGTGGGGGGTTCTGCCGGATTTGACAGAACCTCGTCCGCCACAGCCAGATGTGGTGGGTTCGTATAGTGGAAACAATATCACGATTGACCAGTTGAACAAATTTATTGCGGTGGAATCAGCGAAAGAAAGAGAGCATATGCTTTGCCCTACGCATGGGTACGATCACTCCAAGTGCGATCCGTCCGAGGATTGCGAGGCTCATCCTATTGATTCGTTGGAAGGCTACCGGCAAATAGTAACTAAATTGGCGGTAGAGCAGATTGTAAATAACTGGGCTGAGAAACAGGGAATCACAAACCGTGAGGAAGTAAAGCATGGAATGGAGGATCTTTTAAATGATGCCACAGTAGAACAGTACATGGCAGATCTGCATGAAGAAAATATCTCACCGGAATCAATCCCAAAACTGGAAGTGCAGGAATATTACAATGCTAACCAGAAAGAATTTGAAGGAAAAACATTGGAAGAAGTAGAGGATCAGATCAGGCAGACTTTGTCAGAGCAAAAAGACGAGGACTTTATGAGTGATTATATTGAAGAGTTGAAAAAGACGGCGGGGCTGCAGGTTGATTTTGAAGTGCTGAAAACGGCATCTCCTACAGAGCAGGAAGTCCTTGACTATTACAATGCCAATGCGGATCAGTACCAGACGGAAGAGCAGGCAGAATACAGCGAGATCAAGATTCCAAAAGAAAAAGCAGATACTGCGGACAAGGCGCTTCGCCGGATCAGGGGTGGGGAAGACTTTCAAGATATAGCGAAAGAATTTTCTCCGACCGGAAAGAGCATAACAGGAACTATAAAAAAAGAGACGGATCAAGATACCGGAGAGAAAGCCATCCTTTGGGAAATGAAAGAGGGAGAAGTGAGTGATCTGGTGACAAATTATGATGGGACGGTGAGTATCCTGCGGCTGGATAAGAAACAGGCACTCGGGACGAAACCTCTCTCGGAAGTGTCGGAACAGATTAAAGGTACGCTGACTTTACAGAAAATAGATGAAGAATATACAAGCAGAAAAAATGACATACTCTTTACCGTTCACAGCAGACGGTATACTCTTGGGGAATTTTATACAGAATTTAAAGAACTTTCCGATGTCTACCAGAATCAGCTTCTGACTTATGATTCCCGGAAGAAATTAGTGGAACAGATTATAGCGAAGGAACTCCTTTTGGAGAAAAGCGGTGACGGAGCATCTGGGAATGACAGAGAAGAGCACGGATTTGAAGAACTGAAAATACAGTATCTCTATCAGATTATGCATCAGGAGGAAGTGGATGCGAATTTGAAAGAGCCTACGGAAGAGGAAATTGCACAGTATTATGAGGAAAATAAAGAAGAACTGACAACTCCGGCCTCCGTAGAACTGAGTATGATCTGGATTGATCAAGGATCGGACGGCGAGAAAAAAGAGCAGGCATTTTCTAAGGCAAACGAAGCTCTTACGTTCATTCAGGACGGCGGGGATTTTGCAGAAGCGGCGAAGAAATATTCAGAGGATGCCAGCGCATCTTCCGGTGGGGAAATTTCCGGCACGTTTTATAAAGATCATCTTGCACAGTCCATAGCAAATGCTGTCTTTTCGTTAAAGAAAGGGGAAAACAGCGAAATAGTGGACTACAATGACGGATATTATATTTTTAATGTCAGGAAGAAAACGAAAGAAAACCTTGCGCCCCTTGAAGAACTGTCAGAAGGAATCAAAAGCCATCTGAAGGAACAGGAGCATGACAAGCAGATGGAAGATATGGAACAGAAAATGCTGGATGAGGCGGAGTTTACCATATATGACAGGACTTTGAAAAAACTGTTAAAAGAAGATAAAAGTGGAAAATAGGAGCGTTTGAAAGGAGAGAACAAATGGGCAGAAAAGAAAAAACCATATTCATAACGCTGATTGCGAACGTCATTCTCATCATACTGAGGTTTTCCCTGGCGAAAATATCAGGGAGCATCGGTCTGGAGGCAAATGCATGGCATTCCTTTACAGATGTGTTTGTAACGAGTGTTGTATTCGCCGGCCTGATGGCGGCAAGGCATGGGTCAAAAAAGCTGCAGTTGGCATCGAAAAAACTGGAGCATATACTGGCGATCTTTGTGTCGGTATTTATCTTCATTATGGGTATCGAAATTTTGTCTGATGCATTGAACGGAGAACAGACAGAATTAAATTACGTTCCCTTTGTGACGGCTGCAGCGTTTGTAGGTGTGGCAATCAATTATTTTATGGCAAGATACAAAATTTATGTGGGCGAACAGACGGGTTCTTCCAGCCTTATAGCAGACGGATACCATTCAAAGATGGATATGTATTGTTCCATTGCCGTACTGGTCGGAATCGTAGGTTCCTTGTTTGGAATGCCGGATTTGGATAAGATTTCCGCAGTGGTAGCAATGGTGCTTCTGATGATATCCGGGTACGGGATATTTACGGAAAATCTGTTTCTGCTGCGGCATCCAGAGCAGAAACATGACGTAGACGGACATATGGGACACGGACACGGGCATGGTTTTCATGGAAACAAAAAGATGATAGCAGGAATCGCCGGAGTGCTGGCAGTGGCATATATGCTGTCTGGTATTTATCTGGTAGGGCTGGATGAAACGGCAGTAGTCCGAAGATTTGGAGCAGTGACAAAGGAAAAAGTAACGCCGGGCATCCATTATCGTCTTCCTGCTCCGTTTGAACAGGTCAGTATTGTAAAATCTGATAATGTCCAGAAAGTAGAAATTGGTACGCAGGAACTTCTAACAGGAGATACGAACCTTGTAAATGTGAACCTGATGGTGAATTACAGGATTGAAGACACTTCTGACTATGTGCTGAATGTTGCAGACGCAGAATTATTGATTCAGTCGGGGGCGACGACCAGTATACGGAAGATTGTAGGAAAAAGTACGATTGACTATGTATTAACAGAGGGAAAGACAGACATTGAAAAGAATGTACAGGAACTTTTAACAACGGTAATGGAAAAGAATGGGACAGGTGTGGAGATCGTAAAGGTACAGCTTGTGCAGGCAGATCCGCCGGAGAGCGTAATGGCAAGTTTTCAGGATCTTGCGACGGCAAGGCAGGATAAGAGTATTTATATCAACGATGCTTTAGCTTATAAGAACACGATTATCCCGCAGGCAAATGCAGAGGCCTATAAGTTAGTGGCGGAAGCAGAAAGTTATAAGACGGAAAAAATCAGCACAGCAGAAGGGGATGCGGCTCTGTTTACCGCAAGACAGCAGGAATACGCAAAATCCAAAGGAGTGACAGAATTCCGTCTGTATATGGAGGCAATGGATAAAGTGCTGCCGAATGTGCAGAAAGTATTGCTGGGAGCAGGTGTGAATGTGGATAATGCGGAACTTTGGATTGCTAATTAAGAAAAGGCATCTTCTTCGGAGGACAGTACGCAGGAATCCGGACAATAAACATAGATAAACGAATGTGGGAAGAAAATCGGAGGTAACCCAAATGGCGATAAAAAAGGTAAAAATATCAAAGAAAGTAATAGTCGGAGCGTTGATGACTTTGATTCTCTTAGTGGTGGCTCTTGTTGTTTATAAAGTAGATGTTACTCAATATGCAGTAATAACACAGTTTGGAAATCCGGTCAGAGTGGACGAGAATCCGGGATTAAAAGTAAAACTTCCAGATCCGATTCAATCTGTCCAGTATCTTGAAAAGCGGGTGCAGGTTTATCAGACCTCGTCCATAGAATTACTCACACTGGATAAGAAAAGTGTGGCGCTGGATTATTATGGAACATGGAAGATTACAGATCCTGTCACGTTTCTGAAAACGGTAAAGAATCAGACGGGGGCAGAATCTCGTTTGACGGATGTGTTTTCTTCTAGCCTTGGGGTGCAGATGGGAAAATATAATCTGGAACAGCTCGTGAATACGGATGAACAGAAACTGGAGTTAGAGACAATGACCGAAGAGGTGGTGAAATATGCAAAAGAACAGGCGGCAAATTACGGAATTGAAGTTGTAGACGCGCAAATCCGTGTACTGAACTTCCCCGAAGCAAATAAGCAGAGCGTATACGACAGAATGAGCGCAGAACGTGAGCAGATGGCGCAGAAGTACCGTGCGGAAGGAAGTGAAGAGGCTTCAAAGATACGTTCCGACGCAGAAAAGGAGCAGCAGGTTATCCTTGCTGAAGCATATAAGCAGGAACAGCAGATTAAAGGAGAAGGCGATGCAGAGGCAATCCGGATTTATGGGGAAGCATTCCAAAAAGATCCTGATTTTTATGAATTTATCCGTACGCTGGAAACCTATGAAAAGACGATAGATGGAAATACAACGCTCATCCTGCCGTCTACAGCGGAAATCCTGAAGTATCTAGGCGGCAGCTCGAAGTAAGGAAGGGAGGGTAGATTATGTGGAAACGAAAAAAAGGGGATTCTCCGGAAAAAAAGAATAAGAAAATATTAGAAATATGGAGAAAATTTACCGGGAAGTTCAAGCGAGGAGAAAATCTGCCCATGAAAGGGATCCCGGAAAAATTAAAGCAGGCATTTCGCGGAAAAGGAGGGAGTACACTCCAGGACTTGAAACAAGCATTCGGACATATTAATCCCAAGAAAGCCCTGCTTACTGTTGGCGGTGCTGTAGTTGTAATTTACCTGTTGACAGGAATTTACATTGTCAGTCCTGGTGAACAGGCGGTTGTGCGGCGGTTTGGCATAGTACAGGAGCAGCCTGTGGGAGAAGGATTACATTACCGGCTTCCATTCCCGATCGATCAGGTACAAAAAGTAAACGTATCGGAAGTAAGAAGGGCAGATGTGGGAATGTCACTGCCGGAGCATGTACACCAGCCAGGAGAAGAACCACAGCCGATTCAATTATTGACAGGTGACGAGAATATTATCACCACGCAGGCGGTTGTTCATTATAAAGTAGTAGATGCTGCAAAATTTCTATATAATGTCAATGGAAGCAGCGAGCAGCTTGTGCGTTACAGTGTGGAGGCAGCCCTTGTCAAGGTGATGGCAAATACGGCGGTGGACAATGTGTTGAGTTCGGAAAAAGGGGCTACACAAAATGACATCCTGAATACGGCACAGGATCTTTTAGATGAATATGGTTCCGGTATGCAGATTACGGCTTTTAATATCAAGTCCATCGTTCCGCCGGACGAAGTATCAGATGCGTTTTTGGATGTTACAACGGCAAAGGAAGAGAAAGAAACTGCTATCAATGAAGCGAACGGTTATTCCAACAGCCTGATTCCGCAGGCCCGCGCAGATGCGGAAAAGAAGATTACGGCGGCAGAAGCCTACAAGGAGGAACAGATTTCACGGGCTACTGGCGATACGGAGAAGTTTCTGAGTATGCTGAAAGAATACCAGAATAATTCCGCAATCTATACGGAGGATACGACGAAATACAGATTGCTTTTGGAGACATTGGATAAGATATTACCGACAGTGAAAATGTATATCGTGGATTCCAGCGGTGGAAATGTGGATGTAAAACTGTTCGATCCAAGTCTGCAAGGCGGAATGAACATCACAGACAGTTCTGGAACACAGGGACAGGATACAGGAAATTAATGCGGGAGCAATTCCACCGGCATACATAAAGGATATGCAAGGTGTTTATATAAAGGAGAATGGGTGGGTTGGCAAAACCCATCCGTCTCTGTTAAATAAATCGACATCATTTAGGAAGGGGATTTTGTGAAGTATTTACTGGATTTTATTGTAACAGAAAAAGTGGCAGTAGGAATGCTTTTTATGGGCATTTTTATTGTTTTGGCAGGCATGTTTGCTGTTGGAATTGTGGTAATTTATCATAGGATTATAAAATGCCGCAAGACGGTTGGAAAAGAATGGATGATGAAGATTACTATTCCGGAAGAACGGATGGATAAGATAGATTTTGATACGGTATTAAAGAAGTATGTTCTGTCTAAAGAATTAGTTATGGTTCGGACGCTTGAGAAAGAGAAAAGCTGTGAGTATTATTACCGTGTGGTATTGAAATCAAAAGAAGTGAAGGAACTGTTAATGAATACCGTTTATCATATGAACAGTGTTAAGGACGTATGCTGCGAAGAAGAGAAAGGGCAGGATTGTCCTTATTCATAAAAAGGTACGGATTATATCCCGCTTTATAAACTGGCTGAGATATATCCGTACCTTTTTAATATCTGCCAGAATGCATTTTTCGATATTCCGAAGGCAGGCATTGGTAGACCTCTTGAAAAGCAGTAGAAAATTTGCTTGGACTTCCATAGCCGACCGCTTTTGCAATCTGTGCAATACTGTCATCCGTTTCGGTGAGCAGCGAGGCGGCATGTTCCAGACGGTGCTCTTTTATGTGCGCGGCAAGAGAATCTCCATAGACTGCCTTAAATACAGATTTCAGAGTAGTTGGATTCATCAGGTATTGCCGGGATAACTCATCAATCGTAATTTTTTTATCCATATGCTGTAAAAGGTAGTTATGAATCTGACGGATTGCATCAACCTGTCCGGACTGATATTTTCCAATCTCCTTTTCTGGAAACGTTTCCTGTTCGCCAAGATAAAGGAGAAGTTCCAAAGTCTTTAATGCATAATAGGGGAATCTTAATTTTTCTGGCTTGTCATAAAACCCGGCGAAAATGGATTCTGTCTTTTCATTGCCTATAAAAGTGGTAAAGGCTTCCTGCGGACAGAATTTCTCAGAGAGCATCTGCCCCGCGATACCCGTTCCGGTAAGCAGCCCCGGCGGAGTCCGGTCAAATTCTGCAAGGTCTATATAGAGGGTAAAACCAGCATAGTGACGACTTGGCAGGACCATGACAGAACCGGCACAGAGCTGCCTTGTGTGGATGGAAAAATCACCGGGACCGAGGTAAATGGAATGTCCATCCTGCATATTCCATCCAATACGCCCATATCTGCAGTAGTTGATTTCCAGAATACCGGCATCTGCTTTATGATGACAGGAAACCTGTTCCGCCAGATATTCCCGAAAAACAAGAGTGGCACCGGGAAAGAGAAAGTGGGAAATTTTTCTGCCTTTGCCGTTTGGAAATTTTTCCAGATGTTCGGATTCTGTTATACTGGAATATGACTGATTCAGAAGCGTTTCATCTGGAATTGGGGAGAGACTGTCTTGTATTTGCGTGAGATATTGGTTGTACATAAACAAACCTCGTCTTTCTATGAGTGTGGGCAGGAAATTTCCATGATCTTCTCGATTGTCTGATGCAGTAGCCGGCTCTCTTCTGTTTCCGCAGCCTTATAATAGACCTCTTTCCCCTCTCTCCGGCTTACCACCAGACCACTCGCTTTTAATTGTCTTAAATGGTGGGACACGGCAGGACTTGTCATATCCACCAATGCCGAAATGTTGATGACACATTCTTCGCAGTGGCAGAGAAGCCAAAAAATCCGTACCCGGCTGGTATCGTCCAGTAATTTGAAAATATTGGAAACGGCTTGAAAACTTTCTGGATTTGCAAGCTGTTTTTTTAAATCTTCTTCTTTTTTACCTTCGCCATGTTGATGCGGTAATGATAATTTGTTCAATTATGCCTTCTCCTCTCGAAAACATCCTTTTTGGAAATGTTTTTCTCCCTTTTGGAAGGGGATATATAGGATCTGTTGACTTCTGTTTCTGAAGACATTATACTACAGACACAACAATTAAACAAGTGCTTAATTGCTAAATTCAATAGCCAATAAGGAGGATATTTACAATGAAGAAAACCTATAAGATCGAAGTAGACTGTGCGAATTGTGCAAACCTGATGGAAGATGCAGCACGAAAGACGGCAGGTGTTGCCGGAGCTACCGTAAACTTTATGACACAGAAAATGATCGTGGAGTTTGAGGATGGACAGGATGAGAAAAAAGTTATGAAGGCAGTCTTAAAAGCCTGCAAGAAGGTGGAACCTGACTGCGAGATTGAATTTTAACTCATTTTATTTTAGCGCCCCGTATGCAAAGAGCAGAAAGGGCGCATAATTCAGATATACAATTTAACAAATAAGCAATTATCAAATAAAAGGGAGGAATTGATATGACGAAGAAACAGAAAAAAATGCTCGTTCGGATTTTGGTTGCGGCAGCCATGGTGGTTGTGTTGAATACACTGCCGATTACGGGCATCGTAAGCACGGTACTTTACATGGCGACATATCTTTTAATTGGTTATGATATATTGAAGAAAGCTGGTAAAGGAATCGTAAATGGCCAGGTGTTTGATGAGAACTTCTTGATGGCGGTGGCAACTATCGGTGCAATTGCGCTTGCTGTCTATGAAAAGAGCGGTGAGTACAATGAGGCAATTGCTGTTATGCTGTTCTATCAGGTGGGCGAGTGGTTCCAGAGTTATGCGGTAGGAAAGAGCCGGAAGAATATCACCGCGCTGATGGACATTCGTCCGGATTATGCGAATATCGAGCGCAATGGGAAACTGGAAAGAGTTGATCCGGATGAGGTTGCGATTGGAAGTGAGATTATCGTACAGCCCGGTGAAAAAGTTCCGATTGATGGAATTATTATAGAAGGAACTTCTGCATTAAATACCAGCGCCCTTACAGGGGAAAGTATGCCACGTGAGGCAGCAGAGGGAGACGAAGCCATCAGTGGATGTATCAATATGACGGGCGTACTAAGAATCAAGACAACGAAAGAATTTGGGGAATCTACCGTATCAAAGATTCTGCAGCTTGTAGAGGAATCCAGTTCCCGGAAATCCAAATCAGAGGATTTTATCTCCAAGTTTGCGAAAATCTATACTCCGGCAGTATGTGCTGCCGCTCTGCTTCTGGCAGTGCTGCCACCGATATTTAATATGGTTTCCGGCAATCCGGCAAATTGGGCAAACTGGATTTACAGCGCTCTGACCTTCCTCGTAATCAGTTGTCCGTGCGCTCTGGTGGTCAGCGTACCGCTTAGTTTCTTTGCGGGAATCGGCGGTGCCAGCAAGGAAGGCGTATTGATTAAAGGCTCGAACTATATGGAAACTTTCTCTCAGACGAAGGTGGTAGTGTTTGATAAGACCGGTACTCTGACACAGGGAGTGTTTGAAGTGAACGGTATCCATCATAACCAGATGGAAGAGGAAAAACTTCTGGAATATGCGGCTCTGGCAGAGTGTTCGTCTTCCCATCCAATCAGCAAGAGCCTGCAGAGAGCGTATGGGAAAGAAATTGACCGGAACCGAGTGACGGATATTGAGGAAATCAGCGGACATGGACTGATTGCAAAAGTAGACGGAGTCTCTGTAGCGGCAGGAAATGCAAAATTGATGAAAAAACTGGGCATTTCTTATGCGGACTGTCACAGCATCGGAACGATTATCCATGTAGCAATCGACGGAGTATATGCAGGACATATCGTCATTTCCGATATCGAAAAGCCGAATTCTAAAAAGGCAATCGCTGCCTTGAAAAAGGCTGGCGTAGAAAAGACGGTCATGCTGACCGGAGATGCAAAACGGGTAGGTGAAAAAGTGGCGGCTGATCTTGGTATAGACGAAGTTCACAGCGAACTTCTTCCGGGCGATAAGGTGGCGCAGGTAGAGAGATTACTGACTCAGAAACAACTGAAAGCAAAATTGGCATTCGTAGGCGACGGTATCAATGACGCCCCGGTGCTTGGCAGGGCAGATATCGGAATCGCTATGGGAGCAATGGGATCTGATGCGGCAATCGAAGCAGCCGATGTGGTATTAATGGATGACGATCCAATGAAGATTGCAAAAGGTATTAAGATATCCAGAAAATGTATTGCGATTGTTTACCAGAATATCGTATTTGCCCTTGTAGTGAAGGTCATTTGTCTTGGACTTGGCGCAGTGGGTATTGCAAATATGTGGATGGCAATTTTTGCCGATGTGGGAGTTACCGTAATTGCAGTCTTAAACGCAATCCGGGCTTTGCGGGTTCACAATCTGTAAGAAACAATCTGGTGCAAGATATCAATAAGCGCAGGCGACCATAACCTGCGCTTATTCTGTACCAAAGACCAGATAACGATATGCATTCTTTTGGAAGAAAGGAATCAGGAAAAAAATGAACGATAGACTGGATATGAAAACTGTCGATTTTAACCGGCTTACAGATTTTCTGAAAATAATGGGAGATCCAACAAGGCTCCGTTTAATTTTCTTATTGTCAGAAAAAGAAGCCTGTGTCAGTGAACTGGCAGACCAACTGAACGCAACGCAGTCCGTAGTATCTCATCACCTAAAGATACTAAAAGCGCATAAGCTGGTTATCAGACGCAGAGAGGGCAAGCAGATATTTTATTCCATTGCAGACAGTCATGTAAGCCTGATCGCAAAAATAGGGTGGGAACATATAAAAGAGCCAAAATAATTAAAATCCCCATAGAATCCCCACATCCTCTTGTTATAGTAGAAAAAAGAGGATGCGTTTGCACGAAATTTAGTGCAGGAAAGAACATAAAGAGGTGTTTCTATGGAGAAACGGAAATTGACATTGCAGGAATTGGAAAATCGGGACTTTGCCGAAAAAATATGCTCTGAACTCAGACAGATCGCAGGGATGAAAGCAATCGAACTTTGTTTTGAAACCAGAGAACTGGTCTTTGAAACAGACCCGGCATTTATGCCGAGAGTGGAGCACGCAGTAGTCACTATCATTCATATACTGGATCACAGAATCCATATCATCGGGGAAGATGGAAATGAAATATAGGAGATGAGACAGATGGGAAAACAAAATGGAAAGGTACTGGTCGTAGACGATGAGGTCAAGATCACAGAAGTTTTGCAAGCGTATTTAGAGAATGCCGGATATCAAACTGAGGCGGTATATAATGGAAAATCCGCAGTGTCAATGGCGGAAAAGTGGAAGCCGGATTTGATTATTCTTGATCTGATGCTGCCAGATCTGATGGGAGAAGTAGTCTGTCGGATTATTCATCAGAAACAAGATGTTCCAATCATTATACTGACTGCGAAAATAGAAGAAGAAGATATGGTCAGAGGTCTGCAGATTGGCGCGGATGACTATATTGTTAAGCCGTTTAGTCCGAGAAATGTGCTGGCAAGGGTAGAAACCGTACTAAGACGTACGCAAAAGGCAGATGCAGAAGAGAAAAAAAGATATCTTGTAATTGGAGATGATTATATTACGGTGGATTTTATGTACCGGAAAGTTGAAAAGCAGGGAATGGAAATTCATCTTACTCCGACAGAATATAAGATTTTTGAATTATTGGTCAAATCGCCAGGACGTGTATACAGCAGGGAACAGATTATATCTTATGCATTGGAAGATGAGTTTGACGGCTTTGAACGAAGTTTGGATGGTTATATTAAAAACATCCGCCGAAAGTTAGAGCCTGAAGGAAAAGAACCGAGGTACTTTGTGACCGTATATGGTGTGGGATACAAATTTGTGCAGTGAGAGGAAACTATGAGGACAATTAAAAGCAAACTGATTTTGACATACTCTCTGATTTCAATGGCTGTGATTTGCTCGATTGCTGTTGTTTTTATTTTGAACATGGAGAAGGAATTTGAACGGTATGCAAAGCGGCTGCAGGCACAGAGAATCACAAATATCGTAAAGGAATTGGAAGACCTATATGATGAAGAAAAGGGCAGCTTTGATCAGGGGCAGGTAGAAGTGATTGGAAATGCCGCCCTGCAGAATGGAATCTTTATTCATCTCCAGACAAAAGGCGGAGAAATGGATTGGGATATTCAGACGCATAAAAGCGAAGAATGTCAGCTTGTACTGGAACATGCAGAAAAGAACATGAGCAGTCGGTATTTTAATTTTCAGGGAGGGTATCAGGAAGCAGAATATATACTGTCCAGCCAAGAGCAGGATGTAGGAAAATTGACGTTAGGCTATTACGGACCATATTCTTTTTCTGATGAAGAACTCCGATTGATGAATAATCTTGTTTTCTGCTTCCTTATTATTGGCGTGTTGTTTGCTGTATTTTCAATTATCCTCGGAGAGATTATGGCGAGAAAGATTGCGGATCCAATTTCAGATACGATTCGAGTGGCTGGAAAGATTGCAAATGGTGAATATGGAGTGCAATCCCAGATGTTGAGCCGAACTGCAGAAATGAGACAGCTAATCACTGCCATCAACGAGATGTCGCTGGAATTGCAGAAAGAAGAAGAGCAAAAACGGCAGATTACTGCAGATGTGGCGCATGAACTCAGGACGCCGCTGACGAATATTCAGGGACATCTTGAGGCTATGATAGACGGAATATGGGAACCTGATGTACAAAGGCTGGAGAGCTGCAGGGAAGAAATTTTAAGACTGTCTGAAATTGTACGCCAGCTTCAGGAATTATATCTTTTGGAAAATCAGAAAGGATTGCTGCGCTATGAGGAATTTGATTTCTTCGAATTGTGCAAAAAACTATATGAAAATTTTAACGCCGGATTGGAGGAAAAGTGTCTGGAATTGACGTTATCCATGAAACAAGGGAGTGTGGTTTGGGGAGATAAACTGCGTATCATGCAATGTATGGTTAATTTGATGGGAAATGCAGTGCGACATGCAAAACCAGGGACTTCGATATATGTTCGTTATCAGAAGTTTGGGAATATGACGGAGATTCAGGTGGAAAATAAAGGGGATGCCATACCGGAAGAATGCCTGCCGCATTTGTTTGAACGCTTTTATCGGGTGGATAAGTCCAGAAACGTAAAAACAGGGGGAATGGGAATCGGATTGTCCATTACAAAAGCAATCGTGGAAAGACATGGAGGCGAAATCCGTGTAGAGAGTGGAACGGATAGAACGGTTTTTTTTATTACGTTATTAGGAAGAACAGAGGATAGAATGAGCTATGAAACGAAAATCTAAAAAGGACAGGTTGAATAAAAAATTGGAAGAATTAAATCAAAGACTTCCTAATTATCGTCTGTCAACGGTTACATATATGTACCTCGTTCTTTCCAGACTTCTTGTGGAGAAACGGTGACGATTAGTGGAAATGAATATGGATTTTGGATTGATGAGGAAGGAGAATTAGAGCAGTTGATTGCGGATATCAGTAGTGGAACAGATATAAAGCGAGAACCAATCTACAGCAAACAGGGAATGACAAGAAATGGAACGGACGATTTACAGGGTAGTTACATTGAAGTCAGTTTGGAAAATCAACACTTGTGGCTTTATAAAGACGGCGCGCTTATCACGGAAACGGATATTATCAGTGGACTTCCGGAAGACGATAGGGAGACCTACAGAGGTGCATGGCCGATTGCATATAAAGCCAGCCCTTTTACTTTAAGCAGCGACGTTTATGGATATGAAGTTCCTGTGGATTACTGGATGCCATTCGTATACGGTCAGGGACTTCATGATGCGGATTGGCAGCCGGAATTTGGAGGAGATTTATATAAGACCAGAGGAAGCTACGGGTGCATCAATCTGCCGGAGACACAGACAAAACTTATTTCTGAAACGATTGAGGGAGGATATCCGATTATTATTTATTGATGGGGGATGGGCATTTTGTAGGAAACAGGCGATTAAATACAAGATAAATAAGCATTTATCAAAGTATGGAAACGAGAAGAATCTAATACATAATAAGTAAAATCAGCAGGTCAGAAATGTGGTAAAAATTGTAATGATAGAAGCAGAAGAGAATTCTGAACTTATTCAAGATGTTATAAATGTTCCGGGTCTTTTTATTCTAAAGATACTGTGTAATCCGCTCATCAGCCGCCCGGTATAGCAAGAAATATCTTGCGGAGCACAGTGACGAGCTTTCCACCTACCGGACGGCGCGGGCATCGACCATCTGCTGGGGATCACGGCCCCCGGCAGGGATAAGGAACAGGCGCGATAGTGCCGGGGCCGCAGCCATCACTTCTGGACATTTTGTCCAGAAGTGGCGGGTTTGGGGAGCAACCCCAACAAGCATTTTTGCGGCCCCGGCGGGGCGGCAAAAATAGCAAGCGTTATACGCTTGCCCTGCTTGCCGTTTAGCTGAGACATCAAATCTGCTGCATTTCACAGGGGCGTTGACATCACTTTTTCAACCAGCTTTGCCATTTCTTCTGGCGTTTTTGTTGCTCCATCTCTAATCCATTTAGCAGATATATTCCAGAACCCGCCTGTATAGAAAGATAATGCGTATTCTGAATGGTAAACGGTTTCATCAGTAGCGTTATTTGGGTCAAAAAACTTATGGATAATAGGTAGGTATTCATCAAATGCCTGCAAAACAAATATCAATAAACCTAGATTATTCACGGCTGTGCCGTGAATAATCTAGGTTAAATGATTGAAAAAGAACTGAGCTTTTCTTTTTTTTACCTAAATACTAAAGTACAATAGAGTATTTACGTAAGTGGTATGGTTCTAATCTTTTCTCTGGTTTATGGTTAAAATATAAGAAAAATAAGTCAGAGAAGAGGTGTAATATACTTGCGTATAGAAGAGTATATTCCTAAAAGAATCTCGGAATTATGCAATAAACGTGGGTATTCTAAATACCGTCTTTCACAGCTAACTGGGATGTCGCAGACAGCACTGGGTAATATTATGACAAGAGATAGTATTCCGACAATTCCTACGCTTGAAAAAATATGTGATGCATTTGGAATATCGTTAGCTCAATTTTTCGCAGGAGATGGCGGGAAATTAGATTTGACAATTGATCAAACAGAGCTATTGGATATATGGGATGGATTGGAAGTTAAAGAAAGAGAGATTGTTTTATCTCTTATGAGAAGTTTAAAGAAATAAGAGCAGTTCAAGATAGCATTGGACTGTTCTTTTTTTGTGTTGGAGAATGTGGAAATGAAGAAAGAAGGAATACTTTGTGCAATTGTGATTGCACTGTTTTGTACGGGATGCGTATATAATTTGAGTACGGTAACAACAAAAGCAGAGAATAATTTTCAACTTCCGGATGTGAAAACTGAAACTAGCCAGGAAGAGTGCTTCATTTGCGGAAATAATAAAAGGAGCCTGATGCCATATTACAGAAAGTGTGGAATGCTGGGTTTTGTGTGTTTAAATACTATGGACATATCATCGCTCGACACTCGTGTGTATTCTGATGATGGTACGGAAATTATCAGTGATGGTGGACTAAGTATTACGTCATTTTCACATGGAGAAGGAGAGTGCAGTTTCCAGATTAATGGAATGCCAAATCATGGGATTTTTGAGGGTAAAGTGAATTACGGAGAAAAGAGTACACCGGATTTTGAAGTGATAAAAAAATACTTATGCCAGGATTGTCTGGATAAAGTCCTTTCCATGTATCAGGATGAAATGGAGTGGAGCGATTCCAAGGGGAGATTTCCGGAGGAATGTATTGTGGATTTTCAAACAAATGAGCTTTATACACTGGGAAAAAGTCACACGGGGTATTGGATAAGAGATTATTGGATACATATTGATCACGGTGATGACAGCAGCAGTATAATGGCTATATATGCTCCAGAGGATAAAATGGATAGCGGGAGTGAAGAGAGCCGATGAAAAAAACAAAAGATATTATTTCTCAGGAAAACAAATTCTTACGATTGTGTGGAGATAAATACAGAGATAAAATCAAGAAAAGAATTCCGATGACAGTTGGAGATTTTAATAAATTTATGTACTTGTTTGATGCGCTGAGATTGAGCGAGTATTCGATTTATTTCTCCATGGAAATGTTTCCAGAGTTGCTGGTAGAGTATGGAGAACGAAGTAAAGATTGCGATTGGAATATAGGATATGGGGAGTATGATTTTCCTGTAGAAGAAATGGTGTCTATATGCGACGAATGGCTGCAAGAGTTTTGTGATCAGATGCCATTAGAAAGACAAAGAAAGAAATACCGGAAAGTCTTTGAAATTGATGAAGAGTAAAAAATGAGCTAGGGTCAGTGATGTACAGTGTATTTGACCTTAGCTCATTACATATGGAGATTATTATAAATCATGTTCCTTTTGTCGGCGTTCAGTAATATCTTTGAAATGTGCGTCATTGGATAGCAAGGTGTTGAAATTGGCAGTTATGGTATTTAATGTTGAGCGCCTTTTTTCTAAATCTTGCTTTTCCTTGACAACAGAGGAACGTTCATTTCTTAGATTGTCAATTTTTTTCTGCATCCTCTCTGGGGAAGGTAATTTTGTAATGCCCAGCTCCTGTAATTGCTGTTTTAAGGAATCATGCAGTTTGTATTCCGACTGGTGAGCAGCTTTATATTTCTGAGGATCCGGTGCTGTTTTTGCATCCTCTACGATTTTTCTGCAGGTACGATAGGACGAACAATGCTTCTGAATAAGTTCCTGATGGGATATTTCAGAGATTAATTCAGAAATTCGCTGTTCCGTAGCAATAATAGAATTATCAATATCAGCAATATGCTGCCTAAAGTCTTCGTAAT
>CAMEFI010000044.1 GCA_945915475.1 uncultured Clostridium sp. | reverse complement strand
AGGGCAACAGACAGATAAAGAAAAAAGTCCTGACAGCGGCAACTGTTAGGACTTGTGATAACTGGAAAGCCTCTGTTAAGGAGAAATATGGTGTGGTGGTAATACAGTGAACGCTTGCGGACACTGACTGCCGCAGGCAGATTATCTCCCGGCAGGGCGCAAAACCTGCGAAGAATGGCTTGCCATTCTTTTCAGGTCTGCATTTTTGATGCCGCAGGTGTCAAAAGTGCTTTTGCGTTACTTTCGGCGAAAGTAACAAAGCCTGCGCCGTATCCGGCGCTAATATGACAGATAAAAGGAAGGAGAAAATTGCCTATGGAGAGAACGATTAGTGGAATGGTAGGAAAAGGTTCCGTTAAGCATAACACCCGAGCTTTTACAGCGAAAAATGTGGACAGTGATAGAAGCGGTGCTAATGTTCATTTTTGTAACGAAGATATAAAGCAGGTTTATCATAAATTGTTTGATGAAGCACTTGAACGATATAATGCAAAGCAAAAACGTAAGGATCGAGTGATTGATGATTATTATGAAAAAATCAGACAAGGCAAGCAGGAAAAACTTTTTCATGAAGTGATTTTTCAGATTGGAAATAAGGACGATATGAATGCCAAAAGTGAAGAAGGGCTTCTTGCTAAAAAGATATTAACAGAGTTTATGGACGAATTTCAAGCACGAAATCCTAACCTGTATGTGTTTTCTTCCCACTTGCATATGGATGAGGAAACGCCACATTTACACATTGATTTTGTGCCATATATTACAGGTAGCAAGCGAGGATTGGATACAAGAGTATCGTTAAAATCTGCATTGGCTGCGGAGGGTTTTACAGGCGGCACGAGAGGTGCTACAGAGTGGAATCAATGGATTGCAGCAGAGAAGCGGGAATTGGCTATGGTAATGGAACGATATGGTGTCAAATGGCTTCAAAAAGGTACACATGAGAAGCATTTGTCGGTGTTGGATTTTGAAAAGAAGGAGAGAGCGAAGGAAGTAGCGGAATTAGATAGTCAAAAGCAGGAAAAGACCTCAGAGGTTGCTAAATTGAATCAAACAGTATCAGATATGAAGCAGGAACTAATGACCACTACAATGAAGCAGGTAAGAGCTGAGGAGGCTGTTGAAAAGGCAAGAGAGGAAGGTATTGCTGCTCAGAGGGATAATGAAACATTAAATGCAAGCAATCAACAATTACGAGTAGAAAATACAAACCTTGAAATGAAAAAGGTGGAACTACGGACGGATAATCGTCACTTGGAACAGCAACAATGGCAATTGCGGACAGATAATACCGAATTAGAGATGAAACAGAGTGTTTTACAGTCTGAGAACCAGCGATTGGAACAAGAACAGAATAAATTGCAAGAGGATAATGAAAAGCTGGAGCAGAAGCAAACTATGCTACAATCGGATAATCAGGCATTAAAACAAATGCAGGATAGGCTACAGGAAGATAATGCCCAGCTTGAAATACAACAGGAGAAATTGAAAAGTAGCATTGATCAGATGGTGCAGTCAGAGAAGTTGTTGCAGCGTGACGTTCGAAAGTATGATGAAGAATCTGAATGGCAACTTCCAGAGCCGGGAGCGTTTGCAAGTGCGAAGTCATTTCGGGATAAAGTGGCTTTGCCTCTTGTGAACAAATTGAAGGAACTGGTAAAAAGCTTGACAATCCAATGCGTCAGATTAAAAGAGGAAGTGCTTCAATTACGAGATAAAATCAAGCATCTCGCAAGTGATGTAGAATTCTATAAAGGCAAGATTAGAGATATGTCTGCTAAAACAGAAGTATTGCAGGAAAAAGCCGATGATTTGGAGCGTGTGAAGCGATATGCCGGTGCGGAGCAAATTCATACTATTATCAGTAAGGTAAAGGAGCAGGAACGCATGGAGCAACAGGCAAGACAGTATCACAGGTCTTATGGAGCGAGATAAACGAAAGGATAGATTGATATGATGGATGAGAATAGATTGGATAACATTGTAAAATGTGCCTATAACATGGATAATTGCTATGTTGAGGTGTGGTATATTGACGGGAATATGCTTCGAATAAAGTGCGAGGAGCTTGAGGCTGCTCTGCGGACAACAGAGCAGTCGCTGGCAAAGCTGCACAAATTGTTGGATAATAAGCCGATAGAGTATGTGGCAATGGCTTTGTCCGGGGAAATGCAGGCATATTGTGATATTGAGGATGAAATGGTTAAGAGTATGTTTGGGACGATTGTGCAGGGGTATTTGAAGAAGGGGTATAATCGGGCTACGGCGGAGATGATGGCGAGGGAGTTTTTTAGGTATGAGAGTTGAAAAGGAAAAATATCTTCAATGAGATAAAAATGGGATAGAGTAATAGTTAATTATATTGGAAAATGCCTTCTTATATGATAAAATAACAATATAATTTTAAATAGATTCGATGCAATGCAATGACAAAATAAAAGGAAGAACCAAGGAGGATATATTATATGATTATATTTTCTACTAAATTTTTTGTAAAAAAAGAATTAACGATGGAAAAATTTATAGACTTAGCATTTGAGTGGATAAATGGTAGTCCTCATTATGGATTTGGTTCAGTATGTTGGAGCGGAAAACCATTATATGAAATAGAATCGGAAAAACAAAAGTTATCAATTGTTCAATCTGATGATAAAAAGGTATTAGCATTAAGGTTAGAAAATAGAGATGATGAAAATGTTATCTGGACAAATGACTTTGTTTATGAAGAAGGAGAATTGAACAATACAGTGATAGTGCGTTTAGCACAGGATGCAGCTGATAAGGAAAGTTTTGTATCTAGAAAATTTAATCGACCAAGATTGATGAAAACGATTTTGAAATTGGGATATGGTGCAATGGATAATGACTTGCCAATTTCAGATCAAGTTCTTTTGATCAAAGACGATAATTTGGATAAAGCAGAAAAAATCATCTGTGGAAAGACAAAATATTTACTTCCAGTAGTATATGTGACAAAACGATTTATTGATAATAGCACAATTTTAGATATAAAGGAATTGGCAAAGGATTTGGCTGGAACTGCACATGTGCTTGTTGAGGATTCCACAGAATTGTCTTCAAAGTTAAAAGACAGAACAGAGGGGAAAAATCCTTTTAATGGGGCTGTACATATCTATTATACAGATAAAGTTGGTTCAAGAATTGTGCCGGATGAGTTTGAAAATGGAAATTTATTTAGAACAAAGGTAGTCAATTCAGTATGTAGAAGACTTGCACAGGTTAAAGTTGAAGATAAATATACATGGGGAACAATAAGGTATCAGAATTTATTAGCACAATATCGACAGGATCAAAAACAGAGCTTAGAATTGGAGAAGGCATGTGATGAAATTCTTGAAATAAAAGAAAAAGAACATGCACAAATAGTTGAAGATATGGAGGCAGAACTTAATGAACTAAGAAGTAAAGTTCAGAATTATGAATATGCATTTCAAAATAGAAAGAAAGAACAACATGGTAATATTGTGATTGATTGTAGCGAAGCAGAGTTCTTTGATGGAGAAATTAAAGATATGATTATGATGTTGTTGCAGGACGAAAAGAAAAAAATGGATGCTGATCCAAACCAAAAAGGGTGGAGAAGATATCATGTATTAAAAGCTCTTTTAGAAGATAACGCAATTATTGGTAAAGGGAAAGAACTAGAACGAGAATTAAAGGATATATTAAGCAAGGTTGATAAAGTTAATGCAAAAGATAGAAAGCGATTGACTGAATTGGGATTTGTTAGTCGTGAAAATAAACATAATAAGTTATATTTCCATGACGATGACAGATATATTGTTACATTGGGAAAGACACCAGGGGATTCACGTGCTGCAGCTAATGCGGCATCAATAGCAATCAATACAATTGTTTGTTAATAGATTGGCTCCATTTTGGCTCTAAAAATTTTGAACTAGGTACACAAAAATGCAAAATGTGATGAATATGAAGAATAAAACATACAAATGTGTACCGAGAAACAACCAGATAAATTTCTCCGCCCAAGAGTTTGAATAAGAGTCACTGTTAAAGGGCAATATGGCTTATCGTCCAAAAGGCAAAATACTGTATCGTCAAAAACTAAATAAAACAAATCAGAGACCATAAGATGAGTCCAAGTATTCCTCATCTTACGGTCTCTTTTTATTTTATTTCGTAGTAGCCGAAAGCCTTGTAGAATCAATGTTTTATGGATTATAAGAGTTTGCCCTTGAGAGAATAAAGGGGATTGCCCTTGGACATAGTGATATTTTTAATATTCATTTTGGGAAAAACGAAAAAGTACCAGAAACGCTTATAGAAACTGGGGTTTATCTGATTAACGCAAAAACTTTTTATGCCTGAATTTGGGAATTTTATTGTTTTGGGGAAAAATCTGGGAGAAATTTGGGAAGTTTTTGGGAAAGCCATAATTCATAAAATAAATACGAACAGGAGGTTGCTAAGAATGAGAAAAAGAAATTTCAAAGGAAGATGTACAAAGCGATATGTAAAGGACAGCTTTGCCTATGCTGTTGACAGTTTTAGAGAACCCAAGGCGATATATACCCTGATGACAGATGTATTTCATATGGATAAAAAGGCAGATGAATATGTTTATATGGGAGCATTTAATAACAGGATGAAGCTTCTTGGAATGTTTGAGATAAGTCATGGTCTGGGAGATTCAAGCCTTATAGATGCAAGAGGCGTGTATATGAGAGCATTACAGATAGGAGCAAGTAATATCGTGGTGATACATAACCATCCTTCAGGTATTCCGCTTCCATCAAGGGATGACTTTCGTGTGTTCCGTAGAATCAGAGAAGCAGGAGAACTGCTTGGAATCCCATTGGCTGATTTTATAGTGATAGGCTGTGATGATTTCGTCAGCTTTCAGGAAAAAGACCTGATGAAGCTCTAAATTGTCTATATGTGTACAGGAGAATTTTATGTGTATCATTGAGAGATATCAGTAGGTTGCATTAATAAAAATATGCCGATTCTTCCTAAAAATGTTACATGTCATAATAAAATTAGAGGAAGAGTCGGTATATTTTATTATATAGAGATTGCTACTAGATAGACAAAATATTTTGAAATTTCTATATCAATGTCTACAGGAGATATGTATTTATGGATGACAGAGTAAAAAGAGTGATAGGTAATCAATTGTGGGGATGTAGAATTAAAAAGGGATGGACCCAGGCATTTGTTGCACGACAATTAGGAATATCAATCAGAACAATATCAAGAGTAGAGAATGGTTCTGGAATGTCTAAATCATTATTACAAAAGATGTGTAGTTTATATCGTGTATCTGTTAATGAATTGTATGAATGTGATGAGAAAATTATAAGAGATAAAGTTCCAACTAGAATAGATGTTATACCAGAAGAGGTCGCTATAAAACTGTTGTGTCAAAGCTCATTTATAGGAGATATCCAGAGAGAATCCATTTTAAGGTTTAATGACATCATACAAAAAGATGGTATAATGTATAGAGAACAGGTGGAAGAAATACTTGCAGATACGATTAGTCAAAAACAGAGTTATTCCTTATCGGATTTAGTGTACTGTTGTATGATGGTTAATCAAAAGACGTTAGATAAAATAGCAAAAATGGTAGTTGGATTTTGATTTTGAGGGAGGAGGAATAATTACGAATATTAATGATGAGTTAAGGACTATTGAAGAAAATTTTTCTGTAGAAGAGATTTATTTAAAGTATGGAATAGCAAGTCTTATGTATTATGAGGCACAGGATTTCCAGCAGTTAATTGTAAAAATTAATGTGGAAAGAGATAAGTACTCTGACACTCAGGACAGGCTTATGTTTATTCCACTATACAAAAAGGTATATTTAGCACAACGTAAGAAATTATTGGAATTGTATGATGCGGTTAAAAATAGAACAACAAAAATAATTCCAGAACCAACGAGAGAGGAAATGCAAATATATACTAATGAATCGTGGAAATATTTGACAGATATTTCAAATTTAGAAAATGTATATTTGTATGCAGAAAATAGAATTAAATACGCAATTTTTAAAACGGAAGAAGAACTATATACGCTTAGAAAGTATCCTTCGGTTTATTATAATTATAAGAGTAACTATGTTGGTGGGGTGTTCAGTTATAGATATGATGATGAAATAATTATCTACGATAAAGTAAATATTATATCAGATGGAATGCATCATTTTAGATTGTATTGTAATGATAGTAGCAAGGCTAGTGATAAAAGAGCGTTGTTAAATATAATGGCATATTTAAATGGATGTCCTAATTTTGAGTTTTTGGCTAACAGTGAAATAAACAATAAATTGGATGAATTATATTATCGTTTTGATTTGTTGGATTGTATTAGGTTGCGCAATCCAAATTATCTTAAAGCAAATGTGGAAGATACATTTCATTTGGAGTTACCAATAATAAAAAATATAAAAGGATATAAGATGATTGTCTTTGAAAAATTACCACATGAAGGAATATTGGATTTATACCATGCATCATTAAAACAATTTGAACCATTGCCACGTTGCGTATTTTTGTATAGAGTATTCGAATATGCAGCATCGTATCATTATAAACCGACAATTATGCCTGAAACCTATACTCCAGAGGCTGCCTTGAATTATTATTTGTCGTTGGCTTTGAATTATAATTGCAACCCTTTATATTACATGGATTGGAAAAAACAACAGTTGAGTAATTATTTTACGGTTTTGAAGCATGAAGCAAAAGTTATTTTAGAAGAGTGGAGAAATACACCTTATCTAGCAAGAAAAACGCCTGGAGAAATAATATATTTAACTGGTAGAAATTTTACAGCCCATGGAGCTTCTGGAAATATGGGTGATAGGAATATGCAATATGATTATGACAAAAATTATTTGCATATCAATAATATTAATATAGTTCTGGAAATTATTGCCAGGTATGTTGTAGAGTTATTGAACCCGAAGCTCCAAAATGTTGTAGAGCGAAGAAAACAGTATTATATGGAAAGGTACAAAAAAATAATGGAAAATAAGGAAAAGTAGGTAAGGGAAATATGAAGGCTGATTATGTCAAAGAAATTATAAAGAATTACGATAAAATGCCATATGATTGTATACTGATAGATGGTACATGGGGAATAGGAAAAACATGTGCAATAAACGATGCGTTAAAAGAAAATAGTAATGTATGCTATGTTTCTTTGTTTGGCATGAAAGATGTTCAGCAAATTTTCCATGAAACATTTTATCAGCTTGGTTTAAAAGATAAAAAAGGAATGCGAAAAATTGCGTTTAAAATACTCGATATTGTATCTGTGTTTTCAAAGAAAGTTGGAGTTGCCAAAACAATCATAGAGTCAATAATACAGGAAAAGGAACTCTTTTTAGAACTTACAAAAACATTTCAAAACAATCATGTGATTGTTATAGATGATTTGGAACGCATGAATAAAAATATAAGTGTTGAGGAATTATTTGGTGTAATAGATGAGATTAAGAGGTGTAATCATGTAAAAGTTATACTTATCGCAAATACATTAGAAATTAGCGATAAAGATACTTTTAATAAATACAGTGAAAAGGTAATTGATAGAGTATATGAAATAACAGAGCACACAGATAGTATTAATTGGACAAAACTTCATATTGATTGTGGATTTATTAATGAATTTTTGAAGATTCATAATGTTCGAAATATAAGAACGCTTCAAAAGGCTCAGAACTTATATGATGATGTAAGGTTACAATTAAAAAATGGTTATTCCAATGAATTTTATGAAGAAATAAGACTTGCGTGTTATGGGATTGTAGTTGAATCAACTGATGGAATATATTATAGAGAAAATAAAGAAAGTACTAACGACCATGTTTCAAATGTTACATTTTCTATGACTAATAGATTGGAAGTTCGAATTAAAAGCCATTATTTGAGCGGAGTGCGTATTAGCGGAAATATGGTAGACATAATACAAAAATATTATGAAAATAAAGCTGAATTGAATACCAATGAGGTTGATGCTGAGTATCAATTATTTTTGCATGCAGGAGATAAAGCAAATTATTATAAATCGGATGAAGAGATGAAGCTGTTCTTACCTAAATTGGCAGACAATATTCGTAAAGAAAATAACATAGCAAAATTAATTAAGTATGCTGATGAGTATTTAATATGGAGTGAACATTTGGAGGTAGATACGGAGCAGACTTTAAAAGAATATGAGCATAAATTGCATGATATGATTTATGCCGAGGTTGTGGATGGAAAATTAGATTATTTATCCTATGGTTTAGATATTCATATGCAATCAGAAACAAACCGAAACATTATAAAAAGGTTGATTCAAGAAATTAAAGATGAATTGGTTAAGCTATATGTTCAGTACCTTTCGGAGAATACGCATAGTGATTTGGCATATCAATATTCATATAATCTGCGTCAGCTTATCAATAATAGCTATTATAAAGATGCTATAGCTGGAAATATTGAAAAGTTATATAATAAGAAATCATTTCCTATTGATGATGTAACAGAGACTCAATATCATACAGCATATAATATTATGAAGGTAATGTACATAGAAAATAAAGAAAGATTTTTGCAATATTATGATGAAATAAAAAATACCTGTGACCATATGGCAATACATAGGATTGATGTTCTTCTAAAAGAGATTACAGGAGAAGCAGGTTAGTAGGTATAGGCAAGCAATGTGCATGTGTAAGAGAATTAATAATAGAAATACATATATTTTAGTTTTGCTAATACATGCATAACATTCACATGATGCACATAAATAATTCTTGTGGATATAAAGAAATGAGGTTATAATAAATAACACTACAGGCTCCCTACTATGTTAAAGGGCAATATGGTTTATCGTCCAAAAGGCAAAATATCGTATCGTCAAAAACTAAATAAAACAAATCAGAGACCATAAGATGAGTCCAAGTATTCCTCATCTTACGGTCTCTTTTTATTTTATTTCGTAGTAGCCGAAAGCCTTGTAGAATCAATGTTTTATGGATTATAAGAGTTTGAATCACTCTAATGTTTAATATCATTTGTGACTGTACAAGGGGAAGCCCCTTTATCTATAAGAGGATAGAAGAGTTTGCCCTTGAGAGAATAAAGGGGATTGCCATTGGACAAACAGAACTTCATAAATGGCGTAAATAAGCCATTTATGGGGCTTTTTCTTTTATCGTGATACCTATATGATACCTGTTTTGATAGTACCACAGATATTAATGAGTACTAAACAGAAGTGTCATAGGTATTATCTATTATCACATTTCTTTTATTTTCAAAAATCATCCCAATAATCACATAGTCAAAAAATGACAAATATATATGAAATTGAATCAGTTTTGCGTAGTGGTGATTATGAGGTTTCATATTATCATGCCAACGCAGTAAAAAAGACCATGAGAGAATATGCTTTTGCAGATTTCGACCAAGAGATAATATTCCGCAATCAGAGGACTGCATTTAAAATATCATATGTAAGAAATACACTGGAAATTGGTGGAAAATAGTGAAGAAACACCAATGGTGTCACTTCCGTAAATTTATGGTTTACTGTAGACTTTATAAATGTGGAAAGTATCAGAAAGATAAAAAACCAGAATTGTGTCCATTTCTGGAAAAAAGAACCGTTCCTGTCCCTTTTAAAAATTGAGATATGAAAATACAATAACTGTAACAGATTTTCATAGATAGCTATTACAAATACAATACCGGCAACTGCTGGAGAAGGGAGGTGATGTACCTATGGAGAAGAAGTTATATTACACAGCAAATGAGGTGTCTGAGATACTTGGTATATCGGTATCTCATGCATACAAGGTTATCAGAGAAGCTAATGAGGAACTTAAGGCGAAAGGTTATTTTGTCAGAGCCGGCAGAGTAAGCCGTAAGTATCTTGATAGCAAGGTTTATGACTTATGAGACAGAACAGCATAAGAGAAGGGAGCAATTGTATGGCAGCATACAAGGATGAGGCGAGGGGCACGTGGTATGTGTCCTTCCACTACAACGATTGGACAGGTAAAAACAGAAGAAAGTTGAAGCGTGGCTTTCGGACGAGGAAGGAGGCATTGGAGTATGAGCAGAAGTTCAGATTGCAGCAGGCGACTAATCTGGATATGAATTTTGCAGATTTCTATAAGCTGTATGAGGATGATATGAAGCCGAAACTTAAGTTGAATACCTGGCGGACTAAGGCAGTTATTTTTGAAAAGAAGCTGATTCCATATTTTAAAGATAAGAAGATGAATGAAATCAGTCATGCGGATATTATTAAATGGCAGAATGAGATGATAAAGTATCGGAATGATGGAAAGCCTTATAAGGGAGTTGTTGGAGAAGGCTTATGAATTTATGAAGCAGTTTGTGATTGATGAACTATAGTCAAGTAAGTGGACACGATTATTAGAAAAATCTTTCTGGAACGAGGCATTAAGCCTGATTCCAGAAGAGTTTTTTTTTCGTTTGGTGTTAGCATCCCAAGAGAGCCGTGAGGCCTTCTTGAGTTGTAAAATTCTTCAATATATTCAAATATGGATAGCTGTAACTCTTGCAAAGAGTGATAGGTTCTCCGGTTAGTTTCTTCTTTTTTGAGGTATTTGAAGAAACATTCATAGCAAGCATTATCGAAGGGATAACCTTTCTTTGAGAATGATTGCACGACATTAAGAGAATCCAATAACTGCCTGAATGAAAAAGCAGTATATTGAGATCCACGATCAGAATGGAACATAAGCCCTTTAGGACAGTTCCTTTTATCATAAGCTTTTTTGAACGCAGTCATTACTAAATCAACATCAGGTTTTGCAGAAATGTTCCAGGCGATGACTTTGCGTGAAAATAAATCCATTACAATACAGAGGTAATACCATTTACCAGCGACTCTGATATATGTGAAATCACTGACCCAGACAATGTTTGGACATTTTTGGTTGAACTCTTGATGCAGATGATTGGTACATTCGCCATTATCTTTATGGCGGTAATTACGGAAAGGTTTTTTCGTGGACATGCGTGGTAGCTGAAGAGTTCTCATCAGGCGGTACACTCGTCCGACACTGATGTTTATGCCATAATCACGCTGAAGAACATACACCGTATTCTTTACACAGTGCTACTTGGGTTTTGCCTCTGGATTGATAAAGGTTGACAAGAGTTCGCTTGAAGTCTTCGTCATACCGTGTTCCTGTTTTACCTGTGGACATGAGTAAATACCTCCTTTTTGGTGTCTATTTAATTGTAATGTATAGTTACTTTGTGTGTCCACTTTTTTAATATAGATCCATGATGGGGTTAATCTGTTGGAGAGGTTTCTGGAGAGTGTGGGAAAGGTGGTGGAAAAATTAACAAATAATTTTTAGGAGGTAGAATTATGGCAACAGTACCTACACAGGTAAGGATAGATGAAAATTTGAAAAAACAGGCTAGTGAACTTTTTGCACAGTTAGGAATGGATATGTCTGGAGCAATGAATATTTTTTTACGGCAGTGTGTGCTACGAGGAGGTCTTCCGTTTACAGTGGAATTGCCACAGTATAAACCGGAAGTATTAGATGCTATGGAAGAAGCCAAAAGGATTAGTAGAGATCCTAAGACAAAGAGATATGATAGTTTTTCTGATGCCCTAGAGGATATTGATTAGTTGATACTGGTTCACATGCAGACTTGTTTCATATGTAAGTAAATGCATAAATAAGCAGGAGGCGATTTTCGTGACACACGAAGAATTTGAGAAAGCAGCACAATATTGGAACAACAAGGAGAAGACGGTGATGCCGCAGGAACAGTTACGGCAGGCGGTAGATGCGTATATTAAGGCGAATAATACCTGTGCGCTTGCAACCGGAACCGGTGCGTACGTGCGTTGTACTCCGATCGAGTATAGTTTTCATGATGGTAAATTTTGGATGTTTTCTGAGGGTGGCGAGAAGTTTATCGGATTAGAGAAGAATGACAATGTATGCCTTGCCATCTATGATAGGTATGATAGCTTCGGTAATCTGAAAAGTTTGCAGATTATGGGGAAGGCGGAAATAATTGAACCGTTTTCCGATGCCTACAAGGCACATGCAGAGTACAAGAAGATTCCGCTTGCGGCATTGGAAAAGCTGGAGTCTCCAATGAATCTAATCTGTGTCACTCCGGTGAAGATTGAAGTATTGTTTTCAGAGTTCAAGAAGGAAGGATACAGCATCCGGCAGACAATCGAATTATAAGACGAGGAATTTTACATAATCCTGATTTGAGGGATGTGGTATAATAAGTGCACAGGCAAATAAAGATAGAAGGTGAACGATTTGACACAAACACAGAGCAACCACCTGATCTTGGATTTCTCTCACGTATACTGTGACGAGAATATCCCACGCAATGATAAGCTTCACTGGATCCACTGTTCGGATATTCACGAGTGTGATCTGTATTGTTCTGATGCTGCGGCAGCAGAGATCCACCGGAGAATAGATCCGTATGGAACCAGAGGTATCCATTTTCTGGATTCCGGCAATTATCATTATGTGACCAAAATTATGACTGACCGCATCGACGAACCATTTTCTCTGATTCTGTTCGACCATCATACGGATATGCAGTCCCCGATGATCGAGGGTATGATCAGCTGCGGCGACTGGGCAAGAAGTGTATTGCTGGACAATCCGCAGCTGCAGCAATTGATTTTGATCGGACCGAAGAAAGCGGATATTCAGGCAATTTATAATGACAAAGAATTTACAGCGAAGCAGAAGAAGCGTCTAAAGGAGAAACTGATCGCTTTCCCGGCGGAGGAGCTTCGCGCAGACGAAGGACACGAGAAAGTGGAACGGATCAGGATGGATGTACCGTTTTATATCTCCATTGATAAGGACGTTTTGGACGAACGGTATTGCGAGACGAACTGGAATCAGGGACGGATGTCACTCTCTTTGCTGGAGCATCTGCTGAGAGCATTTCTGGAAACCGGAAACATTCTGGGCATTGATATCTGCGGCGAATGCCAGCAGGGAATTCCGCTACCGGAGTACATGGAAGCGGAGGAGAAGAACGCAGAGACAAACCGTAAGCTGTTTGAATTCCTGACGCATTACATACGGCGCAAATCCACAATCCCGCGGCAAAAGGCGCCGGATCACGATGAGAAAGCTTGAATTTCTACTTTTTTATGCACGTAGATACCTGATATTTTTGTGAAATACTTCCTTTGAAAAATTTTCGAAGAAATCCTACAATAGCGGTAAGATATGGAGGTTTTCGGAATGTATCAGGTTGGAGACTATATTGTGAAGGCATCAAACGGAGTCTGTAAGGTGAAGGCGATTGTTCATCCGGACTTTGTGAGCGACAAGAAGAAGCTATATTATTTGTTGACGCCGGTGGCGGATGAGAACGCAAATCTGTATGTCCCAATCGATCGTGGCGAGGAGAGTGCCCGCCCGGTGATGACAGAGAAAGAGGCAAAGGATCTGGTGAAGAAGATTCCGTCGATTGATGCGACCTGGATCAACAATGAGAGAGAACGGGAACACAATTACAAGGAAGCGGTACAAAGCAATGACCCCGAGCGTCTGGTCGGTATTATCAAGCTGATCTATGGACGCAAGAAAGCACGTGCCGAGCAGGGAAAGAAGACGACCGCTGTGGATGGAAGATATTATGATACCGCGGAGCGGCTTCTGTATTCAGAACTGGAGCTTGCGATGCACAAGAATAAGGATGAGATTCTTGCGATGATTCGCGACTGTTGTAACGCTGAATAGAAGGCCAACAACTTCCAGTGAGAGATTGTGAATGAAATAAATGTAATAGCGGCAAAACAGATAGAAGCAGGCTGGCAATTCATGTCAGCCTGTTTTGTTTACGATAATTTCACAAAGATTTACATAACCTTGATAGCAGGAGAACAGAATTTTGTTTAGCATAAGATCATAAGGATGTGATGAAGAGTGAATAAGAAAAGCCATATTATTTTTACGAAAAAAATGAATATTGAGTTGCCCGTTGGTTGCCGCAGAGGTCTTTATCTTGGCTCCATTCTGCCGGATCTGTTAGTACACACGTATCTGAGAGGACACACCTGGAAGGCATCCGGAGAAAAGGTTTTAACAAAACTGAAGGAACTGGAAGAACTTGGTATCTTGAATGTGTGGACCGGGATTCGTTTTGGAATGCTTCTGCATTATTTAGAAGACTTCTTTACGATGGCACACAGTCGATATTTTCAGGGAAATCTTGTGGAGCATATTCGCTATGAGGTAAGGCTGTCGCGCTATATACGGGTACTTTTTGCCGGGAATTACAAATTGTATGATGGCGATCCGGAGAACACGCAGGTTTATTCGATGGAAGATCTGCACGAGCGTATCGTTTCACTGCAGAAGGACTATCAAAAAGAAATCAGGGAAGCTGAGGATGAGACGATTTGTTTTGCAACGGATCTAGAATATATGAATATGGCGGTGCAGACTGTGGTTGGCTATATGATTCCTATGATGAACCGGAAGACCAATATGTATCACAGGCTGGAAACCCGCGTGATGATTCAGATGCCGCAGAGATACCGCTTTTTGTAAGTGTGAGAAATTGGTGAGCTTGTTTTGCGTGTGCAGGACAGGCTCACACTTTATTGTATTTACACACATTTTACATAAATTCCACATAAACAAGATAGATACGAAAATAAAGGTAACGATATAATATTACATACTGATTTACACTCGGACGAGGAGTATGGAACGAAGCTGATGGTTCCGTGGTTGATGGACGAGCAACGGATCGAAAGGCAGACATTAACAGACATATCACTTATCACGTCAAGGAGATAGAATGAAAAATAAAGCATTGAAAGCAGAACCGTACATGATGAACCGTGAATTATCATGGTTAAAGTTTAATGAGCGTGTTTTGAACGAGGCGGGCAATCCGAGAGTACCGCTGGCGGAGCGATTGACATTTGCATCTATTTATCAGTCGAATCTGGATGAATTCTATATGGTTCGTGTCGGAACACTGATGGATCAGATGGAAGCACCGGAAGAAATCCGTGAGAACAAGACCAATATGACCAGCAAGGAGCAGGTTAAGGCAATCCTGGATGCAACAAGAGTGCTGGACAAAAAGAAGGACATTATCTACGAGCAGCTGATGGGCGAATTGGAGCCACAGGGAATCCGTATCATTAATTTCAACAGGCTCTCCGGAGAGGAAGGAGATCTGTTAGAGACTTATTTTGATCATGAGATTGCACCGTATCTGTCGGCGAATATTGTCAGCAAGCAGCAGCCGTTCCCATTCTTAAAGAACAAAGAAATCTATGCCGTTGCATTGCTTGGAACGAAGAGTAAGAAGACCAAGGTTGCGATCATTCCGTGCAGCAACAATGTGTTCAAGCGCCTGATCGATATTCCGACAAGACCGGGAACTTTTATGCTTTCCGAGGAACTGATCTTACATTTCCTGCCGAAGCTGTTCCCGAAGTATGAGATCGTTGAGAAATCGCTTCTTCGTATTACGAGAAATGCGGATATTGATACGGAAACTATCTACGATGAGGATATGGATTACCGGGATGCGATGGAGAATCTGATCAAGCAGAGAAAACGCATGAATCCTGTCCGGATGGAACTCTCCAGAGAGATCAATAAGAAGCTGGTCAACGAGATCTGCAAATGCGTTAATGTGGACAAAAAGCATGTTTTCATGTCAAAGGTGCCGCTGGATATGTCGTTCGTATTTGCCATCCAGAATTACCTGAGAGGACAGGAAAAAGAGAACTTATTCTATCATAAGAGAAATCCTCGCATGACAGATCAGTTGAACGATAAAGAGAGTCTGATCGGGCAGGTTGAGAAGAAAGATGTACTGCTTTCCTATCCGTTTGAAAATATTAAGTCGTTTACGAATTTACTCTATGAGGCTGCAAAGGATGAGTCCGTAGTCTCCATCAAGATGACACTGTATCGTCTGGCAGACCGAAGCCAGATTGTGGATGCTCTTGTCGATGCGGCGGAGAATGGCAAGGAAGTTGTTGTTTTAGTGGAGCTTCGTGCGCGTTTTGATGAGGAGAGTAACATTGAGTATTCCAGAAAACTGGAAGAAGCAGGCTGCCGTGTCATCTATGGCCTGAACGGATTTAAGGTTCACTCCAAGCTTTGTCTGATCACCAGAAAGACAGGAGATGGGCTTGCGTATATTACACAGGTCGGAACCGGAAACTATAATGAGAAGACTTCCAAACTCTACACAGACCTTTCTCTGATTACAGCAAATCAGGAGATCGGAAAAGAAGCTGCGGAAGTATTTGCATGTCTCTTAAGAGGAGAAACGATCGAGGAGACACATCTTCTTCTGGTTGCACCGAAGTGTCTGCAGAACAAGGTGCTTGCGATGATCGACGAAGAAATCGAACATGCAAAGAAGAATGAGCCGGCCTATGTCGGAATCAAGATCAATTCGCTGACAGACAAAGTCATTATTGAGAAGCTTGTGGAGGCTTCCCAGGCAGGCGTCAAGATCGAGATGATCGTTCGCGGAATCTGCTGTATGATTCCGGAGATCAAGGGTTACACAGAAAATATCACAGTAATCAGCATTGTCGGAAGATTCTTAGAGCATTCAAGAATTTACCGCTTTGGAACACCGGAGAGAGAAAAGGTATACATTGCTTCTGCGGATTATATGACGAGAAATACCGTGCGCCGTGTGGAGGTTGCAGCGCCTGTATTAGATGATAAGCTTCGCCAGAGACTCGACGATATGTTTGATACGATGATGCGTGATGATGAAAAAGGCAAACGTCTGAATGCAAAGGGCAATTATGAAGATCGCATCGTAAATGATACCAAGCTGGATTCACAGGAACTGTTTTACGAGCAGGCATACCAGAACGCGCAGAAGAACGCATAACATTGTCTCTTTTTTGAAAGCAAACTGTAAAATGTAATTATAAACTATGAGAAACAATCTTTTCCTATCGGTATTACTGAAAACATGGTATAGTAATAAAATAGATAACGAATAGGAGAGTGCTGATGAATCAGTTAGAATATATTTGCGGCGTGACCTTCGCTCCGTTTGCACCGGCGGGAAGCTTTGCAAAAGAGAGCTCGAAGGAAAGCCTGCGTACGATGAAAGAGAACACGAATGCGAATTTTATCATCCTTGTGCCGAACGGTCTGCAGGAGACACCGCAGTCGGAAGAAATCAGTTATACTTCCCCGGCGACAATGACCGATGATGAGTTAAAAGGCATGATCGAGTATGCACATTCGCTGGGCTTACGAGTTGCGCTGAAGCCGACGGCCAATTGCAAGAACGGAACATGGAGAGCGCACATCAATTTCTTTGACGAGGATGTGCCGTGTGAGCCGAAGTGGAGCAACTGGTTTGCTTCTTATATGGACTTCCAGCGCCACTATGCAGCGATCGCACAGGAGATGGGCTGTGAGATGCATATTGCAGGCTGCGAGATGGTAATGTCGGAGCATCGTGAGCGCGAATGGAGACAGACGATTGCTGCGATTCGTGAGGTGTACAAAGGCACGGTATCTTACAACACGGATAAGTATCAGGAACACAATGTGCATTGGTGGGATTGCGTGGATGTAATTTCATCGAGTGGATATTATCCGTTAAATGATTGGGAGAATCAGCTGAACCGCATTGAAAAAGTCGTGAAAGCATTTGACAAGCCGTTCTTTTTCGCGGAGACCGGATGTATGTCGACGGAGGGCTCACCGATGGTTCCGAATGACTGGACGATTCAGGGCGCGTGTGATCCGAAGGGACAGGCTGACTGGTATCGCGCCATGTTTGAAGCCTGTGCGAAGAGAGACTGGGTGAGTGGTATGGCACTGTGGTCATGGACGGATCAGTTGTATGCGAAGAATGAGGCAATGAGCCGCAGTGATTATGAAATTTTTGCAAAACCATCAGAACTGGTTGTGGCTGAATATTATGGCAGATACAAGAAAAACTAGATATAAATAATCGAAGCTGGCAGCAGCTGATTCGAGAAGAAAGTAACTTCCGGGTAATTATGGAATTGGGCGCAGGCAATAAGCTGCCCAAGAAGGAGACAATTTTGAGTAAAACAGGAATTATGACAGACAGCCACAGTGGAATTTTGGAGCAGGAAGCACGTGAGAAGAAGATCCATGTGCTCCCGATGCCTTTTATTATGAATGGAACGACGTACTATGAGGGCGTCAGCATGACGAGAAGTGCGTTCTATGAGAAACTCAGAGAGGGCGTTGATGTGGCAACCTCGCAGCCGTCGCCGCAGGATGTGATGGAGATGTGGGACGAAATGCTGAAAGAATATGACGAGATTGTTTATATCCCGATCAGCAGCGGCCTCAGCGGATCATGCATGACCGCGCAGGCGTTGGCGCAGGATGAGCCGTATGAAGGCAGGGTGTTTGTGGTGGACAACGGACGCTGCTCTACACCGATGCATCAGTCGGTGCTCGATGCAATCCGGATGGTTGAGGCTGGATATCATGCGGAGCAGATTAAGGCGAGACTCGAGGAGACGAAGGAGCAGATGATCATATATATAGGTTTAAGTACACTCGAGTATCTGAAGAAGGGTGGCCGCATTAAGGCAGGCGTTGCAACGATCGCCAATGTGCTGAACATTAAGCCTGTGATGAAGTTTGGAACAGGAACGCTGGACATCTATCAGAAGTGCCGCGGGATCAAGAATGCGCGCAAGGCGATGATCGAAGCGATGAAGACGGAGCTTGAGACGAACTTCAAGAAGGCATACGATGCGGGAAAAGTGCATCTTCTGGCTGCGTCGAGCTGCATTGCCGAAGTGACGGAGGACTGGGTGAAACAGATTAAGGAGAGCTTCCCGGGAATGGAGG
>CAMEFI010000043.1 GCA_945915475.1 uncultured Clostridium sp. | reverse complement strand
GTATCGCAGACGGACGGTAAGCCTATACTGGAGTTGGAAGCACAGGAGCTACTATCTACGGTGGATGGTTATGAGGACTTTGTAAATGCCCTGATGTTTGTATCCCCGGTTCCGATTGGCTTTGAGGATATACCCGGCGATTCCAAAGGATATTTCCATACAGAGGAAAAGCGGATTGCCATACAGGAGAACATGAGCGAAAGACAGACTTTAAAGACAATGGTGCATGAGGTAGCACATTCTATGCTGCATAATAAAGAAGTCAATCAGGATATTTTGGCTCCTGCAAAGGACAGAAATACCAAAGAGGTGGAAGCGGAGAGTGTTGCCTATACAGTATGCCAGCATTTTGAAATAGATACTTCGGATTATTCGTTTGGATATATTGCAGGATGGAGCAGTGGGAAAGATATGAAAGAACTGAAATCTTCTCTTGATACCATACGCCATACGGCTTCGAAACTGATTACCGGCATTGAAACACAGCTTCAGGAATTGCAGCTCAACCGGGAAATGGAACAGGCACAGAGTAAGGAAAGTCTTTTGCTGATACAGAATGATGCTCTGACAGAGTTCAGCTTAATCAATGTCCGTGGAATGGACAGGCAGGAGCTTATAGAAGTGCTTTCTGCAATGAATGAGGATGATAAATTAAGTATTCCGGCATATCTGGAAAGCAAAGGAGCCTGGACTACGGAACTTGGGAATGAACAGTCAGAGGAAGTGGAGGAGTACCACCTTGATGTCAGATACAATACCGATACAGACGAGATAAAGGATATGAAGGCTGAAATGGAACTGGATAAAAGAGCAAAGGAGCCTATCGGAGCAGATGATGTGATTTTGAAGATTACCCATGCAGAGGGTTTTGAGGTAGAGCGAATTACGAATAAAACATCAGAGGAAGTGCAGGGGATTATGGCTGCACTTACAAAGCTGGAGGATAAGAATATAAAAAATATCCATGATTGTCTGGAAAGCTGTGGAGCAGACTACATTCCTATCATTGTCAGCGGTGGCAGAAATGCATTTATGCCACAGTTTAATGATTTTGAGATTGATTTGAATGAAAAAGAAGTAGTAATGATGAGCCACCTTTCTTCGATACAGCAGGCAGAGGGCATGATAAATCGTCTGGAGTTTGGCAAAACTGTTTTTTCTGATGATGAGCGTAACCTTATCGTGAATTATGCCTATAAGCTGGATGATATGGATAAAACAAGGGAGCTTGCGGAGTATATTTTTTATCAGGAAGAATATGGAAATCAGGATGTAGCACTTGCCATAATAGATGCCCAGGCTGAAATTGATGCCTTGCCGGACGGCATGATTGGTCTGTCAGAAATGCACGAATATGGATATACATGGAATGAAATGCTGCCCCTTACGAAAGAGAGGGCAATGGAGTTATTTGACCATGATCTACCTGTGTATTTATTACATGAGGACGGTTCGGAAATTACGGTGGAGGACAGAAAGCAGATAGCAGAGCATGAAGGAATTTTCGGGATTGAAAAAGGCGATTGGGAGAATGAAAGAAACTTACGTTCCATACAGGAGGAACTTTCAGAAAATGATGCCAACAAGGAAGCACAGCTTTTATATGGGAACACAGATAAATACGGAATTTATCAGTTGAAGGATAACCCGGAGTTAAGACAGTTCCGATTTGAGGGTACAGAAAGTCTGAAAAGAATGGGGATTACAAAGGGCAATTTTGATGCCATTAAAATGGAAAATTATAACCTGATTTATGTGGGAGAATTATCCGAGTTGCAGGGACAGACACAGGAGGAAACGCTGGAAGCGGTTTATGAAAAATTCAATATAGACCACCCGGTAGATTACAAGGGACATTCTCTTTCGGTTAGTGATATTGTGGTGCTGCATCAGGACGGAGAGAATACGGCACATTTTGTTGATTCCTTTGGTTTTACTACCTTGCCGGAGTTCTTAAAGGAGCAGACACAAGCGTTAGAAGCTGTCCAGAAAGAAGTGCAGGACACTTCTGGACAGGATGTCAACCAATCTGCACAGCAGAATGATTTGAAGTCGGAGCAGGAAGAAACGCAGGATATGGAAAACGGAGATGAAATCATTGATCTTGGAGATGAAAAGGAACAGGTGCTTGCAGAAATGAAGCTGTCCCTAAAAGGAGAAAAGGAAACAGAGCTTGCATTTCAGATAGCAGACCGTTTCATCAGCATACAGGAGGTGGATAGTGGTTATGATTATTCAATTATGGGAACTGACTATAAAGAAATTGACGGAGGGGTATATGACAATCCGGAAGTGACCATTCGGCAAGCACTTCATGATATAGTGGATGATCTGAAATCAGAACCAGACCATAACGGTGCAAAGGGAAATATCAGTAAGGATGATGAACTGGTACCGATTGATTATGATGGATTGATGGAAAAGGTGGAGGAAGCCAATCGTATTCGTCAAGAAAACACGCAGAGCAATGTGGTGGCTGATTTTAAGGCAAAGACCGGGGAATTATTCCATGATATTAGTGAAATGAATCCGGAAGAAATCGAGGAAACTGTGAAATGCCATGTGCAGGCGAAGATTGATGAGTATGATATTGATGCAACAATCGTGGATGTTGCTATAACAGGAAGCAGATGCAGGGGATTAGAGCATGATGGCTCTGACCTTGATGTGGTGGTGGAGCTTTCCACGGCGGAACGGGAGGATGATTTGTTTAATGCCTTTAATGAGGACGGATTGCATATCGGAGAAGTAAAAGTTGACATCAATCCAATTACAGCTCAACGCACAGGTACGTTGGAAACCTATCTGCCACAGGTGGAAGAATATTTGGAGGGTGTCAGACAGCTAAGAGAGCAGGAAAAAGAGAACGCAGAAGTAACTTTAACTGTTTCGGAATGTGGCGAATTTCATAATCTTGGTGAGTGTTATGAGAATATTCCTACGGTGGATGAAGCTATAGCAATCTGGAAGCAGATACCTTCAGAGCGGATGAATGGTATTCCGGCAATCGGAATCAATATCCTAGGGAGAGGGGCGGAACCCTTCGAGGATTACGAGATTGATGTTTTATCTGGAAAGAGGATTGACCTTGGGGTTTTGGACTATGTTCCTGATATTAAAAACAATCCGCAGGCAATGGAAGTCATTACGGAACTGGTGGCTAAATTGCCCGATATGGAGATAGATGGCGTGATGAGTGAAGAAATGGAAGCAAGAGTGTGGGAACTGCGTATGCCGGACTTGCCACAGGAGGAACAGCTTGCAGTAGAACTTGACCGACTTTCCTACGATTATGATACGGTACTGTATCACGATAGTACAAGAAATATGACCGAGAATGTATCAGAGCTTGCAGAATCCATAAAACAGGGCGATACCGGACATTTAACAACGTGGCTTGCAGACATTATTTCGGAGGGAGCTGTACCAGAGGAAATAAAACGAGCAACGGAGCTTCTGGAAAAACTGACAGAGTATAAGCCGCTTGCCAAGATTGAGGAGGCAGAAGAACAGAATTATAATATGATTGATAATGTGCTGAATAATGGTGTTGGGGAGAAAGCCCAAAGGGAAGAAAATAAGAGAATGGAGGAGAAGCCTACAGTAAGGCTTTCCTTAAAATCCCGTCTTGCGGAGAAAAAGTCACAGGTAGAAGGGCAATCGAAAGAACATGATGTTCAAGAAAATGAAAAGAAAAGTCAGAGGGAGATGTAAGTGATGAATAAGAGATTTACCGTAGAAGAGAGTAATTTAATTAGTATTCTTGAGAGTAAAAGAAGGACAAAGATTATGAATGACATCTGCGAAGCTATGAAACGGTTGAAATCTAGAATGTTTATCCGATGAGAAATTGCACAGTTGGAATTTGTAGCTACTGAGTAGTAAAGGAATAAATAAAAACGACAGAGTATCGACTTCTATGTCGTCATACTCTGTCCTTTTTATTGTAAGCTTTTGGTTTTTTTGAAATATCTATCACTCTTTCCGATAATCTTTCGGAGTCTTACCATATTCATCCTTAAAAGCAGCAGAAAATTTGCTGGCACTTTCGTATCCGACAGAACGAGCAATCTCAGCAATACTTTCTTCGGTATTGCGAAGAAGCTCGGCGGCTTTTTTTAAACGGTGTTCTTTCATGTGTGCAGCCAAAGAAGTACCATATACTGTTTTGAATAATTCTTTTAAGGTAGTGGTATTCATCAGAAATTTCTTTGCTAAATCTTCAATCGTAATTCGTTTGTCAAGATTTTGTATCAGGTATTCGTGGATTTCATGCATGGCGGTCAGGTGTTCTTCGTTGCAGTTTTGCTCTGTCTGGCAGGTACAGTTTCTTTCACGATTGTCTAAACTTTTAGGACAGGAAATTTCCATAATTTTTTCAACAGTCATGTGAAGCAGATGGCATTCTTCTGTATCAGCAGCCTTGTAATAGACTTCTTTTCCGTCACGTCTGCTGACAATTAATCCCCTGTCTTTTAGTTGCCGCAAATGGTGTGATACAGCAGGACTTGTCATATCCACGAGAGAGGAAATATTGATAACGCATTCTTCGCAGTGGCATAGAAGCCAAAAGATACGGATGCGGCTGCTGTCTCCTAACAATTTTAACATATCTGCAACAATAGAAAAATTATTGAGATTAGAAACGGTATTTTTTAAGTCTTCGATATGGTTGATGGTATTGTGCTGGTGCGGTAAAAGGGGCTTATCCATTACAAAAATCCTCCTAAAAAATATTTGTAAAAGTAGTGTAACATGGGAGCAAAAGTTAAACAAGTACTTAATTGTTTAATAAAATAATCCATTTGGAAATGATAATAGTCCAAACGGAAGGTATGAGGGAAAGACCATTGACTTTCGCTTATAGGTTGGGTATCCTATGCCTATAACAATTAAACAACTGCTTAAACGTTGAAAAAAGAAAGGAATGGTTATAATGAAGAAAACTTATAAAATCGAAGTTGATTGTGCAAACTGTGCTAATTTAATGGAAGATGCAGCCAAAAAAACAGAAGGTGTAGCGGCAGCAACTGTCAATTTTATGACTCAGAAAATGATTATTGAATTTGAAGATGGCGTGGATAAGGATAAGGTTATGCACGATGTACTTAAGGCGTGCAAGAAAGTAGAGCCTGATTGTGAGATTGAGATTTAAAAGGTTGATGCCCAAAACGCCCCGATGAATAGGGGCGTATCCTTTTACAAAACATATGAATAAATCAATATATATTAAATTGGAGGATGTTGTCATGAACAAGAAACAGAAGAAAATGCTATATAGAATTATTATTGCAACTGTTCTTCTTATAGGCGTAAATATGCTGCCACTAAATAATGTATTGGCAATGAGCTTATATTTGGTTACTTATCTGGTTATAGGATATGACATATTGAAGAAGGCGGGAAAAGGAATTCTGAATGGTCAGGTATTTGACGAGAATTTCCTGATGGCTGTAGCAACAGTCGGAGCTATTGTATTGGCTTTCTATGAAAAGAGTGGTGATTTCAATGAAGCGATAGCAGTTATGCTTTTCTATCAGATTGGAGAATTATTCCAAAGCTACGCTGTGGGAAAGAGCAGAAAGAATATATCGGCACTTATGGATATTCGTCCCGATTATGCCAATATTGAGCAGGATGGAAAGTTAGTACGTGTAGACCCGGATGAAGTTACCGTTGGCAGTATTATTGTAGTACAGCCGGGAGAAAAGGTGCCAATCGATGGAACAATTGTTGAGGGTTCTTCGTCTTTAAATACAAGTGCATTAACAGGGGAAAGTTTACCCCGTGAGGCAGGACTTGGTGACGAAGTGATCAGTGGGTGTATCAATATGACGGGAGTTATCAGAATACAAACCACGAAGGAGTTTGGAGAATCTACCGTATCAAAAATTTTAGAGCTTGTGGAAGAATCCAGTTCAAGAAAGTCCAAATCGGAAAACTTTATTTCCAAATTTGCAAAGGTATATACCCCGGCAGTTTGTTATGCTGCATTAGCATTAGCTGTTCTTCCACCAGTTATCAATCTTATTATGGGAAATCCGGCTGGGTGGACCGAGTGGATATACAGAGCGTTGACGTTCCTGGTTATCAGTTGTCCATGTGCACTGGTTATTAGTATTCCTCTTAGTTTCTTTGCAGGAATCGGTGGAGCCAGCAAAGCGGGAGTTTTGATCAAGGGTTCTAATTATATGGAAACTCTGTCCAAAACAGCTATTGTGGTATTTGACAAAACAGGTACTTTGACAAAGGGTGTTTTTGAAGTAAATGGAATTCATCACAATGAAATGGAAGATGCGAAGCTCTTGGAATATGCGGCACTTGCCGAATGTTCTTCTTCACATCCAATCAGTAAAAGTCTTCAGAAGGCATATGGAAAAGAGATAGACCGCAATCGTGTTACGGATATTGAAGAGATTAGTGGTCATGGAATTGTTGCGACAGTTGATCAGAAAAAAGTCGCTGCAGGAAACATGAAGCTGATGAATAAACTTGGCATTAAGGCAAAGGAATGTCACAGCGTAGGAACCATTATTCATGTTGCTATTGATAATGAATATGCCGGGCACATTGTAATTTCTGATGTGGAAAAACCGAATTCCAAAAAAGCGATTGCAGAGCTAAAAAAAGCCGGTGTTAAAAAAACAGTTATGCTGACGGGAGATGCAAAAAAGGTTGCTGATAAAGTGGGTGCTGATCTTTCAGTAGATGAAATTCACAGTGAACTGTTGCCCGGGGATAAGGTGACGGAAGTAGAAAGATTACTGGAACAAAAAAGCGGTAAAGAAGTGTTGGCATTTGTTGGTGATGGTATCAATGATGCCCCGGTACTTTCCAGAGCAGATATTGGAATTGCAATGGGAGCTATGGGTTCGGATGCAGCAATCGAAGCAGCCGATGTGGTATTAATGGATGATGACCCGTTGAAAATTGCACAGGGTATTCAGATTTCAAGAAAGTGCCTCCGCATTGTTTATCAGAATATTGTGTTGGCTCTTGTGGTTAAGTTTGCCTGCCTCGGTCTTGGTGCCCTGGGAATAGCCAATATGTGGTTTGCAATTTTTGCAGATGTTGGTGTCATGATAATTGCAGTTTTGAATGCAATTAGGGCATTGAAGGTTAAGAAATTATGATTTCGCAGGAGGATACAGAAAAAATAGCTGAAATCTTCAGATTATTAGGAAATCCTACGCGGATAAAAATTATCCGCGTATTGGGTAGGGATGAAGTATGTGTAAATGATTTAGCATTCCAGTTGAATATGACACAATCAGCAGTTTCACATCAGCTTAATCTTCTTAGAGCGAAAAAGGTGGTTAAGTGCCGTAAAGATGGAAAACGAGCATTGTATTCTGTCTCAGATTATGCTTTCTTACAACTATTAGATGTAGGAAAGGGATGAGAATAAGTCAAATGGGGGAGGGAAATTCATGAACACACAAACATTTTGGGGCGTAATTGGCAATTACAACTTGCAGACATGGATGATGCAGGCGGTATTATTTGTTCTGATAATTTTGGGAATCATATTATCTTATATCGGTAAAGTGAAATGGGCGGCAAAGCTTTCATTGGGAATTGCGAATCTGTTTATAGGAGTAGCTTTTTATGTGTGCTATGGAACAGAGCCTATTCAACAATATTTTGCACTACCATTGTTTATGATTTCAGGTATTCTGTTTCTATATGAAAGCTACCGTAACAAGGAGGATAAGCTTGAAAAGCCAAACTTCTTCCAAATGTTCCTGTTACTTCTTTACCTGCTATATCCGGTAATTTCAATTTTACTTGGTGGAAAATTTCCGCAGATGGCAACGTATATTATGCCATGTCCAATTATCAGTCTGAGTATAGTAGTGTATGCAGGGTACAGGAAAAAGAATAAATTACTGCTTACACTGTTGACTGCGTGGGGATTGACAGGTGTAAAATCTATGATGTTCAATGCCTATGAAGATTTGATTCTTCTGATTTGCGGTATATATGGAATTGTATTAATAATAAATGAATTTAGACAGCAAAAAGGGAATGAGTCTGTGGATGTTGAAGAAAAAACGGAGAATGAATGAAATGATAAAAGAGTTTTATCAAAATAAAGTTTTTCCCAAGCTTATGAATATGAGCTTGGGAAAAACTGCTATATACAATTATAGAAAAGAAATTCTGACTCATGCATATGGAAGCATTTTGGAAATAGGAATTGGTATGGGAAGCAATTTGAAATGCTATCCTGATAGTGTTAAAAGAATTACAGCAATTGACTCCTATGTACGGAAGATAGATAGTGAATCTGTAGCGGTGGATTTATACGATTACCATTGTGAAGATATGAAGTTTGAAGATCATTCATTCGATACAGTAGTATCCACTTTTTGCCTATGTTCTGTGGATAGCATGGAGACAACACTAAAAGAGATAAGTCGGGTTCTTAAGCCGGGTGGGCAATTGTTATTATTGGAACATGGAAAATCAGACAATAAAGTGATACAAAAGCTGCAGAATCTTTTTAATCCACTATTCAAAATTTTTGCATGTGGATGTAATATCAATCGTGATTATTTTCAGGTTGCTGAGAAAATGGGATTTTCTTGGAAAGAGAGAAAGACATTTAAAGCAAATCTGACGCCATCCTTTTTGGCAGGATTTTTGTATCAAGGTGTTGCAGTGAAGGGAGAGAACAATGAAAATCAGTAAAATATTTTATATATTTTCCATGAAATGTGCTCGTTCATCCTTTATAAAAAAATATGGAAAAGACATATGGGAGAAGTTTGCGGAAGAATCAGAAAGAAATATAGATGAAATATTACCCAAGATACCAAAGATAGGCAACAGTATTTTCTCGTCAAGTTATGAATTTGCACCCTGTTACATAGCCTGGTATAAGGCACTCAAAGAATTGGGTTTTACGGATAAAGAGGCGGGGGAATGTATATGGCTCATCAATGATAAAATGATAAGTGCATTGCCAGATTTTGCTCGCAAAGTATATGGAAAGATATATTATTCTTCATTTAGAAAAAAGTCATCAGGGCATATGGCAAAACAGTCATCAGGAGAACTGCATCCATATGATTGGAGCATTGCATACAGAGATGTATCTAAAAATGTGTTTGAAATAGATGTACTGAGTTGTGGATTAAAAAAACTTGCAAGAGATTTTGATGCTGACGGAATGTTTCCGTATTTGTGCAGGATGGATTATTTGTTTGCAGACAGACTCCATTGTGGGTTTGAAAGAACGAAAACCTTGGGAGATGGTAATGAGTGTTGTAATTGTCGTTTCATCATAGGTGGAAGTTGTGAATGGAATCCGGATAGAGGATTTGAGGATAGAAAATGATTCATATTTTATATTAGAGCAGTAAATTTTGATTGGGGTGAATATAAAGTGAGAATTCTTGTATACGGAGCAGGAGTTATTGGCAGTATTTATGCGGTACTTATGTCTGAGGTCGGATATGGTGTTACTGTTTTGGCAAGAGGAAAAAGACTTACAGATTTATCAAATAATGGTTTGCGATATTATAAAAAGGGGAAGGTAGAAATAGCAAATATAACTGTTATCGATAGACTTGAAGATAGCGATAAATATGATTATATATTTTTACCTGTGCGAACAGAGCAGTTGAAACAGGCTCTATGTGAATTGAAAAGTAATAAAAGTCCTAATATTGTTACTATGGTGAATACACTTGAAAAATACGAAGAACTTGAAAAAATTTGTGGGGTAAACAGACTTATTCCTGCGTTCCCCGGTGCAGGAGGCAGTATAGATAATGGCATATTGAATGCCTCACTTACGCCCAAAATTATCCAGCCCACTACCTTTGGAGAAATTAGTAAACGCAAAACCGATAGGATTGCAGAGTTGGCTGAAATATTCCGGAAAAGTCATATTCCATATCAAATTGTATCTGATATGCACAACTGGCAAATTTCTCATTTGGGTATGGTAGTGCCTATTGCGGATGCGTATTATATGAGTAGTTCGCCTGAAACTGTATATGAGAACAAGGCGATAATGAAAAAAACTGCGAAACAGATGAAAGACAATTTCAAGATTTTGGCAAAGCATAAAATATTGTCACCATTCAAATTTTATTTGTTTATGATATGCCCGACATGGGTTTTTACAATTATTTTAAGTGCTGTATTTAAAAGTAAATTCGGACATAAATTCATGTATGAACACTCCATGAATGCACCACAGGAAATGCGCCAATTACATACTGAGTTTTATGATTTTATATCGTGGAACATAGTGTGAAAATGGACTAAATTCTAAATCTCCATAATTTCTTCACATTTATGAATTATCATGTAACAAGTTTGTAACATTTGAAGAGATAAGAATGGAGACAGAAATGAAGAAAAAAATAAGTGTAGCAATAGCATTTAGCTTGATGGGTATATGTTTGTTAGGATTTGCAAAAGACGAAGATTCACAAAAAATGGAATTTGTAGAGAATGTATCTACAGAATCAGCGGTGGAAGCCAGAAGTATTAAGCTGGAGGATGATTTACCGGCAAGCACGGATGAGTTGGAAAATACAGTTGAAGAAAGTATATTAGCGGAAAATTCTGCTGATGACAGTAGCGAAGAGCCGGAAATCGTCGAGAATGATATACCGGTTGTTACAACTGCTGAGGAACAGCAGTTAGAAACTCCTGATTCAGAAAATGAGCCGGAGCCGTTTTCTTTGATTGGAAGCTTAATTGTAGCGGATGTTAATGATTATGTGAACATACGTCAGGAACCAAACACAGAATCAGAAATTGTGGGTAAATTATATGATGATTCTGTTGGAAATATTATAGAGATAAGTGATGATTGGTTTTATATAGAGTCTGGAAAAGCGAAAGGATATGTAAAATCAGAGTATGTGCTGACTGGTGAAGCCGCAATTAATAAAGCGGAAGAGGTTGGTATAAAGATGGCAAGAGTTAATACAACGACTCTAAAGGTAAGAATGGAACCATCCACAGAGGCAAAGGTCTTAGGTTTGGTTCCGGATGGAGACTTATTACAGGTTTTGGAATTGACAGAAGGTTTTGCTAAGGTATCGGTAGAAGAAGGCGAAGGATATGTTTCACTTGATTATGTAGAGTTATATACGGAAAACGTATACGCAGAATCAAAGGAAGAAGAAGAGGCACGTTTAAAAAAGGAAAGAGAAGAACGTGAAAAAGCAATAGCTGCAGCAAATGCGGCAGTAAATAAAAAGGGAAATGAAGGACAGGCAGGAACAGTTTCACAGACATATACTACGGATAATTCCAATGCAGAATTGGGACAGAAAATTGTAGATTATGCAGTACAGTTTGTTGGAAATCCATATGTGTATGGTGGAACAAGTCTGACAAATGGTGCAGACTGCTCCGGATTTGTACAGAGTGTCTATGCAAATTTTGGCATATCATTGCCAAGAACTTCAGGAGCTCAGGGAAAGAGTGGAAGTGCAGTAGCTGATATTACATCTGCACAGCCCGGAGATTTAGTATGGTATTCAGGACATATTGGAATTTATATGGGAAATAACCAGCTTGTACATGCTTCAAATTCAAAACCATACCCTGAAGGAGGAATAAAAACATCAGACGTAAACTATAGACCGATTTTGGGTATTAGACGAATTATTTAGTTAAAAAATGATATAGGTTACTGTCAATTCCCTGATGGAAGGAGTGAATTTTAAATATGCAGGAGACAATTTTAATTGTTGATGATGAACTTAAAATTACAGAGGTATTGGCGGCATATTTAACAAAAGCCGGATATCTGGTGGAAGTTGCATATGATGGAGAAAGTGCACTAAAACATGCCAAGTCGGAAAATATCAGCCTGATGATCCTGGATTGGATGTTACCGGATATATCCGGCAAAGAAGTCTGTAATATCATACGTGAAAAATGGAAAAGCTCTTTACCAATAATTATGTTGACAGCTAAGGTGCAGGATGATGATATCATTGATGGGCTTTCTTTTGGTGCAGACGATTATGTCACAAAGCCTTTTAGCCCCAAAGTCATTGTGGCGAGGGTAGATGCAGTATTAAGAAGATTTAGAGGGACGGAAACGGATAAAAATCTGATTGCATGGGATGATTTCGAGGTAAACTTAGATTGTCGTATAGTAAGAAAGGGAACAGAAGAAATCCATTTCACGCCAATAGAGTATGAGATATTTACAAAAATGATACAGTTTCCAGGCAGGGTTTTTACAAGGGAGCAACTGATTGAATGTGCATTAGGTGGATTATATGAAGGGTATGACAGAACCATAGATTCTCACATAAAAAAAATAAGACAGAAGATTGAACCAAATAGAAGTGAACCGAAATACATTTTAACAGTACATGGCATTGGATATAAATTTGTAAAAGACAATTCGTAGAAAAGAGAAGAAAATGGGGAAAACGATACGAGCAAATCTGGTATTCATTTATTCACTTCTGTCAATTATGTTGATTTGTGCGATTACAGGAGTGTTGCGTTATAGCATGGATGGTTTGTTTGAGCAGTATGCGAAAAATGAACAGAAGAAAATGATAGATTCCATTGTTGCACAGGTAGAAGATACATTCGGGCAACAAACATCGGAAACCATATTATATTCGGTGGAAGTCATTGCAAATGCAGCATTACAAAATGGGTATCTGGTTCATATTCAACTGAATAATAAGGAATTGGATTGGGATATACGGACACATCGGGAGGAAGAATGTCAAATAGTTTTGCAGCATGCCGAAAATAACATGCATAGCCGTTATCCCGGATTCCAGGGAAAATATATGGAAGAAAATTATGATTTAAAAATACAAGGAACGAATGTAGGCTATATTTCTATCGGATATTATGGTCCATATTCGTTAAGTGACGGAGAATTGGACTTGTTAAATGGGTTACAAAATATAATTTTTGTCATTGGACTTGTGTTTTTAGTCATAACCATATTTGTCAGTGGTTTGTTTGCAAAGAGAATTACTCGTCCTATATCGGAAGCAATACTTGTAGCGAATAGGATTGCGGACGGCGAGTTTGGAGCAACTATTGATGAAACTGCCAAAAATGAAGAAACAGCGGGTTTAATTACGGCAATTAATGAGATGTCGGAGAAACTGGCAAAACAGGAAATGCAGAAAAAACAGATTACATCGGATGTCGCGCATGAACTGAGAACACCATTAACAAACCTGTTGGGTCAGACAGAAGCAATTATTGATGGGATATGGGAACCAACGGAGGAACGAATGGAAAGCTTCCGCCAGGAGATTATGCGAATGGTAGGAATTGTAAATCAACTGCAACAGCTTTACGTGTTGGAAGCAAATAAATCAAGAATAACTATCAGCAATATAGATATATGTAAAGTGATAAAATCTGTAGCAGATAATTTTGATATACAGATTGAAAAAAAGAAGCTGCATATGAAAATTATTATCCAGAAAGATATAAACATGAGGGGAGATGAAGAAAAAGTAATTCAATGCATTTATAATCTTTTGTCGAATGCAATTCGGTATTCAGAGGAAAATACGGAGATAATTATTTCAGCTCAATGCAAGGACGACAATACGGAGATATCGATCACTAATTATGGAGCAGTCATAGATGAAAAAGATATTCCTTATTTGTTTGAACGTTTTTATAGGGCAGATAAATCGAGAAGTAAAGCCACAGGTGGTATGGGCTTAGGCTTGGCAATTACAAAGGCAATTATGGATTTACATGGTGGAGAAATCAAAGTGACCAGCTCGTCAGAGGAAGGGACATGTTTCACTTTGGTATTTCCAACATTAGAATAATGAAGAAAATGACACTTTCTTATGGAAGGTGTTATTTTTTTGCAACAAAAATGAATATATCTCCATAAAATCTCCATAACTCCTGTGTACCATAAAATACAGTGATGTCAAAAAGAAAGGAAAATGTATATGGGAGATGAGGAAAAGATTTCTTTGTTAGACGACATTCAAAATATGTTGGGAATAAAACAGAAGGAAAAAGGAAGTACAGAAAAAGAAGATGATGTTGTTGAGGAACAGGAAGACAGCCTAGAGGATATCGTCGCGCAGATGCCCTCCGAAATACCTAAACAAAGAAAAAAATCACAGCGTAATATTATATGGGGAATAGTGGCAGTTGTGGCTGGCTGTATTCTTATTTTAGTCGTGCCTGGTTTCATTTCGTGGCTGAAGGAACCTAAACCGCCTGCGCCGGACGTAGTGGCTAGTTACAATGATAAGACAATTACGATGGAAGAACTTAGGGAATTTGTAAAGGTTGAAATGGCAAGGGAAGCAGAACATTACATATGCGAGGAGCATGGACTTGATCATAGCTTGTGTAACCCTGATGAATCCTGTGAGACACATCCTATTGACAGTATGGAAGGCTACAGACAATTGGTAGAGATGATGGCTACGGAGCAAATTGTTTTAGATTGGGCAGAGCAACAGGGAATTACCGGACGAGAAGAGGTACAACATCAGTTATCGGATTTGTTTGATGATGCCAGTGTGGCAGAGTTAGTAAAGCAAATAAGAGAAAAACAAATGTCCATGGATACGATTACAAATTACGAAATACAGCAATATTATGATTCCAACAGAGATAAATACGGAGATAAGGCATTTTCGGACGTAAAAGAAGAAATCCGTGAAATATTGTATGCACAAAAGGAAGAGGAATATTTACCTGCCTATATTGAGCAGTTGAAAGAAGAGGCAGGCTTGGAAATTAACTATGAATTGCTGGAAAAAACGGATCAGTATGAGATATATAAAAATGAAGCTTTATTTGACGTTCATGGGAAAAAATATACCCTGGGTGATTTTATGACGGAGTTTAATGAATTGTCAGAAGAGTATCAGCAGGCGTTTGAAGGATATGAAAATAAAAAGATATTGGTAGACCAGCTTGCGGTAAAAGAATTGATTTTGGAGGATGGAGGTGATGATGCAACAGATGGAGAGTTGAATCATGATACGGAAGAACTCAAAATCAGCTACTTGTATCAGATTATGCATCAGGAAGAGATTGATGAAAAGATTGCGGAACCTACGGAGGAAGAAATCGCAGAATATTACGAAACTTATAAGAGCAGTTTCATGATTCCTGAGAGTGCAAAAGTAAAGGTAATCTGGATAGAAGAAACCGGAGATGGAAAGGGGAAGGATAAAGCGGATAAGGCGGCAGAAGCATTGAAAAATGGATCAGATTTTGCAGAAATTGCAAAGCAGTATTCAGAGGATGGAAGTGCTGAAACTGGTGGTGAAGTGGAAGGTGATTTATATAGGAATCATTTAGATGCCGAACTGGCAGAGGTGATATTCTCTTTAGAAGCCGGAGAGATAAGTGATGCTACCTTGGTACATGGTGGATACTACATCTTCCAATTGGTATCAAAACAGGAAGAGGAACAGATGGCACTGGAGGAAGTAAGGGAGGATATTATTTCCCATATAAGCGATGAGAGACACCATGAATTGGAGAAGGAAATGGAAGATATGCTTTTAGAACAAAGCAATCTCATAATTTATGAAAAAACATTACGAAAAATGATGAAAGAAGTGGAGGACAGTAATGGAACAGAAAAGTAAAAAATGGCTGGGAAGGAAAGAAAAAACAATTCTTGTTACAATGATTGCCAATATGGTACTGATTGCACTCCGTTTTTTCTTGGCAGACCTGTCAGGTAGTATTGGTCTGGAGGCAAATGCATGGCATTCATTTGCGGATTTATTCGTGACCACAATTGTATTTGTGGGGTTATTGGTTACAAGTTTTGGAAAAGAAAGATTAGGAAAGGCTGTAAATACAGTAGAGCATATTCTTGCACTTTTTGTTTCCCTATTTATTTTCTATATGGGGTTTGAAATTTTGGAGAGTGCACTTAGTAATGATGTTGTAGAGTTACGTTATGTACCATTTACGGCTGCAGGAGCTTTGTTCGCGGTGGTTGTAAATTATTTTATGGCAAGGCTGAAAATATATGTGGGTGAACAAACCGAGTCAGAAAGTCTGAAGGCAGACGGATATCATTCCAAAATGGATATGTATTGCTCAATTGCAGTATTGATAGGTATTACCGGATCACTTTTCGGAATGAAGAGTTTGGACAAAGTGGCGGCTATTGTGGCAATGGTTCTTCTGCTAAGTGCAGGGTATGAGATTTTTAGTAGTAATTTACATGCACTCTTACATCCTGATGAGAAGGGATTTGAGCATGCACATTCACACGTTCATTTTAGCTTTAAACAGAACAAAAAGTTAATCGTAACCTTTGGAGGCATTATTGTGGCTGCTTATGCTTTATCCGGTGTTTATATTGTTGGGGTAAATCAAACGGGTGTGGTAAAGCGTTTTGGAAAAATTGTAGATGAGGAAGTAGAGCCGGGAATACATTACAGTTTACCTGCACCTATTGATGAAGTGGTGCTTGTGAATAGTGAGGATATTCAGAAAATAGATACGGGAGTGCAGGAGCTTCTCACAGGAGATACAAATCTCATAAATGTAGATATGACAGTCCACTATAAGGTAAAGAATGCAGAAGAATTCATTTTAAATGTGGAAAATACAGATATGTTACTTGCTTCCAGTACACTGAGCAGTATCAGAGAAATTGTTGGTCGGAATAAAATTGATTACCTTCTGACAAAAGGTAAAGCAGATGTAGAAAAGTTGGCGTTATCAAAGATACAGGAGGATATGAATCAGAATAAAGTAGGAATTGAAATTGTCAGTGTTCAGATGGTGGAAGTAGCACCGCCGGATGCGGTTAAGGACAGCTATGAAGATTTGGCAAGTGCAAGGCAGGACAGAGCAATCTACATAAGTGAAGCATATGCGTACCAGAACCAGCTTATTCCGGAAGCAAGGGCAGAAGCATATAAAGAAATCGCAGAGGCAGAAGAGTATAAAACTGACAAAATCAGCACTGCAACAGGAGATGCAGCATACTTTGCTTTGAGACAGAGCGCATATGAAAAAACAAAAGGTGTAACAGAGTTTCGGTTATACATGGAAGCAATGGATGAAATTCTTCCGAATGTGCAGAAAATATTGTTGGGTTCAGATGTGAAAATAGATAATGCTGAGTTATGGATTGGAAATTCGGAGAAAGAAAGGTGAAAAGGATGAAAAATAAAAAGAAAGTAATATTAGGTATTTGTAGCGGTATTGTGCTTTTTGTTTTAACTTTAATGGTTTATACAGTTGATACAACAGAATATGTCGTGGTTACACAGTTTGGTAATCCGGTAAGAGTAATAGAAGATGCCGGACTGCAGATTAAATTACCGGACCCTATTCAGTCTGTCAGAAGATTGGATAAACGTGTTCAAATTTATCAGGCAGATGAGTTGGAGTTATTATCCTCTGACAAGAAAAATGTTTCATTGGACTATTATGGAACATGGAAGATTGTTGATCCGGTAAAGTACATGAAAACAGTAAAGGATGAAATTGGTGCACAATCCCGTTTAAGAGATGTATTTTCGTCAAGCATTGGTGTACAGCTCAGTCAATATTCCCTAGAAGAATTGGTGAATATTAATGAAGATGAACTAAAATTGGATTCCATGCTTGCAGAGGCAACCAACTATGCACGTGAGAAAGCGGCAGAATACGGTATTGAAATTGTTGATACACAAATCAGAGTATTAAATTTCCCGGAAGCGAATAAACAAAGTGTTTATGATCGTATGAAGGCAGAACGTGAACAGATGGCGAAGCAGTATCGTGCGGAAGGTAGTGAGGAGGCTGCAAAGATTAGGGCAGAAGCGGAAAAGGAACAAACAACCATTTTGTCAGAGGCATATAAACAGGCACAGGAAATCAAAGGTGAAGGGGATGCAGAGGCAATTCGCATTTATGGAGAAGCATTTGGAAAAGACCCTCAGTTTTATGAATTTGTGAGAACCCTTGAGACATACGAAAAAACGATTGATGATAATACAACATTAATCCTGCCTTCTACTGCTGAAATTCTCAAATATTTAAGTGGCGATGGAATTTCAGAAAATAGGACAAATGTTGCAGAGTAAGGAGGGGTACATAATGAAACCTGTATCTGAAGAAAACAGACCAGAGGAAAATGAAGGTCAGCAGAATAATACTGATGGAAAAGAGAAGGTAGAGAAAAAGACAGAGAAACAACCGAAAAAGAGAAAGAAAAAGACAGCCATAGAAAAGAAGAAAATTAAGATAATTGTCGGAAAGAGTATTGCAAACATAAAAAATAGTGGTGTACTCAAGGATATAAATAGTGCCTTTGGACACATTCATATGAAAAAAATGGCAATTATTCTTGGAACCGGGATATTTGCGGTGTACCTGCTGACAGGTATCTATGTAGTAAATCCCGGAGAACAGGCTGTGGTAAAAAGGTTTGGTAAAGTGATAGATTCTTCGGTTTCGGAAGGAATTCATTATCGCCTGCCTGCCCCGATTGATAGTGTACAGATGGTTAATATAGAAGAGGTACGCAGAGCCGATATTGGAATGTCTTTGCCGGAACATATGCATGAGGAGGCATCAGAATCGCCACAAGCATTGCAATTGCTAACTGGCGATGAAAATATAGTGGGAACAGAAGCTATTGTGCACTACAAAGTATCTGACCCACAGGCATTTTTATATAATGTGGCGGAACGAGATGAGATAATTGTCAGATCTGCGGTGGAGGCATCCTTGGTACAAGTAATTTCGGGAATTGCGGTTGATGACATTTTAGGTACGCAAAAGGTACAGGCACAAAATGATGTCATAAAGTATGCACAGGAGATTTTGAATGAGTATAATGCGGGTATTCTGATTACAGCTTTTAATATTCAATCCATAGTGCCGCCGGAGGCAGTTTCAGATGCATTTCTGGATGTAACAACAGCAAAGGAGGATAAGGAGACAGCCATAAATAATGCAAACGGATATTATAATAGTTTGATACCAGAGGCACGAGGTCAGGCGAGCAGTATGATATCCGAAGCGGAAGGTTATAAAACACAGGCAATTAATCAGGCACAGGGTGATGCTGCTAAGTTTGAACAGATGCTTGCAGAGTATCAGAAAAATAGTCAGATATATAGTGAAGATACAACAAAGTACAGATTATTCCTTGAAACTATGGACAAGATACTGCCGAATGTGAAGAAATATATTGTTAATTCTAAAGACGGTAGTATAGATGTGAAGTTGTTAGATCCAGAGCTAAATAATGGTATGGGTGTTACAACAGAGTAGGAAGGGAAACACAAAGTCGGTCAAATGGATAGGTGGAGTAGCTTATTCATTTGACTGATTGTGTATACAACGAAATTATGGGAAAAGAACAGGAAGTATTTTCCTGTGTAGTGATTATTTTTATGCTATTCACTTTTACTATATGTATTCTCTGTGTGAGGTGAATACAGAAGCGAAGCTAAATAAGCAAAGTTAATAAATTTGTTTGAATTTCTCCATAATTTCCCCATATCTTTTGTTTATATTCGGAACAAGGAGGGAATACAGAATGCATGAAACGATAGAAGAAAAAGAAGTGGTAAATGATAAAAAAATTTTGCTATATATTGGCTATTTCAATAGTGTCATTCAACAGTTAATTCAAACAACAAAATTCAGAAGCAGACAGTTAGAAAAACGTTTGCAACAGAAACAACAAAATTCAGAAAAATTTAGAGATTATCAAATAAAAATATTTCAGATGTGCAATGAACTTATTCAAAAAAATAAGGAAACAGTTGAACAAGAATTCTCTGAGTTGAGTTTATCCACCATTGCTTTTGAAATGGGACGTAATGTATTAGGCGAAATTGCTATGCTGAATACGGTTGTGGAATATATTCGGAAGCAGATATCGATTATAGGGTTACTGCTAAGGAATATTTTTTTGAAGGAGGTGGTGTTACTTAGTATCTGCTCAACAAATCTTTAGCAATTCATAAGGCTTGTTTTGCATATATTTTTTCAGTGCTATGCACTGTTTGTACCTTGAAAATACTGAAATACAAATTTGAGCAAACGAAACCATCGTCAAGCGGTTTACGTTCATTGCAATGATAGATAAAGCGATTGCACTTCGGGTTGTCGTGTCCAGCTTGGTGGTTAGCAACCCAAGACCATATTTACGCTTTGCCAGGCTGAATGCTCGCTCTACTTCGATTCTATCCGTGTTATCAATGTATTCCTGTTTCTTATCGGCCTTGTCATCTTTCTTAGGACGACCAAGTGCAGGTCCGGAAATTCGTATTCCATGTTCCTTGCAAAAGGCTCTGTTGGACCGATTTCTGTATATTTGATCTACCAGAACTCTTTCAGGATAATGTCCTGTGCGGCTCTTATAGTTTTCAACTGCTGTGATGAGCACGTCTGATTCATTGTAAGCATCGAATGACAAGCGCTCCAATCTTGCAATGCCCTTTTCGTCGATACTAAGGTCGAGCTTTGCTCCAAACTCAACCGGTGCCTTTGCTTTTCCTCTGACAATTGGCCGGATGTATGGTTGACTGATACTCACAATTCTATCTGGTACGCTATGAACTCTGTTGTCATACATGTATTGCTGTTGTTCTGCCATAGTTCTGATGGTTGCAAGCTGCCTGGAAAGAGAATCGCACAAATCAACTTTTTCAAGGAATGTATCAATGTACTTCAAATCCCTACGAATGTACTGCAGTTGAGCCTTGATTGCTTTGCGAATCTTCTTGGAAGTACGTTTCCTGCACTTTGCCAGATTCAGATAATCTTTTCTGGCATTTTGACGATACATTCTTGGCTTGGGATAGTTTTGCTCGTAACAGATGATATCAATCATTTTTTCCAAATCCTCACGAGCTTCATTCAAGAGATTTACATCCTGAGGATAAGAGATATTCTGTGGTGCACATGTGGCATCCAGAATTAAAGTACCAGCGTTTGTATCATCTGCTTCATCGGGGTCCACACTATGGTCACCGCCACCTGTTGGTGGTGGATTATTTGGAGTATTGTACTCAATGATCATCTCATTGATTTCCTCAAGGACTTCTGCTGTGAGGCGCTTGCGAAACTCCACTAGAAGAGACGGAACAAATGGTATTTTATCCTGATAGCCCGGAAGTCCAATGAAGTATTGGAAATATGGATTTTCCCGTATTTCCTCCACCAGTTCTCTATCAGAAAACTGAAGCTGTTTTTGAATCAACAATGATCCAAGAGCTGTCCTGAGGGGTTTTGCCGGCATCCCTTTCTTGCTCGGAAAGAGAGCTGCATATTTTTCTTCAATAGCTTCCCAGGGAATGGTTTCAGCTTTCTTAACCCAACGGTTTTCTGGATTCATTTTTAGCCCCATTGGCTGATTGAAATCTGTGAATCTAAACTGGTGATTTTTATCAAATTTGTACATGTCCATTTCCTCCAAGTGCAAGTTTTTTCTGGTAAAACAATATATTTCCTTGCACTCTATTATAGAAGAAAATGGAGGAAAAGTCAGTATTTGCAATGGTTAGAGGCATATTTATTTTGCCTTAAGCAGACACTACTTAGTATAGAATAAATCAGAATGGGGAACTCCCCCCAAATAAAAATGCAGTTATTCATATTTGGGAAAATATTATTTGGGAGGTGATAGAGCTTCTCTATATGGAAGAAGCAGTTGTAAAAGCAGAATCGGTAAATATGTAGACACATACAATTATTGATTCTGCTTTTAGTAATATTAAAGAAGGAAAACCAATATCTTTACATGGATTCTATTGGTTTTTTTGAAATGTTGGATTGTTTTGATGACGCATCAGAGTAAGTAAATAGCGAATAGCAGGAATCAGTTCCTCTGCTTCCTGTTCAGTGCAATCATCCAGCAGAGCAAGGAGTCTTTCATGATTTGGGCGAGGCTCCTTTCTGTCAGGATAGAAAATTTTATTTTCAGTCAGATTCAAGTACCGGATAAGGGCACAAAGATTTTCAAATTTCGGATTGCCACGTCCGTTTTCAATGTTGAGTATGGTACGGCTATCAAAACCTAAAATTTCAGCGAGTTGTTCCTGTGATAGTCCGAGTTTAGTGCGAGCTTCTCGCACTGCATCGGCAAGATTTTGTTTTATGTCCTGCATTGTAATTCACCTCCAGAGTAGTTTACATTACACATTGGAAAGAATGAATTACAGTACAATACAGTTTTGATATGGAGTAAAATACATGATGAGAAGGAAGAGGAAAAGATACAGGTACATATTATTGAATGTAAAAATGAATAAGGACTACTGCACACATAAAGGTGTATTGCAATAGAGGAGAAATACCTCGTTGTAATACACCTTTTTTGATGCCGTTTTTACAGAGATGTTTGATCTTGTTCCGGTTTGTAGCCAGCGGAATGTATCTTCTCCGGAGTCTGGTCAAAATACTGGTTTATGTTCTCCAGTTTTCTGCTGAGTTTTTTAATTTCTTTTTCGGCAGATTTGTAGGTGTTCTGTAAAGTTTCCTTTTTGGAATACAGAGCATTGTATTCGCTGCGGAGTTTGTCAACATCAAGAGTTTTTAGGTTAATTCCAAAGCGTTTTAACATATTTTCCGCACCGTCATGAAGCAGGAGTTCTGTTTCGTGCCTGCGTAAATAGGCGTCCGGATCTTTTGATTTTTGATAACGGACATGATAGATGTGGTTGACTTTGTATTGTTCCGCATATTTCAAAATCTGTCCTAAATCCTTTAGCTGATGCTCCGTTTCTATAAGGCTGCTTCTTGCAGTTTTTGCAAGGAGTGACTTGGTAGCAAGCTGTTTTTCCAGCTCGGCAATGGAGTCTGCACTGCTGTAGCTTGCGGCTGCTATTTTTAGATTTTGAATGTCAGCCCAATGCTTTAAACTGGAACTGTGTTCAAATTTTTCCTCAGAGGTGTCAATGAGCCTTTGGGAAGAAAAGTCTCTGGCAATAGGTTTTGACTTTCGAGGAAAAGGAACACGCTTTTGAGACTGCACTAGACTCTTTGATTCGATGCGTTCTTTAATACGCTCTTTGGTGTATTCCGCACCCAGAGATTTGATGCTGCCACGGACAAAACGTTCTCTGT
>CAMEFI010000042.1 GCA_945915475.1 uncultured Clostridium sp. | reverse complement strand
TGTGTTCATTTCTGCAGTCAGGCAGTCCTCTATCTGCACTAATCAGTCAATTATAGCACGTGCTATGTAGATATGTCAACAAAAAAGGCCGTAATCCGCTTTTCCGAAAAAAGCAATTTACGACCTTTTTGTGTGGTATTCCGCTATGAGCGATTACCAGATTTCCTGGTTATTTCATCACAAAATGATTACTTACCAGCCATCTGATTCATCTGAGCTTCTACCAACTTCTTAGTCATCTGTCCACCAACAGAACCATTCTCTCTAGAAGTTAAATCTCCATTGTAACCGTTCTTTAAAGAAACACCTACTTCTGAAGCACACTCCATTTTGAATCTGTTCATTGCCTCTGACTTCTTGCTAGAATTATTACTTGACATAATAGTTCCCTCCAAATCTATATATTTAAGACATCTTCATGTCTTGAGTATAGTATTTGCAGGGAACTATGTTTTATTAAGGTAATTATTGTTAAATGATATTATCTTAATTTTTTTGAAAATACAAACACACCGGCAACGGAAACAAGCAATAATCCAAACAGAATTGCGATTGGCGATGCATCTCCCGTCTTAGCAGTTCCTGAACTTTTCAGAGAGCCGATTGACGATGTTTGATTGGATGCCTGCGGCTTCTTGTCCTGATCCTTAATCTTCGTCGGTTTCTTGTCATCATCTGCCGTACTGTTATTATTCGGTGTAGTAACAGATGTATTCACAGTTGTTGTATTGCCATTCGGACTTGTTGTATTATTGTTCACGCTTTGTGTGTCCTGCTGAGTTGTAGCCTCTGTTGTGACCTCTTTCTCTGTACCATATAAAACTGCATAAGTAGAAAACTGGTTCGTTGAAATTGTATAGGTACTTACGTTGTTATCCTGATCCACAAGAGAAGAACCTATGAAATTCTCACCATCATTATGAATGCGGATTACTTCGAGATCCGGCTTACCTGCCAGTTCCCCTAAAGGAATGGTGACAGAAATAGCGGCTCCATTTGCCAAATCCGTTACTTTCTTCTTCTCGGTATTGCCGGAACTGTCTGTGACAATCTTATATAATGTGAGATCGAGATAAGCTCCCACAATCTTGTTCTTATCTGTAACCGCATACATGGCAGCAATCTCTCCTGTAGACACATTCGATACCGTCATAAGGGTAGCACACAACTGGAATTCCACCGTTCCACCTGCATCGATCAACGCTTTATCCTGGTCTGTAAAGTTCACAATATCATCTGTGAAAATGGAATCCATGTTATCTGCTGAGACATTCGGTGTATCCGGTGTTGTCAGATATACACTTGTATTCTTTCCCGATAATACAATTTCTATATATTGAGATGGATAAATAATCATTCCATCCTCAATAGATACACGGACATTCTTGGAATATACACCATCTGTTGCAACCAGATTATAGTTACCATCCGGTACATGTTCAAAAATAAAATCTGATCCTGCTTCAATCTCCTGTGCCATCACGCAACTGTTACCGGCATATAATCCTAACGTAATGGTTCCTGTCTTATCGTTAGCATACCGTACCGTACCTGTAACCGCTATTCCATTAACCGGATTATCTGCCAGTGTCTGGAAATATCCCACATATTCTAATACTTCTCCCGCATCGGAAGCAGCTGTAATCTTATACGCATAATTCGTGGCAGGGGATAAATCCTTAAGTACCGTAGACAATGCAATATTACCATCTGTATCCTGATTCATAACAGAATCCGTCTCAATATATGTCTCATCAGCAATCTTGCGATAAGATATTGTAGCTGAGGTAATATCAAATGTTCCCTTATAGATGGTCGCACCCACCGTGGCAGCCGAATTGGAAATATTGGTAATTGCCTTAATCTTCATACTCATCGGTGTAAAGGCAGCCTCGTCGGCAACATTTCCTGCCAGATCCGATGCCTGAATCGTATAATTACCGGTCTCCGTAATCTCAAAACTACCACTATATCCATTCTCATTCTCTTCTACAGAAGCAGTCATACTCTGATCACCATGTAAAATCTTAATGGAATCCTTATCCACACCACTGGCCTTATCTTCGATTGTAAACTTCACGATAATATCAGATCCGCTTCCCTTTTCTGTGGTAAATGCAATCTCCGGAGCCTCTGTATCAATCCTGACATCCGCAATATGATCAGCATAATCTATACATTCTATACCGGATGCACTCTTACTCCATACCTGGATATGGAATATACCCTCATCCGTCATAGGAATCTTCTCCACTGTCTTGGTGAGCGTCGTCTGATTATAAGAAGTCTCACCATCTTTCCAGATAGCGTATTCACTTTCAACCGGCGTATTATCTGCCGTGTGATCTGCTACCTGTATCACTGCATCCGGCTTTGTAATATACCATCCATTCTTACCATCCGGTTCAACAGGATCAAAAGTGATTGCAGGACATTCCGGAGCTTCCGTTGAAATCATATTAATATCCTGTGACCATCTAGAAACATTGCCAGCCTTATCCGATACCTCAACTGAATACCGACCTTTCTTCGTTGCCTGGAAACTTGCCGTATATAAACCATCTTCCGGACTGCCAAGATCACAGTCAATGGTCTCCCCATCTGCATTTGTTACTCTAGCATAGTAGATTCCACTTAACGCATCTGATGTAGTAAAGGTTACTTTCGTCTCCTTACTCCACACATGCTTGTCATAATCAACAACCAGTTCCGGTGGAACATCATCCAATTTGAAGGTAATGGCTTTTGTCTCCACCTCATTTCCGGCATTATCCCTTACCGTTGCAGAGAGTGTATATGGTTCATTTGTATTACCGGCAACAATATCCTTTGTAAACAACTTAGATGTAACTTTTGCCAGGGAGTCACCAACTGTATCTACCACATCTGTTCCATTCATATGCCATGTAACACTATAGATACCGGACACCTCATCCGTAACCTTCAATTGTGCCTGACAATGATTATAGAAAGCCATATCTTTTTCATCGACACCTGACTGATCCATAACAATTACATCCTGATCTTCTCCGGAATATATCACAAGAGGTTCAATACTTGGCCCTGCAGTCTCCACACTCCATTCATAAGAATCACTGGAATCCTTCGTAGGTTTCAATACAATGGTATCACTGACATTTCCAGCTTTGTCAACTGCACGGCATTTGATAATGCCCACTTTTGTATCCGCGTCTTTTACTGCATCTTTCAGAATCTTAATGGTTGCGATTCCGGTAGTATTATCAAATGCAGCTTCATTCTTCCCATCTACATCCTGTCCAAACAATCCATACTGTAATTTATCAAGTCCTGATGTGTCGCTTTCGTATTGCACACGGATTGTAATCATAGAACGCACATATGTACCGAAATCAAATGCTCCACCTATTCCAGGGAAGTATAACGCTTTTCCTTCCAATTCCGGTAATGCACCACTTTGATAAGAAAGCTCATCTACCGTATATCCTATATATTGCGGCTTGCTGATATCATACTTCAAGCTCAAAGACGCAACCGATGTAACCGCACCGGTTGATGAATTCGTTAACTTAATTGCAAGATCCGGATTCCCGCTATACTCTTCCTTCAATGCGCCTCCTTTTACAAAGTTTGCACCATTATCTGTAGAAATCCATACCGTATCATAACCGGAACCCGCAACTGTGATAATCTTACCATTCTCTCCGGTATACCACCCGTCTTCTCCGACCTGTGCCTGTATTGAATAATTCACATCCAGCTTCGGATCTTCCTGAATTACATCAAATGTTGCCTGTACTCCATTTCTAAAATCAATCGCATAATTGGAATCATCTTGTGTTGCTGCACTAATTGTGTAGGTTCCCTCAACTTCTAAGTCTTCCGGTCGATTCGTTGAATAGACAATCTTTCCTAAAGTACTTAACGAATCCCCTTCGCAAAGGCCCATGGAGCCCTGACTGTTCACTTCGTCATCTAAGGCAACACTGAACTTCTCTGTAGGTGTCTTCTCTCCGGTACGAACAGATTCTACGGAAGTCTCCGTTTTCAGGAATACAATACGTTTCGTAATGGAACAGCCATTGATATCCTTAGAAGCTAATACATAATTCTTCGGATCTTCCCCTCCACCCGGGAAGGTAATGGTGGCATCCGGCAATGTAATGGTGTTGGCCGTTGCAACATTGCTGTCATTATACTGTGCTACACCGGTAAATGTAACCTTAGCTGCTGATACTTTACCATTCTCGTCCACAGTATCAATCGGTGATGTTACCTTTGGTGCATCTGCCGACTTATCATAGATCTTTTCCTTCTGTTTCTCCGGAACCGTCAGATACAGCTTCTTCGGATTCACTTGTATCTTATATGTAAATGGCTGTGCCGGCTGTTCTGGAGCATTGGAATCCGTAACGGTAAATTTCAGTTCAACCGTTCCATCTGTCACAGAAGCCGGTCCGTCAGATGGAACCGAAATAGTAATTCCACCATTTCTGCCATTCACTGGCTGAACTGTAATTCCCGTTTCACGAAGAGCATCTATGCTGGATTGTTCTACTGTATATTCAAAAGATCCATCCTGTTCCCTGTCCCCGGTATACTTATATTGTGCATTTAACTGAACCGGATCTGCCGCCGTCTTATATTGGAAAGTTATGGACTGATCATCTGCTCCCCCCATCATCTCAAGACCTACATAATCATATGTTGGATATAGCACAGTATGTTGCTCCGGATTGACACTATTATACAATATGCTATGGTAAGCTTTTAACGCTGCACCTGGTGCTACTTCTCCACCAGCAGCACCAATCTGCCAGCCCTTGAACACATAGCCCGGTTTCCGTTCAAGGGTAATGTCCTTGTCCGTCCAGAAATTATTGTCGGCTCCATATTCTAATTCCTGGCTTTCAAGATTATTATCTGCACCTTCCGACCCATATGTTTTTTTCGCATAATCAATAAAATAGTTGACACCGGTCCACTGCAATTTTACTGTACGGTTCAGACTTGTACTATTCTGAAGGGTTACATTCAGACTATTCTCTCCATCCACTTTAGTCACGGTTCCTCCAGCCACTGTTCCCCCAACAATGTTATACCCGGTAGATTTGATATTCGTAATAGTAAAGGAAGCTGACCCATCCTCTTGCTTATCCACATAATGATCAACCGTCATTGCCTCTCCATTCACATTGTATTCAGCACTCGCACTGTTCTCTAAACCGGCATCCACCGTAATGCGATATTTCACAAGAGTGCACACAACATAAAGACGAAGGGTATTACTTGAAATATCTTCTGAATTTTTCATATGTACCTGACTGAGATCTGTTATCTTATCTGTACAATTCTTATCCGAATAATATCCTTCAAATTTGTAACACGGACGTAATGCAGGATCCGATATCGTCCCATATAATGGACCATTTGCTTCTAACACCCCTGTTGTGATTCCTGACATATCATAGGTATAGGCTGTAGCTGCTGTACTTTCATCATAATCCTCCACAGAAGATACCTTACCACTCGTTGCAGTGGTTCTGCTTCCATTCAGGACATAACAAATTGCATAATTAATTTCATTCTTCGTTGCCACCGCTGAAGAATTGTTTTCATTCTCTAATGAGACGCCACCACCGGCTTTCAACTTCTTTGTTCCCTCGGCATCCGTCGGATTTTCAAAGGAGTTCTCATTCATTTGGGAAGCAGCTTCCGTCACAGCATTGGAATTCTGTACTGTACTTCCATCTCCTATCTCTGCCTCCGAAGTGATTGTCTGTGTACTTTCTGTCTGTGTGGTCATTTCCGTTCCATCGAATTCTACATCCGTATTTTCCGAAGACGCTTCACTACTGGCTGGCTGAGTTGTCTTCTCTTCTGTATTTTTCTCCGTCTCTGTAGTAATCAAATCGGAATTCATCTGTAATTCATTCTGTGTATTCATCGCCTCTGCATCATCCACCAGCTCGGTTGCAGATGATGTCAGAAAGTAGGACTGTGATACCAGCATCACCATCACCATCACCAGTGCAACAACACGTTTACCGGCACCGGTTGTCCAGGAAAAGAAATAGCTGAATACACTGATAAAAGCTACAAGTGCTAATACCGGATAGGTAAGCACTTTATGTTTCTTTGCAATTTTCAGTAACTTGTTGATTATTCTGTTCTTTGTACTCATCCCAATCACCTCTACACAAAACTATCTATATTGATATATCGTAATTTTCCCCATACATATTAACCAATATGGCAAAAAAAGAAAAAAAACTGCTTATGCACACAAAAATGCATATTATTTAACACTAGTATAGCATATCTACCTTCAAATGAAAAGTAAATTTCCATTTATTTTCCCTAAACCTATCCATCCTGTTTTTTCTATCCACAATATATTGTGGTTTTTATCATTAAAAGAATCATGAAATTCTTTCATCTGTCCCTTAACTTTCCTTCACGATTCTCACAGGAACCATCTTGACCAATTTCTTATCAAGTGATACTATAGTCTATGATTGTATTAACGTGGAGTACGACTTCCACACAAAGAATATTTTTTAATGAGGTGCACAAAAATGACAAAAACGTTTGATGATTTACTTGCAAAAGTATCGGCCTGCAGCACCAAAAAGGTTGCTGTTGCAGTTGCCCAGGATGATGCCGTATTAGAGGCTGTTGCTGAGGCAAAAAAAAGAAATATTGCCGATGCAATTTTAGTTGGTGATGAGACAAAGATCAAAGAGGTTGCCGCTTCGATCAACATGGATTTATCCGATTACGAAATTGTTAATGTAGAAGATCCTTATGAGGCTGCCCTTACTGCTGTCAAGATGGTCCATGATGGCAAAGCTGATATGTATATGAAGGGACTCATTGATACCAAATCTTTCTTAAAGAGTGTTTTAGATAAGGAAGTTGGTCTTCGTACAGATAAGACACTTTCTCATGTGTGCATTTTTGATATCGAGGGACATGACGGATTATTATTCCTAAGTGATGTAGCATTTATTCCTTATCCTGATTTAGAGACAAAGGCAAACATCATCCGTAACACTGTTGAGATTGCCCATGCATGTGGCATTGAGTGTCCTAAGGTGGCTCCTCTTGCTGCTGTGGAAGTTGTGAATCCTAAGATGCCTGTTACCTTAGACGCTGCAGAACTTACTAAGATGAACGAAGAAGGCAAGATTACGGGATGCATCGTGGACGGTCCTCTTTCTTATGATCTGGCAATTGATCCAGAGGCTGCAAAACACAAAGGTGCAACCGGACGTAAAATTGTTGGTGACGCAGACGTACTATTATTCCCGGATATTCATGCCGGTAATATCACATACAAAGCACTTGTTCACAACGCAAAGGTTATAAATGGTAACATTTTGACAGGAACCAAGGCACCGGTTATCCTTACTTCCCGTTCGGATGATTTTGAGACAAAGGTTAATTCCATCGCTGTTGGCGCTGTAGTTGCCGAAGCAATGAACAAATAATTCCATACGATACATATGCAGGTAGTTCATTTTATGGATTACCTGCATTGTTATAAATGAGATAATAATTTAGGAGGATTTTTAACATGGCTTACACAATTTTAATCATCAATCCGGGTTCTACTTCTACTAAGATTGGTGTTTACGAAGATGAGAAACAGCTTTTTGAAGAGACTTTGAGACATCCAACGGAGGAGATTGCAAAATATGCTTCCATAATTGACCAGAAAGATTTCCGCAAAGATGTCATTCTCAACGTATTAAAGGAAAAGAATTTTGATATTAACACATTAGATGTTGTTGTAGGACGTGGCGGTCTGTTAAAGCCAATCCCTGGGGGAACTTATGCCGTAACGGATGACCTGTTAAATGATCTGAAAGCAGGTGTTCAGGGACAGCACGCTTCTAACCTCGGCGGTATCTTAGCAAAAGAGATTGGTGATTCCGTTGGTGTACCATCTTATATTGTAGATCCTGTCGTTGTGGATGAATTAGAGCCGGTTGCAAGATATTCCGGTATGCCGGAGCTTCCAAGAAGAAGTATTTTCCACGCATTGAACCAGAAAGCCGTTGCAAAACGCTACGCAAAAGAGATTGGAAAACCATATGATGAATTAAGCTTAATCGTTATCCATATGGGTGGCGGTGTATCCGTGGGTGCCCACAAGAACGGAAAAGTTGTTGACGTCAACAACATCTTAGATGGGGAAGGTGCATTTTCTCCGGAACGTGCCGGTACGGTTCCGGTTGGAGATCTGATCAAACTTTGCTTCTCCGGTAAATACACAGAGAAAGAAATCTACAAGAAGATCTGTGGTAACGGTGGTTTCAACGGTTATATCGGAACCAACGATATGCGTGACTTAATGAAGATGAAAGCAGAAGGCCGTCAGGATGCAGCTGATCTCATTGATGCTTTCCATTACCAGATTGCAAAGGATGCCGGTGCTATGGCTGCCGTATTGGACGGTAAAGTTGACCAGATTATCTGTACCGGTGGTATTGCCTATAACGCAGAGACCATCGATGCATTAAAGAAAAAGTTAGGTTTCATTGCACCATTTACCGTATATCCGGGTGAAGACGAATTACTGGCATTGGCACAGGGTGCTCTTCGTGTTATGAATGGTGAAGAGGAAGCTAAGAATTACTAAGATTGGAACCAGTACACTCTGAAAGTACAATAATCATAACAAGAATTTTTGAAAACAAAAATACACAAATTTACGAAAGCATATGCAGCCGTAAATTTGTGTATTTTATATTCTGACATCATTCCATTCTATACTAATTCGGTACATCAAACATGGTTCTTGAAATGGTATTCACCTGAAAATGCCACCATTCAGAATCCAAAGAAGTAAAACCATATGCCTCCATAATCCCTTTCATATACTGTGCATGACTCGCCTCCGTTGTACCGTTATCCTGCCATGATGAAAGACCGGACCTTGCATCCAATGTATGTATTGGTGATGGCATTGTGATATCCTTATTATTATCCGTTTCCACTAACGTCATATCCACAGCAACTCCGTAATTATGAGCCGAGGCTTTCTGTGCAAGAAAATTCCCCTCTCCATATCCATTATAGTAATATTCCTGTTTTAATTTCTTTCCCTGATCCGTTTTTAAAAAAGCCCCATATCCATCCCGGATTGCAATGGTAACACTATAGGGACGATAGGCATCATAAATCTTCATGGAATAACCATCTTTCATAAAGATCTTCTGTGCGCTTCTAAGTTGCTTAATAACCTCATACCTTAACCACGCTTCACTACCATCCTGACTTCCACTTCTTTTATATAATAACTGATCCGTCACACCGGGGATTGCCGTATCGCCAATATTAAAATAATTCGGATTATTCCCCATTCCTAAATCTACCTGAATCGTTGGAATATACTGTTTCGCATTCACAAGACAATTGGCTTCCGATACCCACATTTCCTGATCTTTGTAGGAGACCTTGAAATATCCCTGTTCTTCTTGAAGAATCGGCAATTCTTCATCAGCCGGTATCACCGCAGCCTCATTGGAAGCCGAAGCATCGGTATATGCCTGGGCATCTATTCCCGTTCTCAGATTACAAGATGTAATATCCACGTCCCACTCCGCAGCTTCGTCGTCTTCTGTGCTTTCCTCAAATTGTGAAAACGCACTCTCTTCCGTGGTTCCTGTATGCGTCTTATAATACTCCTCATCTGTTATGATAAATGGAGTGGAACATCCCGTCAGCAAAATCAAACACAATATGAATACCCAACTCTTTTTTCTCATGTTTCTCCCGTCCTTTTCCATAGCTATTAACATTTATTACATCACCATTATACAATAGTCAAATCAAAAAAGCGACCCCTATCCCAGTATCTGATTCACATACATCCAATTTTGCCGGAATTCTCTCATGAGATTCCAATATCCCCCACCCCGAAAGCTGTATTCGGCTATGAGATCGTATTTTGCCTGAATGCTCCGCACATCCTCAAACCATACAACGTGTGCCACATCCTCTTTTGTATAGTAAAAATAGGGTGCTAAGGAAATATCATCAAACAATATTTCCGTCCCAAACTGCGCTGCTCTCCTTATGGCTTCCACATTACCGATGGTTTCTGCTTCCGTGACACCCCGTTCAAAGGGAAGTGGCCAGTCATAGGCATAATTGGGAATTCCCATAACGATCTTCTCCTTAGGAATCACAGATACGGCATAATCCAGCACACGGCGGACACTTGGAATCGGTGCAATTGCCATGGGTGGTCCATATTTGTATCCCCATTCGTAGGTCATAAGAAAAACACTGTCTGCCGTTGCTCCGATTGCCTGATAATCAATGCCTTCATACAAAAGCCCCGGCTGGTCATCTGAGATTTTCGGCGGCAATGCAACACTTACCTGATAGCCCTGCCCATTTATTCTTTCCCGCGTTCCTTCAATAAATTCCACATACGCCCTCCGAAACTCTCCCGGAATAAACTCAAAATCAATATCTAATGCTTCATATCCCTTTTCCGTCATGGTTCGAATCATATTATCCTGCAAAACCGTCTGCATCTGTGTATCAGATAACAGTTTCACCACTAGCTGGTTATTAAAGCGCTCATATCGGTCAAGGGGTGTGATCACCATACGTTTCCGGTTTCCGAAACGTCCTGCCTCTGCCAGCAGGCGGTCATCCTTCATGGGAATGAGGGAACCATCCTCATTATACCCATAAGAAAAGGGAAGCAGTTCCTGAATATAAAGCAGACTTTCCTCCAAAACCGCTTCCCTGATAAATGCATAGGCATACCCTGAAATCTCTATATTTCTTTTTTCTCTTCCTTCATAGGATATAACAATCTGCCTTCCCGGCAATAAAAAGTCCTCGTTAAGCAGATAGGAATTATTGCGTAGAAGCTGAAGAACCGTTGTAGAAAATCGTTCTGCAATGCTTTGCAGCGTGTCCCCATCCGCAATCGTGTATATTACTTCCGGTTTCAAAACCAGAAGCGCCTGCCCTTCCACAAGGCCTTCTCCCATAATTCCATTGTCATAGGCAAGCCTTGCCACAGATACCCCATACCGGTTTGCAATGGATTGCAGCGTATCTCCCTGTTTTACAATATATATATCCATATCAGACCAACTTTTTGCTTATCATAAATATATATATGTGTTGGAGGATGGGACTATTCCTATCGAATCAGCACTTTCTTCCCCTCAAATGCAAATCCATACTTGCGGATATGTTCTGCCGGTATTCCTCTTGCAATAAGGTCTGCCGCATAATTCTTCTCTTCAATCTGGATAAGAGCGGACTGCACTGTGTCCTCCAAGGATGTCTCTTTCCGGAAATTAAACACTTTAAATTCTAAAATAATGGCATCTTCTTCCTTATTCTTTGGTTCTATTACCACATCATACCGCCCAAATCCACTTTCACGATTCGATGTGATTACGTACCTGTCTGTAAGATCCACAATTAACCCTAACACAAATCCATGGTAAAAGCGTTCCGGTTGTAATTTGGAAGGTTTGACTCCGCTATCAAAGCTGCTAAACACCTGCTCTGCTACACATTCCATGTATTCGTTCATTGCTTCCACATCTCCTGAAAGCAAAGCTTTCACAAAATCATTGTAATCCGCTCTCGCCTTATTAAACCATCCCCGAACCATACCGTAAAACATATCCTGCACTTCTGCATTGGTAAGGTTCAAATCATATAGTACCTCCTGTCCTGCTACCGTTTTCTCCTCATAATCTACAACCTTTAAATACCCACTGGCAAGCAGCAGACTCCAGATGGCAGCATCATTATCGTCTAACTGGTTATATACAATCTGTTCATCTATCGGACAACGAATGGTCTCACCCTTAATCAGTTCCTCAAACGTTGTTTTGATACTCCGGTTTCCTTCCCGGATTAGTTTCCCTACCAGACTGTTGCTGCTGGTATTTGCCCAGTATGTGGCAATCTTTCCGGTATCCAGGAAATTTATAATCGACCACGGGTTGTAGATATCCTTCTGTTTTCCAAAAACAAAACCATCATACCACCATTTGACGGTCTCCTTTTGGTCACCATATCCATACTCATCCAATGCTGCAAATACTTCTTTCTCTGTAAATCCAAACGCTGTAGCATATTCATCCGATGTGGTAGTAACAACTTTCATATTTAATTCAGATGCAATCGGTTCCTCCCCAGCTTTTGTAATTCCGGTCAAAATACCACGTTCCATATATGAATTTGTCTTGAAAGTGGAGAGAAACATACTTCTGTATAGATCAACTACTTTATCCAAATATCCATAGTTATATGCAGCTTGTAAGGGTACATCATATTTACTCAATAAAATGATAACTTTTTTCCCATAGTAACGATACAGATAATAGGACAACTGGTACAGTGCTGAAGTGATGTCTCTATTCTTTACATCCACAGATAAAATCTGGTCAAAATATTCTACGTCTGCATCAGTTAACACATCACTTTCTTTCAAAAAAGAGAATCTGATATATAAATTTCTGATTATCTGACAAATTTTTTCCCAAGTTGTAACATAATCACTTTCTTTCACTTCTGCAAAGGACAGATTAATCACCGGATAGGTTCCCTGAAGCTTTCTATACTTCTCATCTTTCCAGATAGAAAGGCCCTCAAATAGATCCCCCCTGTTCGCATATTGAACTGAAAAGAAATGTTCTAACATGCTCATATTCAGGGTTTTTCCAAAACGTCTTGGACGTGTGATTAATGTTACATCATCTCCGCTCTCCCACCATTCCTTTATAAAAGGTGTTTTATCCACATAAAAACAATTCTCTTCTATTATCTTTCCAAATTCTTGTATCCCGATTCCCACTGTTTTTGCCATGTGAAAGCCTCCCAATCAAACCGTTCTCCTTACAAAAAATCATCCGCTATATCAATATATGTCATTAATATAACGGATTCTTTGCCAAATTACAATTATGTAATTCCGATTGAAATAAAATCATGTGACACACCAATGTTTTCTACAACAAAAAAACCTAGAGCTGGCACTCTAGATTTCTTCGACTCACTTGGAATAATAATCGCTTTTCTTAGCTGACTTTATATTACCATCATTTTTTCCAAAAATCAACCCTATAAATATTGATTGATTGCGTGAAATAAAATCATAATGAATATACTAGCAAATTCCAATTTTATGTGTTAGACTTAACAAAAATAAATCTTGCAATACGGGAAGACCTGGGTAATCGTTTAGATATCTGGGCACAATTATTCCAAGCAAAGACAAGGAGTGATCTTATGGCAGTTACACAAAAATGTTCGGAATTTGAACCTATTGTCAACAATATGATTTCACAAAGCTTACAGCCTATCCAACCCCAGTTCTAAGAGAAGAGCCGTTGTTTCTTCAGTTGTTCGATTGTTGCTGAAGCTGTTCAATCATTGCACTTTGTTTTGCCATCTGCTCGTCTTTCTCTGCCAGCTTTTTCTCATACGTCTTAAAAATTATATCTGTGTCTGTCATAAATGATTCGTCGGTCATATCTCGCATTACTTCCAAATTCCTTATGATACTTAACAAAAGTAAAAACTTACAACTCTTTCTTACACATTTCCAATGCAGATGCAATGACTGCATCCATATCATAGTACTTATACTCTCCAAGCCTTCCACCAAATATTACCTTTGATTCTGCCTCAGCCAGTTCTCTGTACTGCTGATACAATACACCATTCCTTTCATCATTTACCGGATAATATGGCTCATCCCCAAGCTTCCATTCAGAGGAATACTCTCGACTGATTACCGTCTTTGGAAGGTCATTCCCATCCTCATCTTTTCCGAATTCAAACCATTTATGTTCGATGATACGGGTCCACGGAGTCTCCCGGTCTGTATAATTTACCGCAGCATTTCCCTGGAAATTGGGCTGATCCAGTACTTCTGTTTCAAATCGAACAGACCTGTATTCCAATGCCCCTAACTTGTAATCAAAATAGGCATCAATTGCTCCGGTATACACTACTTTCTCAGCCAACGCATCTAATTCTTCCTTGTGTTCTAAATAATCCACGCCAAGACGTACTTCGATTCCCTCTAACATATTGGCAACCATTTTGGTATATCCACCAATGGGGATTCCCTGATATAACGCATTGAAATAGTTGTTGTCAAAGGTAAGCCGAACCGGAAGCCTCTTGATAATAAATGCTGGTAGTTCGCTGCAAGGTCTTCCCCACTGTTTCTCCGTATAGCCTTTCACAAGCTTCTCATAGATATCCGTCCCCACCAGACTGATTGCCTGCTCCTCCAAGTTCTTTGGTTCCGTGATTCCGGCAGCCTTCTTCTGCTCCTCAATCACAGCCTCCGCTTCCTCCGGTGTCACAACCCCCCACATCTTATTAAATGTATACATATTAAATGGAAGACTGTATAATTCTCCATGGTAATTCGCCGCCGGAGAATTGGTAAAACGGTTAAATTTCGCAAATTGGTTTACATAATCCCATACCTCTTTGTTATTGGTATGGAAGATATGGGCACCATATTTATGAACATGAATCCCCTCCATGTCCTCTGTATAAATGTTACCGGCAATGTTTGGCCGCTTGTCCAGCACCAAAACACGCTTTCCTGCTTTTGTTGCCTCATGGGCAAATACGGCACCGTATAAGCCGGAGCCGATGATTAGATAGTCGTACATAATATTACTTTCTCCTTATAAAATCTCATTTTCATTATTCTCTTTCAAAAAATAATCAAATATATGACTCTATTTAACTTATGTAACAATTACATTAAATTAAAGGAATTAATAGATGTGGTAATATATGGTATAACCCACAAAAGCAATAAAACTAACAATATAACAACGCCTGATACTGTATATGCCACGAAAAAATATCTGGATTAATTTTCGTCACTGCTTGTATAGATTCTGTCCATCCACCTGCATCTTTAACTATAATAAATGCGCCCACTATAGTTGCAATTGTAAATAACCCAAACATAATTGTATCAGTAATGAGAACCCCTTTCGAACCAGACGTAATTGTCAAGAAAGTAAATGTAATTAACGCTAATAATATACACAAATTATAATTTATTCCTGTTACATCCCCTGTAATGGTCCCTGCGTTACCAGAAGTGTTCCATCCACGATATATCCCTTAGATGTCTGTAACATAAAATTGGCATCCAGAAGTTGTTCTAACATTTCCTGTTCATCCACTTCCAACGGAACAAAAGCAGAGCCGATACAGACAGGCTTTGCCATACAGGTGAGCTTCATAAGCTCTTTCTCAACAAGCTCCGGCTCATCCGTGTCCACAAAAAGATAGCCCGGAAAAAGCACCTTACATTCCTCTTTCCAGACTCCCTGGTACTTCTTCTGCCGGGCATATAGGGGTACGAAGACATCACAAAAAAGCGTTGTCAATAATATTTTTTTACAACGCTCACAAGTTCTGATTTCCTCTCCGGTTGCCACCTGAATCACATACCACATACTCTTACCTCACTATGGTCAGCTACCTTTTCCTTTGTAATACAACATAATAAGAATTATGTTGTAGCGATAGAATGCATTTATAATAAGAGTAAAAATGTTGAATAACCATAAGATTTGAAATAGTAATTTGATGAAAAACGACAAAATTCTACGAATTATTATGTAAAACGCCTTTTGGGGTTGTAATCTTCTCTCAATTGTGGTAAGGTTATATGTGGTTTTAAGGTAATACAACATAATTCTTATTACGTTGTAATTACCATTTTCATAGAGTCCAGTTGTCTTCTGTGCTCGATTCCCGTTGATTTAATATAGATTCTTGTCGTTTCAATGCTGCTGTGTCCTAATACATCAGCCAGCTTTGCTATATCTTTTTTAATCTGATAAAAGCTCCTTGCAAACAAATGACGCAGATTATGTGGAAACACCTTGCAGATATTCCTGCAGCTTTTTAACATCACGCATATATCCAAATAATCAAACCATCCAACAAATTGAGTTACTTGATAGCCAATTAGAAAAGATTGAAGCTGAGATGACAGAAATCATGAAATTCAACGATTCTGTTATCAAAACCATTCCTGGTATCGGATATATCAATGGTGGAATGATTCTTGGTGAAATAGGTGATATTCACCGTTTCTCCAATCCTAATAAGCTGCTTGCATTTGCCGGTTTGGATCCGTCTGTTTACCAGTCTGGTAACTTTCAGGCTAAAACAACACGTATGTCCAAACGTGGCTCCCGCGTATTAAGATACGCACTTGTCAATGCGGCTTGGAACGTTGTTAGAAACAACGCAACCTTCAAGGCTTACTATGATGCCAAGAGGGCTGAAGGCCGGTCGCACTACAATGCACTTGGACATTGTGCCGGCAAGCTAGTCAGGGTCATCTGGAAGATGCTTACTGACAATGTAGAATTTAACCTCGAGTAAGAGGTCTGTATACCAATATCGATAGATTTGAAAAAATGCACCCACCCGGGAGCTTTATTAAAGTTACCCTTTTTTACCATCGATACGAAAAAGAATTTTTTGCTAATTTATGCTTGACTTTTCATAGCTGGTCTCCTTTCTGCAAAAGAAAAATGCCAGCTTATTAAGCTGACATTCTTAGTATAACTATTAATTTGTTTTTTATTACACAATTAAACTACGGCTTCTATTATTGTCTTTTCTCCTACTTGAATCTGTTTTACTCCCACATCTTTTTTCTTATTAAAATTAAAGCTTAACATATATCCTGTATTCAGATGATAAGAGTCAAGATAATCGACTAATTGCTTTTCACCCCGCTTATTATATTCTTCACCATGCCAAATCTTCAATTCAACAACAAACTGAACCGGCAGAATAAATTGCACTATTATTTCCTTCTTCAAATACAAACAGATTATACAAGCGCATTTCAAAAATTCGATTTGCTATTTTTATAAGATTATTTTCATTACGTACATATCCAAACATCTTTGCAATATCCACAGAAAAATCATCAACTGTATACGAATAACTTTTTCCATTATATAACATATTATATAACATTGTTCGAAGTTCCGGAAAATCATCCAACTTCTTCTTCATATCATCAAACAAAGTATTAGACTCAGATAACAGAAGTTTTACCGCCTCAACAACACCTTCCTTAGACCATGCATTTTTAATTCCATATTCTGCTTCATCACCCATAATCCTTCCATCGATAAGCATACAAATTCTTGACACCAAAAAAGGATAGCCTGACGTATAATCATATATCATCCTTGAAATCTCAAATACATTCATTCCTGTCTGATGTTCACATTCATATTCTGACAACATACCTGCTATTTCATCAACATTAAAATCCATCCGAAGATTAAACTCTACAGCAATATTCCACGGACTATTGTACTGATGAGCTTCCTCTTTACGGATTTTCAATTTCAAATTCTTTATATCATATACCCCTGCTAAAATAACGGATTGAAACATAGGTCTTGTATCCCGTTTCAAATACTTATCACGTAATAATCCTAAAAAATCTATAAAACTTTTATGATTACTTGCCTGATCCACTTCATCAATAAACAATACCGCAGGTTTACTCAACAGTCTGCATATCTTAGAGATAATATTCCCCAAGTCAAGAAAATCTATTTCTTCTTTATCAAGGCTGTTCTCCAAAAAAAGCTTCACTTCATTATTTACATCCAAGGTCTCTCCATAATCCACGGTATCGTATAATAATCGCAAAAATGTTTTTGCTAATTTCAGAGTACTCTCAAAACACTCATCACCTAATCCCTCAAAACTAATAAAAAAAACTGTATATTCGCTTTCTAACTTCTTCTTGAGTAATGATAATGTTGTTGTTTTCCCATACTGTCTTCCTCTATTTATAGCAAAATATTCTCCCCGATCTACCATTTTTTAATATCACATAAGCGTCCACGAATATCTACCATATAATGTTTCTCCGGATAACAAACTCCTGTAACATTAAATCTTTTTATTTTATATGCTCCCTTCGAAGTATAATCAAACTATTTTCGCCCCTTAATATACCAACATAATACATTTTTTTCGCCCCAAAATGCAATAAGGCTGATAATCGTAAAACAGCTCGATTCCTGTTTGCATTGTACTGCTACAAATATTTATCATAGATTACATATCGCATATAACGGAATATTTACCATCCAATCCTGTTCTTGATAGTCCATCATGGATATCCGTACTGCACTTTCAGGTTTGAATTTATTACAATATACCTTTAGGCTTTGAGCCCGTAAATTATTCTCTGCCTTTACCTCTATTGGAATAATATGACTATTCTTCTGTATCAGAAAATCTACTTCATATGTTGATTTCTCCCCTGAATAATAATATGGTTTGTATTTCGTATCAGAGACCAATTGTTGTAAAACATACTGCTCTGTCAAAGCCCCTTTAAACTCTACAAACACTGCATTCCCTTCTAATATAGACTCCGCATCTAACTCACTTAGGGCTCCCAAAAGTCCAACATCTAAAAGAAACAATTTAAAGGAGGAAAAATCAATATAAGCTTTCAGGGGCATTGCCGGTTTATTAACCTTATATACCTTCGTAATAAGACCACAATCCTGCAACCATTCTATTGCAATCTCAAAATCTTTTGATCGAGCACCCTCTCTAATTTTTCCGAAGAAGAACTTCTTATTCTTTTTCGCTAGCTGCAATGGTATCGAATTCCACACCATTCGAATTCGTGGTAATTCATGACTTCCTGTATGCTTACTAAAATCACTCTCATACTGTTCTAAAATTGCATTTTGCATACTCCGCACTTCTAAATAATTCTTATTTCTGCTAAAATAATCCACCACCTCCGGCATTCCGCCTACATAATAATAGTTTTTTAACCAGAAAATATACTTCTCACTAAAATCACCAATAACCGAATACTCTTTTCCTGCAATCAGACTTGCCAGCTGTTTCTCCCCCATTGCTATAAGAAATTCCCTATAATTCATGGGATGTAACTCCAAGATATCTACTTTACCAACAGGAAAAGATACCCCTGAATGTATAGCAACTCCCAATAAAGAACCAGCCGCAATTACCGGATACTCCGGTGCATTTTCACAAAAATATTTTAATGATTCCAAAGCACGAGGTGCTTCCTGTATCTCATCAAATATGATGAGTGTATCTTCCGGAGTAACCTCTGTATGAGCTTCAATATTAATATTCATCAATATTCGATTGATATCATAATTTTCATCAAATACTTTCTTCATCCTCTGATTGTTATAAAAGGTTATATATGCAACCTTCTTGAAATATAATCTCCCAAATTCTTTCATAAGCCATGTTTTTCCAACCTGTCTGGCACCCTTTAACACAAGTGGTTTTCTATTCTCTTTTTCTTTCCAATGTATCAATTCCTGCATAAGAAAACGTTGCACAAAATCACCTCCACATCTATTATATGTATTTTCTGCTAATATATCAACACTTTTTCGTCCCTTATTCATCCCAATATTTACATTTTTTCTTCTCTTAAACGACTTTGTGTGTACATTTTTTCCTCCCTTATTATATCAACATATTACATTTTTTCGCCTCTTAATTCATTTTTCGCCCCAAAATGCAAAAAGGCTGCTACACTTTTCACACCTTCTCCCAAATGTATCTTTGATGAAAGTATAAAAAATATAGCAGCCTTCTATATTCTATGATACAAAGCTCCATCTTAAGCCTTACAGATTCGATTTATAAATCGCATTTACATCGTTACAAATATGAATTTCAATACAAACAATGCAGCAATAATAGTGATTACAACATCTTTCTTCTGGTATTTGCCTGTAAATAAAGAAATGATCACATATGCAATCGCTCCGATACCAATACCATTTGCAATGGAATACGTAAGCGGCATCATGATAAGTGCCAGAAATGCCGGAACTGCAGAGGTGATATCATTCATATCCACCTTAGCAAAGCTCTTCATCATCAATACACCAACATAGATCAAAGCAGGTGCTGTCGCTGCACTTGGAATGATACTTGCCAACGGACTTAAGAATAAGCACAATGCAAAGCAGATTGCTGTGATAATACTTGCAAATCCGGTTCTTGCTCCTGCAGCCACACCGGAAGATGACTCCACAAAGGTGGTACAGGTAGAGGTTCCTAATGCCGCACCGGCTACTGTTGCAATGGAATCACAAAGCATGGACTTATTTACGTTGATAGGATCTCCATTGTCATCTAACATATTTGCCTGAGATGCCGTTCCATATAAAGTTCCGATGGTATCAAACATATCTACAAGACAGAATGTAATGATAAGCATAATGGCATTGAATATACCACCAACCGGTGCACCCACGAAGGCATCACTCCATGCTTTTCCATCAAACAATCCCACAATACCGACTTCACCAAAATCCTTAAAGGTCTGTCCAATGGCACTGATGTCAAAGCTTGGCACTGTAGTCATGCAGACATAATATAAAATCGTAGAGACAAAAATGGAAATAATAACGCTTCCTTTTACTTTATAGTGTTCCAAAACTGCAATGATCAGCAATCCTACAAAAGCAACCAGTGCCGGAACAATGACCAGTCTCCAGTCCGTTCCCTCTGTCTTTGCATTTTGAAGAGCACCATGAATATCCACAACCTGCACAAAGGTATATGGATTATCCTGAATCAGACCGGCATTCTTCAATCCAATCATGGCAATAAACAAACCAATACCTGCAGGAATCGCTTTTTTCAGACAATCCGGCATCGCCTTTGCAATATACTCTCTGGCACCTGTAATGGATAATACCAAAAATACAAGACCGGACACAAAGATGATAACCATACCTGCATGATATCCCTCAATGACATCCACTCCGCCAAATACGGAAGCTGCCACAAAACTGGTACAGAAGAATGCATTTAATCCCATACCACATGCCTGTGCAAAAGGCATATCCGCAAGAAATGCCATCAATAAAGTTCCTACAATAGCCGCCAGTATAGAAGCTACAAAGACAGAATTCCATATCTGTCCAAGCTTAAGCGATACATCCATTCCTGCCTCTGCTGCCGCACCGGCAAGCCAGCCGGTTGCGCCCTCTCCTGCTACCTGATTGGGATTGACAAATACAATGTATGCCATTGCAAAAAATGTTGTCAGACCACCGATAATCTCCATCTTAATGGAAGAACCGCGTTCTGAGATCTTAAAAAACTTATCCATATTTTTCTCCTTTTTCTTAAGTAGTATTTACCAATTATACGATGCTATTCAACCAGTGAACAATCACGGGAAAAAACAGGGGAGCGATGCACCATATACAACACTCCCTGTTTTGTTATTGGATCATAATCCTATGAATTTTAATTATTTATTCGCAACCGCTGCCTTGATAGCTTCTGTAAGCTGTGGAACGATCTTATTTAAATCACCAACGATACCATAATCTGCTACATCAAAGATTGGAGCATCTGCATCTTTGTTGATTGCAATAATAAGATCTGACTCTTCCATACCAGCTACATGCTGGATTGCACCGGAAATACCAATTGCAAAATAAACCTGTGGACGAACAGTCTTACCAGTCTGTCCAACCTGAAGATCTCTTGGCAACCAGCCTGCATCTGTTACTGCACGAGAACAGCTTACCGTTGCACCAAGAACCTCAGCCAGATCATCTAATAACTTAAAGTTCTCTTTGCTTCCAACTCCACGACCACCAGATACTAAAATCTTAGCATCCATGATATCCTTAACATCAGAAACAGCCTTAACAACATCAAGAATCTCTACATACTTGTTGTTAGGAGTAAATCCTGGATTGTAGTTAATTACCTCTGCTTTTGCACCGGATACCTTATCCAGTTTCTGCATAACACCCGGACGAACGGTAGCCATCTGTGGACGGTTATCCGGACATGCGATGGTAGCGATTGTGTTACCACCAAATGCAGGACGAGTCATCAACAACTGATTGTGCTTCTGCTCCTTACCTGGAATTGGATTGATTGGGAAATCACCAATCTCAAGTAATGTACAGTCAGCGGTCAAACCTGTAGCAACTCTTGCTGATACAGTAGGACCCAAATCACGACCGATTGCTGTTGCACCCACTAACATAATCTCTGGCTTATACTCATTGATTACGGATGCAAGTGCATGTGCATATGGCTCTGTTCTATAGTTCTTAAGTTCCGGATCATCAACAACAATAACACGGTCAGCACCATACTCTGCCAACTCATCTACCAGACCAGCAACATCAGAACCAACTAATACTGCTGTAACTTTTTCATTTAATTTCTCAGCAAGTCTCTTTCCTTCACCGATTAACTCGAAAGAAATACCACTTAATTCGTTATCTACCTGCTGTGCAAAGACAAACACGCCCTTGTACTGCTCTAATTGTTCTGCGCTCATTGCTCCCATTTTATTCACCTCTCTATTAGATAATGTGCTTAGACAATAACTTGTCTACGATTAACTTAGCTGCATCTTCTGGAGAGTCTGGTGTAACCTTCTCACCAGCACCCTTACGAACCTTGTCGGAAGCCTTAGCGATCTTTGTAGGAGAACCATTCAAACCTAAGTTAGAATCTTCAACATCCTTCAGATCTGCTCTGCCCCATGTAGTAATCTCTGCATCGTAAGCATCAAAGATTCCACCTGGAGTCATATAACGAGGCTCGTTTAACTCAGCTAATGCTGTAATTAAGCAAGGCATCTTAGCCTTTACCATATGATATCCATCATCATACTGACGCTTAACAACAACGCTGTCGCCTTCTACTTTAATATCCTGTGCATAAGAGATAACCGGAAGTCCTAAATGCTCAGCAATCTGTGGACCAACCTGTGCGGTATCACCATCGATAGCCTGACGTCCTGTAATAATTAAATCGTAGTCGATATTTCTCAATGCACCGGCAAGTGTAGTAGATGTAGCCCAAGTATCTGCACCACCTAATACTCTGTCTGTCACAAGAACACCCTTGTCAGCACCCATAGCCATAGCCTCACGAAGAACTTCCTCAGCCTTTGGAAGACCCATGGTAAGTACTGTAACTTCTACATCATCATTCTGATCCTTGATTGCAAGAGCAGCCTCTAAACCTGCCTTATCATCCGGATTCATGATTGTAAGCATTGCACCTCTATCCAATGTTCCATCTGGATTAAATTTCACTCCACCCTTTGTATCAGGTACCTGTTTTACACAAACAACAATTTTCACGTTAATTACCTCCTAGTTTAAGATATTTGCAGAGATAACCATACGCTGAACTTCTGAAGTTCCTTCGTAGATCTCTGTGATCTTAGCATCACGCATCATACGCTCAACGTCGTACTCCTTAATATAACCGTATCCACCATGTAACTGAACTGCCTTTGTTGTTACTTCCATAGCAACCTCTGCAGCATATAATTTTGCCATAGCAGCTTCTACAGAATAAGAAACCTTTGCACCCTTCTGGTACTCACCCTTCTTCATAGCAGCCTTATATACTAACATCTTAGCAGCCTCTACCTTAGTAGCCATATCTGCTAACTGGAACTGTGTATTCTGGAAAGCGGAAATGCTTCTGCCAAACTGCTTTCTTTCCTTTACATAGTTAATGGTTGTCTCCAAAGCACCCTCAGCAATACCAAGTGCCTGAGCAGCGATACCGATACGTCCACCATCTAATGTATGCATGGCAATACCAAATCCCTTACCCTTAGCACCTAATAAGTTCTCTTTTGGAATACGGCAATCTGTGAAGATTAACTCATAAGTAGAAGATCCGCAGATACCCATCTTGTTCTCTTTTGTACCAAAAGTGAATCCTGGTGTACCTTTCTCTACGATAAATGCTGAAATCTCTTTCTGCATACGTCCACGTTTCTCAACCTTACCGGTTACGGCAATGATGATATATACATCTGCTTCTTTACCATTGGTAATAAAGCACTTAGAACCATTTAATACCCACTCATCACCATCTAATACAGCCTTTGTCTGCTGTCCCTGTGCATCTGTACCGGCAC
>CAMEFI010000041.1 GCA_945915475.1 uncultured Clostridium sp. | reverse complement strand
TGCGACCTCTTGATCCCAAATCAAGCGCTCTAGCCAAGCTGAGCCACACCCCGTTCTTAACGGTGTCACCGCTGACGCAACAACTACTATACCAAAATGTGTTTGACTTGTCAACCATTATTTTCAACTTTTTTAACTTTTCTTCTTCATCGAAATGACTGTGTTGAAACTTCTCAAACAGCACGTTTGTTATATTAACAAATCCTTGGCAGTTTGTAAAGTCTTTTTTTTATTTTTTTGAATGATTATTCGGAATATGTCCAAATCATCTAGAAACTGATGCAGAAAACTACTTTGTGTTTCTCACCACTTCATCCACAATACACCTTGGTCTTCCCTTAATCTCCTCATAAATACGGGCAAGATAATATCCGATAATGCCAAGACTGATCATGATGAGACTTCCGGTAATCAGAAGTAATAAAATTACAGTTGTAAATCCTTCTAATGCTTTTCCCATCACCCACTTTGCAAAAGACTGAATCCCTAATATCACTGCGAAAACAAAAAACAGAATGCCCGACAAGGTTATAAGCTGCATTGGTGCTGTTGTAAAGGAACAAATGCTTCCTACTGCATATTTGATAAGCGACTTCACGGACCATTTTGTCGTTCCCGAATTCCTTTCCTTTACATCAAATTCCACAACTGCACTCTTGTATCCTAACCAAGACGAGAGTGCCCGAAAGAAAATATTACGTTCCGGCAACTTTACATACTCGTCTACGACCTTCCGGTCTAACATCTTAAAGTCGGAAGATCGGTACATATCAATTCCCGTAGATGCACTAATCAATTTATAAAATAATTTTGCAAATCCTTTATATAGAAGATTCTCCTTACCACGGCTTCTTTTCACGCCCTCAATAATCTCAAATCCCTGCTGCCATAGTTCGTACATCTCTAATAATGTCTCAGGTGGGTGCTGCATATCACAATCCATTACAGCACATACATCCCCTGTTGCATGGGATAACCCGGCAAAGATGGCTGCTTCTTTTCCAAAATTTCTGGAAAAAGACAATCCTAATATCTGTGCATCTGTCACCGTATCCGCCAAATGCCGAATTACCTCAAAGCTTCTATCCTTCGATCCATCATTGACGAACACAAGCTCAAATGCAATCCCCTTTGGTGTTAATACATCTTTAATACGCTGATACGCATTCTCTATATTTCCCTCTTCATTATAGGTTGGTAAAATGATTGATAACATCTTGTAGCAATTCCTTCCTTAAAAAATAAAATGAAAAGAACTATTGCAATGCAACAGTTCTTCTCATGTCGCTTATTGTATAGGATCTGCCTACGCTTCTGGTGTTGCATCTGCGGCTTTCGCCGGCTTGTCATCTTCATCGTCAAAGAATTCATCATCAAAGTCATCATCAAAATCGTCATCAAAATCATCCAGATAATCCGGAGTAACATAACGATATACTGCATAAGCAATACCTGCAACTGCTGTAATGGCACCAATAACGGCAAATACCCATAAAATTCTTCTTGTTGCCTTCTCCTGCGGATCCTCTCTCTTAATTAATTCCTGAATCTTTGCTGCATTAATTAAATCATCTAAATTCTTCATTCCAATACCTTCCTTTCCATTTGACTTTACGTCATGCGTAACGTTAGTATACCATATTTTCTTATAATTTACTATATAAATATCTTAAATTTCTATTATTTTAATCGGATATTTTTTTTAATTTAGCAAAAGAGGCAAACATTCTTTTCACCCCGGCATTATCAAATTCAACTGTCACCTCATAATCCCTGCCACCGGATACTAATGCTGTTACCGTTCCTTCTCCAAACTTCACATGACGAACTCTGTCACCTACTTCATAATCAACTTGTAGCCGCTCAACCTTAAACTCTTTGCCAAATGCCGGCTTATTACCAGAAGTGGTTCCAAGCGAATATGGCTTTCCTGTCACACTGGCACTTCTTCTGTTCAGTGTCTCTTTTGCTTCTAATAGCGCCTGATTCTGACGTTTTATTGCAAAAGAACCTTCACCATTCATCGAAATGACATCTTGGGGAATCTCTTTCACAAACCGTGAGATTGGGTTATAGTCTGTCTTGCCCCGCATCATCCGCTGCCTTGCTGCACTTAAAAATAATTTCTCCTTTGCCCGTGTAATACCTACATAACAAAGCCGCCGTTCTTCTTCAATAGCATCCGGGTCATCAGAATCTAATGCCATTCCACTTGGAAACAACCGGTCTTCCATACCACCTAGAAATACACAGGAAAATTCCAAACCCTTGGCACTATGCAACGTCATGAGAAGCACCTTCTCTTCCGACTCCTGAATATCATCAACCTCTGCAACCAATGCAATCTCTTCTAACAATCCCGAAAGCGTTGGCTCCTCTGCCTCCTGTTCATACTTAACAATCTTATTCTTAAGTTCTGTGAGATTCTCCATTCTCGCCTCTGATTCGTCTGTATTCTCTGCCACTAATTCTTCCCAGTACCCTGTCTTTTCCAGCACAGAATCATAGATTTCACTTAAAAATATCCCTTCCTGAAGCATATCCCTTAAATCCGCTATAAGATTTGTGAAACCTGCCACCTTCGCCGCAGCCCGGTTCAGTCCCGGCACATTCTCTGCCTCATACATGGCATCTAACAGACTCATGTCATATGTATCTGCATAGGCTTGTATCTTATCTATACTCGTAGCTCCAATTCCACGTTTGGGAACATTTACAATACGGCGTACTGCCATATCATCCATTCCATTATCTATAACCTTCAGGTAACAGATCAAATCCTTCACTTCTTTTCTTCCATAGAAATTCTGCCCACCAACAATCTTATATGGAATGTTATGCATCAGCAATTTCTCTTCAAATAATCGTGATTGTGCATTGGTCCGATAAAGAATAGCAAAATCATTGTATGGTCGTTGCTCCTCATTATGTTGTCGCATAATCTCCCTGACCGTTCCTTCTGCCTCCTGATATTCTGTATCATACAAAGAAAATTGTACTTTTTCTCCTTCCTCCGCCTTTGTCCAAAGTGCTTTTTCCTTTCTTCCTGTATTATTCGCAATAACACCATTTGCTGCTTTCAGAATATTACCGGAGGAACGATAGTTCTGCTCTAATTTGATTACCTTTGCTTCCGGGTATTCTTCTTCAAAATTCAGTATATTATAAATATTGGCTCCACGAAACTTATATATCGACTGATCATCATCACCCACTACACACAAATTCCTGGATTCAGATGCCAACTGTTTAATCAAGAGAAACTGAATATGATTGGTATCCTGGTACTCATCCACCATAATATACCGAAAACGATTCTGATATTGTTTCAATACATCCGGATGAAACTGAAACAACTCCACCGTCTTATATAGCAAATCATCAAAATCCAAGGCATTGCTTTGCTTTAAACGATGCTGGTACTCCCTGTATACTTTGGCTATCTGCATTTTTCGATACTGACCACTTGCCTCCCGATCATATTCATCAGGAGATACAAACCGCTCCTTCGCCTTTGAGATCTCCGATATTATCATCCGTTCCGGATACTGCTTCGGATCCATATTTAACTTTTTAAGGCAATTTTTTACCACTGCCTTCTGATCATCACTATCATAAATGGTAAAGTTATTATCATAATCTAACCTCTCAATATATCTTCGCAATATCCGGACACAAAGAGCATGAAATGTCGATACCCACACACTCTCTGCCCCATAAGATACAATCCGGTCTACTCTTTCCCGCATCTCTCCCGCTGCCTTGTTCGTAAATGTAATTGCCAGAATATGATAAGGATTCACACCCTGCTCAATCAGATACGCAATCCGATGTGTAAGCACCCTCGTCTTTCCACTTCCTGCACCTGCTAATAATAGCAAAGGGCCTTCTGTACACTGTACTGCTGCACCTTGTTTATCATTCAATCCGCTCATATATCATACCTCATATCTTTTACTCTGTATATTCTCATTTATTATCCTTTCAGTATACATGATTTGTCATAACAGCGCAATTCTTTTACATATTTTTTCGAATATATGTTTTGTTTATTTAGAATATACCACCTCATATACAATTGCCCACTTATCTTTCTTATGTTATAATTGCGATAATTGATATTTTATGAAAGAGGATTATTCATTATGATTAAAGATATTTACCAACAAGGCAGAACTGTTTTTTCATTTGAAGTCTTTCCCCCTAAGAGAAATGACGATATTTATGATATTTATAAGACTTTAGATCAGTTAAAAACATTGAATCCTGACTTTATCAGTGTAACCTATGGTGCCGGTGGAAGCAATTCAAAGAAAACCGCCACCATTGCTTCTTACATCCAGAATATATGTGAAATTGAAGCCATTGCTCATATGACTGCCGTTGCAATGAACCGTGACTTTTTAATGCAATTTTTAGATAAACTTCGTCAAAAAGGCGTCTGTAACGTACTGGCGCTTCGCGGGGATCGTCCAAAGGACATGACGGACGAGGATTATAATAACCGTGTATTCCTACATGCCAGTGACATTATTCATCTGATTCATGAACACTCGGATCTTTGTGTAGCTGCTGCCTGCTATCCGGAAATTCATCCTGACTCAGAGAATCGGGAAAGCGATCTTTACTATTTAAAAGAAAAGGTAGATTCCGGTGTGAACTTCTTAATTACGCAAATGTTCTTTGACAACGAGAAATTCTATGAATTCCGGGAATTAACCAACAAAGCCGGCATTCACGTTCCCATCTCTGCCGGAATTATGCCAATTACCTCCGCTACCCAGCTTGGCACCAGCGTTTCATTATCCGGCACTTCTGTACCGCCTGCACTAAGTAGTATGGTTGCCAAATACGCAGATAAACCGGATGATTTACGAAAAGCCGGCATCGATTATGCGATTAACCAGATTAATGATCTGATTGCTCACGGAATCGATGGCATCCATATTTATACCATGAATAATGCATCCACTGCTTCCAGTATTATGAAACAGATCAATCGAAATTAACATTTTCAAATAATTAACGCTTGCAATATAGTTTTAAAAACTATATACTGTGGTATAGATAGAATTATTTCAACTTATTGAATTATTCTTGATATGTGAGGGTGTATATGAAAAATTATGACTTTAACAAAATAAAAAAACAAATCGAACAATGGATTCAACCAGACTATATTTATCCAGAGGATATTCCATCCATTGAATTATACATGGATCAGATTACTACTTTTATGGATAAACAGCTAGCAGGGAACAAACGTCACCCGGAGGACAAGATTCTTACCAAGACAATGATCAACAATTATTCCAAGAATAATCTGTTACCACCATCTGATAAGAAGAAGTATTCCAAAGACCATATCATTCTTCTGATTTATATATATTATCTGAAGAACTTTTTATCCATTAATGATATCCAGAATCTGTTAGCTCCCATGACGGATTCCTATTTTCATGCAGAATCCGGTACTACCATGAGTGATATCTATCAGAGCATATTTGAATTAGAACAGCAATACGGCATTCATATTCGGGAAAGTATGCAGGAAGTATGTAAGATTGCGGAAGAACAGTTTGAGGAATCAGATGATTACCTCAAAACATTTGCTATGATTACCATGTTAAGTTATGATATCTATGCAAAGAAACAATTAATTGAACGACTGATTGATTCCATGCAGCCACCACAGCCAACGAAGGCAGAGCGCAAGGAGGCCAAGGAATTAGCCAAGCAGAAAGAAAAGCAAGCAAAAAAGGAACTGTGAACCAGTTCCTTTTCTTATTCTTACCTACAATATCTCTTTCCTGAAACCCCACTTCTGTCTACTCCATAAGTCCTTTGTCCTTCAATCGCTGAAAGACCATCTCATACCCTTCTCCACCATAATTGAGAGACCGGTTCACACGTGCTATCGTTGCTGTGGAAGCACCTGTCTTCTCTGCAACTTCCATATATGTATGCCCTTGTGTCAACATTTTAGCTACCTCAAATCGTTGTGCTAATGATAATACTTCATTCACGGTACACACATCTTCAAAAAACTTATAGCATTCCTCTTCCTCCTGTAAAGTAAGAATCGCTTCAAACATCTCTGATACTGCTTTGGTTCGTATTGTCTTCCCCATATTCTGCACTCCATCCGTATTGTCTATATTCACAGTCACATTTCTTTCACTCTGTAGTTCTTCACTGTACTAAAGTGTTTCCATTATAGTATAGATGCCCATTGAATGCAAGTCTTTTGACTTTCCATTCTTTGCTTTATAATCTGACTGCTTCATTAATCCAGATGGAAACGGTCTCCCGATTCACATAGAATTCCCCACAGCCATCCTCATCAATCTTAATATTATATTTTGCATTACCAAGTGCATCTTTAAAGAATTGTCCTGCAAACTGTCTGCCAACATACATACGCTTACTGCCACCTGTACTATCGGACATAACGACAGCAATCCCCGAATTCTTATGCTCTGCATCCCCTTCTCTAGTCCATCCCACTACATTGTAATCGTCAAAGTAATCATGTTCTTCACCATAAGCCAACCTTTTACGGATCTTCATCATCTTATTAAGAAGTGTTTTCTTGGATGCAATATCATCATGAGGAATTCCATAATAATCACCATAGAATATACATGGATAACCATCCCTGCGAAGCAGTGTAATAGCATAAGCGTGTGGCTTAAACCAATCCTCTACCCATGACTCTAGAGCCTGTCCCGGCTGAGTATCATGATTATCTACAAAAGTGACCGCCTGAATCGGATGTCTGGATACCAGTGTATCATTCAATATGGTTGCCATGTTGTAGTCTCCATGTGCCTTTGACGCATCATGAAAATGCATATGAAGCGGCACATCAAACAAAGACATCTCATAGTTGACATTCTCAAGATACTTTTCTAAACGATTCACATCCCAATGCCAGTATTCACCAACACAGAACAAATCCTTTCCACAGGTTTCCCGCATTGCCGGCAGCCAATCCCGATAGAAGAAATATCCGATATGCTTAACGGCATCTAACCGCAATCCGTTCACTCCTGTCATCTTCAAATACCATGCACCCCATCGGTATAATTCATCCCTGACTTCCGGATTATCAAAATCCAAGTCTGCTCCCATCAGGTAATCATAATTGCCATTCTCGTCATCAACCGCTTCATCCCATGTCTTTCCCACAAAGCGATAGATAGCATTCCGGGTAGCCTGCTGATCCCAGTCAATTCCATCAAAATGTGTCCAATTCCATGTAAAATCAGAATACTTCCCCTTTCTACCAGGAAAAGTAAACTTTGTCCATCCGCAAATAGTCTTCTCATCCCCCACCATCTGATTACGGCTTGTTGCATTAAATTGCTCTGCCTGTATATACTCCGTCTCATCGGCACCAATCTTATGATTCAATACTATATCTGCATAAATGTCAATTCCTTTCTTCTGCACAGCCTGAATCATTTCAATATATTCTTTCTTCGTACCATACTTTGTGGGAATACTCCCCTTCTGATTAAATTCACCTAGATCATACAGGTCATATGCTCCATATCCCACGTCCTTGTCACCGGAAGCACCCTTATAAGCCGGCGGTAACCATAAAGCAGTTACCCCTAGCGTCTTCAGTTTCGGTGCTTCTTCCATCACCCGTTTCCAAAGATCATGTGTCTCTGGCAAATACCACTCAAAATATTGCATCATTAGTCCATTGTTATTCATAAAGGACATCCTCCCAATCATTAAAGTAAAAATCATTTTATCCCTATTATTCTTCTTAAGTATACCAAAAATATGGTAGAACTGCAATGAATTTCCCCACCATCTTTTTCTCTCCGAACCTTTTTCATTCATTAAGAATATACTACTAAAAAAGTGTTTGGAGCAATCTATCCATGAAACCATCTCGATTCATCAAAACAGCTGCTGCCACTTTCCTTGCTGCTGTTATGATATTCACCTGTGCTGCCTGCAGCAAAAAGAATAATCATTTAACCAAAGTGACATTAAATGAAGTCGCACATTCCATTTTCTATGCCCCTCAATATGTTGCCATTGAAAATGGATATTTCGAAGAAGAAGGAATCGATCTTGAACTGGTAACCGGTTTTGGAGCTGATAAAACCATGTCTGCCTTAGTGGCAGGGGAAGCCGATATCGGATTTATGGGTGCCGAATCCTCTGTATATCTCTATAGCGAAGGTGCTTCTGACTACGCCGTTAATTTTGCCCAGCTCACACAACGTGCCGGTAATTTCCTGGTTGCCAGAGAACCCATTGAGAACTTCACCTGGGATATGCTAAAAGGAAAAAATGTCTTAGGCGGCAGAAAGGGTGGTATGCCTCAGATGGTATTTGAATATATTCTTAAGAAAAATGGTATCAATCCTGCTACGGATGTATCTATTGATCAAAGTATTGACTTCGGAAGTACAGCTGCTGCATTTTCCGGCGGTCAGGGAGATTTCACTGTCGAGTTTGAACCATCTGCTACGGCCTTGGAATCTGCAAAAGAAGGATATGTTGTGGCATCCTTAGGTGTGGATTCCGGTTATGTTCCTTATACCTCCTATTGTACAACAAAAAGCTATTTATCCAAAAATCAAGACATCATCCAAAGCTTCACAAATGCCTTACAAAAAGGAATGGAGTATGTAAACAGCCATACTCCGGAGGAAATTGCAAACGTTATTGCTCCACAATTTGAAGAAACCGATATTAAAACCATTGAAACCATTGTAACCCGTTATTATGAACAGAATACCTGGAAAGACAATCTTGTATTTGAAGAAAGCAGCTTTGATCTGTTACAAAATATCCTGTCTGATGCCGGAGAATTAGATCATCGGGTTCCTTATGATCAGCTTGTCGATACTCATTTTGCAGAGGAAGCAATAGGAAAATAACCTGGCACAAGTCTTTGAGAAATAAAAGGCTTATACTGGGGGAATTGATAGTTTACAAACTGTAATGTATAATAATTACAGATCAACAGCATAACACGCCGGTATATTAGGTTGTTTATCCATTTCTTTCCAAATAGCTAAGATTGATATTCTATCAATTTAGGAGACGATAAAAGTTCTTTTTATGCTCAGCTATTAAGAGACCACTTCCGTGGTCTCTTTTTCTTTCACCCAATTCTCTATCCCCCAATCGTCCAAGAAGCAGTAACACAATCCATTCGTTAACCATATCATATAATATATGAAAGAAAGCAAGGAGAAACATTGTGGAATCCTATTGTAATAGTATGAATCCCTATCCCCGTCAGGGACGTCCGGGACATACACAGTACAACTGTGGCAAACGGACGATTCAGGACCAAAATCATCGCCGCATGGATGTGGAATGTGTATGCAAAGCAAAACCCAAAATGAATTGCTATAAAGATGACCCTATGACCCAGTTACCAAATACCTTCCCTCCTGTTATGGCATATGTGCCATGGCAGCAATGGGGTGAACTGTACGACACAACCTGTGCCCTTAACCAGGGAACCATTTTCAAAGATCTAAACTATATCTTTTGTGGGGTGAGATGTTGATATGGAAAATATGTGTAAAGAAGACTTAATGAAATTGATTCAGGCCACCAATTTTGCCGTTATTGAAATGGCTCTTTATCTCGATACCCATCCAGACTGCCCGTGTGGTTTGGCGACATATCACGATTACAACGCCACCCTCAAAAAAGCAGTAAATATCTATGAACGGCGCTTCGAACCACTTACAATCTACGGTGTACATTGCAAGGACAATTGGAGCTGGGGAAATGAGCCATGGCCATGGCAGAAAGGATGTGATTGCTAATGTGGACATATATCAAAATGTTAGAATATCCAGTAAACATCAAAACAACCAATGCGAAACTGGCTATGGCGATCATCAGCCAGCTTGGCGGTCCGGATGGTGAAAAGGGGGCTTCTACCCGATATCTGTCACAGCGGTATGCCATGCCGGATAACCGTGTGATCGGAGTATTAACGGACATCGGCACTGAGGAACTTGGGCACGAAGAAATGATCTCTACTATCGTCACACAGCTTACAAAAAAACTTACCATGAAAGAAATTGAAGAATCCGGTTTCTACCAATATTATGTAGATCATACAACCGGAATCTGGCCACAAGCTGCCAGCGGAATGCCATTTTCTACAGCATCTTTGCAGTCGACCGGTGATCCCATTGCAGATTTACACGAGGATCTGGCGGCCGAACAAAAGGCCCGAATAACCTATGACAACATTCTAAGGCTCTGTAAAGACGAACCGGATGTCTACGATGCCATCAAATTCCTGCGTGCCCGTGAAATGGTACATTATCAGCGATTTGGTGAAAGTCTCCGCTTAATCCAGGATGATTTGGATGCCAAGAACTTTTATGCATTTAATCCTGCATTTGATAAAAAAGCAACCTGTTTATAAGAACAATAGCGAAAAGCTGCCTGTATGGCAGCTTTTCTTATTATCATTCATTATCCGTTGGTATCAGCTTCTTTAACACTTTATAAAGAGTATCCACATCGATTGGCTTTGGCAGATGCTTTTGCATCCCCGCTTTCAAGGATTCTTCAATATCTTCTTCGTAGGTATTCGCCATCAGACCAATGATCGGAATGGTCTCACCATCCTCCTTTCCGGATATCCGAATGCATCTTGTAGCCTCTCTTCCATCCATATATGGCATATGCACATCCATCAGGATAGCATCATATGTAAATGCAGGCTGCGAAATAAACTGAATCACTGCTTTCTTACCATTCTCAGCAGCATCCACCTGAAATCCAACAACCTCCAGCACTGCACGTAATGCATCCTGTGCCATCTCACTATCTTCTGCAATCAAAATACGTTTACCGGAGAAATTCCCAGCCTGCAGACTCGTCTTCTTCTTAACCGGCTTCTCCTTCTCCTCTTCCTGCAATTCAAATGGAATCGTAAAATACAACTGCGTTCCTCCTTTCGTGGAATCCACGCCTATCTTACCACCCATCAACTGAATAATATGGCTTGCCAGTGAAAGATTAAAATACTGTTCATCAATTGCCCCATTATCTGCATTATGAGAAAATCCAAAAATACTTTCTTTCATCTTCTCGTTGAGACCATTTCCGGTATCCTCAATCACAAAACGAAGGAATATTCTCTTACCATCCACAGCAATCTGTCTAACGGTCAAACGAATCTGCCCTGAAATCGGTGTATAGGAGATTGCATTATTGATAAGACTCGTCATAGCCTGCCGTAACCGGATGGAATCCCCCAACAGCTGTTGGTACCGGCACTGGGATTCAATATAAAACTGTACATTTTTCTTCTCAATGGTCTCCCTCACATCAATATCAATCTGATTGAGGAAATTCTCTAAACGGAACCGCTGTTTTGCTATGGTTATGCTATTCTGATCCACCTTCACGGTATCTAACAGGGAATCCATTACCTGCATCATATGATCCGCATAATCATCAATATTGGATAAACACTCTAACAACCGCGCTTTGTCCTCATATACCTGTCTGGCAACGCTACACATACTGATAATTCCACTCATGGGCGTTCGTATCTCATGAGAAATATTAGCAAGCACCTGCCCTTTTAATTCTGCGGCAGACCTTGCTGCCATCAAAGAATTACGAAGCTGTCTTTCTTCTTCAATCTTGGCACTGCGCACCTGTTCCACATCCTGAAACAATATGTATACAACCACTTCTTTATTACTGTTCCTTTCAAACAGCAACTGTCCATTCATACAATGATAACTGCCCTCATGGGTCCGATAACGGAAATCTATCTCCTTTTTTGTGGTTCCATTTTCATAGGCATCTTGTAAGAAATTAATATCAAAGCACTCTAAGAATTTCTGTTTATCATCTAAATGTACCTTGGATAACCATTTGAGGACAAAGTCCATACTATAGGAATACTTATTATCCAACTGTTCCCGGAACAGATCATAAAAGATATCCCTGCGTATCTCCACCGCAATCAGATCCTTATAAATCTGTTGCAGTGCAAATATCATTTTCTTTCCAATACTGGCACGATGATCCACCTGTTGTGTTTCCACCTGTTGTTGTAATGTCATCAAAAATCCCGTCCGATTCTCCCTTAGACGGACTCTCATGGCAGACATCCGGTATGAATTTTCTAAAAATGGAAGAAATACAATACTTTCTGTCGACTCTCCTAATTGCAAATGACAGTTCTTACAATCTTTACATGGTGCCTCTTCTCCTTTTAATACTTTATAACAGTAGTCACCATTTTTAATATGTGGACAGGACTCTTTCGCATAATTATTCATAAATTGAATCTTATACTCATCATCAACCATGTACACCATTGTCTTTGTCATGGTACTCGCTAATTTGAAAAGTCTCCAGTCACTTTCACCCATGACTTCCTTATAAAACTGCCGGATCAACACCTCGTTCATCAATTTTAGTAATACGTGTACGGACTTGGCATCTTCCTCGGACAGACTCTTAATATGGTTCCATCCAAGAATAATGTAGCCAATCACGTTACCATGATTCGTCATCTGATATTCCACTACAGCCTCATACCCACATTCTTTGTACAATGTCCGCTCTGCTGTAGGAAGCACCATCGTCGCTCTGGCAACAAACATATCTTCCTCATCAAAATGATACCATTCCTCAATGGAATGAATATAGGATTCAAAATCTATTGCCCTCTCCGTTTCTCCACTTTCCCAATCAAAAACAACTTCTAATTGTTTCAAATCCTCTTCATAGCGAATGATATACATACTGTCCATCTCAAGTTCATTTATCATACGCTCCATTGTTCGTTCGATTCCCTTAGAAATACTTGAACTATGCAGCAAATCTTCAATTGCATCTGCCTCTAATAACCCCATATTACCGATTCCTTCCCTATATCATATCCACTCATTCCATCAGGAACTTTGTTCATGATGGCATTCGGTAATTTCACCTTTGAAAGTGAATGAAATCAACAAGTAAAATTATCTTTATTATAGCACATACTGAATGGAAATCATAGCCATGAAATCTATCCGCTTTTATTTCTTTGACATATTCTTTGTTTACTTCTACTAACTTTTCTGTTTAGTATTGACTTCACCAAAGAACTGTGTATAATAACACTTGTTGTGTTTAGTAACAGTAAACTTTGAATTTATTATTATGTAAGGACAGCCTATGAAAATCGGTCACAAAATCAAAACACTCCGAATTGCAAAAAGTCTGACCCAGGAAGAACTTGCAGACCGGGCAGAGTTATCAAAAGGCTTTATTTCCCAATTAGAAAGGGATTTAACCTCACCATCCATTGCAACCTTAACAGACATATTGCAATGCCTTGGTACAACACTCAAAGACTTTTTTAATGATGAAGAGGATGAACAGATTGTCTTTCACAAAGAAGATTACTTTGAAAAAAAAGACGATGAATTAGGGAATACAATTGAATGGATCATTCCCAATGCCCAGAAAAACGAGATGGAACCTATCCGCCTTACCTTATCACCAGGCGGTTCCACTTATCCGGACCTTCCACATGAAGGCGAAGAATTTGGTTATGTATTAAACGGCTCTATTCAGATTCATATTGGCAGCCAGATACATAAAGCAAAAAAAGGGGAAGCATTTTACTTCACACCTTCCAACAAACATTATATAGAAGCAGGTAAGAATGGCGCTACTTTAATCTGGGTATCCAGCCCCCCAAGCTTTTAATACTATTCTTAAGGAGGACTTGTTCCATGGCTAACAAATTAATTGATCTCGTAAATATTACAAAATCCTATGGTGACAATGTTGTCTTAGACGACTTGAATCTATACATCCGTGAAAATGAATTTCTAACCCTTCTTGGACCTTCCGGCTGCGGCAAGACAACTACCCTTCGTATCATTGGTGGATTCGAACAGCCGGACAAAGGACAGGTTATGTTTGACGGTAGTGACATTACCCATCTGCCACCCAACAAACGGCAACTGAATACCGTTTTTCAGAAATATGCCTTATTTACCCATATGACAATTGCAGAAAACATTGCATTTGGACTCAAATTAAAGAATAAGAGCAAATCCTATATTGATGACAAAATCAAATACGCTTTGAAACTAGTAAATCTTGACGGTTATGAAAACCGCAAGCCGGAATCCCTTAGCGGCGGTCAGCAGCAGCGAATCGCCATTGCCCGTGCCATTGTAAACGAGCCCAAGATCCTGTTGTTGGATGAACCACTAGGCGCATTGGATCTGAAACTGCGTCAGGATATGCAGTATGAATTGATCCGGCTAAAAAATGAGCTTGGAATTACATTTATCTATGTCACCCATGACCAGGAAGAAGCACTTACCATGAGCGATACTATTGTCGTTATGAACCAGGGGTATATTCAGCAGATTGGAACACCGGAAGATATCTATAACGAACCGGAAAATGCTTTTGTTGCCGACTTTATCGGAGACAGTAATATCATTGACGCAATCATGATCGAAGATCGTCTTGTATCTTTCTTTGATGCTAAATGGCAGTGTGTCGATGAAGGCTTTGGAACCAACAAACCGGTTGATGTTGTAATTCGTCCTGAGGATGTTGTGTTATGCAAACCGGAAGAAGGGACCATCAAAGGTGAAGTCACCCACATCATTTTTAAAGGTGTTCATTATGAGATGGAGGTTATGGCTGGCGGTTACGAATGGCTTGTACATTCTACTGTTATGCATCCGCTTGGAGAAAAGGTCGGTATCCGTGTAGACCCATTTAACATTCAGATTATGCATAAACCAGAATCCGAAGATGAGGAGGTGGCATACGTTGAAGACTAAACATGGTAAATGGCTTGCTATGCCCTTTACAGTCTGGGGAATTCTGTTTATTCTGATTCCGTTATTTATGATCTTTTATTACGGATTCACTGATGCCGATAAACAATTTACCCTGACAAACATAACAGCAATTGCCAAACCGGAACATTTGAAAGCACTAGGCTTATCCATTTTATTATCTTTAATTGCAACGGTGATTTGTCTGGTACTTGCCTACCCCCTTGCCATGATCTTATCAAGACTTGGTGTCAACCAGAACAGTTTTATCGTACTAATTTTTATTCTGCCAATGTGGATGAATTTTTTACTGCGTACCTTAGCCTGGCAGACTTTGCTGGAAAAGACCGGTGTGATCAACTCTGTTTTGACATTTTTTCATCTGCCTACATTAAATATTATTAATACACCTTATGCCATTGTACTTGGTATGGTATATAATTTTCTGCCGTTTATGGTGCTGCCAATCTACAATGCGCTGATTAAGTTAGATAAGGATGTCATCAATGCCGCCAGGGACTTAGGTGCCAACAGTATACAGACCTTTACACAGGTTATCTTCCCTCTCACCCTGCCGGGCGTGATCAGTGGGATTACTATGGTATTTATTCCTGCTCTCACAACCTTCGTTATCTCAAATCTGCTGGGTGGAAGCAAGATTTTGCTGATTGGAAACGTAATCGAACAGGAATTTACACAGGCAAGTAATTGGAACCTGGGAAGCGGTCTTTCTCTTGTTATGATGATCTTTATCGTGATCAGTATGGCAGCATCTGCTGTCTTTGATAAAGACGGGGAAGGGGGAATGATGTAATGAAACGGTTTATTGAACGGTTTTATGTTGCCATTATATTCATTTTCTTATATGCACCAATCGTAACATTGATCATCCTTTCCTTTAACAGCAGCCGTACCCGTGCCAAATGGGGAGGATTCACCACAAGCTGGTACCATGAATTATTCAAAAACGAAGCCATTATGCAGGCTCTGTACAATACTATCTTTATTGCAATCATCTCCTCTGTGATTGCAACATTAATTGGTACCATCACATGTATTGCACTGAACAATTTGAAGGCCAGCACCCGCAATCTGCTACTTGGTATGAACAATATTCCAATGCTGAATGCTGATATTGTAACCGGAATTTCTCTGATGTTATTATTTATCAGTTTTGGTTTTCGATTCGGCATGCAGACTATTCTGCTTGCACATATTACATTTAATATTCCTTATGTTATCTTAAATGTAATGCCCAAATTCAAACAGCTTAACCCAAACACCTACGAAGCTGCATTGGATCTTGGGGCATCTCCGGTATATGCGTTTTTCAAGGTAATCTTCCCGGACATTCTGCCAGGAATCCTTTCCGGTTTCCTGATGGCATTTACCATGTCACTGGATGATTTTATTATCACACATTTTACCAAAGGTGCCGGTGTGGATACGCTTTCTACCAAAATCTATACCGAAGTGCGTAAGGGAATCAAACCGGAAATGTATGCATTATCTACCATCATTTTTGTAACAGTATTTGTACTTTTACTTATTGTTAATATTAGCCCTGCAAAGGAAAAACAGCCAAAAAAACAAGTAAGTTTTCTGCGAAAATATTCCAAACAATTTGCAGCAGCTGCCGTTGTTATTATCCTGGTAACCGGCTCCGTATTTCTTATTCAGGGAGAAAATAAAGAACAGGTCATCGTTTATAACTGGGGTGAATATTTAGATCCTGAAGTTATTACGATGTTTGAAGAGGAAACCGGTATAGAAGTGGTATATGATGAATATGAGACCAATGAAACCATGTATCCAAAAGTGGCATCCAAAGCTGCTGAATATGATATTGTATGTCCTTCTGACTATACGATTCAGAAAATGATAGATAATGATCTGCTTGCAGAAATTGATTTTAACAAGATACCAAACATTAAGAACATAGATCCGAATTATATGGAACAATCGAAAGAATTTGACCCTGAAAACAAATATAGCGTTCCCTATTGCGTCGGTACCGTTGGTATTCTATATAACAAGACCATGGTGGATGAACCTGTTGATTCCTGGAATATCTTATGGAATGACAAATACAAAGACAATATTTTAATGCAGGATTCTGTCCGCGATGCATTCATGGTGGCCCTTAAGAAATTAGGCTATTCCATGAATGCAACCAACCCGGATGAATTAGAGCAGGCCAAACAGGCTTTGATTGAACAAAAACCACTCACACAGGCATATGTTGTTGACCAGGTAAGAGATAAAATGATCGGTAACGAAGCCGCCATCGGTGTTATCTACTCCGGTGAGGCTATTTACACCAGGCGGGAGAATCCTGACCTGGAATACGTTATTCCGAAAGAAGGTACCAATGTCTGGATTGATTCCTGGTGTATCTTAAAAGATGCTCCTAACAAAGAAAATGCAGAGAAATTCATTAATTACCTCTGCCGCCCGGATATTGCTCTTATGAACTTTGAGTATATTACGTATTCTACCCCAAATGTAGAAGCGCAAAAATTAATTGAAGATGATGATATCCGCAACAGTACCATAGCTTTTCCTGACTTATCACAATATCATAACTTAGAAACTTTCCACTATCTCGGTGAAGATGCTGATCGTCTTTACAACAATCTTTGGAAAGAAATCAAGTCACAATAACGCAATAACAGGGCCGTCGTATTTCGTTTTATCCTACGATAGCCCTGTTTTCTTATTCATAGAAAATCCGTGTTTCATCGATAACCTGATATCCATTATCATCTAAGGAGACAATAATAACATTACAATTCGTCTGTAATCCCCCTGACCAGTACTGATCAATTCCATGATGTTTGATGTGACACATTAGCGCTTTGTTCATGGCTCCATGGGCTACAATCATAATGCGTTCCAAATCCTGTTTTTGTGGTTCCACAACCTCACTTAAGAAATCTGCTGCACGTTCACAAATATGTTCCAATGTCTCACCTTTTTCCGGCGCCTGGTATAAGTCCGGTCTTTTAAAGAAATAATGAAACGGATCCGACTCATCCTCTAACAGTTTTGAAAAATTCTTACCCTCATTTATTCCAAAACATAATTCCCGCAGGCGCTCATCCCGAATAATGGGAATATTCCGGTGTCCCCTTATCAGACAGGCAGTCTCGTAAGCACGAATCAATGGAGAACTGTAGATTACGTCAAAATGTACAGTTTCTAAATTCTGTCCCGTCAACCCTGCTAATTCCCTTCCCTTCTCATTTAATTCAATGTCCGTACTTCCCTGCAGTAATTTCTTTGCATTCCATACTGTTTCACCATGACGTACAATATATATTTCCACGTTTCTCCCTCGCACTTTTCTTCTTATTTTCGAATGTCTGCAATGACCTCATTCGGTATAACAAATTCCAACGCACCCATATAAGCTGGTGCAACATCTGCCTCTGCAAAACAGATTACTAACTGTCCTTCTTTATTAATATAAAATTGCTGATTCTCATCTATTTCTTTAAAACCACATTCCGTCAAATCATCTGAATTCAAAAAATAAATTTTATTCGGATCCTGTTTCTCATTCTGTCTCATCTGTGACTTTATATTATCAGAAATTACTTCTACATAATCGGCGTTATCCTGAAATAAATCTGAAAGCGCCAGAACTTTCCCACTTTTCTTTTCAATCGTATAATAAATATTGATTTCAAATCCATCGGCCTGTGTAACAAATGTAGACAATTCCACACAATAATATACTTCAGAATCAGTAATTACACTGCTAGACACATCTAATGATGAATATCCCTGTCTGGCAACCTGTTTTTGAAATTCCTCCACGAGGGCATCCGTCTTTTCTGTCATATCCACATTAATCTCATTTGCTGATTGTTCTGCCTGTTTCTCGACTGCCGAATCCGTATCCTGTGTCATACTTTCTATACCTTTTACGCTTACATCCGCCTTATGACTCTCATTTTCAAAATGATATTCCCTAAATGTCACCATCTTAAAATATGCACCCACTACAGGAAGATTCTGCATTGCATGTGCAGTTGTAGCATTCAGATTAGGCAATAAAATACTCAGTGCAATCATTGCAACAAATGCAGCCACCGCACGCCAAACCGGCCGGATCAATACATCATTTTCTGCGTTATAAAAATCTGCTTCTTTTACATAACATTCCCGAATACCACTCATTGCCTCAAGCAATTCCATATTATTGATCTTGCCTTTTGAATTCTTTTTCATATACAGCCTTCCTTTCCTCTTATATCTCATAACCTTCTTTTTCCAACTCAAACTTCAATGCTTTTCGCATTCTATGCAATGCAACTTTTACTGAAGATTCCTTCATGTGAAATCGTTTTGCAATTTCTTCAATATCATCAAAATAAAAATACCTACGCACAAACATCTGACGTTTTTGTTTTGAAATCCCATCTAAATAACTGTTTATTACTTCTTCTAATTCCTGTTTATTCATTTCCTCGCTCACGTTATTCATGGATAAAGACACACACTCCTGCAATTCCTCCAAAGGCTCTGCTAAATAGTCACAGGTTCTTTTCAGTGCATTCTGTTGGCGATAACGATTGATTGCTAGATTTCTTGTAATCTTTCCTAAATAAGCAGAAAGAATCTCAGGAATCGTTGGTGGAATCGAATTCCATGCTTTTAACCAAGTGTCATTCAAACATTCCTTTGTATCTTCCTCATCATATAAAATGGGAAATGCAATTGCATGACAATATTTTCCATACTTACATTCTACATTTGTTATAGCCGTTTCATCCCGTTCCAAAAACTGTGCAATAATTAAATCATCATCACATATCATATTCTGTCCGATTGCTGTCACAGATGATATCATCTTCTATACCCCTTATCCAACTTTCTATTATCAAAGAAAGCATTCTATACTTATTGTGTTATTTTATTTAAGGTGAGACACTATCCCGAAGCAACTTCGCATATGCTTCACAACCAGACTGTGTCAAATGAACACCGTCTTCTATAAACCATTCCGGATGTTTCTCTCCTAAAGCCGCCCAATCAATCACATGCACATTTGGATACTTTTCTGCCATTGACCAAATCATATAATTGGAGTCCTCCTGCCATTGTAAATGCTGTCCATATACGGTAACCCAGTAAATCTGACGTTCGGAACCAATTGCTTGCACTAGCTTCTTACCTACACTTGATGAAAATGTACCATTGGTGCCAAGTGCAAGAATCACAACGTCTCCAAGTTCACCATTCTCCTTCAATTCTTCCACAACTGCTTTTGTTTTATAAACTTGTCTTGACTCTTTTGCATTCACTATACAATTGGGAATTTGTTGTTCAACATCCTTGTCTGCTCCTAACAGCACGGAATCTCCAATCGCTGTAATCTTTCTGTCTGTAGCCTGTTCTTCCATGCTTTTCTGAATACTCTTTTTTTTGTCTACGACAGTATGTTTCTCCTCTTGCTGATGGTCTGCCATTTTCTTTCCCTTATCTTCCACCATCGGAATCCTCTGCATCGGTTCTGCCTGTTTCTCCGCATTTACTTGGTTCTGATGAGGATATGAGAAATTGGCCGGAATCCGGTTACATATACCAATGCTGGCAAACAGTACGATAAAAACCATTATCAAATTACACGTCACATACTTCACTTTGCAGAAAAAATTCGCATTTCTTTCTCTCCGAAAACGTTTCATGATGAGATATTGTATCGCAGCAACAAGAAAAATGAATATCAATTGCAGACTCCAGTAAATGAATCCGTAATTCTTCTTATAATATCCAAATAAGAATATAATCGGATACATCCACAAATACAATTCATAGCTGATTTTTCCAATGACTGTAAAAGGTGTTCGCTCCATAATTTCTGCAAAACTACTACTTAGCAACACCAAAATGATAACTGCACAAAGAATACCATTCGCAAACAGCCCCCCCAGATACACATATGGCATCTGACCTTCTACAAAGAAATATAAAATAATATACAATCCCATCATTCCAAAGAGCAACAGATTGTGTATCCACGGAGCCATACGATGTTCACAATACGTTTGAAAATCTTTCTGTATCATTGCAGTAAGAACACCAAGCAATAATGCAAACATTCTGGTATCTGTTCCATAATACAATCGGGATACATCCTGATTCGGCTGATATAATATACTCATCCACAAACCTGTAACTACTACCGCAATTACAAGAAAAAACTTTACTCCTTCACGCGATATATGTTTCTTTAACCAACGCATTACCATAAACAACAGCGGCCATATGACATAAAACTGCATCTCAACTGCAATTGCCCATAAATGTGTAAAAGGTGATTGTTGACTCATCCTCGCAAAATATGAGGCATTCTGATGTATCTGCCACAAATTATTATATCCGGTAAAAATGCTTAAAATCTCTCCTGTTTTCCCATTTGCGACCCCGGGAAGAAAGAACAGTAGCGCCAACATTACCGCACATACCATTACAATCAACGAAGGGAAAATTCTCTTGCATCTTCTCTTATAAAATGCAGAAATCGAATACTCTCCCCTACACAGATCCCATACGCTAGTCCGGTAAATCAAGTAACCTGATATTACAAAAAACATATTGACGCCAAGGAATCCCCCTGGTACCTTTCCAGGCATCAAATGGTAAAAAATAACTCCTAAAATAGCAATTCCTCGCAGGCCATCTAAACCATTCACATGTAATTTTCTCTTTTGATTTTTATGTTCCATTTCATCCTTCTTCCCTTCCACCATACGATCAGCACATTGCTAGCTTTATTACGTGCTCTAATATATAAGACGAAAACTATCCAACCAGGTTACAATAATTACTAAATATTTTCAATCTGCCAGTCAATCGGTTCCAATCCATGTTCCTTCAAAAAAGCATTCGCCTTACTGAAATGCCTGCACCCAAAAAAACCTCTGTATGCAGAAAGGGGACTTGGGTGAGGTGCTTTCAGAATCAAATGATTCGGATTATTCAATCTCGCAGCCTTATTCTGAGCCGGTCTTCCCCAAAGTAAAAACACAATAGGGCGATTCTGTTTGTTCAGAATATCCATCACCGCATCTGTAAATTGTTCCCAACCAATCCCCTGATGCGAATTGGCCTGATGCGCCCTTACCGTAAGCACACTGTTAAGCATAAGAACACCCTGCTTTGCCCATTTCACAAGATATCCGTTATTGGGAATATAGCATCCTAAATCATCCTGTAACTCTTTGTAGATATTCTCAAGGGATGGCGGGATGTCTACTTCCGGTTTGACGCTAAAACATAATCCATGTGCCTGATTCTCATTATGATAGGGATCCTGTCCTATAATGACGCATTTCACTTCATGGAGCGGTGTCAGGTGAAATGCATTGAAAATATCATCTGCCGGTGGATAAATGGTTCTTCCACTGTTATATTCTTCATTGACTTTATAGTATAATTGTCTATAATAATCCTTCTTATATTCTTCCTGTAATGGTTCTGCCCAATCATTCGTAATCGGTGGCATAATCTCATTCCTCCTTACAAAATATATCATATTCCTTTTGAAGTTGTTCGTAAGAATAAAACTGAACCGCCTGCATTCCTACTCTTCTTGCTGCATCTACATTCTCTTTTCGATCGTCCACAAACAGACACTCTCCGGGATCCAAATGATATCGTTCCAAAAGACATTCATATATGGCCGGATCCGGTTTCTTCAATTGTTCCACCGCTGATACCACGTAACCATCCACCTTTGCAAAAAAAGTAAAGGTGGGCCAGTGAATCTCATACATATGAAGCGGATAATTGGATAGCAGATATACTTTATACCCTTTCTGGTGCAGGTAATCCATCATGGGTGCTGCATATGGATATTCCTTTACAAATCCTTCCGGTGTGTCCCAGAATCTAAGTATTTCCTTCTCATACTGTGGCATTCTATGTATGAATTCCGCAACCGCATCTTCCTCTGTCATGGTACCTTCATCTAACTTACTCCAACAGTCAGAATTCACCATCTGATCTGCAAATTGCTGAATCATTTCCTCATCATATCCTAATTTACGACAATGTTCTTCCCAACAAAAATCAATCAGTACATTGCCAACATCAAAAACAATATTATTAATCCTTTGATCCATATAAATTCTTCTTCCTTTTTGCATACTAGCTTCATTATATGTCAAATATCGACCATTTACAACAAAAAAGAACCCATAAAATGTGTCTGATTCATTTCATCACATTTTACGGATTCCTTTTTGCCTTATAGTACCTCTCTACTATAATTGAAAATGATTCGTGTACTTGTTCAATTCTCCAGAAATTTCAACCAGACGCTGTGTCTGTTCATGACATTCTTTGACAATATTTTGAAGCTCCGCCATAGATGCAGATGTCTCTTCCGTGGATGCTGCATTCTCCTCGGCAATGGACGCTAACTGTTCCACACTGGCTGTAACGGTATTCTTCTGCTCTTCTAACACATCCATAATATCACGAATCCGGTTCACCCCGTCAGATACCGATGTAATCTCCCCATTCAATGAACGGAACATTGCTTTCGTATTCTCTAACTTTTCATTTTGTTCCTGCACACTTACTGCAACCTGATTCATGGTATCTACACTGGTATTGGAATTCCGTATTAATTCTGATACGATTGCCATAATCTCATCCGCAGAGCTTTTTGACTGTTCAGAAAGATTCCGAATCTCATCTGCCACAACAGCAAAGCCTTTTCCATTCTCTCCCGCCCGGGCAGCCTCAATACTGGCATTCAGAGATAACATATTGGTCTGTGCAGAAATATTGGTAATCATATCCGTAGCAATCTGAATTGCTTTCGCTGATTCATTGGTCAGATTCGTCTGAGCCCGCACTTCATCAATGGCATGGCTTGTCTGTTCCGAGATAGTAACCAATTCCTGTAATGTATTCTCCGCCGACTCTGAATATCCTTTCATCTTATCCGAATTGCTATTGAGAATTTCAATATCTCCCACCGCATTGCCAATGGCCTGTCCCATACGGGTAATCTCATCATTTGCCTCCACCGTCTCAGCTGCCTGTGACGTAGCACCATTGGCAATCTCATCCACGGCAGTGTTGATATTAGAAATATTCTCTGTAATAGTATCAAAAGATTGTCCAAACTCATTGGAGAAATTCTCCAATTCTTTCGAGTTATCCGACAAATCCGTGATAATACTTTTAAACTCATTAATCAAGCCCTGAATCGACTGGGACATCTCCCCAATCTCATCTGCACGCATTAACAGCTTCTCATGCATATCAAAATCAAGTTTCCCCTCTGCCACATCATCCAGACGGCTAATGGTATGCTTCAATGCGGTAATCATTCTCCGGATGGCAATCACAATTACAACCAGCGTAATGAGCAGAATCACCAGCATGCTGCCAGCCATCTTTGCTCCTGCCACTTTTATTTCTTTCTGAACATCTTCCTTAGAGCGACCGGTAAATATCATTCCCACAATATCGCCATTTTCCTGTGTCATCGGTATGTAAAACCCACAATAATCAGAACCGGCAATCTGAATATCTTCTGCAAAATACCGTTCCTTCTTTCCGGAAAGAATATCCTCTGCAAAATCCGTATCTAAGGTCGTCCCCACCGCCCGTTCTCCTTTGTCATTCACAATCGTTGTAAGGACTCTTTCTTTCCCCCAGAACAGCGTGACTTCAATATCAGACTGCTCCTTGATCCCATCGATCAGTTCAAAGTTATCCGTCAATTGGGTATTACCCTTCCGAAACATACCATTCTCATAAGAATAATCATCCTTGTCATACAAATTATAAAGACTATCCACGTTCCACGCAACATTCTCCAAATTCTCTTCGACTAACCGGTATGCCATGTTCTGTTCTCCTGCTGCCCCCATCCAGATTGCTACCACGCTAATTAAAACCAGTGGGAACAATGTTACCAGAACAATCTTTGCTGTAATCTTCATTCCTTTTTTCATTGTCTACCTCCCAAATACAAATTATATAGCATATTATAGCACATTTGTGCATATTATACAATATATACATTTGTTTTTGTGCACTTCAACAATATTGTCTATTTTTCGACTAAATTTTGTACATTGGTCTCAAAATTACGTATCATTTCTCTGGCCTCCTCTTCCTCTGCCATGGAAATCATAACAATCATCTTATCAAGCTGATCTGCCTGTTCCTTCGGCAAAGCAGCCATAGACTGTCTAAGATTATAAAGATAATCATCGATCCGTTCCGAAAAGACAAGCGCTAAGGAATCAGGATACACATCTATCTGCATGGAAAATGCACATCCCGGCCATTCATATTCTGTACTTTCTTTTGCCAGCTGAGACGCCTTCGCAATAAACATTTTGCCAAGCGGTGTCCTTTCTAAGACATCTTCTACCCGGATGCCATGGGTCCGTAAATCCCTTCTATCCACATAGCAAACCACTTTATACTGTTCCTGTTCTTCAATATGCATTCTGATTCCCCTTTCATACACATAAGTTTTTAGGCAATTACGAAACTCTTGAAAATGCATATTGAGTTGTGCAGATTTGACAAGTATCCTAAGCA
>CAMEFI010000040.1 GCA_945915475.1 uncultured Clostridium sp. | reverse complement strand
GTATTGATAAATTGTTGTGTGTCCTAGAATTATCCTTTAGAACGTGAAGCACATGAATCGTTTTTAAGTAAAAAGAGGATAGATTATACACTATCCTCTTATATCAAGATACAATCGCTTATCTATTAAATTACAAACATAGTAACTTCACTTGTAGGATTAATTTAGATTTAATACATATCTTCAGGTCCATATACTCTTATACTTCTGTAAGCTATCTGGGTACCAGTTGAGTCTTTTATTATAATTGCTTCATTATCCTTATCATAGTCAGCTGAATATCCGGGAATCGTTGTTATCTCCAAGTCATCCGGCACTCTATAATTTTCACTCAAGATTGAAATCTCATTGTTCCGTGGAGATTCTCTAAACGTTCTAATGCCGGTTCCTTCAATGCTATTTATATAATAATTACCGGATTGATTTTCTACAGAATACCGTGTAATAACATTACCTGTAGCATCTTTTATATATAAGTAGTTATCGCTATATTCGCATGTATAACCATTCACATCCGGACAATTAAAATTCAACTGTTGCATAAGAGTTGTTAAATCAGTAGAAGCTGAATTGTTAGAATATATTTCTATTGTTCCATAGTCTGAAGAATAGTAAATGTTCATTTTTGTAATACCCAAATTAAGATAATTAGCATTATAGGAAAGTCTTATACATTTGCAATAATCTATATTATAACTTCTTACAATATTATTATTATCATCCAATATATCCAAAACATCGTCATAATCGCCACCATCATCAGTATATGATACCTTAAAGTCTCCGGAATATGAATTAGAATATGTTAATTCATTCTTAATTTCTTCCCATGGTTTTGTACCATACAAACTAATAGAACTATATTCATAATCATTACAAACTGAATATCTTAGTAAAGCAGAGGAATTACAACTTACTTTAGAGACGCCTTCCGTACAATCCACATATATAATATTATAGCTCCGAATAACGGTATCTCCATCCATTACATTTAACAGTGCAACAGATTCATCATTCACAGCGTCCCCATATTGGACGTTAACAGCAACGCTTCCAGAATTATCCTCATAATGATAGTAGGTTATCTTGTCTTTAATTTCGTCCCATGGTTTCATACCATACATTTTTATAGAAGATGTGCTGATTTCATGCTGAACCAAATCCGTTGTAGTATATTTTATTTCATCAATTTCTCCTGCTGTATTTATATAACTAATTTTGTATTTTTCACAAGCAACACTTTCGCCTATGCCTCGTGCTTCCAGGTAACCAACATGCGGAAGCTCATCATCCGTATCCTTCCATATAGGGACAACTTCAAAACCCTCCATGGTACATGTAAATGTTAACGTTTTTTTGTCAACTTGCTTCCATGGAATATTACCTGTAATGTAAATATAGTTATAATCTTCGTCTTCCTCTATATTTACTTTTATTTGCTTATTAGTACCGGTATATTTACAATTACCGCGTAATCCAATAACGTAGTATTCAATACTAAAACTATCAACCACTTTTCCATCACTATTTTTAATATCAAGATCCCCTTTTCTATAAACCCAATCAGGATCTACAAACTCTCTAAGTGATACAGTGTATCCTTCCGGTAATTCATATTGTAATGTATCTTTTACCTTTTCCCATGATACATAGCCGGAAAGAGAATAATCTATAAAAGAACTTTCATGTTCATAACTATCAAATTCCAGGTAATCAGGATTTGAACTACTGATAGAAAGAGCTATACCCCAAACATCAATACGACAACTCACCTGTTTATTACTTCCGTCTGTGGCTTTTGCAACAATGGTTGCATCCCCTTTGCCAATAGCTTTAATCTCTGCACTTAGACCATTCGGAGTTAATTCGACAACTCCTGCAGGGCTAACTGACCACTCAATGTTTTTATTCGTAGCATTTTCCGGACTAACGGCTACTGTTACAGTCTTCTTTTCTCCGATATTTATTGATTCAGGGATATCCGATAATGAAAGTCCGGAAATTAATACAGTTGTTGGTGTTGTATTTCCCGGCGTTGTATTCCCTGGTGTTGATTCTTTCTGTTGAATCGTCACTTTGCAGGTTGCTTTTTTTCCTGTTCCATCTATTGCCTTTGCGGTAATCGTCGTTGTTCCCGGTGCAACTGCCACGACGGTTCCATTCTTTACTGTGGCAACCTCTTTTTTGGAAGATGACCAGACAACATTCTTCTTACCACCTGCAGTTGCCGTAACAGTTGGCTTCAGTGTAATACTATCGCCTACAAAAATGGATTCTGCTGATTTGTCCAGTTTGACATTTGTCACTTTGCCTTTTAATACTTTGACAGTTACGGTTGTTTTTTTCTTTGGATTCTTTTTAGAGGCAACGGTAATCTTTGCCGTACCGACCTTCCTGCCTGTGACCACACCTTTGCCGTTCACAGGAGCTACCTTCTTATTAGAAGATATATAGGTAACCTTTTTGTTAGAAGAACTACTAGGTGTAACTGTTACTGTGGTTTTGATTTTTGCTTTCTTTCCCTTTGCAAGGTAAATGGTTTTGCTTCCTGTTAAAGCATCAACTGATTTGATACTCTTAACGGTAACTTTTTTTGCTGCTTGTGCTGATATTGCATAATTTGGTGATACACATATTGTTGATACCATAATTGCAAAAACAGCAACAAACGTAAGAATTTGTTTCATAGGTAGTCTTTTCATTCGTATCTCCTCCCAATTCCATTTATAATAGAAATATAGCATATCGCAATTTGATTTTCAATATAACAAACAGGAACAAAACAACCTTGAAATATGAGAGGAGACATATTATACTTTATACAGTTTAGTGTAAGGTTATAAAGTGATAGAATGGTATGAGGAAAAGATGAGATGGAGACAAAGAAGAAACATTTGACGACAACGCAGATTATTATTATGAGTTTTGTGCTGGCTGTTTTTGCCGGAACGATTTTGCTAACAATGCCAATTGCATCTGCCAGTAGACAGGCAACGCCGTTTATTGATGCATTGTTTACGGCAACTACAAGTGTCTGCGTGACCGGACTGGTGGTTGTGACAACAGCAAGTCATTGGAGCCTTTTTGGTAAGATCATTATTTTAATCCTGATTCAGATTGGCGGACTTGGGGTGATAACGATTACTACCACTTTGATGGTGGCTCTGGGAAAGAAGATTTCCTTAAGTAGCCGGATGCTGTTGGGAGATGCATTTAATCTGGATACACTGAAGGGATTGGTGCAATTTTTACGAAGAGTGTTCCAGGGAGCATTTTTAGTAGAAGCAATAGGCGCTCTTTGTTTTATACCGGTGTTTGTGCCGGAATATGGACCGGCGAAGGGTATCTGGTATTCTGTATTTCACGCAGTATCGGCATTTTGTAATGCGGGTATTGATATAGTAGGTGAGACGAGTTTTATGCCATATGTGAATGATGTATGGGCTAATATTGTTACAATGACTCTTATCATATTAGGCGGAATTGGATTTATTGTATGGTGGGATGTGTTGCATGCTGTCAGGGAGAAGATAAAAGGGTCCAAGCGGAGAATATTTGATCTGCTGGGATTGCATTCGAAGGTTGCGATTACAATGAGTGCATTTCTCATTATTTCCGGTACGTTGTTATTTGCTGCATTTGAATGGAACAATCCACTTACAATAGGTGGATTTACAGGTGGACAGAAGTGGATGGCGGCATTGTTTCAATCGGTAACTACAAGAACGGCAGGAATCGCTACCATCTCGCAGAAAGGATTGACGGTTCCCTCTGTTATTACGTCAATGTTTTTGATGTTTACCGGTGGTTCTTCCGTGGGAACGGCAGGAGGAGTGAAGGTGACAACTGTGGCAGTGGTGATTTTAAGTGTTGTGGCAACTGTTCGCGGTAATAACGATGTTACCTGCTATGGCAGAAGGATTTCGGATAAAATTGTACGTAAGGCGATTGCCATTATTTTTATCAGTTTTATGGCAAGTATTCTTGCCATTATTGCAATGCGTCTTTTGGAGTGTGGTGAAAGTGTAGATATTATTTTCGAGATCTACAGTGCATTAGGAACTGTGGGATTGTCGAGAGATTATACAGGAACAATAGGATTGGCAGGAAAGATTGTGCTGTGCATCTGCATGTTCTTAGGGCGAATCGGTCCTATCACGATGGTAATCGCATTTACTATGAAGGATACAAAAACAGCATTGAGACTTCCGGAAGGTAAGATAACAGTAGGTTAGGAGTGAAGATATGAGTAAGAATGGAAAAAAATCATACGCAGTATTTGGATTAGGAGAATTTGGACGTAGTGTTGCACTTGAACTTATGAGTGCAGGGGCAGAGGTTATGGTGTTAGATTCTGATGAAGACAGGATATCCGACATGGCAGATGATGTAACACTTGCCATGCAGATTGATGCCACAGAGGAGCGTTCCTATGTGGAACTAGGACTCTCTAACATGGATGGAGTAGTGATTGCCATGACAGGCTGTCTGGATGCCTGCATTATGGCCATTCTTGCAGCAAAGGAGGCCGGGGTACCATTTGTAATAGCCAAAGCACAGAATCATACCCAGGCATTGATTTTTGAAAAAATAGGAGCGGATAGAATTGTAAGTCCGGAACATGACGGAGGGGTTCGTGTTGCAAGAAATATCATGGCTGGGAATTTTATTGATTTCATTGAACTTTCCAAGACGCTTCGCATGGTAGAGATTACAATACGACCGGAATGGATCGGCAAGTCTTTGAAAGAATTGTCACTGCGGCAGAAACAGAAAATTAATGTTGTGGCTCTGCGAAAGGACGGAGAATTGACGACGGACATTAATCCGGATGCTCCACTTTGTGAAGGGGATACGATGTTGATTACTGTGGATAAGATGTATTTAGGAAAGTTGCAGCAATAGGAGGAACAGTGTGAGTCAGCACATACAATTAAGAGACAGAATTCAAAAAGAGATTATCCTCATGGATGGTTCAATGGGAACTTACTATAACAGATTGTATCCGGAAGACGGAGAAGCGGAATATGCTAACGAATCGCATCCGGAAAGGATTGTGAAGATACATAAAGAGTATCTGTATGCAGGGGCACAGGTGATCCGGACTAATACGTTTGCAGTGAACCATATGTTGTTGCCTTACGGAGATATCAGAGAGCATTTATCCATGGCGGTGCAATGTGCAAAAAATGCAGTTGCAGAATATTGCAAAGAAACAGCATCGGATAGAGCAATTGATATTGCGGCATCCATAGGACCTATTCGGTATTGTGATGAGAAGGAAGAAGAGGATGTCCTGGAAGAATATCAGATGATTACGGAAACATTGTTAGAACATGGTATCCGTATTTTTGTATTTGAGACATTTGATGACTGGAAACTGATTAAAAAAGTGGCGGAATATCTGAAGACGTGGGGGCAGGAACGACAGGAAGATGTCTTTATATTGGCACAGTTTTCAGTTAATCGTGGTGGTTTTACGCAGGCAGGCTACAGTATGCAGCGGATGGTTGCACAACTTGAGCAGATTGATGTGTTTGACGCTTTTGGATTTAACTGTGGTATAGGGGCAGCCCATATGAATCAGTTGCTTAGCAAGCTTCATTTTCGAAAGGACTGTATTCTTAGTGCACTGCCCAATGCCGGCTACGACCATATGCTTCGGGGAAAGAGAGTGTATATCGATCATCCGGATTATTATGCGGAAATGATGCGGCACATACTTGAGAATGGTGTGAATGTTGTTGGAGGATGTTGTGGAACGACACCGGAATATATTAAGATGCTGGCAGATGTGATTCAGGAATATAAGGTTGTTCAGTCAAAGAAAATTGAGATCAGACAGCAGGATAGTTATGAAGATACGAAGCCGAATGCGTTTATTGAGAAACTGAATCAGGGACAACGGGTATATGTGGTAGAGATTGATTCACCATTTAATGGTAAGGCAGATAAGTTTTTAGAAGCAGGTTATCAGTTGAAGGAGAATCAGGTGGATCTGGTGACGATTTCAGATTCACCCATGGCAAGACCGAGAGCAGAGGCCTTTGAGATGGGTATCTACTTAGCAAATCAGACGGGGCTTAAGGTAATGCCTCATGTCTGCTGTAGAGACCGCAATGTGATTGCGCTTCGTTCAGCGATGCTGGGCGGGTATATTAATGGTATCCGTGACATGTTGATCATTACGGGAGATCCTGTGGCAAGGGATGACCGGGGAACAGTATCGGCAGTATTTGATTTTAACTCCATTAAACTGATGGATTATGTCACCAACATGAATGCAGAAGTGTTTCATAATGAGCCGTTTTACTTTGGTGGAGCACTTAATTATGCAGGTGTTAATATAGATGCCATTGTGACACGTATGAGGAAGAAGATGGAGGCAGGATGCAGTTATTTTCTGACCCAGCCCGTCTACTCAGATGAAGATATCAGCAGGGTACAGGAGCTGAAGGAGAAGACAGGAGCAAAGATTATTCTCGGTATTATGCCATTAGTGAGTTATAAAAATGCAGTTTTTATGAAGAATGAAATGCCGGGAATATCAGTTCCGGATACAATTCTTAAGCGGTACTCCCCGGATATGAGCAGGGAAGCGGCGGAACAGGTGGCAGAAGAAATCTGTGTGGAGATTGGAAAAAAGGCAATGAATTATGCAGATGGATTTTACCTGATGACACCATTTAACCGGGTGGGATTGGTGAACCGCATTATCAATCAGCTAAGAGAAGCTGACAGGCAGGAAACAGTTGATAACTATGGTGACAGAAAGGCAGAGTGAAAATGGAGGCATTTGTAGAGTTTCAAAATGTGGGAAAATGTTATGGAACCGGAGCGGTTGCCATTCATGCACTTTCCGATGTGAATTTCTCAATTGAGCAGGGTGAGTTTTGTATCATTGTAGGGGCATCCGGTGCCGGAAAGACAACCATCCTGAATATATTAGGTGGAATGGATACGCTTTCCGAAGGAAGGGTCTTTTTAGATGGTCAGGAAATATCAGCAATGAATAAGAAAGAACTTACGACCTATCGCAGATATGATGTTGGGTTTGTGTTTCAATTCTATAATTTAGTTGGGAATCTCACAGCGTTGGAGAATGTGGAGTTAGCATCCCAGATATGCAGGAATCCATTAGATGCCAGACAGGTATTAGCACAAGTAGGTCTGCAAGACCGTATGATGAATTTCCCGGCACAACTGTCAGGAGGAGAACAGCAGCGTGTTGCAATTGCGAGAGCACTTGCAAAGAACCCCAAACTGTTATTATGTGATGAACCAACGGGGGCACTTGACTACAAGACAGGAAAAGCGGTGTTGAAGTTATTGCAGGATACGTGCAAGAATACGGGAACAACGGTTGTTGTGATTACACATAATCAAGCCATAACGCAGATGGCTGACCGTGTTATTACAGTGAAAAGTGGAACAATCGCAGATATCAGGGTAAATGCCCATCCGGTAGATGTAGAGACTTTAGAGTGGTAAGTGATGGTGAAAGAATGAGCAAAGGAATTTGTAAATCAACAATTCGGGAGATCAGGGAAAGTTTTGGAAGATATATGGCAATTCTTTTGATAGTGGCACTTGGTGTCGGAATCTTTTCCGGCTTGAAGATGGCACATGAGACAATGCTGTATACGGGTAATCTCTATTTTCGGGATCTGAATCTCTATGATTATCACATATTATCTTCATTAGGGTTTAATGAGGATAGTGCCGGAAATTTATCTCAAAAGAATGGTGTGGCAGAGGCAGAAGGCAGTAAAAGTCTGGATATGTTAGTGAATACCGAAGATGGTGTGGAACATGTTATGAAGCTTATTTCCATTCCGTCTAAGATTAATCTGCCACAGGTAACTGCCGGCCGGATGCCGGAGAATGCAAATGAATGTTTAGCGGATGAGCATTTTTTTCAGGAAGATCAGATTGGTGAAAAAATTGTATTATCTGATGCAAATGATTCCGATTATAGTAAATTATTTGCGCAGAGAGAATACATTATCGTGGGATTATGCAGATCTCCGTTATATACAATGTATGACCGGGGTTCTTCTTCTGTGGGAGATGGACATGTGAATGCATTTTTATATGTGATGCCGGAAGTATTTGACATGGACTATGATACGGATATATATGTCACATTTGAAAAGGGTGAAGATGCTGCCATTTATTCCGATGCATATGATGCATTGATGAAAGATAAAGAGGATGTCTGGGAGGACTATGCCAAGGAAGAGGCGGACGCCCGATACGATACCATCTATGGAGATGCCATGGAAGAAATTGATGATGCAGACAGAGAACTTGCCAGGGAGTCAAAAGATGGAGAGGCAGATTTGGCGGAGGCTCTGCAATCTATTGCAGATGGGAAAAAACAGGTTGCAGATGGACAACAGGCACTTTCAAATGCAAAGAATGAGATTGCAAAGAACGAAAAATTATTAAAGGAGAACGAAAAAGAATATAAGAAAGGTCTTGCAGCTTATCAGAAGAATGAAAAGAAGTATAAGTCGGGAAAGCAATCTTATCAAAAAGGTCTTGCGGCTTATAATGAGCAATATTCAGAGTATCAAAAAAGTCTGTCAGAATATACCGTGAATGCAGAAACATACGAGAACGCATACACAGAATATCAGAATGCTAAGACACAATATGAGATGGGAAAAGCATACCTAAGTGAACAGGAACAGCAACAGCAGGAAGAAAAATTAGCTACAGTTAAATCCCAACTGGATGCGACTTCCCTTCAGCTTACAAGCGCTAAGACACAACTGGATGCAGCGGAACAGAAACTGACCAAATACAAAGCGAAGTTAGATGCTTCTCAAGTACAACTTTTGAAAGCTGAGAAACAGCTTAAGAAAGCAAAGAAAAAACTGTCCGATGCAAAGCAGCAATTGGCGGATGGTAAACAGAAGATTTCCGATGCAAAAAAGACAATAGAATCGAAAGAAAAAGAACTGTCAGATGCAAAGCAGCAATTAGCAGATGGTGAGAAGGAATATGAGGATGGCAGGCAGGAGTTTGATGAAAAGATTGCCGATGCCAAAGTAAAAATTCGGGATTCCAAAGATCGGTTGAATGACTTAAAGAACCCGGAGATATATGTACTTGGCAGAGAGTCTAATACCGGATACGCCAATTTTGAGAATGATTCTGCTATTGTCAGTGGTGTGGCAAGAGTATTTCCTATCTTCTTTTTCTTAGTGGCAGCCCTTGTCTGCATGACCACAATGACAAGAATGGTAGAAGAACAACGGACACAGATTGGAATTTTTAAGGCGCTGGGCTACTCGAATTCATCCATTATTGCAAAGTATATTGTTTATTCGGGAAGTGCAGCAATTAGTGGAGCGATTGTTGGATTTGTTGCCGGAACCTGGGCATTTTCCAATGTGATCTGGATTGCCTATAAGATGTTATATGACATGGGATCGTTGCATTATGTATTGGATATCAGACTCGCTTGTATTTCCATGGTGGTAGCACTGATTTGTTCTGTGGGAACCACAGTTGTGGCATGTTATCAGGAATTAAGAGAGGTGGCGGCAATGTTAATGCGGCCCAAAGCACCTAAGGTTGGAAAGCGGGTGTTCCTGGAACGGGTTCCGGTATTGTGGAATCATATGAAGTTTCTTGATAAAGTGTCTGTGAGGAATCTGTTCCGATATAAGAAACGCTTTTTCATGATGGTAATCGGGGTGAGTGGATGCACGGCATTGTTGGTTGCAGGTCTGGGTATCCGGGATTCCATAGCGACAATTGCAAACACACAGTTTGATACTATTTCACTATATGACATGGTGGTTGCAGGTACAGATGTGGAAGAAACAGAAGAGATGGAGTCCTCTTTACAGACCGGACAGTCTACAGCAGATGCAACCTTTGATGGGAAAGTCAAAAGTGTCAGTCTTTTAGTGCCCCAAAATACAAAGGATTTTGATTCTTATATGGATCTGCATACAAAAGAAGGAAAAAAAGTGGAGCTGCCGGCTGAAAATGAGATTGTGATTTCCTATAAACTGGCAGATAGTTTGGGACTGCAGATTGGAGATACATTAGAGTTACAAAATGCTGATCTGAAGGGAGGAACCGTTACAGTCAGTGGTATTTATCTGAATTATTTCAACCATTATGTCATTCTTGGCACAGAGACATACGAGTCATTATTCGGAGAAGAACCGGAATGGAATGCCATGTTTGTAAATGTGAAAGAGGGGGTTGATGCAGAAGATGTCGCAGCAAATCTGATGAAAGAAGACAGTGTGAATTCTGTAAATGTCAGCGAAGATCTGAAAGAACGGGTTGCAGATATGATGGTAAGTTTGGATTATGTGGTGATGCTTGTTATTGCATGTGGGGCTATGCTTGCATTTATTGTAATCTATAACTTGAATAATATTAATATTACAGAACGAATCCGGGAGATTGCCACCATCAAGGTGCTGGAATTTTATAAGGATGAAACGAACTCTTATGTGTTCCGTGAAAATATTATTTTGACATTGATTGGAAGTCTGGTTGGTCTTGTTGTGGGACATTATCTGCATATGTTTGTCATGAGTCAGATTCATGTGGATGCCATTGCTTTCGATGTACATGTGTCTGCGTTAAGCTATGCAATGAGTGTGTTGTTGACGTTAGTGTTTAATCAGGTCGTGAATTTCTTTATGTCACGTAAGCTTGAGGGGATTGATATGGCGGAGTCGTTAAAGTCAGTTGAATAAGGATACAGGATATACTTAATAAATTAAAGATTTTATGTAAAAAAATGAAAATATATGTTGACAAATACTTACAAAAGTGTGTATAGTTAAGTTATCCAAAGGAGGACATTATGCATATAGTGCCCTCTTTTTTATGTATGGGAATTGGGAAGCCTGCCCGATTGTAGTAAGGAGGAAAAGAGGATGAGTTTTTCAGAAATTGTAAGTTTGGTGGATGATTTTGTATGGGGACCGGTTATGCTGGTGTTATTAGTTGGAACTGGAATTTTTCTGACGATACGGACTGGTTTTTTGCCATGGAGAAATCTTCCATATGCATTAAAGAGTACACTTAGTAAAGAGGCCAGAACGAAGAGTAGAGGGGAAGGCGATGTTTCTCCGTTTTCTGCTTTGACAACGGCACTCGCAGCGACTATTGGTACAGGTAATATCGTTGGAGTTGCAACCGCAATGGTATCCGGAGGTCCGGGGGCATTGGTATGGATGTGGGTATCCGCCTGTTTCGGTTTAACATCCAAGTTTTCAGAGTGTATGTTGGCAATCAAATATCGGGAAGTGAATGAAAAGGGCGAGATGTCCGGCGGTCCCATGTATACCATGAAGAAGGCTTTCAAACATAAGAAATTTGGAAGTGTTCTTGGTTGGTTATTTGCATTTTTTGCAGTGGTAGCTTCCTTTGGTATTGGTAATATGACCCAGGCGAATTCCATTGCATCTGCGTTAAATGAGACATTTCATATTTCTACTGCAGTGGTTGGAATCGTAATTACCGTATGTGCTTTGCTGATTATTGTAGGTGGAATTAAGAGTATTTCAAAGGTGTCATCAGTTGTTGTTCCGATTATGGCAATCTTTTATGTGGTATGTGGTATTGTTGTAATTATTGGGAATATCAGTAACCTTCCTTCCGGGCTTGCAACCATTTTTTCAATGGCGTTTAGTTTGAAAGCGGTTTCTGGTGGTGCATTAGGTACCATTGTTGCTTCTATGATGGGTGCAATGCGCTATGGTGTTGCCAGAGGAGTGTTTTCTAATGAGGCAGGTATGGGCTCGGCAGCTATTACGGCAGCGGCAGCTACTACGGATAATCCGGTTCGCCAGGGTTACATTAATATGACAGGAACTTTCTGGGATACAATTGTTGTATGTACGATCACCGGTTTTGCCATTGCATCTTCCGGAGTTCTTGGAATGACAACAAAGAGTATGGAAGGAACTTATACATATAAGGATTCTAAGATGGTAATCGAGGCATCTCAGAATGATAAAGTGACTACGACAGAGTATGATGTTGCAGTGGATGGAAATGAGAAGATTACCCTGAAAAATGGTACCACTCAGATTGTGTTAACACCTTATGAAGGGGATGCGGATCTCATCGCAACCGGAGTATCCAAGACAGAATTAAAGGACGATGGAATCAGTGGAACCTGGCAGGGGGATGACAAGAATGTATATAACTTTGGAACGGATGGTTCTTTTATCCGCGATGATCTTGTTGTTGGCTCATCCCTAACCATTCAGGCATTTAAGACAGTTCTTGGTTCTGCCGGGGGATGGTTAGTTGCAATTGGAATTACACTGTTTGCATTTTCTACCATTCTTGGCTGGGAGTATCATGGTGAGAAGGCGTTTGAGTACATATTAGGAACCCATAAGTATAATATGGTATACCGTATTATATTCTCATTAGTGGCTTATATTGGTGCAACACAGACATTGGATCTGGTATGGAATCTGTCGGATATTGCCAATGCTTTAATGGCGATTCCTAATCTGATCTGTCTGTTAGTATTAAGTGGAGAAATCGCAAGGGATATGAAGGAATTCCAGAATGTGATTAAAGCGGAAAAGGCAGCAAAATAGGATTACGGTAATTGGCGTCTTTAATTCATGACTGGCATCAGAGATAAATTGTCTTTGTTTTGCAAAAGCTTCTTCTACCGGTCGAACCATAAGACCGGATAGAATATAAGAGAGAAAGCCACAGACCAGTGTGTCAGGGACAGGAACCATTTCCTATGCCGATACAAGTGAGGTTGTAATCCCTGAGGATTTGGAGATTGAGGCTTTACGTTATACCAGTTAGGATAAGATTTTATGATTTGACAAAGAATGGAGTGGAATACGAAGAACATATTGTAACCGAAACAAGCCATGGGGCATATAGTAGGATGAGAGAATTGGGAGGTCGGGCATGAAACCGACAATTATTATTGATGCAGGACATGGTGGTTACGATAACGGCGCAACATATAATGGAAGGAAAGAAAAAGATGATAATCTGCGTCTTGCGTTGGCAGTGGGCAATCAGTTAGAGCAGGATGGGTATCCGGTTGTTTATACGAGAACAACGGATATTTATCAGAGACCCATTGATAAAGCACAGATTGCCAATGACAGTGGAGGAGACTATTTTGTATCTTTTCATCGCAATTCTAGCCCCAATGCGAACACATACTCAGGTGTACAGACACTAGTGTATAATGATTCGGGTGTGCCGGCAGCAATGGCACAAAATATTAATTCGCAGTTAAGACAGGTAGGTTTTAATGATTTAGGTGTTCCCGAGCGGAAAGATCTGATTGTGTTAAAGAAGACGAAGATGCCGGCTGTCTTAGTGGAAGCAGGATTCCTGAATTCGGATGTGGACAATAAGATATTTGACCAGAATTTTAATGCCATGGCAAAGGGAATCGCTACGGGTATTGAAGAAACAGTAAGCGGTACGCAAAGTAATAATCAGTATGGTGTGCAGATTGGTTTGTACCGTAGGTATGAAAATGCCTTATATCAATTGAATCAGATAATGGATAAGGGGTATTATGCCCAGATTCGGGATTGGAATGGCTTGTATGCGGTTGTTGTTGGAAAAGAGGACTCCTTAGAGGATGCCAGAAATTTGGAAAAGTCTTTACAGGAACAGGGATATGATACGTTGGTTGTAAAATTATAGCAGATGAAGAAAACTTAAGAATTTTTTCACAAAAAAGGGATAGTATTCTTGTGATGATGTGTTATACTTAAAAATGAAAACTTGGTTTACATAATCAAGAAGTATAATACAAAGGATTGAATACTATAATGAATGCAGATAAATTGATTTATAGATGGATAGGAAAAAGTTGTAGAAAAATAAAAAGGCTGTTTCGAAGATTGCAAAGGAACCAGAGGCAGGTAAGTCTCATATTTGTTGTGGTCGTAACCTGTATTTGTATTATGGCAGCGGAGGTATCACCACAGGGAAGAATGAAGATGTGGTACTATCAATTAACCCATCAGGAAATTGTGAATAAGGGAATTGCGCATTCAGCAGATAATCAGGATGAAAGTTGTGAAAAGGGACAGTTTTTGACATACTACCGACATATTACATTTGGTGCAGCAGATCCGGACACTGTAGATCCATCCGCTCCGATGGTAGCATTTACTTTTGACGATGGACCCAATCCGGAGTATACACAACGAATACTGGATGTGCTGAATGCAAATTATTCCCATGCGACCTTTTTTGTTCTCGGGAACAATGCAGAAAGTTATCCGGAAACATTGCAAAGCATTCTTGCTTCCGGAAGTGAAATAGGTAATCATACCTATCATCATACCAACTTGACAAAAGCAGATAATGATACGATTGAACGGGAGATATCCGATGTGAACCGCGCGGTGAAAAGTGCAACCGGAGAAGAAACAACACTGATTCGTCCACCATATGGGGCATATGATGATAACACCCTTGCCATGCTGCAGGAACCGGTGGTGTTATGGGATCTGGATACAGAAGATTGGAGTAGCCGCAATGCGCAGGAGATTGCACAGACAGTTCTCTCTACAGTGAAAGATGGGGATATTGTACTGATGCACGATATTTATGATTCAACGGCGGAAGCGGTGGAAATCATGGTTCCGAAGCTGAAAGAAATGGGATTTCAGATTGTTTCAGTAAGCCAGATGGCACAATATAAAGGAAGGGCATTGGAACTTGGAAAAGCATATGGAGAGATTGAGGGATTAAGTGGTCAATAGACATATGGAAGGAAAAAATAGTTGTAAAATTGTGTGAATTTAGGTACAATATTCCTATAATATATAGTGATTATGGGATAACATATAATGTTATAACAAGAAGGAGATTAGTATGGATAAAAAAGCAATGTATCAGCTTAGTTATGGTGTATTTATGTTGGGAACCAGACATGGAGACAAGAAGAATGGATGTATTATTAATACATGTATGCAGGTGGCCAATAGTCCCACACGTGTTTCTGTTTCTGTTCTGAAGTCGAATTATTCTTGTGATCTGATTAAGGAGAGTGGAGTATTTACCGTTAGTATTTTAGATAAGTCTGTTACTTTTGAGACCATCAGGCATTTTGGAATGCAGTCAGGAAGAGATGTAGACAAGTTAGAAAGTCTTCCGTTGCCGGTGGATGATAATGGTGTTCCGTATATGGGATGGGCAGCCTGTGCAATGCTAAGTTGCAAAGTAGTAAGCAGCCAGGATCTTGGCAGTCATATGTTATTTATTGCAGAGGTGACGGATGGAAAAGTATTAAGCGATCATGCACCATTAACCTATGCTGATTATCAGAATGAACTGAAACCAAAGCCACAGAAAGTTGCACAGGATAAGAAGATTGTTGGCTGGAAATGTAAGATTTGTGGTTACGTATATGAAGGAACGGAACTGCCGGCTGATTACTCATGTCCACTGTGCGGTCATGGACCAGACGATTTTGAACCTATCTATGAGGACTAATCATACCGGTAATGTGGGTTGAGCCTGGATAGGGGGAGCTTGGATAACATGTTTGAGAAGAAAGAGATTATATATAGTGAAACACTGGGGGTATGCCAGGTGGCAGAACTTACAAGATTGGCGGCAAAGAATGGGGAACAGGTTCTGTATTATGGACTGCGTTCTGTAGCTGATAAAAAGAAAGTATCTTATATCCCGGTGGATCATCACCAGGTATTGTTAAGACCGTTAATTACTTACGAAAAGGCAAGGGAATTAGAGGGGAATCCTCCAGAGAATCTTACGGAACTGCAGCGGGAAGAGATAGAGTTTGTGTTGTCCCGCGGGCAGAAGTAAGATTCGCTGATTACTGGTTGGCATTTATTTTGCTCCGGTGGAACCGAATCCCCCTTCGCCACGAACAGTTTCACTTAAGGTAGAAACCTCTTCAAAATGAGCGGTAAGATATGGGGTGATTACTAATTGTGCAATTCGCTCCTGCGGTTCAATTGTGACAGCGACATTGTTATGATTATGTAATGCCACCATAATTTCTCCGCGGTAATCTGCATCAATAACACCGACCTTGTTTGCAGGGGCCAGTCCCTTTTTGGAAGCAAGGCCGCTTCTTGCATAGATCAGTCCTGCGTATCCGGCTGGAATCTCCATGGCAAGCCCTGTTGGAATTAATTTTGTATCACCTGGCTCAAAGCTAATTGTTTCAGCAATACAGGCATATAGATCTGCACCTGCAGCATATTCAGAACCATAGGTTGGTAAAGTAGCTTTATCATTTAATCGTTTGATGGTAACATTTGCAGTTAACATATTCTGTTCCTTTCTGTGTCAATGTTCTAATATATTGAGAAATCCTTAGTATCATCCCAGAGAATTAATTCATTTTGTTTCAGAGATTCCTGTACTTTGATAATGCGTTGATTAGAAGAACCACGGAAACGAAGTGCTAAATCTTTTTTTGCTTCTATGAATTCTCCATCCACTAAGATGTCAATATAAGACAGCATCTGCTTTGTCTCTTCCCATTTCGTACACATTGTTTCCAAAAGATCTTTTTCGAAGTCATATCCGGTATAGCACCAGATATCTTTTTGCGGGAATCTGGATTTGATTTCCTTCAATAGCGGCACCAATGCAATCTGGTTCTTGTATTCAAAGGGTTCGCCGCCCAGGAGGGAAAGCCCGTGTATATAACTTGGCTGAAGTGCTTCTATAATTTCATTAATCACATCACTATCAAAGGGGTTTCCAAAATTGAAATCCCATGTTTCCGGATTGAAGCAACCTGGACAATGGTGGGTGCAGCCACTTACAAAGAGGCTGACACGGACACCTGGTCCATTGGCAATATCATATTTTTTGATTTCTGCGTAATTCATAATATCTTTCCGTCCTTACAGATGTAACACTCTGGATTTGATTTCTTTTGTTTTACCGACATTCCAGAAATTCTCACCTAGATATCCACAGGTTCTTCTGGTTACGTTCATTTTTGCGTGATCTTTGTTACCACATTGTGGGCATTCCCATTCATTGTCATCATTTATCAGAATCTCGCCGTCATATCCACAAACATGACAGTAATCAGACTTTGTATTGAATTCTGCATACTGGATGTTGTCGTAAATGAACCGGACAACCTCTGCTAAGGCATCTAAATTATTCCGCATATTTGGAATCTCAACATAAGAGATAGCACCGCCGGAAGAAATTTTCTGGAATTGGCTTTCAAAGCGGAATTTGCTAAATGCATCAATCTCTTCTCTGACATCTACATGATAAGAGTTTGTATAGTAACCTTTATCTGTAATATCCGGAATGCTTCCAAAACGTTCTAAGTCAATTCTTGCAAAACGGTAGCAGAGGGATTCTGCCGGACTTCCGTACAGACCAAAACCAATGCCGGTCTCTGCTTTCCATTTATCCGTTGCTGCACGAAGACGATTCATAACACGAAGTGCGAATTCCTGTCCCTCCGGAGTGGTATGGCTGCAACCCTTCATCAACTTGGTTACTTCGTATAGTCCAATATAACCAAGGGAGATTGTGGAGTAACCATTCAGTAATAATTTATCAATCTTTTCGCCTTTGCCGAGTCTTGCAATGGCACCATATTGCCAATGTACCGGGCTTACATCGGAAGTGATGCCCATTAAGGCATTGTGACGGCACATTAATGCTTCATAGCAAAGGTCAAGACGTTCTTCTAGTAGACTCCAGAACTTCTCCTCATCTCCGTTGGCAATAATGCCGATCTGCGGGAGATTCAGACTTACCACACCCTGATTGAAACGTCCTTCAAACTTATATTCGCCGTTTTCATCCTTCCATGGAGTTAAGAAGCTTCGGCATCCCATGCAGGAGAATACATTACCTTCGTAATTCTCACGCATCTTCTTGGCCGAAATATAATCCGGATACAGGCGCTTTGCAGAGCATTTCACTGCAAGCTCAGTAATATAGTCATATTCGCCGCCTTTCAAACAATTGTGTTCATCTAATACATAGATTAGCTTTGGAAAAGCAGGTGTGATGTAGACGCCCTGTTCGTTCTTGATTCCCTCTAAACGTTGACGAAGGATCTCTTCAATGATCATTGCATTTTCTTTGATATATTCATCATCTTTGTCAAGATTCAGGAATAAGGTAACAAATGGTGACTGTCCATTGGTAGTCATTAAAGTGTTAATCTGATACTGAATGGTCTGGACACCGGAACGAAGTTCATCTTTCAGGCGTTCCTGTACCATTTGTTCAATAATATCTTTGGATACTCTGTCTCCGAACTCAGCAGTAATCTTTGTCTTGAATTTGTGGTAAGACTTTCTTAAATATTTGCCAAGATGTTTTACATCAACAGACTGACCACCATACTGGCTGCTGGCAACCGCTGCAATAACCTGTGTCATAACGGTGCAGGCTACTTGAAAACTCTTAGGACTTTCAATCAATTTACCATTCATAACGGTACCGTTATCCAACATATCACCGATGTTAATCAGACAACAGTTAAAGATTGGCTGTAAAAAGTAATCAGCATCATGGAAATGGAGAATTCCTTCTTCATGTGCCTTGGAAATCTTCTCCGGAAGAAGAACACGTTTCGTCAGATCCTTAGAAACCTCACCGGCAATCAGATCACGTTGTGTGGAAGCAACCGTTGCATTTTTGTTGGAGTTCTCTTCCATAACGTCTTTGTTACGGTTCTGGATCAGGCTTAAGATAGAATCATCGGTTGTGTTAGCTTTGCGGACTAATTCTCTTGAATATCGGTAGATAATATATGTCTTGGCAAGAACAAACTTCTTCTCATCCATTAATTTCTGTTCGATAATATCCTGAATATCTTCCACTAACATTCTGGAACGATTCCGGCTTTCTATAGAGGAAATGATATCTTCAATTGTGTCATCGGATACTTTCTCAGCAGCGGATACCTCTGCGTTTGCCTTCTGGATGGCACGCTTAATCTTATTCCTGTCATAGGAAACAGTAGAACCGTCTCTTTTAATAACCTTCATACTTCTTCTCCTTCTCAATTGGATTTCTTATCTGGATCATAGATTCTGTCTCTGTACAAAACAATATGATGTGAGTATTATAATATAATTCATCAAGGTGTATATGGTCAGTACTTATTCCCAATATATAGTGGGTAAGGCTGACAACGAATCCATTATAACACTCTATATAGGGTTTGTAAATATAAAAAATACAATATAATGTGGATGAAACCCTTCTGGTTTTTGAACAGGAGTTTCTGATTCCTCAATCCGTTATTGGCAGCTCCGCAACAAAATTGTGCAGAATAATGTACTTGCTATGAAGAACCCACTATGGTAACATTTTCATGAAGCAAATATTTTAGTTGAAGAAGACATTCACTTCCTTAAGTGGCGGGTCAAAATAATTCTGTCTTATGGGTATAATAGATAAGAGATTGTGTTAGGATGGATGATATGGAGAATGAGATGACAAAACAACAGCAAATGGAGCAGTATGCCGCAAAGCTTATGCAGCTTGCCAGAGATACCATAACGGTACGTTTTCGTTTTTTTGATAATGCGCTTACGAAGCTGAACCCGGAGGCAAAAATGGGAATCGGCGGGTTTGCCACGGATGGGGAGCATATCTATTATGATCCGGCTTCGTTGCTTTTAACATATATGGAAGAGCCCAATGTGGCGGTGAGGGCCTATCTGCATATTCTGATGCATTGCATTTTTTCTCATTCCTTTCAGTATGAGAAGAAGAATATGGCATATTGGGATATGGCGGTGGATATTGCCGTGGAGAATATCATTTTGGAGATGGAGCTGCCCATGGCGGCACTTTCAAGAGACAGCGAAGAGAAGAATCAGATTACGAGAATTCGGAAATGGGTACCACAACTTACGGCGGAAAGGATATACCGTGAATTCCTTGTAAATGGTCTGTCTCGGGATGCAGAAACCAGATATAAGAAACTGTTTTCCGTGGATAATCACGAGAGCTGGCGAAGTGGGGCAAGAGAAGAACTTGTCATGTCGGAAGAAGATTGGAAGAAAATATCAGAGCGAATCAAGACGGAGCTTAAGGCATTTTCCAAAGATAAAAGCGGATCAGAAAGCATGGAGAGTAATCTGGAGGAGGCTACCAGACAAAGATACAATTATCGTGCCATATTAGAAAGATTTTCGGTAAGTGGGGAGGAGATGCATGTAAATGATGATGAGTTTGACTACATTTATTACACCTATGGGTTATCCACTTATGGGAATCTTCCGTTAGTGGAGCCTTTGGAATACAAAGAGGTTCACAAGGTGAAAGAGTTTGTGATTGCCATTGATACGTCAGCGTCCTGCAGGGGAGAGATCGTGAAGGGGTTCCTACGGCAGACTTATGATATATTGAAGGCCTCTGAGAATTTCTTCCATGAGATTAATGTCCATATTATCCAGTGTGACAGCCGGATTCAATCAGATACGGTGATCAGACAACAGGAAGATTTTGAGAGATACCTAGAACGTGCAAAATTAAATGGATTTGGTGCTACGGATTTCCGGCCGGTGTTTGCTTATGTGGAAGAATTAAGGCAGAAGAAAGAGTTTGAGAATTTGAAAGGACTCATTTATTTTACCGATGGATATGGCATCTATCCGGAACGGATGCCGGATTATGATGTGATCTTTGCATTTTTAAATGAGGACCCGAACCGGGGACAGGTGCCAAACTGGGCATTAGAGGTTGTGATTGATGAGGAGACATTGGAGGATTGCAATCGTGCATAGGTGATATACATTTTATCGAGAAAGTAGTACAAATATAATAAAAAATAATAGAAAATAGAACTTACAGGAGGACACAGCGATGAATATTAACCAGGCGAAGAATTATATTAAGGATTCCATACAGATTTATTTGAAAAAAGATGAATTTGGGGATTACCGCATTCCCGTAGTGAGACAGAGACCGATTTTCTTATTAGGAGCACCGGGAATTGGAAAGACCGCAATTATGGAGCAGATTGCACAGGAAATGGGAATTGCGTTGGTGTCCTATTCCATGACCCACCATACCAGGCAGTCCGCTTTGGGGCTTCCCTTTATCAAGGAGAAGGAATATGGGGGAAAAAGGTATGATGTATCGGAATATACCATGAGTGAGATTATCGCTTCCATTTATGACACTATGGAAGAAAGTGGCGTGAAGGAAGGTATCCTGTTCTTAGATGAGATTAACTGTGTGTCGGAAACTCTGGCACCATCCATGTTGCAGTTTTTGCAGTACAAGGTCTTTGGAAAGCATAAGGTGCCGGAAGGATGGGTGATTGTGACAGCAGGGAATCCACCGGAGTATAATAAGTCCGTCCGTGAATTTGATGTGGTTACCATGGACCGACTGAAGGTATTGGAAGTAGAGGCGGATTATGACACATGGAAAATCTATGCCAGACAGCGTGGTGTACATGGTGCGGTATTGAATTTCTTAGAACTCAAAAAAGAGTATTTTTATCACATGGAAACAACGGCAAAAGGACGCTCCTATGTGACTGCCAGAGGTTGGGAGGATTTATCCCAGGTTATGCTGATGTATGAAGAAGATGGGCTTAAGGTGGATGAGGAGCTGTTTTCCCAATACCTGAGTAATGAAAAGATCGTAAAGGAATTTGCTGCTTATTATGATCTGTATAATAAATATAAGAGGGATTATCAGGTGGAGGCATTGCTTTCCGGTAAGGTATCCGATCCTATGATAGAAAAAGCACGGAAGGCATCGTTTGATGAACGTCTGTCATTACTTGGCATGCTGTTAGATACCGTTTCAAATGAGATGAAGGATATTGTGGAGACATCTGCGTTTTTAAGTGAGCTGATGATTCCTCTGAAAGCAGCAAAGGAAGCAGAATCTGTCTATGGCATGTTGGACAAGCAGGCACAGGCAAGGGACCAGCTCATGAAGAACTTAGAAAAAGCCAATTCTCTGTCTGGGGCAGAAAAGAGAAAACATAAGCGTATTTATGCATTTCTCACTACCACGAAAAGGGAACTGTCAGAACAGAATGTGGCAGATGGAGAATTGGCCTTTGCTTCTGTGAAAGAACGCTTTGACCGTCTTGTAGCGGATATGAAGAGTGCAGTCGCAAAGACTTCGGAACGTATTCATTATCTGTTTGAATTTGTCAGCCAGGCCTTTGAGGATGGAAATGAGATGCTTGTACTGGTGACGGAATTTACCGTAAATCCGGAAAGTTCAAAGTATATCAGCATGTTTGGATGTGAAGATTATCATAAATATAATGAAGTGTTGATGGTATCCAAACGGCAGGAGGATTTGCGGGATGAAATCGCAAATCTTATGTTCTGAAAATATTTGAAAGAAAACATAGGTTTTGTTACTGATGACGCTGCGGGTGGATGGCGTCGGGATGGAGACTGAGATGAAGATGTTTGAATATGAGATAGATGACAATGTGTATGTCTGTTGCATCAATAATGAACTGGGCGGTATTGAGATCACAGGTTATAGAGGGAATGGAACAAGGTTAGAGCTTCCTGAACAGATTCCCTATGAAGGAGCAGTATGGGCGGTACGGGGGATTGGGAAAAAGGCATTTTCCGGCAACCAGAAACTTCGCAGTATGGTGTTACCGGCAACGCTTCAACGAATAGAAGACTGGGCATTTTCCCAGTGTGAGCAGCTTGAGGGAATCCGGGTATTGAGAAACCAGAAGGCAGTGGGAGATTTTACAAAAGGCGATTCTGTTATTTTTGGAAGCGGAGTGTTTGCAGATTGTAGGCATATCCGTTATATAGCCGTGGGAGTGGAAGAAGATGACGATGCGGCAGTCCTTCTTGCCACCACCATTTACATGCTTCCTTCGGAATATCTGTTAACGGATCCGGGGATTGGAGAGGAACATTGGTATCAGAAGTGGGATCTGCGTCTTAGAACCTTTTTGACGGAAAAGGATGAGGAAGGCTATACCAATATGGTACTTTGCGGAGAAGAGGATATCTGCAGCAGTGAACCGGAATTTGCAGCAGAAAAACGACGAAGAAAAGCGGGGCTTTGTCTGTGCAGATTACAACATGATGAGCAGTTGCCGGAAGATATAAGGCAGGTTTATATTCAGTTTCTGATATCCCATACAAAAGGATGTGAATCAGAGGCAACCTGGGAATATATTGTAAAGGAGCATGGAGATGATCTTGCATATTATAAGCTTTTAGCAGAGATTGGAGGTATTACAGGGGAGAATATCGACGACATGGTACAGGATCTGAATGCACAACATGCGGAGGCAAAGGCTTATCTGCTTCACTATAAGCAGGATCATTTTGCTACAAAAGATGTTTTTGATATGTTTTCTATATAAATGAGGGAGAATCGTGGTAATTTTGTGAACTTTTTTCAAAGGGACTTTATTTTTCATACTGTTTGTGGTATAAATTAAACTATGTGTAAATGCACACAGTTTACAAATATAAGATACGATGTATAGAAGGGATTTTGATGATGAAGAAACAAAGAGTTAGTGCTATTGTGTTAGCCGGAATTATGATGGTGAGTATGACAGGGTGTGGGAATAGCAAGGCAAGAGCTTATAGCAAATATGTCACACTGGGAGATTATAAGGGCATTGAATATACAAAGACGGTTGCTGAAGTTACAGAAGATGACATTCAAAGCCAGATGGATTCCTTTGTGGAAGGATTGTCCGAGACCAATGAGGTTACGGACAGAGCCATAAAAGATGGCGATATTGTTAACATTGATTATGTGGGAACGAAAGATGGAGAAGAGTTTGAAGGTGGAAGTTCCGAAGGTTATGATCTGACAATTGGCTCGGATTCCTTTATTGATGGTTTTGAGGATGGTCTTATCGGACACAATATCGGAGAGGAAGTTTCTTTGGATTTGACATTCCCGGAGAATTATGGTAGTGAGGATTTGGCCGGTCAGGATGTTAATTTCAAAGTTACCATTAATTCTATTTCCACAAAGACAACACCGGAACTGACAGATGACTTAGTAAAAGATAATACCGATTACGATACTATTGATGCATATAAGGAATCTATTAGGGAGGATTTAGAGGCATCTAATGAATCCAGTGCAGAACAGCAGGCTGAGAGCGATATTTTCAATAAGGTTGTAGAGAACTGCAAGATTACCGGTTACGACGAAGATGAAGTGAAAGAGTTAGTGGATGAGCAGTTTGATAGTTTTAAGAGTACAGCCGAGAGCTATCAAAGTTACGGGTATTCTTATGAAGATGTGCTTGCAATGAATGGATATGAATCTGAGGATGAATTGAAAAAAGGTATTACAGAGTATGTAAAGAAGTATTTAGATCAGAAGATGGTATTATACTGTATTGCAGATAAAGAAGGAATCAAGGCAAGCAGCGACGAGACAGATAAGAAAGTACAAGAGTATATGGATACTTATAATGTTACGGATAAGGATGAGGTATACGACTATTTTGGTGATGATTACTTTGAGTTGCAGGTTCTTTCAGAAAAGGTTATGGAATTCCTGAAAGAGAATGCAAAGCTGGTGGATAGTACTGAGGCAGATTCGGAAGATACGGAAGAGGCTGATCAGGAAGATGCAACAGAGGCAACTACAACGGAAGGCAAGGACGAAGAGGATGAGGATTCTTCAACAGAGGAATCTGACAGCCAGGAAGATACTTCAGAAGAGAAGGAAGAATAAGCAGAGCATAAGATGGGTTATCGTAGAATGCGATAGCCCATTTTATGCTTAGAAAGTTGACATGATTTGTTTGGTCATGTATAATAGTAAAGCGAATGCGTGAGCATTAATTTAATAGGATGGAAGGGCGAGTCGTATGGCAGAGAAGAAGAATCTTTTGACCGACAAAGGTCTTAAAAAGTTAGAGGATGAGTTACAGGAGTTACGTGTAGTCAAACGTAAAGAGGTTGCACAGAAGATTAAGGAAGCAAGAGAACAGGGTGACTTATCAGAGAACGCGGAATATGATGCTGCAAAGGACGAGCAGAAAGATATTGAAGCAAGAATTGAAGAATTAGAGTCGATTCTTAAGAATGTAGAAGTTGTATATCAGGATGAGGTAGACAGTGAGAAAGTTAATGTTGGCTGTGCGGTTACTGTTCGGGCAGTGGAGACAGGTAATGTTGAGATTTTCAAATTAGTAGGTTCTACAGAGGCAGATATTCTGAATAATAAGATATCAAATGAATCTCCGGTAGGAGCTGCATTGTTAGGTGCTAAGGCAGGAGATACCGTTACTGTAGAAGCACCGAACGGATCATTCCAGTATGAGATTTTGGACATTAGTTTGGATGAAGAATAATCAGTGGTGAATGTAAGGGGATGGTGAATGCTATCCCCTCTTTATATGGAAATTATTCAAGGAAGGTGAGTAGGAAAAGTGGCAGAGAATAATCAGGGAAACCAGCAGAAAGGTACACAGGACATTAATCAGTTATTGAAAGTAAGACGGGAGAAGCTTGCTAATTTGCAGGCTGCAGGTAAGGACCCGTTTCAGATAACCAAATATGACCAGACACATCATACATCAGATGCCAAGGCATTATATGAGGAGAAAGAAGCAGAACTTTTAGCAGGCAGAATTGTTCCGAATACGGAAGGCATGGAGGAACAGCAGGCAAGAGAGGTCATTACAGCCGATTACAATGAAAGACGGAAGATTATGGATGCACAACCAATCAATGTATCCATTGCCGGACGTATGATGTTCAAGCGTGTGATGGGGAAGGCATCATTTTGTAATATTAAGGACTTAAAGGGTAATATTCAGGTATATGTTGCAAGAGATGCAATCGGTGAAGAAGCGTATGCAGATTTCAAGAAATCGGATATTGGTGATATCTATGGTGTGAAAGGGTATGTGTTCCGGACGAAGACCGGTGAGATTTCCATTCATGCAGTGGAGATGACTTTGTTAACGAAGAGTTTGCAGATTCTTCCGGAGAAGTTCCATGGTCTGACAGATACAGATACACGTTATCGTCAAAGATACGTGGATCTTATTATGAATGATGAGAGCAGGGAAGTATTCATCAAGCGTTCTAAGATATTGAAGGAGATTCGTAATTTCTTAGCGGACAGAGATTTTATGGAAGTGGAGACACCAACTTTGGTATCCAATGCCGGTGGTGCGGCTGCAAGACCATTTGAGACACATTACAATGCATTGGATGAAGATGTGAAGCTGCGTATTTCCCTGGAGTTATATCTGAAGAGATTGATTGTTGGAGGCTTAGAGAGAGTATACGAGATTGGACGAGTATACCGTAATGAAGGTGTAGATACCCGTCACAACCCGGAATTTACTTTGATGGAGTTATATCAGGCATATACAGACTATGAAGGTATGATGGAGCTTACAGAGTCCATGTTCCGTTATCTTGCTGAGAAGGTTTGCGGTTCTACGAAGATTACTTACAATGGTGTGGAGATTGACCTTGGTAAACCGTTTGCGAGAATGACCATGAACGAGGCAATCAAGAAATATGCTGGCGTGGATTTCGACACGGTTGCAACTGATGAAGAGGCAAAGAGACTGGCTGATGAACATCACATTGAATATGAAGAACGACATACAAAGGGAGATATTGTGAATCTGTTCTTTGAGGAATTCTGTGAGAAGAATCTGATTCAGCCTACATTTATTATGGATCATCCACTTGAGATCTCCCCACTTACCAAGAAGAAACCGAATGATCCGACAAAGGTAGAACGTTTCGAGTTATTCTGTAATACATGGGAGATGTGTAATGCATATTCTGAGTTAAATGATCCCATCGATCAAAGAGAACGTTTTGCACAACAGGATGCAAATGCAGCAGCCGGAGATGATGAGGCAGAACATACGGATGAGGACTTCTTAAATGCTTTAGAGATTGGTATGCCTCCGACAGGCGGTATCGGATATGGTATTGACCGACTGGTTATGCTGCTGACGGATAGTCAGGCAATTAGGGATGTGTTGTTGTTCCCGACGATGCGAAGCACAACCTAAAAAATCCAGTATTTATGCGGGTTTGAAG
>CAMEFI010000039.1 GCA_945915475.1 uncultured Clostridium sp. | reverse complement strand
AAAGGCCGCGCGTCAAGAAAAAATATTAGAAACACGTTCCTTGTAGCATCTCTAAGGAAGAGTAAATGTGTTTTAAAAAGCATACATTTTAGGATAATGAGTTTCGCAAATATCTGGAAATGGAGAGGAAAGGAGAAGGAGAGTATGAGAGGATTTCGTGTGAGAATGATGGCTGTATTTGCGGGACTTTGCCTGAGTCTTTGCGGATGTGGGCTTTTTCCGGACGAACCGGAGATTGATGATACGGTACATATTGAGCATTATACGCCGGTTTCCCATAGTACCGTAAAGGTTCAACGTGGGGATCTGGATGATTCTTCTGTGGTAGTTGCTTACTATGAATATGTGCAGCAAAAAGACTACTATCTTCAATATGCCGGAGAACCGAATATGTGGGGAATGGAGATTCATAACTATGTGGTAGTAGGGGATATGGTAAAGAAGGGACAACTGTTGGCAGAAGCACCTTGCGAGGAGCTTGAAAAACAGCTTGGGGAGTATCAATCACAGTTAAAGGAGTATCAATCCACACTTTCATATAATAAGAAGTTGCTAAAGCAGACCGATGTATCAGAGAAAGCGTCGGTGGAAGATGCACTAGAGGATATAAAGGCTCAGATAGAGGTTGTCAATGCAAGGATTGCAGAGATGCAATCGAAAATAGCGGATTATCGCATTTATGCCGATATGGATGGACAGGTAACTTATCTTGCGGATGCATTTGTTCTTGGAGAATTTTCCTCGTCAAACCGGTATATTTCCGTCGCTTCTTTGGATGGTGTATTCAGAGCGGAGATGGAGGAGACTAACAAAGTAATCCAGGAGGGAAACACGTATACAGCGCTTGTGAATGAACAGGAAGTACCGGTTACGGTGGAATCTGTTGGAACAGGCGAAGAAGGAAATACGGAGGTTGCATTTACAACAGAGGGGCATTATGCAAGTCAGACAAAGGCTGAGGTACAGATTGTAGGGGAAAAGCGAAATAATGTACTTTATCTTCCGAAAGAAGCGGTGATGGTTGCGGCAGAAAACGCTTATGTCATGGTGATTGGAGAGGATGGATTTCCAAGGGCGAAGAAGGTTGAGGTATCCGGTCCGGTCAGCAATCATTTCATTATAGAAAGTGGACTAAAGGAAGGGGATGAAGTAGTGAATGAATAGACGGAAAATGCAATGTTTGTGTATGGCTTTGTTTCTGGCATTTACCATGACAGGATGTGGAAAGCCGGAGAAAGCTCCTAAGCTGGAAACACCGGCAAGTGAAAGCATACAGAGTACGAAGGCAAAAAAACAATCCATCAGCAGGGAAGAGGTGGTTACCGGTTACGTAACGGGACAGTATTCGGCCTGTTATTATACGGATGCAAAGGAAAAAATATCTTATAAGGTTTCTTTAGGGGATTCCGTGACAAAGGGTCAGGTTCTGGCAGTGGCAGATTCTTCGGAATATGAGAAGCAGATAGAGAATCTGCAGCAGCAATTAGAACAGGAGAAGGCGGCAGCCGCCTATGAAAAGAAGCATGTACAATTAGAGATACAACAGAAAAAAGAAGAGAGACAGAATGCGGATGTAGACGATAGAGAGGAAACGGATGAAGAAAATGCGGAACAGCCGGATGTGAAAGCGGAGATTAAAAGAATGCAGACGGACCTGGAATACCAGGAGCAGTTGTGGGATATCCATATCAGTAAACTGAATCAGGAGATTGCAGAGGCAAAGAAAAAAGTGGAAGAGAATACACTGAAAGCTCCTGCGGACGGATCGGTTATGTATATTAATTATAACGAGTCGGTTTCAGCGATGGAGAGTGTTGTTATGATCTCAGATGTGGAGAACCGATATATTGCGCTGCAGGGTGAATTGTCGGAAGAGACACAGAAACAAAAGGAATACGTAAGGATCTATACAACTTATCTGGGAAAGGAACAGGATCTCAAAGAGATGACCTATAGTGAAGCGGAACAACAGCTTGCTCAGAAAAATACCATGATTCTTCCTCGGCGTTTTGAGATTGCAGATGACAGCATGAAACTTGGAGATTATCTGGATGTCCATATTGTATTGGAAACAAAAGAGACCGCAGTCACCGTTCCGGTTTCCTGTGTGTTCACAAGTAATGACAGCCAGTATGTCTATAAGGTTGTAAATAGCAGGAAAACAAAATGTTTTGTGGAAACCGGTATCTCGGATGGGGTGGATATTGAAATTATAAGCGGTGTAGAGGAAAATGATGATATATTTTATCCGGTGGATGAAAAGGTGACATATTCAGGAACGGAATCGCTGTCGGCTGGTGAGATCTCACTTTGGCAGAAAAAATCACATTTTGCGTTGGATTATCCAAGAGAGTTCAGTGTTTTGACCGGTGTGGATGAGGCAAAATTAATCTCGGCAACCGATGAGAGAAATATCGATGCAGGGGCAACATTGGCAACATTATCTGTAACGACGGGACAGGCAGATGTGAAAGAAATAGAAAGCCAGATTTCTTCCCTGAAACGACAGTATGAATCACAAAAGAAGGCAGGTAATACCTTGATCAAGCAGTTGAAAAAGCAGGGAAAAGGCAGTAGTAAGGCACTGAAGCTTGCCCAATTAGAGCAGGAATATAATAAAGAGCAATATGACAGACAGTTAAAGGTTTTACAACAGTCACTGACAGAACAGAGCAGAAAAACAGGAACAGTGACGGTGAAAGCTCCCTGTTCCGGTCAGTATTCTTCGGAGTATTCTTCTGCGTCTGAACATACGATACTGGGAGCCGATGCATATCTTGGAAGCATGAAAGATACGACAATCGCTTACTATTCGGCAGATAATGGGAACAATATTTTTCATTATGGCGACCGTGTTCAGGTTACGGTGGATGATAACAATTATGAGGGAACTGTTATCGGGGCATATCCGGCAGCAGACGAGCAGGAAATATTGATACAAAGCGAAGATGGAATGGCATACTCCTATTTTATGAGCCCTACGGAGAATCAGACGAAGGCTTATATTCAGTTAGATACACCGGTAGAAGATTTGAACACCGGAGAGGTTACAATTACGTCAAATGTGATTTCTGATGTAATTGTATTACCATCCGATGAGGTGAAAAAGGGAGAAAATGATATAGAATATGTCTGGATATTAAAAGATGGAAAGCCGTATAAACAGCCTGTTTCGACATTAAGAAGCCCAAGCGGATATTCCTGGGTTCTAAAGGGACTGTCGGAAGGGGATGTTCTTTTGAAGGGGGTGGAGTAACGGATGTTTACATTTATTAAGCAGAAGCTTCTTTATAAAAAATGGCTGAATGTCTGTTTACTTCTCGGTATCATTTTGTTGATTGCTGTAGCAGCCTGTCTGCCTATGTATCAGAATATGGCTGAGAATCAGTCCTTTCAGAATCAAATGAAGGAGTATGTCCGGGATGAAGGAAGATATCCTTCTGTTGTTTCCTTGTTTCGGGGGAAAACATTTAAAAAACCGTCTTTGGCGTATGCATCCATGAAGGAGGAAATTGATAGTTGGGATGGTGGGATAGAACAGGATCTTGGTCTGGCTGCACAGAATAAAGTGACCATCTATACCTTGATGGAAAAGGATATCACACCGCTTGTCAATGTTGGCAACCGGAAAGGCGGCAAGCAGCTTAAGATCAGCTATCTGACAGGGCTTGAGGACCATATGAATGTGGTAGCTTCCGAAAAGGCGGGGGATGACCAGTATGGATGCTATGTATCTACGGCGATGCTGGATGAAAACCACCTGTATGTTGGACAGACCATTGAGTTTCGTGATTATGCCGGAAAGAACGGACAGCCGTTGCAGCTGGTGATTGAGGGTGTCTTTGAAGAAAAGGATTCAGAGGATGCATATTGGGTGGAATCGCCGGCAGACTATCGAATCCATGTATTTGTGACGGAAGATGTGTGGAAATCAATTCTGGATGGAATGACAAATAAGGTTACTTTACGGTGTACAGCATATTATTTTTATGATTATACAAAAATTAAGGCGAAAAATATTTCAAAATATTATAGGGTGCTGAAACGATATGAAAAAGCAGGATTTCATGATGAAAAGGTGAAGGTAACAACCAATCTTACACAGTTACTGAAGGAGTGTGAGCAGCAAAGCAGGAAGATTCGGGCGATATTGTGGGTGCTGGAGTTGCCGATTCTGGTGCTGATTCTGGTGTTTATTTATATGATTGCATCCCAGATTCTGGAATTGGAAGGAAATGAGATTGCCACATTAAAAAGCCGTGGAGTATCCTTACCACAGGTGCTATGGGTGTATTTCTGCCAGGCTGCTATTTTGTCGGGAATTGGAGTGATAATCGGCATTCCTCTTGGGTATGGCATTTGTCGCCTGATGGGACAGTCTAATGCATTTTTGGAATTTGTAAACCGGAAGCATCTGATGGTGTCGGTTACAGGTAAGGCAGTTTTGTTTGCCATTGGTGCAGCTGTACTTGCTATCGCATTTATGACGCTACCATTGCTGCAATCGGCAAGAATAGATATTGTTGCAAAAAAATCAAAACGGCATGCAAAGGATGTCAGCTTTTTTGAGCGGTATTACATGGACGTAATTTTACTGGTGGTATCCGGATATTCCTATTACAGTTTTCATGGGCAGCAGGATGCGATAGCAGAGAGGATTTTGAAGGGGGAAGGACTGGATCCGATATTATTTTTAAGTGCGGTGTTATTCATGGCCGGAGCGGGAATGGTACTATTAAGGGTGTTTCGTCTTCTTACAGGAGGCATCTATCGTATGGGAAAGAAGCGGTGGAAACCGGCCGTCTATGCATCTTTTTTACAGATTATGCGGACAAGGGGGAAACAGACATTTATTTCACTGTTTCTTGTAGTATCCCTTGGAATGGGAATTTTCTATTCCAATATTGCACGGACCATTAACCAAAATGAGGAAGACCGCGTCTGTTACAATACCGGAGCAGATCTTGTGGTGAAGGAAGAATGGGAAAAAATGTCTGAACAGCATATGGTGTTTGGAAAGAAAGTAACTACTTTGTTTTATGTTGAGCCGGACACCAACCTGTTTGAAGAGCTACAGGACTGTGTCCAATCGGAAGCAAAAGTGCTTAGACGAAACGCGACTTTGAAAGCGTCCAAAGAACTTACGGAAAATGGAGAATTGATGGCGGTACAGACAAAGGATTTTGGCAATACTGCATGGATGAGAGAGGGACTGCTGGATAAACACTGGTATTATTATCTGAATGATCTCTCAAAGAAAGCGGATAATGTGTTGTTGTCCTCTAATGCCAGGGATGAATTTGGATTAAAGGTGGGAGACAGTATTACCTACACGCCAACTTCAGAAAATGCTGCCTATCAGGATACAATGGGTGCCCTTACCGGAACGGTTTGTGGCTTTGTGGATGCATGGCCGGGATTTACCGGGTATAAAATGTTGACAGATGAAGACGGCAATAAGACACAGGAACCGACCTATCTTGTGGTAGCCAATTATGGATATATTGAAAGCAGCTGCGGGGCACAGCCGGGAGAAATCTGGATGAAAACAGATGGTGAAAATGAAAAACCCCTTGAAGTAATTGAAAAGAGTGGAGCCACCATAAGCAATGCCACGGAGATGTCCCAGGAGCTTACACTGGCAAAACAGACAGCGATGATTCAGATTACGAACGGAATGCTTACATTAAGTTTTTTGGTGGTAATCGTGCTTTGTCTGATTGGTTTCCTGATTTACTGGGTTACGTCTATCCGGCAGCGGGAGCTGTTGTTCGGCATTTACCGGGCAATGGGTATGAGTATGAAGGAGATTGTACAGATGCTTGTGAATGAGCAGGTGTTCTGCTCCCTTCCGGCAGTAATATGTGGTGCAGTAAGTGGAGTGATTACGTCAAAGTTATTTATTTCTTTAATAACCATCGCATATGCTCCGGAACACCATATTCTTCCATATAAGCTGTATACTTCTCCGGTGGATATGATACGAATTGCAATGGTTGTGATTCTGATGCTTGGCGGAGGTATCTATATTCTTGCCCGTATGCTTGGACATATGAAGATTGCGCAGGCTATCAAAATGGGTGAAGATTAGAGGAGGCAAAGTATGGAGAATGTAGAGATTATGATTGAGGCAAAAGGTGTTGTACGTTCGTTTCCCCTTGGAAATGGAGAAACGGTAGAGGTACTTCATGGAATTGATATGATGGTGCCGGCAGGAAAGCTTACAATCTTGAAAGGGCGTTCCGGTTCCGGTAAGACAACATTATTGAATATATTGAGTGCTTTGGATCCGCCGACAAAGGGAGAAGTTTATTTGCAGGGGAAGGAGATTGGACAGGCACCGGAAAAGGAACGGGAGCAGTTGCGACGGGTGGATATGGGTTTCATCTTTCAGGCAGTTGCACTGATACCGGTGATGAATGCCTATGAAAATGTGGACTTTGGTCTGCGGCTTGCGGGTATGGAAAAGAACCGGGATGAGCGGGTGAAGGAGTGCCTGGAACTGGTTGGACTTAGGAACCGGATGCAGCATATGCCCGGCGAAATGTCTGGTGGAGAACAGCAAAGAGTGGCAATTGCAAGGGCTATCGCCCATAAGCCGAAGGTGATTTTTGCCGATGAGCCCACCGGGGCACTGGATACCAATACGGGACTTGCTGTGATGCATTTATTTAAGGAATTGATCGAAAAAGAAGGAATTACCATTGTAATGACGACACATGATACAAATCTCATGGAATTAGGCGATGTGGTCTATGAGATGGAGGACGGAATGTTAGGGAGGTAATGTTCATGGAAGAGACAAAAGACATCATTTCCTGTGATGGTTTAGTGAAGATATATAAAACAAAAGAAGTGGAAGTCATGGCATTATCCGGCCTGGAGCTTACGATTGCCAAGGGTGAAATGATGGCAATTATCGGAAAAAGTGGAAGCGGTAAATCGACTTTTTTGAATATGCTCGGCGGTCTGGAACGGCCATCTGCAGGAACGTTATTTGTGGATGGAAAAAATATGAGCCTGCTTACAGAGGAGGAACTGGTGCAGTACAAACGTCATGTAGTTGGTTTTGTATGGCAGAATAACTCAAGAAATCTGTTCCCCTATCTCAATGCATTCGATAATGTGATGACTCCCATGTTGTTTGGTAAAGGCAATAAGATAGAGCGGAAAGAGAGAGCCGAGGAGCTCTTAGAACTTGTGGGAATGGCAGATAAGAGAAACAGTACTTTGCGGCAGTTGTCCGGTGGAGAGCAGCAAAGGGTTGCCATTGCCATTGCACTTGCCAATGCTCCCAAGATATTGTTGGCGGATGAGCCCACGGGTGCAGTTGATGTCCGGACGGCAAATCATATCTTTGAGTTATTCCGTAAGCTCAATGAAGAGATGGGGTTAACCATCGTAATCGTAACCCATGATAATAAGATTGCAAAAATGGTACAGCGTGTTGTACGGATTCAGGATGGTAAGATCAGTTCTGAACAGATTATGAAAAATGAATATGAAAGCAGTTTGCGACAGATGACACTTGGCGAGCTGGATCTGTCGGAAAAAACCCATGAGGAATATAGCATTTTAGATAAATTCGGACGTGTTCAGCTTCCGGAGAAAATGATGGAAGAAGCTGGAATTGAGGGTAGAAAGGTTCGACTGGAGGTTATGGATGGTAATATTGTTGTGAAGAAAGAGTGAGACAGCCACTATATATAGTGGTAGTATTATTACCAATAAAAACAATTCCGGTAAAGTGTGAAAAAAGTCAAGAAACATCAAGGTTTTTCTTGACTTTTGCCATGTCTTCTGATATTCTAATACGGTCGGCGCATGTCGGTAGCTTTTTTTTTGTGTGCAAAAACTTCTGTTAACGCTTGGTTTTGCATGCACTAGGAAGCATTTACAATTTAAGATGGAGGTGGAAGTTGTGCGAGTTAAGATTACATTGGCATGTACAGAGTGTAAACAGCGTAATTACAATCTGACAAAGGACAAAAGAGTCCACACAGAACGTATGGAAACTAAGAAATATTGTCCATTCTGTAAGGCTCATACCTTACACAAAGAGACCAAATAATTCAAATTGCGGAGGTGATTTCAGATGGCAAATGACAATGAATCAGCATCTTTGAAGAGAAGCTTTTTCACAGAGCTTAAAGGTGAATTCCGTAAAATTATTTGGCCTGACAAGAAGCTTTTAGGTAAGCAGTCTGTAGCAGTTATTATTGCAGCAATTGTGATCGGTTGTATCATTGCAGCAATTGACTGGTTGTTCCAGATTGGTCTTTCATTTATTATCGGTTAAGGCGGTGAACACATGGCAGAGGTAGAGAATAGTAACGAAGCAAGATGGTATGTGGCACACACTTATTCAGGATATGAGAATAAGGTTAAAGTTGATATTGAGAAGACGATTGAGAACAGAAAGCTTCAGGACCAGATATTTGAAGTTCTTGTTCCGCTACAGGAAGTTGTAGAATTAAAGGATGGCAAGAAAAGATCTGTATCAAAGAAGATTTTCCCGGGTTATGTACTCATCAATATGATTATGAATGATGCAACCTGGTATGTTGTCCGTAATACAAGAGGTGTTACAGGGTTTGTAGGACCGGGATCGAAACCGGTACCTCTTACAGAACAGGAAATGAAGAATCTGGGAATCAGAGTTCCTGAGATGGAGATTGATGTTGAACTGGGAGATACTGTTAAGGTTGTAGCCGGTGCCTGGGAAGGAACCGTTGGAACTGTTACGGATATCAATGCAGCGAAACAGTCCGTTACGATTGAGGTGGATATCTTCGGTCGTGCAACATCTGTGGAAATTAGTTTTATGGATGTTTCAAAGTTGGATTAATTCAACAGAAGGTTAGTAAAATAAGCATAGCAGAAGGAATCTGCTTGCGAAAAGGTGGGAGGGCAAGTCCCGTATACCACATGAAATAGGAGGAAATAACGATTATGGCTAAGAAAGTAGAAGGATATATCAAATTACAGATTCCTGCAGGTAAGGCAACTCCTGCACCACCGGTTGGACCAGCATTAGGTCAGCACGGTGTGAATATCGTAGAATTTACAAAGCAGTTTAACGCTAAGACAGCAGATCAGGACGGAATGATCATTCCTGTAGTTATTACTGTATATGCTGACAGAAGTTTCAGTTTTGTGACCAAGACTCCACCAGCTGCAGTTTTATTGAAGAAAGCATGTAAGATTGACAAGGCTTCATCTGTTCCAAATAAAACAAAAGTTGCTACCATTTCAAAAGCTGAGGTTCAGAAAATCGCAGAGCTTAAGATGCCAGATTTAAATGCAGGTAGCCTTGAGGCAGCAATCAGCATGATTTCCGGAACAGCACGTTCTATGGGAATCGTTGTTGAGGATTAACAGAGAACTTGGTGAAATCCAATATAACATTGAGTGAAATACATTAAGTGGGAGGGTCGCTCCCGATAATACCACAGGAGGTTTTTTGAGATGAAAAAAGGTAAAAGATATGTTGAAGCATCAAAGCTTGTAGACAAAACACAGGTTTATGATATTCCAGAAGCTGTTGCTCTCGTTAAGAAAGCAGCAAGTGCAAAGTTTGATGAGACAGTAGAAGCACATTTGAGAATGGGTCTTGATGGACGTCATGCAGATCAGCAGATTCGTGGAGCTGTTGTTCTTCCTCATGGAACAGGTAAGACTGTTAAGGTTTTAGTATTTGCTAAGGGAGATAAAGTAGATGAGGCTACTGCAGCAGGTGCTGATTATGTTGGCGGTGAGGAGTTAATTCCTAAGATTCAGAATGATGGATGGTTAGATTTTGATGTTGTAGTTGCAACTCCGGATATGATGGGTGTTGTTGGTCGTCTTGGTCGTGTACTTGGACCAAAGGGCTTAATGCCAAACCCAAAAGCTGGTACCGTAACTCCGGATGTAACAAAGGCTGTTAAGGATATCAAAGCCGGTAAGATTGAGTACAGACTTGATAAGAACAACATTATTCACGTGCCAGTTGGAAAGGCTTCTTTCACAGAGGAGCAGTTAGCAGACAACTTCCAAGCGTTAATAGATGAGATTATTAAGGTTAAGCCAGCAGCAGCAAAAGGACAGTATATGAAGAGTGTAACATTATCTTCCACAATGGGTCCTGGTGTTAAGATTAATACAGTTAAGTTCCTGTAAGCTTAAGTCGGAATGTAAGAGGTCGTCGCATTTATGCGGCGGCCTTTTTTAATAGAAAATGTACGGATATGTGGAGAAGAGATAAATAGTGACAATGAAGAATGTTATCTTAATATTTATAAAAGAATAAAAGATTATACGGAGAGATCTTAATGAGTAAATATAAAATTTTTTTTAGAACCTTTATTTTTATTGTAATGATTGAAGGAATATTCAATGTGTTTTATTTGGGACAAGATACAACTGTAGAAATGATCATTACAATTGGAGCAGATATTTTATTTGCGGGGTGTATGGGTGTAGTGTCGATGTATCTTTTAAAGTCTACGCAGCGAGAGCTGCCATTAGATACAGCAAGGGATATTATGAGATCGTTTCCTTATGAAATGGATGAAGATGCAGATTGTATAACAATACGGTTGCCGATGTATCAGAGATTTTTTATGGAAGCAATATCTTATAATAAAAATACTGGAATATTAACTGCTCCATATTTTCTGCAACGAAAATAAAGGATAAAAGAATATGAAGAACAATGCCCCGCCCCTCAAAAGTTAGACTTTCGGGGGACGGGGCAATATTCTTCATATTATCCAAGTGATGCGAACAGTGCCGCAATCTCATCCGGAGATAATTGCTTGTTCGGATCATTGGAAACAGGTGTTACAGTTGGAGCGGCTGCCTGTGCGGCAAGGGCTTCATCCATCTTCTGTTCTTCGATTCGGGCTTCTTCATCACTCTTTGGTGCAGGTTCGGAAGCGGCAAACAGGGCTGCAATCTCATCCGGTGAAAGCTGACGGTTTGGATCGTCTGCTGCCGGAGCTGCCGGAGTTGTGTCAACAACCGGTTCTTCCTTCTTTGGTGCAGGTTCGGAAGCGGCAAATAAAGCTGCAATCTCATCTGCACTTAATTGTCTGTTTGGATCATCCGCGGGTTCTGTGCTTGTAATTGGTGTTACATTGTCTGTCAGTTCTTCGGTTTCTTCCTTGGCTTCAGTGGATTTGCCCACAACGGTAAAGATCGGTGTGAATGGTTCCGCATCTGCGGTTTCTTCCGTTACCGGTTCTTCTTTTTTTGGTGCAGGATCGGCAGCGGCAAATAAAGCTGCGATCTCATCCGCACTTAACATATCATTTGAAGATTTGCCTTCGATTCCGAGGTTATCCGGGCTTTCCGTTGTGTTTGTAACAGCTTCTTCCGGAATGGATTCTGCGACCGGTTCTTCCGGAACGGATTCTGCAACCGGTTTTTCCGGAATGGATTCTGCAACCGGTTCTTCCGGGATGGATTCTATAACCGGTTTCTCCGTGGACGCGGTTTCCGCTGTAGCAAGGGTATCTATTGTGGAGATATCTTCCGAAACAGCAGCTTCCGGTATATCTTCTGCTATGTCTTCCGGTATCATATTGTCAGTTGGAATATCTTTTGCCTGTTCCATATCTGCGTATGCAGGATCTGCCATTGTCTGTACCTGAGGTGTTCCGGCAGGGATCTGAACCTGCTGGATGCTGGTTGAGATATTCTGTAATTCGTGTGCCACATTGTTAAGCTGAATACTTAAGCCCTGATTCAACTGTTGTGGCTGGGATTTCAGATAAGATACGATATCATTTAATACAGCGACTACGTCATCATTGTTTGGCTGGATCTGATCAAAGCCCTGAACCATGGTTTCCGATAAATGATTCCGCATATCTTTGATCGTGGAGATCAGTTTTGTAGTATTGTTAAGATCATATTTGATCATTAATTTTGTAGCTTTGTTCTGGGTATTGGTAATTGTGGAAAGATTCTTGTACAGTGCAGCCTGGCTCTCTGCGTAATTATTCTCCAAAGTGCTGACCTTTTCCGCAGCCTGTCTGGTGTAGAGATAGGTTGCTTTGCCGAGCTTGGACTGAGCACCATTCATTGTTTCGAGCTGTTTGGAAATATCATCGATATAATTCTTGATCTGAACATTCATCGACTTGTTACGCATAGTGATATATGCAACAATATTCTGTACTAATATGTACGCAGTGATCAGGAATAGAATACTGACACCGACAACCGCAAACAGGATGCGGTGAAACATAATAAATGTATAGATTAATGCAATTCCTGTAGTCAGAGTAGCTAACACGGAAAAAGCGAGCTTGTTCTCTGGTTTATTCATAACGTATACCTCCATCTATAATACCCAATAATTACTTATAATTATACACGAAAATACAAAGAAGGTAAAGGATGGAAATTTTGTAATTGCCCAATGCGAAAATGTGTATTATGATAAGATTAATTGAGAAACGAAAGAGTGTGCATAATAGTACCAATTATAGATAAAGGGATGAGGAGACTCGTATGGAGATTAATAAGCACCACCTTTGTATCGGATGCATGCATGAATTGCAGGACAAAGAGATATGTCCATATTGTGGATTGGAGCAGAGAAGTTATACCCCGATCCCGCGCTGCCTGATTATGGGAACCCGTCTGGCAGAGCGTTATGTGCTGGGCAGGGTATTAGGGGAAGGAAGTTTTGGAATTACATATATTGGATGGGATACTTTGTTGGAGATTCCGGTTGCGATCAAGGAATATTACCCGTCCGATCTGGTAAGTCGCGACGTGATCCGGGGAAATGACAATTCGGTCTATCTGTTTGGCGGTATTGAGAAAGAAGAATATGACCGGCGTCTGGAACGATTTCTAAAAGAAGCAAGGAATCTGACACGGTTTAATCAATTGTCATCCATTGTGTCGGTAAGGGATTTTTTCTATGCGAACAATACGGCATACATTGTAATGGACTATATTGAAGGGGAGAGTCTTAAAGCATACATAAAAAGAGAAGGCACCATGGATGCAGGAGAGGTGTTGAAGATCTTCCGGCCGATTCTGGAATCTTTGGAGAAAATGCATGCGACAGGAATCATACATCGGGACATCAGCCCGGATAACCTGTTATTCGATGAGAACCATAATCTGGTGCTGATTGATTTCGGAGCAGCAGAATTGCAGAATGCCGAATTAACCAGAACGGTTACGATTACATTTAAGCGGGGATTCTCTCCGGAAGAACAGTACCGTTCTCATGGAAAGCAGGGACCGTGGACGGATATCTATGCACTATGTGCATCCATGTACTACGCAATGACAGGAAATGCGCCGGATGAGGCGATTCAGCGAACGATTGAAGATAAGGTTACTCCGTTGTGGAATGAGCCGGGCGTTATGCTTACCAATGCGCAGGCGCAGGCGATCATGAAGGGAATGTCCGTGCATGGGGAAGACCGGTTTCAGAGTGTTGCGGCATTGTATCAGCAATTGTATGGGGGAGGCGATAAAAAAAGTTCCGGCAAAATGGAAAAGCAACCGATGTTTATTATAGTGGGTGTTCTGTTGCTATCGCTTGGAATCATAGGCGGATCTGTTGGATATCGAAACAGGAAACGAAATAATGGAATAACTACATTGGTTACTACACAAAAGGTATCGTCAGAGACAGAGATGACAACAGAGAATATATCAGAAACAGAACAGCAGGAAATGGTTATGGCATCCTGTGTTAACCACACTAAGAGAGAAATAGAACAGATGTTAGAAGAATTAGATCTTGTGAGATTTCATGTAGAATGGAAAGAAGACTATAGTGATGCAATTATGGCGGGACTTGTAATGGGGCAGAGCATCCCGTCCGGTGAGAAATTAGAATCGGGTAAAGAATATGATTTAACGCTTACGCTTAGTAGCGGACCAAGACCGGTAGTCACTACACAGGGAACTACGCAGACAATAATGCAGTCAACAACAACTGCACCGGCAAAGAAAGAGAAACAGAAATCAACTAATAAACAGGATAATTTGGATGGTTTTATTCAGTGATACGGAAAGATAAGGAGCTGCATAATGCAACATGGTGTGTTTTATAGGGAATTACAACAAGTATATAAGAGGGGTCATTTCCTTCGTTTTGATGTATTTATTGTACATAAGTTCAGTGAAATCTCGAGAAAACAGGAACTGACAGAAGACATACGAAAAACAGCTTTTCGCCAATTTCAGAAGTGCATTGGTCAGGCAGAGATTGCAAGTGTCACAACAATGCGTAGATGGTTTGGAATCTCGGGATTTGCAAAGCCAACGAGAGCACATATCTTTCAGATAGCGTTTTTGCTTGGGCTTGATAAAGAGGAAACGGAAGAATATCTGACAAGAGGAATTGGGGAACCATCATTTCAGATCAGTGATTATAATGAGATTATTTATTTGTATGGAATAGAAAATCATTTGGATTTCGATAAATGTCAGCAAATGATTCATATGTTTGAAAAGAACCTGATGGTTGATCAGAAATTATCGACAACAAGAAGTACAGAACAGCTCAAATGTGAGTATGAGGAAAAGAAGAATCTTCCGATATCAGAATTTTTGCTATTTATGAATGATAATATAACATATTTTAAAGGATATAGTAATACTGCGTTGTCCTATTTACTGACATATCGTGATCAGGTGTTGCGTTATATAAGACAGGATGCCCAGAGGCAGTTGGAACGATGGCTTGCAGAGACTGATTACAATGAATGGAAACGGAAACAGTGGTTTGGAGATAGAAAAGATTCGTACCGTGTGATCCAAAAATATTTGAAAGCACGCCAAAATGGTATGCTGTCTGAAACTATCATAGAGAATGTTAAAGAACTTTCTAAATTGGCATATTCTACCCTCTGTAATAATTCTCTTGTTCATTCAGAATTGTTTTTTGATCAGTTAGATAATGGGAAGAGAGGGCGATATGAAGTAAAGAATATGACGATGAAGCATTTATCAGATCTTCTGAATGTTGCATATCAAAAGGAATGCAGAGTGAAAATAATTGCAGCATTGGGAAAGCTTGAGATGTTACAGGGGGATGAAAAGTGCCCGGATGATATTGGGGAACTCCTAAAAACACTGATGAAAGGGAAATGTGTTGACCTGAGGTGCGAAGAGGCAAAGATATGGTTGACAGAGTATGATAAGGAGCATAAACGCCGGCAATTGGACGTCCAGCGTAGTGATCTGTTGCCATTTGTTTTATATGTATCACAACAAAAATATTTGGAACAAATGGAGCAAACAGGAAGTATATATAATGCGAAGAAAGCAAAAGAAATGTTTACGCAGTCGGCAAATGACGTGCTTACGGCATGTAATATGCAACCGCTTAGTGAAGAACGGGAATTAGATACAGTATTGATTGCGTGTTATCAGGAAGATGAGATGTATGGATATGCGGATGTACTGGAAGCATTGTACGGTTAGGGGATAAAGATATGGAAGAATACGGAATAAGAATGGAGAGAGATAATATAAGGAATGTTTGGTGGAGACGTTTTGTTTGGAAGAAGATATTCGGTATATGGCTTGTACTTGGTATGTGCGTGATTGGAAACTGCCGTTATGTGCATGCGGAGGGATATGATTATCCTATTGCGAAGACAAAAGAAGTGCAGAAATTAGATTCTGGGAGTAAGGATGCGCAGGGCGTGAAATACGTGTTAGATGAATCAACACATACGGCAATGGTGGGAGATGCAACACAGCAGATCCCAAGTGGATATCATGGTGCCGGTAATGGGGTATGCGTAATACCGGAGCAGGTATCTCAAAATAATGTTGTATATACTGTAACAGGTATCGCAAGTAAAGCGTTTTATAATAATTCATATTTGAAGACATTAGTTATTGCTGACACTGTCAAGAAAATAGATGCACTTGCATTATGGGGTTCTTATGTACAATGTTTATATATTGGATCAGGTATGGCTCAGATTGTGAATGAAGCAAATATGTTTGCAGGATGCAATTATATTATGAATATTACAGTATCCGATGAAAATACAGTTTATAAAGATTGTGATGGAATATTATTTACCAAAGATGGTAAAAAATTGCTATATGCACCCAAATTGTTACCGGGTAATAGCTTAACGACATATATTGTTCCGGATGGGGTAGAGACAATCGGAAGTCAGGCATTTTATAAGACCCGGTATCGTCGGGTTGTGTTGCCTGACTCTGTTAAGGTGATCGGGGTGGACGCTTTTGAGAATGGATACCTGACAGATGTTGATTTAAACAAGGTGGAGAAAATATCCACTAATGCCTTTGCGGGATGTAAATATCTAAGATATGTAAAGTGGTCGGATGCGACTAAATTATCGATTGCAGGAGATCTGTTGTTTGGATCGGGTGATAATAATATACAGTATATGTATCTTACAAAGAATCTGAAGTACTCCAATTATGATCATTCTGCGGAGCTTCAACTTCAAAATCTGAAAACATTAGTAGTAGAAGAAGGCACTTCTGTGATAGGAAGAGGCGAATTCCAATACACGCAGCTGGAAACGGTGATCTTGCCGGAGGGGATAAAGAAGATTGAAGAAGCAGCATTTAGTCATGATCCGAAATTGAAAAAGATATATATACCCGCATCTGTTACAACAATAGAAGATAAGGTGTTATCGGGAAACGATACAGTAATATATGGTGTATCCGGAAGTGCTGCAGAGACTTTTGCAGTAGAAAATGAAATGAAATTTGAGGATGTAAGCAGTCATGATCATCAGACTTTATCCCGTGTTACTGTATATGAGGATTCATATCATAAAGTTACGGCTGATTATTGTGAAGAATGTGGATATGGTACACGAATCAGACAAGAGGATAAAGAAGTAACAGGAACAATAGATGGTACAAATGGTGCATATGATTTTTCGCTGGATAAGACAAAAAGAAAGGTGATGTTGGATGATCAGTTGCAGGATGACCAGGGAATTGTATATAAGCTGTATGAGGATTCTGATACAGCCTATGTAGTTCGTGTTGAGGGTTCTTCAGACCTGAAACATGTGGTGATTCCGGAAGTGGTAATTTATAAAGGAAGAGAATACATTGTTACAACAATGTTTCAATCCTGCATAACAGGGGGGCATGTTGAGTCTGTTGCGCTGCCTGATACGGTGTGGCAGATATATGAAGCGTTTGATTCATCGTCTTTGAAATATGTATATCTGGGGGAGGGGGTAGGCAATACTGCCCAAAATATATTTCAAAATAAGACTCATATAACCGGAATCTGGGTTGCACCCGGGAATGCAAGATATTATGTGAAAGATAAAGCGTTGTATTATAGAGACGGAACGGTACTGTGTGATTATTCTGGCAATAAGGAATCTGACAAAACAACAGAAGGAAATTCATCTGAAACATCATCCGGTGGGAACAAAGATACATCAACATCGGAAAAGAATACAGAAATGGAAAAAACAACCGAAAAAGATACTTCTAATAGTGAGTCAACGGATGAGAAATCAACAGCAGCAAGAACGGAACATACCACGATCAATGAAAAAACAACCGAAAAGTTGACAGAACGACCAGACAAAACAGAGATAACTACGGGAGAGAAAAAAGCTGCAAAAAAGAAAAAAACATTAAAACGACCAAAACTGAAAGTGAAAAAGAAAAAACTCTCATCCGGTACGCATTACTTACAACTTACATTAAAGCAGACAGAAGGAACTTACATTGAGTTACAGGTGAAGAAAAACAAAAAGAAATACAAGAGCGTGAAGCTGGTATCCAAACGATTAAAATACTATAAAGGGAAAATGAGAATTGGCTACAAGCCGGATGGAAAGAAGATGTGGTTAAGGATTCGGACATACAAAAAGAAAAAAGGGAAAAAGTATTATAGCGATTGGTCCAGACCGATTCTGATAAAATAGAAGAACATTTTGTGAAGAAGAGCGAATAAGTTATTCGTTCTTCTTTTTTAATGGGAATATTTTATTAAAAACGGAAAAAATTTCGAATAGTACATTTTTTATAATAATGGGAAAGAAATGGGAGGTTCTCATTCTAAAAAATGGCTTTTCGTTTGTAAAATGGTCTTTTGGTTAGAAAGCATTGAACGTGAAAAAAATGTTTATTATCATAAGAAATATGTGGGATTAAGGAGATTCAAAAGATGAAAATTGCACTGTATGGAACAAATGAGAATATGTTGAAAAAACATAAAGAAAAGTTATATAGAAATATAGTTGCACTTGATAAGGGGGTAGAGATTTTTTGTTATAAGGATGAAAAATTATTGAAGAAAAATCTCAAGGAATACCAGATTGTTTTTATGGAGGAATCGGCACTTAATAAATTTGAAGAATACATAATGAATAATCCAAACCGTAAGAAGGTTACTTTGACGGTGGGAAAGGAAATAGGAACTTTTTTTGTGGATGATATCTATTATGTGGAAGCTGAATTGAGCCGGATTCATCTTGTTACAAAGGAGGGTGAGTTTATATTATCTGTCAGTATTTCAAAGGCACAGGAAGTATTGGAAAAAGAAGGATTTGTAAAAGTTCACAGAAGCTATCTTGTAAATGAGGATCATGTGGTGCGTATTAAACATCGGATTGCATTTATGGATAATGGAAAGGAAATACCAATCAGTAAATATCGGTTGAAGGATGTGAAAGAAAGATTGACGGGGAAATAGGAAGCTTGGTTTATTAACATTTAAATATTGCAGAATTATTTGTTTAAGAGAAGAGAGGGATGTTGTTTAAGAGATGAATATAGTTAAACAAAAGAATTAAGATGTGATAAATACAATAAAGAGAGGTGTCAGGTATGAAAAAAATTGTAAAATTGCTATCTATGATTGTTGCTTTGACTTTGATGTTTGTTCAAGAAATTCCAGGGACAGATATTAATTGGGGGATGGTAAGTCAAGCAGCTGATTATTCTAATAATGGTTGTGTGCAGTGGGTAAAGGATAGGGCAAGTCAAATAGGAATTACATTACCGAGTACAGGAACAAACGAATATGGATTATATGGAGCTTCTGCATATTGGACAACATTATCTTCTTATCCACATGGGAGCGAGCCTGCTCCGAATTCGTTGGCAGTGTGGAAGTTTAATAATGGGTCTGACGGTGCAGGTGGAAAATATGGGCATGTTGCATATGTTGAGAGTGTAAATGGAGACAATGTTACGGTAACAGAAGGCGGTTGCAAAGGATATAGCTATGCGGGAAATACAGGTGTAATATGTAGAACACAATCAAAATCAAAAATGGCCACTTTGGGCAATTGTTCGGGCTTCTATGGATATATTTATCTGTCAACCCATACCCATAGTTATTCATCTTCCGTTACGAAACAACCGACATGTACGCAAACAGGAGTTAGAACATACAGATGTTCTTGTGGATCATCATACACAGAGGCAATTGCTGCAACAGGGCATAAATATGTCAATGCAGTTGTAGCACCAACCTTAACAGAAAAAGGATATACAAAGCATACATGTTCAGTATGTAATAACACATATAAAGATACGTATGTTGATCCTCCTAAAGAAAATGCGGATGGATGGTATTATTGTGATTCTGTTCCGACAGGTATTGCAGCTAACCAATATACGATTGAATACAACAATCACTACGAAAAGATACAGGCGACTTCACCGGGAACAGGATGGAAAAATGCAGCCACCGTAAAGGATGAATGGCAGAACTCCGGGGCGCAGTATGATAGTGAACAGGATCTGCCTACGTCAAATGAGAGAGTGTTGGTGAATTCTGTATATTATCATTTCTGTGGACCAAATGCGGGTGCAAACGGTAATTATGAACAGACCTCAAAATTTGTACATTATGATGGCGTTGCAGCAGGAAGCGTGACAGTCACGAGTTCGGGAATGGATGGAACACATCCGTATTATCTGTTGAATTGGAATAATGGAAACGGGACAGTGTATTGTCAGTCCGGTGTGACATGCGATGGCGCCTATGGTTCTCATGGTAAGAGGTGTAAAGCGTGGTATAAAATGAACACTTATCAAAATAGAGTGCATGTTGTTCAATATAAGTTTACGAAAGATAGCGGGTGGACAAGCAAGAGAGATTCGTCAGCGGCATCTGCAAAGATTCGGTTTAAAGCGATTGAACCGGAGAAGAAATCTTATAAGGTAACTTTTATGGATGGAGAAAAGATTATTAAGACTGAAGATGTTTTGGAAGGAAAAGCTGCAACAGCACCTGCATGTGAGAAAGCAGGATATGTTTTATCGTGGGATAAGGCATTTGATAATGTCACATCAGATCTTATTGTAAATGCAGTCTGGACGGAGAAGAAAGATAACGGAAATCAGGAAACAGGGAAAGACAATAAGAACGAGAATAATACACCTCCTTCAGTTAGTAATACACCGTCAGGCGATAACAAGCAGGACAATACACTTCCTTCAGATAACAATAAGCCATCAAAAGACAACTCATCCAATGCAGGCACAAATACAACGACTGCCAATAAACAGAATACGGTAAATCGGCCAAAAGCACAGGTAGCAAAGATATCAGGTGTGACGGTCAAGACGTCGACAGATGGAACGGCGAAAGTCATTAAACTTCCGTCTGGTAAAAAGAAAATTACAATTCCTACAGCCGTTGAGATTGAGGACGTTAAATATATGATTGTATCTATTGGTAAGAAGGCTTTTAAGGGAATAAAAAGAAATGCCGTTATCAGTATCAATACAAAACAGCCTGTTAATATAGAAAAGAATGCATTCAAAGGAATTAATAGCAGGAAAATGGTTATTAAAGTAAATAAGAAGATGAAAAACAGCAACCTCAAACGTTTCAAGAAGATTCTTAAAAAAGCAGGATTTAAAGGTAAGGTTAAGAAAGTTTTGAAGTAGTAATCAGTATTGGAATAACATTAGGCAGGTATAGAGTGTGTACCTGCCTATGTATGTTACAATACATTGTTTTGAATGAACGGAGGAGAAAAGGATGAAAAATAGAAGATTATCAAGAAGTTTGATTATGATAATCATGTGTTTTGTTATATTACTGCCAATACAGTCACATGCAGCTTCAAATCAGCTTGTGTATGGATCAAATGGAACTATTACAAGAGCGGAGTGGATCCATGACCTTGTAGTTGCATTTAATATGACGGTGGAAGAAGGATTGAAACCAGATGATTATTATGATGATATTAAGGGTACAACTTATTATAATGACATTATTACAGCAATGTATTTTGGTGTGATTGATTTAGATGCCGGAGAGAAATTTGAACCAGATGGTAAGGTTACCAGAGAATTTGCAGCTCACACTTTAAGTTATTGTCTGGGGTATCAATCGGATGATGAGATGCAATATACAATGAGTGATCGGTCTGATTTAGCGTATCCGGCAGATGATCAGATTACAGTTGATAAAGGGTGGCTTGTTCTGATTGGTGGAGAATTTCAACCAAAGACACCGATTACATCTGCAGAAATCAGAAAAATGCTACAGGATGCAGCAAATATTATAAAGACTTCAAATATAGATGAAGATCATGATAATGTATATAAGTTTGCAGACGGAGTGGTTGAAGTCCCGGAAACGAGTAGTTTTGAATTTGGGGAGAATGGTCAGATTATATTATATGATACGTCAGTCGCAATCAAGAAAAATACAGTGTTTGCTGTATATTCTAATGGAATTGCATATACATATAAGGCAATAAAAGTAGACACGCAGGAAGATTACCTTGTAATTGATACACAGGTTGTGGCATATGAGGATGCGGTAGAATCTGTTGACGCAGAGGGTGTGATTGAAGCTGATTTAGCTGATTTTGTTGCAGCAGATGGGGTAGATTGTGAGATAGAATATGAAAATACGTCTACACGAGCAAGCAGGATTCACGGAAGTAAAAAAATAAAGGAAATTAAATTATCCAAGCAGATTGGTTCAGGAAAGATATCCTGTATAATTAACAATATTGTAGTGGAATATAGAATAGAAAATGGAAATTATCGGTTTGCGGTAAAAGGTAAAATGGATACGGACTGTACATTTTCCGGTAAAAAGGAACTGGCGCTCCCATTGGGAGTTCTTCATATTGCAGGAATAGGAAAAGTAGAATTAAAAATGATATATTCTGCAAAAGGATCAGCTACTGTTGGATTTACAACAAATGTAATTACCGGAATAGAACAGACGAATGGTTCACCAATAAGAAGTCTGGATAATTATACAAGTCCAAGTTGGAAATTTTCAGCAAAGGCAGAGTTGAAAGCGGCATGTAATATTAATTTTACGATTGAAATACCAATGATTGCGAAAGGATATGTATATGGTGAGGCAGGTATTAAGTCAACACCGGACATGGAGATATATACTGATGGAAATGCTCCTAAAGTTTGTATTGATCTTCCAGCCTATCTCTTTGCGGAAACAGGTTATTCATTGTCAGTAGGCGGCACAACAATAGCTAGTAATACTATTCCAATCTATAATGAAAAGAATAGCCCGATAAAGATTTGCTATCATATTGAAGATGGTAATTGTGTAGATGCATGTAAGAGAGCGGGAACCAGTAAGCGGGTTGGACGTAGAGGATATTACACTTCTCCAGGTATTACAAGTGGTTCGGGTACATATGGTGGAGAGTGTTTTGTGGCGCCGTATGCGGAATTCAAGACATTTGAATATAGTTTGGATGATGATGGAAATGCGACAATTACAAAATATGCTGGCAATGTGAAAGCACTTACAATTCCGGATGAATTAGACGGACATCCGGTTGTTGCAATCGCAAAGGAAGTATTTAAGGGAAATACAGCATTGCAGAGTGTTGTAATACCGGATGAGGTGACCAGTATTGGTGCAGGTGCGTTTCGTGAGTGTAGTAATTTAAGTATGGTTCATTTGCCCGATAAGTTGCTGACAATGGAAGCAAATACTTTTTATCACTGTAATGAGATTAGGAGCATTTATATTCCAGGTAAACTGAAAGAATGCACAGCAAACGACTATGCAGATGAAGGTGGGCCATTTGCTAAATGCGATAATCTTAAGCAGGTTATATTTGATAAGGAATTAAAACAGATACCAAGTCATTTGTTGTGTAAGTGTACAGGTATAGAAGAAGTGACAATACCAGAAGGTATCATAGGAATTGGATGGATGGCTTTTGCAAAGTGTTCAAATCTCAAAAAGGTGGATATATCAGATGATGTAACTTCAATTGGTGCATGTGCATTTGCAAATTGTTCGGAATTAACTACATTAAAATTATCCAATGCATTAACCGTTTTGGGGGACTCTGCATTTGCACGGTGTGTTAAGCTGACAGAAGTACAAATTCCGAAGTCTATTAAGACAATTCAGTATGATTATGGTTTTCGTGAACATATAGGTCCGTTTGGCTATTGCTCTTCGTTACAAACTATTTACTTTCAGGAAGGTATAACAGAAATACCAGATAATTTATTTGCAGAATGTACTGGTCTTATAGAAATATCAATTCCAGAAACAGTAAAGGATATAGGAACTAATGCATTTAAGAATTGTAGCAATCTTAAAAAAGTGCAATTGTTGGAGGGGCTTATTAATATAAAGGATAATGCATTTAATACGACTGCGTTGGAGGAGATTGTAATTCCGGATACAGTTGCGTCAATAGGAGGATCAGCTTTTTATAATTGTGAAAGTATGACTTCACTGAAATTATCAAGCAATGTCAGATTTTTAGGAGAAAATGCATTTGGAAAAGATATCTTGTTAAATAATGTAAAGATTCCGAAGAGCTTAAATGAATGCCAATTATCATTTTCACAGGAAGGACCATTTGCAAATTGTTCTAATTTATCAGATGTAGAATTTGAACAAGAAATTACAAAGATTCCGAAAGGATTATTTGGAAGTTGTACTGGCTTAACTCAAATTACAATTCCTGATACAGTGATATCAATTGATCAAGAAGCGTTTGCTAGATGTGTTAATTTACAAAATATAACATTTGATAACAATTTAAAAAGTATAGGAAATGGAGCATTTGGAAGATGTAATAGTTTAACTCAAATTGTAATTCCAGATGCAGTACAGACTATAGGAACAACAACTTTTAGCAATTGTGAGAAGTTGAAAGAAGTGAAAATGCCAAAGGCGTGTACATATGTTTCGGAGGCAATGTTTCAAAATTGTACATCATTAAATAATATTACATTTTCAGATAATACAACTGAGATAAGTCAAAATGCATTTGACAGTTGTACGGCTCTAGTGCAAATTAAGTTACCAGATAAAGTACAAATTATAAGACATGATGCATTTATAAATTGTAAAAATTTGAAAACGCTTAGACTAGCAGAGTCTTTAAAAACCATTGAGAGACAAGCGTTTTATGGGTGTGAAGCATTGTCAGAAATGACTATTTTAGAGGAACTAACACTTATTGGAAAAAGTGCATTTTCAAATTGTAAATCATTACAAACATTAGAGTTACCAGATTCGCTAGAGATATTGGAAGCATATGCTTTCTCAAATTGCGATAAGCTTGCATCAGTAAGTTTGGGTGCAGGAATTAAAACAATACCTGATTACTGTTTCTATGCAGATCCTGCATTGGAGAAGATTGTTTTGCCGCAGCAGGTAACATCAATAGGAAAATATTCATTTGGTAATTGTACTAAATTGACAGATATTACGATTAATCGAAATGTATCTACAATTGATAGTACAGCGTTTTCGTATCCGGATCGTTTAACAATTCATGGTATAACAGGAACTTATCCGGAGACATTTGCAAAGGTGAATGATATTACGTTTGTTGCACTTGACACAACGACAACAGATATAAAAATCAGTAAGGAAATGTGCGAGATTGGAAGAGGAAAAAGCTTACGTTTAACAGCAACTGTAATGCCAGAAGATTCTCCGGAAGGATTAACATGGACATCTTCGGATGAAGATATTGTAACGGTAGACAATGGAGTGATCAAAGGTATCAAGGTTGGAACTGCAAATATTTTGGTTATGTCAGGTAGTGTTGTTAAAGAATGTGTTGTAACGGTGTATGAACCTGTATCGCGTGTAGATTTGAATATGACATCAAAAGAGTTGTCACTAGGAGATACGTCACAATTAGAAGCATATGTTAGACCGAATACGGCGACTTATAAAGATGTTACGTGGAGTAGTGACAATACGAGTGTTGCCACAGTGGATAAGAATGGATTAGTAATAGCAAAGGCATATGGAACAGCCAAGATTACTGTGACGACAAAGGATCAAAATTGCACTAGAACTTGTACGATTACCGTAAAACCGATAACAGTTACAGGCGTGGAATTGAATACGAAGGCGGCAACAATTAGAGTTGATGAGACATGTCAGTTAATAGCAAAAGTTCTGCCGGAAAATGCGACAAATAAAGCAGTGACATGGACGAGTAGTAATCCGAAAGTTGCAACTGTTGAGGATGGTGTAGTCACAGGGGTATCAAATGGAATAGCAAGTATTATTGTAAAAACAGAAGATGCAGCAAAGACCACATCTTGTATTGTGACTGTAAAAGGGGAGAGCGTAGCGGTTACGGCAATCACACTTGATAAAACATTTTTTGAACTTAATACGGATGATATTTATCAACTTACTGCAACTATCACACCGGAGGATGCAAGTGATAAGAACGTAGTATGGACATCGGATAATGAAGAGGTTGCAAAGGTTGAAAATGGTAAGGTTGTTGCTATCAAGGTGGGAATGGCAACGATTACAGCATCTGTTGAAGGCACTGAATTCAAGGCAACATGTAAGATTACGGTTAAAAATAATTTTCAAGATAATGGAAATCAGGAAGCGGGAGGAGATAATAAGAACGAGAATAATACACCGCCTTCAGCTAGTAATACACCGTCAGGCGATAACAAGCAGGACAATACACTTCCTTCAGATAACAATAAGCCATCAAAAGACAACTCATCCAATGCAGGCACAAATACAACGACTGCCAATAAACAGAATACGGTAAATCGGCCAAAAGCACAGGTAGCAAAGATATCAGGTGTGACGGTCAAGACGTCGACAGATGGAACGGCGAAAGTCATTAAACTTCCGTCTGGTAAAAAGAAAATTACAATTCCTACAGCCGTTGAGATTGAGGACGTTAAATATATGATTGTATCTATTGGTAAGAAGGCTTTTAAGGGAATAAAAAGAAATGCCGTTATCAGTATCAATACAAAACAGCCTGTTAATATAGAAAAGAATGCATTCAAAGGAATTAATAGCAGGAAAATGGTTATTAAAGTAAATAAGAAGATGAAAAACAGCAACCTCAAACGTTTCAAGAAGATTCTTAAAAAAGCAGGATTTAAGGGTAAGGTTAAGAAAGTTTTGAAGTAGTAATCTGTATAGTAACAAAATAGGGTGAAGATACTATAATTCCAGTGACGGAAATACAGATTCCATTGGGGAGTGAATAGCTTCCCGAAAGGATAATTGTATAGAAAGAGGAAATAAAGTTCGTATAGCGCGCAAGACAAAACTCACATGGAAGAAGTTGAAAAAAGGGAAAACATATTATGTACGGGTTCGTGCCTTTATAAATGGTCAATACGGTGCATGGAGTAAAGCAAAGAAAGTTAAAGTTAAATAATTACTGCGGAATGTAGGGAAGGAGGAATTGTGTGAAGAATACAATAGGTAAGATCATTTTGATAGTAGGCATTCTATGTTTGATTCCTTTGCCTGTAAATGCAAAGACAATAGTAGAGAAACGTCTGGCAGAGGTTGTAAAAGAATATCCTGACAAATCCGTTATGAATAATCTAGTCTGGGTGAATGGAACGGAAGGTGGAGGATGCAACGCATTAGTTATGTATACGACACTCAAGGTTTTTCATAATGCATATGTACCGGGTGTAAACACATTTTCACAAATTGGAAAGACTACTTCAACGAGAAATGTTTCGGATATGAAGAAATTATTTAAAAAAGCGAAAATAGGAGATGTGATCCGATGGAGAAATGGATACACTGACAGTCATTTTGCGATATATCTTTCCAGTAATAAGAGTGGGGTTTATCTATACGAATGTAATTTTGGAAAGAAAAATAAAGTATGGTATAAGCATTTCTGGGCATGGAACAATATGAAAACATGGCCGTCGAATGGGGCAAATAAAGTAAATGTATATCGGTCTAAGAATTATAATCAGGTAAATAAGAAAAAAGCAGCATTGAATTATAAAAAGGGTGATGTTTTTGAAGTAGACGGAAACCAGTACAAAGTGATAAAAGCAGGTGTTATTTCTGGAAAGGTGAGATATATGAGGTGTGTTGATTCGGAATATGTGGGGAAGGTTCCTCGATATATATATGTAAATAAGGATGTGACAAAAACGATCAATTGTAATGACGATTGTGGCGGTGGCTCATCCAAAAAGGTAGGGATAAATGCACAGTATATCTATAAAGTAGAGAGGTGAAATATATGAAGAATTTGTGGAATACAATAGGAAAATGTATAGCATTATGTGCAGTTGTGTTATTGTTTGTGCCAAGCGTGCAGGTGTGTGCACAGACATTAATTGATGGAGGAACTTACAAAGGTTTTGGCTATTCATATGATGAGGACACAGGTAATGTCGTTTTAGAGTCTTACAAAGGAAAAAACAAAAAGGTTGTTACTCCTAAGAAGATAAAGGGAAGAAAAGTGACAGAAATCGAGAGTTCAGTATTCAGCGGAAATAAACGTATTGAGAAGTTGGTTATTTCAGAGGGTGTAGAAAAAATAGAAAATATGGCATTTTATGATATGCAGTCCTTGAAAAGTGTATCATTTCCAATGACCTTACGCAGTTTGGGTAAGCAAAGTGGATTAAATTACTATTCAGAAGCATCGAAATTTCCGGCAAAAACTTATACGGTTGTAAAGGGAAGTCCGGCGTTTAAATTCATTACAAAAAAATATTCTGGATCAAAAATAATTGTCAAAAAGACTAATAAGGTCGTTACTTGGTTTGATACATGTGCATCGGTTTCAGATCCGGCTGCAAAGGTAGTCAAGAAGGGAGCAAAGTATGGAAAGCTTCCGACTGTACAGAGAAAAGGATATCGTTTTCTTGGATGGTACACGAAGAAAACAGGAGGAAAACAGATAACAGCAAAGAAGAAGGCAAAGAAAAATCAGACGTTGTATGCACATTGGAAGTACCAAAGTCCAATCTATATGTTGCAAGAGCCGCATTGGGATAAAAAGGAAGAGGCGACTGTATGGAGTACAGTCAAGTTTGGAACATATCCTAATAAATATTCAAGTGATGAGACACCGATATCTTGGTTGGTACTGTCTCTAAATGGAAATGAGGCTTTGTTGATGGCAGAGAATGGATTGGATGCAAAGGAATATAACGAAAGATACCGCCACCCTAATGAAATTGGGAATTGGGTTTATGAGATGCCGAAAGAATGTACTTGGGAAACAAGCACATTAAGAAGCTGGTTGAATGGATATGAGGCTTCATATAATGTGGGTGGGATAGATTATAGTTATAATACATCCTTTTATAATACAGCTTTTTCAAATGCAGAAAAGACAATGATATTAGATACACAAGTAGTTAATAGTGGAATCACGGGAAATAGTACGACAGATAAGGTCTATATTTTATCTAAGAGCGAATTTGAGACTGCTTCTTATCGGTTAAATGCTATGGATTTTTATCCAACGCAATACGCAAAGAGTAGGACTAGTTTATATACTACAAAAGATGCAAGAAATTGCTTCTGGCTTCGCGATATGGCGACTTCCACATCAGCATATGTTAGGGATGGTTTGGGTAATATGATGACAAGCGTGTCAACTTGTGGATATGGCGGAACGGAGGGGATGGTTTCATCTGCGGAGGCGGTAGATGATATTAAACCATATGTGTATCCAGTGATACGGGTGAATCTAAGTGATGAATCCTTATGGAAAGTGGGTTCTCGTGTATATGGTAATTAAATAGTTCATTTAATTAAGAGAAATGTGGGTCGAATAATGAATATTTTTATGACAAACAATGGCGGCTTGGAATAAAGTTAAGAAGATTAAGGAAAAATAGAGGATAATCAGGAGCATAATATTATGAGTAGATACACGACAGTATGTCCCGTGTGCAAAGGAAAAGGCAGAATGTCCAGGGTTGACAAAACTGACAAAGGATCTGTTTGGAAATTTCAAATGTGTTATAAGTGCAAAGGAACCGGGCGGGTGAATCATACCATTCTATCATTAATAAAGAATCTGTTACATATATGATAAAAGGCATAAGAAGATGAAAGGAATCAAGGTAATTTATGAAGAAAAAAAGTAGTGTATTGTTAATGGTAGTATTTGTAATATCTGTTGTTTCGGGTTGCGTGGTTAATGACCAGCAACCTACAAGCGAGATAGTGCAAGAATCTAGTGAAACGACACAAATTGAGACCACAAGTGAAGTAACAACCGAGAGCCTGGTAGAAAACACAACAGAGGCAACAACTGAAGAGGTGACAACACAGGAACAAGTAACATTAGATGCCTATTCTGACGATCAAATTGTTGCAGCAGTAGAAAGATATTGTAGAAGTCAGAATCCGGATTTAAATAATATGGATGGAGAATATAATTTTTACTGGACAATGGATCAGGTGACGGATGAGGAGTATAAAGTTCTATTTCGATCTTATACGGCGGCATTGACATATTATCATATAAATAAATCGACGGGAAATGTTACAACCACAGTTGTTGTACCTGCTATTTCTCTTGATGAGACCGATGATCCGGAAACATTTAATATATTTGATTATTTGGAGTAGAAAATACATAATCATATAGCCATTTTTCCACGTTCTATAATGGTTCAGTTGTCAAGACAAAAATCTGAGATTTTTATAATGAACTGA
>CAMEFI010000038.1 GCA_945915475.1 uncultured Clostridium sp. | reverse complement strand
TTGTCAAATTGCACAACGTTTATAGAAGAAACAGGCGTTTCGCAAATGCCTAACATAAGTTTTTAGGTGTTTTTGAGGTGTGAGAGTCTTTTGTGACTGAGATAAATCCATAATCTTCTAAGTTCTTTATATACTGCACCAGCCTGGGATATAACGGCTCCACACTGTCACCAAAGTGTTGCTTTAATTGTTGTCCTATTTCAAACAGGGATCGCTTTCCATCTATTGTCAGCCAAATAAAGCTGCCAAACTCTTCTAAATGAATTTGTGATATTCTCGGTTTCTTCAACAGGTGTTGCGCAAGCCAATGGAAAATGCCACGATTCTCCACAAAAATCGTGACACTTCCCTTTTCTGACGCCTCCCACACATGACCCTCATTCCGAACCGGAATATAATCTAAATAATTATGCGTGTCCCGTCTCATATATTACCTCTTTTTCTTTGCAGATGCAAACTTTCCTACACAACCAATCATAATGGCCATTAATATAATGCCACCTACTGCACCGGTTGAGAATTTATCTGACATATCAAGCTTGTCTGCAACTTTCAATACCGTAAGAATAGCCATAATAATACCGACCAGTCCTTCTCCTGCAATCAGACCAGAACAGAACAGAACTCCTGCACCTGCCTCATCCTCTTCTTTTGCATGCTTCATATCTACAAAATGACGAATCAATCCACCTATCATAATTGTTGCACTCAGTTCTAACGGAAGATACAGTCCAATTGCAACAGGCAGAACAGCTACACCAAGAATCTCTACCACAATAGCAATAAACACGCCAATAAACACAAGTGTCCAAGGCAGATTACCATCCATGACACCCTCTACAATCATTCGCATCAACGTCGCCTGTGGTGCAGAAAGCGATTCCGTTCCAAATCCCCATGCGGAATCTAACAGAATTAGGACACCACCAATGGTAAGTGCCGAAATCACCGCACCGATCAATTCACCAATCTGCTGTTTCTTCGGTGTAGCTCCAAGAATATATCCTGTTTTCAGATCCTGGGAAGTATCTCCTGCCATGGCAGCAATGATACAGATAATAGAACCAATTGCAATTGCTCCTGTCATTCCATGTGCTCCGTTATCCCCTGTTCCTTTTAAACAAAGCGTTGCAATCAATAAAGTAGCAATTGCCATACCGGATACCGGATTGTTACTGCTTCCCACAATACCTACCATTCTTGAAGATACCGCGCCAAAGAAGAAACCGAATAATACGATAAGTACTGCCCCTAATAATGTTACCGGAATCTGCGGCAATAACCAGATAATCATGATCATCAGCAAAATACCGATTCCAACAAAACGCATATCCAGATCCTGTTGTGTACGTATGCTATTGCTTCCTTTTCCACCCTTAATTCCCTTGATGGCATCTACAAAAGTTGTAACGATTAACGGCATTGATTTAATCAAACTCATAATACCACCAGCCGCTACCGCACCTGCGCCGATATAGCGGATATAACTTCCCCATATAGCAGAAGCCCCGCCATTTGCATACAGATTTGCGATGGTGTCCGTTCCCGGATATAAAATAGTATCTCCACCAAAGGTTACAATGGCAGGAATCAATACAAACCATCCGATGATTCCACCTGCAAACATATAAGAAGCGATTTTCGGTCCACATATATAGCCTACACCGATCAATGCCGGATATACTTCTGCAGACAATTCCGTCTTTAAGGCAGAAATCTTAGCCGTTACAACCCCTGGGATAATCTTTAATCCATCTACCACAAATTTAAAGATGGCCGCAAGACCCATACCTGCGAATACAGTCGTGGCACTGGCGCCCCCTTCTTCTCCGGCTAATAACACCTCCGCACATGCCGTTCCTTCCGGATACGGCAAAACACCATGCTCTTTCACAATTAAAGCATTTCGAAGTGGTACCATAAATAATACTCCTAACACACCACCACATAGTGCGATCAAAGATATGGTAAGGAGACTCGGTTGTTCAACCACACCATCCTTTGCCCACAAAAACAACACCGGCATAGTAAAAATGGCACCTGCTGCTAATGACTCACCCGCAGAACCAATTGTCTGTACCATGTTACTCTCTAAAATAGAATCCTTCCGCATAATGACACGGATTACTCCCATTGAAATAACGGCAGCCGGAATGGATGCTGACACCGTCATACCCACTCTAAGACCCAAATACGCATTGGCTGCGCCAAAAACAACTGCCAATAACACTCCCATGATAACCGAGGTTACTGTAAATTCCGGTGTCACTTTCTCCGCCGGAATATACGGTTTAAATTCTTCGTTCATCTTTTTTCCTCCATTCATTTGTTTCATCTGATTTCCATTATTCTATAGTTTACCATGGAATAACTATATTTAATCAGACTTTGGTATTATAACGTATTTGGGCCTGGCTTTCAACTGACAAATTTTATGTATAAATATTCATTCTACTTACTTATATGTATTTTATAGATCTTAGTAAATTCCCCATATACCCGTTTTCCATTTGTATCATAATTATATGGACAAATCCGGATATAATATGTTTTCCCTTTTTTCCATTTTGTAAATGTATGCTGATTCTTTGAAATACAAACCGTATTTCTCCGCTTCAGCTTCTTATTCATCGCATATTCGATACAATATCCCTTTGCCATATCTGCCTTTATTTTTACTTTTACTTTTTTATTCTTTTTTACCTTCCATTCCACAGCACGGATCCTTGGTTTCGAGATGGCAGACATATTATTTTGTATCGCGTTGTTGCCATCGACATTATGCGCCGTATCAGATAGCGTTATTTTTACTACTTCCTTATCCTTTTCCTGTATTTCTTTCTCATTTCCTGTATCCGGTACAATCACATCTTCATTTGCTTTGGCATCACTATATAATCGTGTGAATTTTGCATATAATACCACATCATAATAACTATCCTCACAGATAGACTCCACCTTAGAAGCCGGTTGAAATGCACAATCCTGATACCACCCATCAAAGCGATATCCTTCTTTGTATGCCGGTGCTAAAACCAGATTACTTTTCCATGTATAAATATCCGGATTATCAGCCGAATTCAAACCATCATTTAATACATAAGTTAATTTACTGCCATATGCCGTCTTAACTCCTGTATATCCATCTGCCTCATACTGCTTATAAGCATCCGATCCCGCATAAGCAAAAAGATTCACTTCTTTACAAAATGCCTGTCCCAGTCCAAGATTCATCGGATTCATTCGAACTTCCATTAATCCGGTGCATCCTTCAAATGCTCCTTCTTCTATCTTCGTCACATTTTTTCCAATAGACACTTTGCGTAATGTTTCTCCGGAAAATGCACCTTTCCCAATGCATGTTACCGGATAGACTCCCCCGCCATATGTAATGGTGTCCGGAATCTCAGCCTCTGTCATACTCTCACTGGCAATCACCGACACCCTTTTATCCGGCATAATGCGATATGTAATGCCATCCCGGCTCACCACAACATAATAACTCCACTTTGCATACACGGAAAGCTCCTCACTCCTGGTTTGTATCGCCGGAATATAATAAGCTCCATCCTGATTCTTTGCTAATATTTTTAATTCAGAAAAATCTTTGTCGTAATACCAGCCTTCAAAACGATAATCTTTTCTTACCGGATCCTGTAAGACGATATCTTTTCCAAGAATATAAGTATCATCCTGCCTTGCATCTTCAAAATCTCCCCCATTCAGAACATACTGCAGACTGCCCTGCAGGTATCCCGGTTGTAGCCAGACTTTCTGGTCTTCTCTGTAGATAGACATTTTCGAGGTAAATGTATTCGCGAATGCACTTCCATAATACACTTTTATCCTTTTCTCAATCTGGGATTGTATGGTATTATATTCCGCATTGCTCACTCCCGTTTTTCTTAATTGTACATTCCACTCTATATTCTCTTTGTAAGAGGTGCATCGCATCTGTTGTAAATCTGAGACATTTATCTCCTCTTCGGAATACATTTCCTCCACAAGACTTGTCTTCGGAATCACAACATTCATATTGGAATATACCTGTATCTTATTTACTCTTCCACTGTCATCTATACTCATCCTGGTAGTTTCTGACATATCGCTATCACTACAGTACAGATTGCAGGTAACATGTATGACATCCGGGACTTCCATCTGCTCTTCCGACTTTGCTCCGATTAAAGTATATTCCGATTCCCTGTCTTCATTTATTCCACTAACTATATACTGAAACTCATTTTCATTTACCTTTGTCTTCTTGATGGAAATCGGGTTTCTCCGCAGATAATTACCACTGTTACTGCTTACTTTTATCTGGTAACTTTCTCCATTTTGCACCAGTTCCACCGTTGCATCTACATTTTTACCATTGATTAACGTTTTTGCATTATCAATGTAAATTCTGCCCACTTCGGCTGCTTTTACTCTTCCAAAGGGAACCATAATCAGAAATCCTAACAGCAACAACATAAACATATTTTTTATCATTTTCATAATGCGTTCCATCCCCTTTCTCTTATACCATCCAATCAGGCAACAGCATATCAGCAAAATGCAAAGCAGAATATATACATTCGTGGAATCTCCTGTTTTAACATTTTTTGCCACCTTAGTCTTCTTCTGCTGTTCTTCATTAACAATTTGATTCGTAACAGTATCCTCCTGCAGTGTCACAACTGTTTTTTTGTTATTTGTAACATGACATTCCACATTGGCATTACCATGTTGCAGTATAATCTCCTGCATAAAAGAATTTAACTCATATGTCTCTAATGTCTGTTTCTCCTGAAGATAATATGTGCCATAGGGAAGATTACATAATGTAATCTCGCCTTTTTCATCCGTCACAAATGTTCCTAACAGTTCTTTATCCTTGTCGTAAACATCAAACAATACTCCCTGTAAAGCCTGTGAACTCATACCATCCGTCTTGATCACTTTGATCTGCCCCTTGTATTTACAATTGACTACCGGGTTCTCTCTGTTTAATTCCCATCTTGCATCTTCACCCTGCAGCCCAACAGTAAATGGATATTCTGTCTCATCTATTCTATAACTCTCGTCTGCCGTCTTTACTTCTTTGTAGTAATATTGCCCGGATATCAATGGATTTGTAAATGTTGCAACTCCTTCCTCATCCGTAACACAATATCCAACACAGGAGCCGGCTTTTACAATCACAACCCCATTGGCATTTACAATATCCTGATTGGCAAATACTCCAAATACCACACCTTTAATAGAAGATAATGTATATTCATACAGTGAACCCGTATTACTGGTGTTGCTGATTGGAATCTTATCACTCTTTTTCACCTGTTCTGCCTGTTTAAAAATCCGAAATTCTGTGTTAAGTGACTGATTCACAAAATCCAGTTCTTCAATCTGCACACGTGCTTCCCTTGCTTCCTTTATGACAACCTCTTTTACTGATATCTCTTTTTTCAGATTGTTTCCATTCTCAATCTCTTTTATGTAATATGTGCCCGCTTTCAGATTCTTACTTTTGGCTTCCCCTTTTGTATCCGTTGTCAGTTCTTCCACCAGATTCCCGGCAATATCCCGAATTTCAAAGGTAATATCTTTTGCAGCCAACGGTTCAAAAACAAGTTTCTGGTAGGGACCATATTCCGTCTCCACTTTTTCCGCTTTACTTAACAGATTCCCAACCTTGCGTATGAGAAGAAAATTGCCTGTCTCCTCATCCACAAAGGTATGGGTGAATAATGCTCCGGAAGCAAATGCATCCATATTCTCCGACGTATGTTCAAACTCATAGCTTTCCTCAGACATTGCATATGGTTTTCCGGTAGCTTCACAAGTTGGCGGATTGGTCTCTGTCACAAGATATTTTCCGTAGGGAAGCTGCAGGTCAAATGCCGCCTCCCCGTTATCATCAGAAATGCTGGTTTCTATCGGAATCCATTCATTTGCTACAATGTTCTCTTTCCCATTCTTGCTTCTGACATCAACCGGTTTTGTCTGTTCCACCGTAAAAAGATTCTCTCCCAGAAAATTTGTATTGCCAATATGTGCGTATAATGTAAATTCTGCACCTTTGATTCGCTCTTTCTCCGGATTTTCCTTTATCACAATACATTTCCCCGTAACCATTTCATTCACATAGCCCTTTCCACTATGTATCTGTACCGGTTCTTCATCATTCTCTTCCCGGATATCAAAATAGATACGCTCTCCGGATATCCAGTATCCATTATACGGGGAATATTTTTCGATCACATAATATTTTCCCAACGGCAGATTATAATAATGCACCAAGCCGCCTTCCCCTGTATCACTTTCCATACCGGCATCGTGTTTACCTTCCAGATTCCATTGTGATGCATCAAGAACCTCATTTGTAAGTAATTGATCCGCCTGGAATAGGCAGGTATCCTGTGCATAAATGTCATTTGCTGCATATAATTCAAACTTAACATGGGACAAGTCTCTCTTTTGATAAACAAATTTTCCATTTTCAAAACCAATCAGCATATTCCCCATTTTATGAAGCACCGCATCCCCCTGAGCATACCGGTTCGGAACCGTATACGTATAATCAAAGCCATTGGCATCCTGTGTACCGGTTACACTTTGATATGTTACAACAGGAACAACATACAACTGTTTGATTCCATTCTCCGTCTTCTCCTCCACGTTAAAGGAAGCCACCTGAGAATTACCATATTCATTACAATACTTTATCATGCCGGCCGGCGCCTTGCTTTCTGCCAAATAAAATGTTCCCGGCTGGTCAAACTCCACCGAATCTCCACTTTTCACATTTGCAAAATACACATTGTCATTATTATTTGTCTTCCCAAATATTGTAAAAAGTGCGCCATCAACTTCTTTTCCGTACTCATCTGTTTTCTGAACCCGGATTGCGGTGTGTTCCGTTACATTTTCCTTTGCATAAAACCTGACTGCAAAATATGCCGGTGAATCAAATGTTGCATCATAACTCATTGTCTGAGTTGCTTTATTATATGCCGTCTGTAAATACGTAATCTGTGTTGCTCCTGAATAGGACGGATTCACTTTCATAATAACCAGAATCGCATTATCTTTTGCTGTTGCAATTTCTTTCGAATCTGTATGCTGCATTGCCTGGATGTTAAGATTTCCCTGCGAATCAATAGATGCCTTTGCAGTCTTCTCTCCAAGTTTTGTTCCATCTGACTGGTAACATCCCACAACCGACAGGGAACCGAAATCACTTTTTCCGGCAAAATACTTCCATGCCGACCCGGTTATTTTAATCTTTGTATCAATATCATAGCTGCTTGTTGCATTCAAGCCTACTTTCTTCACATTTGCATCTAACTTTGCCCTGGATTCTTTTTCCCCGGCATCTTCTTCTTTAATCGCTGTAATTATCTCTGAATAGCTATCCGAAGCCGGCATTCTCTGCTCATTTAACTGGGTCAGTTTCCACAGATTATCTATATAATTTAATAACTTGCCGGCATTTTCTGTCCCTCCCTGTTTCCAGATCACATTCTGTGCATCCACATAGCCTTCTTCTGAACCCCAGCCACCGTGTTTTTTAAAATAATCCATAGCAACTGCTATACGAAAGGTATTCTCTGCAGTTCCCCACATGCCGGAATATTTTGATGGCTTGAAAATGTTATGTGCCATCATTTTCCCTTTTTCCATACAAAAAATGTAATGTCTGGTGAAACCACCTGTATTCACATACCATTTGTAATGTCCAGAAGCCCAGGCACCTGCAGATAAGATGGAACCAAGTGGTTCTTTATCCGAGGACGCCTTTATCCGCATACTCATGATTTGTCTAAGATTCATCTTATTCTCCAGCGGTAATGCTGCTTTATTTTCTATAGTTGCTTCTTGTGTTGTTATCCCTGTTGTATCTTCTGTTACAGAATCTTCTGTTGCCAAATCTGCGTTGTCCGGTGGCAATCCGGTTTCCTCTTCCCTTGCTGGCATTTTGTTTTGCACATTCTCGGTGTCTTCTATCGCCGGCACTTCCGGTGTCATATTCGCAACTTCTTCTGTCCCCGGCACTTCCAATGTTGGGGTGACCTCTTCTGTCGTGATTTCCGCAACTTCCTTTGTCACTGAATTGTCTTGCGTTTGCGTCGTCTGTACTGATTGCTCCGTTATGGATGCCTGCAGATCTGCTTCCTGCAGTGTTCCTGCATCCGCACAGACACCATTCAAAGGCGGCATTGTCGCAAACACAACCGCAATCATAAAAACTGCCATCCACCTTTTTAGTTTTTGCCTCATGTATTCAACTCCTTTTCATAAAATGACTTATCGAAATGTTTGCAAACAATTGATTGCGTCATTATAATGCTTCTTTTTGGCGTTGTCTACGATTATGACTAAAAATGCAAAATAAAAATAAACAGTGTGTTTTAGTTCAATAAAATGACCAAAGAAGTCATAGATTTGAAATTTTAGAATGTAAGTTATGACCAGAAAGTCACAAATATGACCAAATGCGTATTATTATGACCAAATGATGATTGTTCACTCAAGATGCCGGATCAGAACAAAGACCTCCAAAAGCCAGTACAAAAATCTGACAATTGGAGGTCATATACATTTTCTCATTGGATACCGAACACTCATAAGTGAATCCTGAATATGCAATTATCAATACGAATCTTCCTACTGCTCCTTTATCTCAATATACCCATCCTGAAACAGTTCTGCATCAATCCGCTGCATGGAATTATTATCCATCGTTGTTTTATAGGCATCCATACATCCCTTTGGAACAATGACTGTTGTCACCGCTTTACCACCTTCATTTCGTATGGTAAAACTTTCATGAAAAGCCGGTACCGTCGGATTCTGAAACGTAATTGTGCCGCCATTTATCACAAAAGTACCATTTTGTACCTTCAAACTAATTGGCAGACGGATATTTCTGCAGGTTGATCCGCCTAATCTTACGGCTACTTCTGTCACGCCTTCCGGAACCTCAATATTTTCCATATCCTCTTTCTGCATCATGACAATATGTTCCGTCCCTTCCTTCTTAATCAAAAGGCCATTCACAAAGGCATATTTACTATCATCTGCAGGAACATTCAGCTTAATTACCGTGGAAGTCCAGGCTCCACTAAAGGCATTCTTATCAATATCCATATTCGATGAAATGGAAAGTGTCAACCGTCTATCATTCCAAAAAGCTGCTCTGCCTACTGTCTTTAGGTTGGAAATATCACCAATATCAGTAAGCTTGATACAACCCTTAAACGCCGCATATCCTATTTCCGTTACCCTGTCTGTTCCCGTCACAGATACTAGTTTGCTGCAGTTTGCAAAAGCTCCCTTGGGAATCCGGGTTATCTTTTTATTCAGGGCTACCGTCTTTACCTTTGTATGATAGAACGCATTTGCCGCAATGGAAGTTGTCTTATTGGAAATCTTAATATTTTTCCCTGCGTTTGCAGACACACCGAGCAATTTCTTTTCATCTTTGGTATAGAGAATCCCGTTCTTCATCTTGAATTTTTTATTATTCTTACTGATGGTAACCTTCTTTGTGTTCCAGTTCACTACTCCCGAACCAATCTTCTTCACCGTGGACGGAATGGTAATCTCCGGAATCAGTCCAGCCGCATTATCTTTCAGTTCATAAGTTCCTTCCGGAAAAACAATCTTTTTCATCTTACGACTGAAAAATGCATTTTTCCCTACCACAAGTTTGTTATACTTCTTTGCAAATGTAACTGTCTGTAACTGCTCACACCCGCCAAAAGCACCTTCCCCAATATAAGTAAGGGTTGACGGAAGTACCAGTTTCTGAATCCGGGTTTCGGAAAGCCACTCTACATCATTAGGAAAAGATTCCCCATCCGTACGGTCATAACGATAATATCCCCATCCGGGAGCACCAATATCTACCGACTGTCCATCTATCGTCTCCTCCGTAACCGGTATGTCCTGGTAATAAAGCTCATGATCCGCAATCCCTGTCACTGTATATGTCTTACCCTTATTGTATACTTTACCGGGAATTACCAACGTTCCTTCCGTCTTCTTCGTACCACACACTTCTACTTTACCGTTGGAAATTACTTTGTAAAACAATTCACCCGATACAAAATATGTATCTTTTTTCGCCGCTTCTGCCTTTATTTCCCCTATCCCTGACAACATCACTAAAGCCGCAATCAAAAACAGCCTGCGCCCTACCTTTTGTTTGTACTCCATTGAACCATCTCCTTTCTCTTTGCCATATTATTTGGCGTTTGTGAAACGCCTGTTTCTTCTATAAACGTTGTGCAATTTGACAATATCCTCACAGGCACGCTTGCGCTACTCTCGCCTCGCAGCGGTACTAAACTCGTGTTTCACACTCGTTAAGTACCGGCGGTCTCAAAGCACCTGCTTAGGATACTTGTCAAATCTGCACAACTCAATATGCATTTTCAAGAGTTTCGCAATTGCCTATGCCATATTATCTTAGGCGTTTGCGCAACTCTTTACTGGTTTGCCGGATTCACATGAACCATAATATGTTTTACCTTTGGAAAGGTATGTTCAATATCATCATGCACGGCCTCCGCAATGTCATGTGCCTCCTGCAATGTAATGGAACCATCTGCTAAAATTTCAACATCCACATAAATTTTGTTGCCGAAAATTCGCGTCTGCAGCAGATCTATTCCCATAACATTATCATTCTCCATTACGCAGTCCCGTAGTTGTTTTTCCGTTTCTTCATCACAGGAATGATCCACCATCTTATCCATTGCATCCTTAAAGATATCATATGCTGCCTTTACAATAAATACAAAAATCACCAGACTTGCAATGGAATCCATAATAGGGAATCCCAATCTCGCCCCGCCAATTCCTATCAAAGCACCGATGGAAGAAAACGCATCGGAACGGTGATGCCATGCATCTGCCATCAGTGCGCTGGAATCAATCTTCTTTGCATAATATCTTGTATACCAATACATTCCTTCTTTACTGACAATAGACACGATTGCTGCAATAAGAGCTAACATTCCCGGAATCTGTAAATTAGCATAATTGCCACTAATAATATTCTTAAATGCTTCCATACCAATGCCCAGACCTGTAATAAAAAGAACAATTGCCAATAAAATGGCTGCCACACATTCCATTCGCTCATGACCATAAGGGTGCTCTTTATCCGGCTCCTTTGACGCTAACTTAATCCCTATAATTACAACAATGGTACTGAATACATCCGATGCAGAATGAATTGCATCACTGATCATGGCATTGGAATGTGCGATAATTCCTGCCAGTAGTTTCATAACAGATAATAACATATTCCCGATAATTGTCACAAATGAAACCTTGTTAGCCACCTTTGTAAAATCATTTTCTTCTGCGCCGTTGCCTCTTGTTATTGTTTTGTTTTCTTCCATATCAGTTACCTCCGTTTTTTAGATAGCTCTATGGCACTTACTATATGTGGGAGTTACAAACGAATTGTTTTCGAAACAAAAGTATAAAAAAACACCCACGAATCAGTAATAGCAACTACTGTCCCGTGGATGAGAATTCCACTGTCACTTCTGTGACCCGACTCCATGACAGGCTGTCACGGTCTGCTCAGTTTGTACTGTAGATTAATATGCAGTGCAAAGAGTTTCTCGTATAATATCATACATATTCTGTTGTTGTCAAGTTGTGAATAAAGAATATATAAATCATTAAAAATGTGAAATTATAACAAATAGCATTTTCCTCCAGCAAAAGAAAACCACTTGATACCGAGATAATTCCCTAAAGTACCAAGTGGTTTTTTATTTTGCGTTATTTAATTAACAGATCCCATTTCTTTTGTTGTAAGATGATATTTGTTGATTACCATTTGTTCAAATTCGTTATCTAACTCCGTCTGTGTGAAAGGATTTTCATTTTCTTCATACGGAGCCGATGTTTCATCCATCTCATTGGGTTTATCCATAACAAACAATCATGCTTTTCGCATGACATTCAACTTACCGGTGTTGATTCCGGCAGGTTTCAATGTAACCGAAAGAGCTGCTATGCTGGGACATTCCGTTAAAACGAATCTCAAACATTACTCCTTCGATCCAAGAGACTCCGAAAGGGAAAAAATAGATCGTATCAATGTATTTTTACAGCGGGAGATGGGGCGCACGAGGTCCGGCGGACCTCGGCTCTGCGCCGACCGAGCCGGAGGCGAGACCTTGAACCATGGGTTCAAGGAGCCTTCGGCTTGGTATAAGAAAAGCAGATACATTCGTATCTGCTTTTCTTATACAATGCGGGAGATGGGACTTGAACCCACACGATCGCAATGACCACCAGATCCTTAGTCTGGCCTGTCTGCCAATTCCAGCACTCCCGCATATTCAATTTTCTATCATTCCGACCCAAAAAACAAGCCTTATATAGATTACTACTTTTTGCAGAAAATTGCAACACCAAATTGCAATTTTTTATAATTTGTTGAGTTCCGGAGCAGATGCAGTATGCATCTGCTCCCATCCTCCCTCAACCTATAGAATACAGTTATGCAAGCTTCGCTTTCGCAACTTCTACTAACTTTGCAAATCCCTCTGCATCAGAAACTGCTAACTCAGCAAGCATTTTTCTGTTCATGTCAACACCGGCTAACTTCAAGCCATACATAAACTTGCTATAAGATAAACCGTTCATTCTTGCTGCAGCATTGATACGGGCAATCCATAAACGTCTGAACTGTCTCTTTCTCTGCTTTCTACCAGCATATGAAGAAGTAAGTGCTCTCATAACTGACTGCTTTGCTACTCTATACTGCTTTGATCTAGCTCCTCTATAACCTTTTGCGAGCTTTAATGTTCTGTTATGTCTCTTCTTTGCGCCTACGCCGCCTTTAACTCTTGCCATTTCTATTTCCTCCTAATTCCATCCATCTTAAAGATAAGGTAAAATCTTCTTCATTACCTTCTCGTTTGTCTTATCCATCATTGCTGCTTTTCTAAGATCTCTTTTCTTCTTAGTAGTCTTCTTGGTTAAGATATGACGCTTGTAAGCTTTGTTTCTCTTTAATTTACCAGTTCCTGTTTTCTTAAAACGCTTAGCTGCTGCTCTGTTTGTCTTTAATTTTGGCATTTTTATTTCCTCCTTAAATGTCTGTTATCTCTTATATAATCGGAACAAGGTTCCAGCATATAACTATTTCTTCTCTGATAAGAACATGATCATGCTTCTTCCCTCGAACTTTGCAGGCTTATCAATCACTGCAACATCCTCCAACTGCTTCGCAAAATCATCTAAGATTCCTTTGCTCTGGTTCACATGTGCAAGCTCTCTTCCACGGAAACGCAAGGTAACCTTAACCTTATCACCCTTTGACAAAAATTTTCTTGCCTGATTCACTTTTGTATTCAAATCGTTGACATCAATATTTGGAGATAACCGAACTTCTTTGATGTCAATTGTTTTCTGTTTCTTCTTTGCTTCTTTTTCTTTTCTAGCAAGCTCATAACGGTACTTTCCATAATCAATAATCTTACACACCGGTGGCTTTGCTGTTGGAGCAATCTTCACCAAATCCAACTCTGCTTCTCTTGCCAGCTTCATGGCATCCTTTGCTGACATAATTCCTAACTGCTCCCCATTTGATCCGATCAAGCGAATCTCTCTGTCTCGAATCTGCTCATTAATCATTAACTCGCTAATGTTCTTGTACCTCCATCTCATATTATTAAAAAAGAAGTGGACAGCATACTATCCACTTCTATTAGAAATTCACATCATTCATCCTAATATTAACCCGAGTCGCCTCATGCGCTAAGGTGAGAGTGGATACTCTGCTTTGTTGTCTCGTCACACGACTTGATTAGATTACCATATATCTCTATGCTCGTCAAGTACTTTTTATTCTTTTTCCCGTGTTATACTCAACTAAATGTCAAAAGATACCTATCTATTTCTCCGTAGGCGGTGTTGCCGGTTCAAACACATTGCGCACAACATCGTCCGTAATCTTGCTCTTACGATCCATTGCCTGTTTGCAAAACTCATCCTGCGCTGCAATCTTTTCCAACCCGCGTAAATCCTGCTTTGCATATTCCCTGCCATTTGGCTGTAAAATATGTGCCTTCAATGTATCTGAAAGCTGTAACTTTAAAATATCAATGACTTCCCGCTTCAGCTTCTCATCCTCCACCGGGAATGTAATCTCTACACGCTTATCCAGATTACGCGGCATCCAGTCTGCACTTCCCATAAACACGTCCTCAAAGCCGTCATTATAGAAATAAAAGATTCTGGAATGCTCTAAGAAATTACCCACAATAGAACGTACACGGATATTTTCCGAGATTCCCGGAATTCCAACCTTCAGGCAACAGATACCACGAATGATCAGATCAATCTGCACTCCCGCTGCACTGGCCTTATACAAAGCTTCAATAATGGCGGGATCACAAAGGGAATTCATCTTTGCAACAATTCTTCCCTTCTTGCCTGCCTTTGCATTCTCTGTCTCTCTATTGATGAGCATCAAAAAACGATCCTTAAGCCAGATTGGCGCAACCATTAACTTATTCCATGCCGGCGGTTCAGAATATCCGGACAGCATATTAAATACCGCTGTCGCATCCTCACCAATCGCATCATTACAAGTAAGAAGACCCATATCCGTATATAATTTTGCAGTCACATCATTATAGTTACCGGTTCCTAAATGCACATATCTGCGAATTCCATCCTCTTCCTTGCGGACAACTAATGCTATCTTTGAGTGTGTCTTTAAACCAACCAGACCATAGATAACATGACATCCGGCTTTCTCTAACATCTTAGCCCATCCAATATTATTCTCCTCATCAAAACGAGCTTTTAACTCAACCAGAACCGTAACCTGTTTGCCATTCTCTGCCGCTTTCGCAAGGGATGCTACAATCGGTGAATTGCCACTGACACGGTAAAGGGTCTGTTTGATGGCTAACACATTCGGATCATTTGCCGCCTGGGAAATGAAATCCACAACCGGTGTAAACTCATAATATGGATGATGTAGTAAAATATCATGTTCCCGGATTTGTTCAAAGATTCCACGATCCCGGTCTAATCCTGGTACCGGCTGAGGAACAAACTTTGGAAGCCGGTAGTCATCAAATCCATCTAATCCATATGCTTTCATTAAAAATGTCAGATCCAGTGGTCCTTTGATCTTATATACGTAATTCTCATCTACATTCAGCTGTTCCATCAATTTTTTCAATAAGCGTTTATCCATGGTATCTGCAACCTCGAGCCGGATAACCTCACCCCACTGACGCTTCTTAATCTGTTTTTCAATCTCTTTTAACAAATCTGCCGCTTCATCTTCATCAATGGTAAGATCTGCATTACGCATGATACGGTATGGATGTGCACTTAGTATCGTATAATTGAGGAACAACTTATCTAAGTTCCGCTCAATCACTTCCTCTAGCAAAATAATATCTGTTTCACCTTCCTTATCTGCCGGAACCTCTACAATTCTCGGAAGTACACTTGGCACCTGAACCGTGGCAATATCCACTACATTTTCTTTCTTCTTATCCTTAATCAGCGCGCCGATATTCAGTGTCTTATTCTGAATCAGCGGAAATGGTCTGGAAGAATCCACTGCCATCGGCGTAAGCACCGGATAGACATCCTTCATAAAGTACTCATCCACATAACGTGCCTGCTTCTCTGTCAGATCCTCATGATGTCTGATCAGATGAAGTCCGCTTTTTTCAAGTTGTGGAAGCAGGGAACGATTCAGTGTGTTATACTGGTCTGCCATGAATTCTTTTGCTTCCGGTAAAATGGCATCTAACTGTTCTTTCGCTGTCATGCCTGCAATATCCTTCTTCGTGTACCCGGCATGCACCATATCCATTAAAGAAGCAATACGAATCATAAAAAATTCATCCAGGTTAGAAGCTGTAATGCTTAAAAACTTCATACGCTCAAACAATAAAATATTCTTATCCTTTGCCTCTGCAAGAATTCTCTTATTAAACTGGAGCCATGAAAGCTCACGGTTTTCTAAATATTCTGGTTTTAAATATTTACTTTTTTCTTTCATGATCATATACTCCTTTTCTGTTTTAATATTGGCCGGATTCCATAGACAAGCTCAAAGAAATCTGCCTTATCTGTAAATAAACCACGTTCCAATGCTAAGTCATATAAGGTATCAATGGTAATGACAAGCTGTTTATCTTTTACAACAATATGATATGCGCTTGCCTTCTGTTTATGAGACCGGTCCATCGCATTCGCAACGCGCAGAATTGCCACAAGCTTCGCAATGGTCATATAATTACATTCTCCCAGCTCACTTCGGATTTCATTATAATCCGGGAACGGCATGGAATTATACTTCACAATATTAGCAATCTCTTCTCGTTCTTTGTGGGAAAGTCCCATAATTTCAGTTGACATAATAATTGCATAAGAATTCTCCCCTGCACCATTCATATTAATGAATTTGCCACAGTCATGCAAGGTTGCTGCAATCTCTAACTGGAGTCTCTCTTTCTCTTTCAAACCATGAATCTTTTTCGTCTTATCAAATATCTGACAGGCAATTTTTGTGACATTGACATTGTGTTCCTTATTGCAGCGATATTTCTTAGCTATATTCATAACAGAGCAACGTATGTCATCCACAAAGTCACGTTCAAATGTAAGACGTTTGCGTTTCTCCATCTCATCCACGATAATACCATCGCAAAGATCAATATTCGGTGTCCAGATCAGATCCGCCTTGGACTGTCTTAAGAAAATTCTGTATATCATGGCTGCCGGTAACAACAATGTCGCACGTTCATACGGAATCTTATACTCTGCTGCCAAATCGGAAGAAGTCTTTGCCAATAGCTTGTCAAATATTGCATTTAACTGTTTCTCATCTAACTGATCTTTGATTCCTAATTCCGGCACAATCTGAATCAGATTACCGATCTCATCTCCGATTGCAATCACATTTTTGATAATCTTATCCCCTAAATAATAATGCCGAAACGCATCAATCTCGTTAGAGATAAACTCCTCCATCACCCGCTCTAAATGTGCATTGTCAAACCGTAAAATCTTCAAGCGGTCACGTACACGGAGGGCACCAATCGGGATATTCTGCGTTGCCGTCAGCTTCCCGTTATTCATAAGGGATATCTGAATACTTCCTGCTCCAATATCAACAACTGCTGTATTCTTTTCCACAACTTTCTCAAAATGCTCTGCCTTTACCGCAAGACCCTTATACATCAGAAATCGATGTTCAGAATTACTCAGTATCTTAACATCAAAAGAAGTGCGAAGTTTCAACAAATCAAGTACCATTTGATTGTTCTTTGCCTCCCGGATGGCACTTGTTGCATAGGCACAATAATCCACTGTACCATATTCTTTCATTTTTTCTGAAAAACCGATCAAAATATCGCAAAGCTTCTCAATTGACTGCTGCGAGATATAACCGTCTGCATATGTATCCGAGCCAAGTTCAATAATATTGCTGACATAGTCCAACTGACGATATCCTTTTTTTGCTGTCACCTCAAAAATCTTCATAGTGACATCTGTTGAACCCACATCAATTGCAGCAAATGTTTTATATGCCATTTACGCATTCCTCCTGTTCTCCTGCTCTGAGACAAAACATCCAAGAATCCGGAAATTCTCCGTCTCAGCCATAATGCCCTTTAAGGCATTCATTACATCAACATCGCCCAAATTACCTTCAAAATCTACAAAGAAACAATACTGCCACTGCTTTCCGGATAACGGAATTGACTCAATACTGGTCATATTCACATTATTAAAAATAAAATGTGCAAGAATATTGTACAGGGTACCACATGTGTGAGGAAGAGAAAAAGAAATACTCACCTTATTCGCCTTCTCCTCATACTCCTGTTTCTTTGACACAATAACAAATCTGGTAGTATTATTATCCGAAACATTCAGTCTCGGATTGAGAACAGTCAGACCATAAAGCTTCGCCGCCCGGCTGCTTGCAATTGCAACCTGAGTAGTATCCCCATCATCATGCACCTTCTTTGCACTCAATGCTGTATTAGCCATACTGACCTGTTTCCAATCCGTCTTTTCTAAATATTCCCGGGATTGCATCAATCCCTGGGGATGAGAAAATACAGTTGTAACTTTGGACAGATCGGTTCCCGGAATTCCTAACAGACACTGGTTCACACACACTTTCTGTTCCCCAACAATAGATAAAGAAAACCGGTCTAACAGATCATAGATTCCATTGACAAAACCTGCCGTGGAATTCTCAATGGGAAGTACACCATAATCCGCCTTACCATCTGCAATCTCCTGTGCCACCTCATGAAAATCCTTGACATATGTCCCACAAATATCCTCTCCAAAGAAATCCACCATAGCTTCCTCCGCAAATGCTCCCGGTACTCCGGCATACACCACCTTTGTATCTTTGGTAATTTCTAAATGGTCAATCTTTGCAAACATTTTCTCAATCACGTGATCCTGGTCACCAATCACACGGTACTGATATCTTCTTGAAACGGACATAATCTGCAAAAAAAGCTCCTGTACGCTCTTGGCATTAAATTCTGTACTTGCCATTTTCCCCAGCTTATCAAGCTTTTCCAATTCTCTTTGCCGGTCATAAATTGGTTTACCGGTGGACATCTTATACTCTGCCACCTGCAATGCCAAATCCATTCTCTTCTCAATCAATTCCACAATCTGTTTATCAACCTGATCAATCTCCTGTCTGGTTACACTTAAATCCTGTATCATCTCTATTCTCCTTGTATCTGAATCAGTTTAATCCTGCTGCATTTCTAATTCCTGTAAAAGCTCCATCACCGATTTGTGCAAAACCGGATGCATATAATAAGGAGCAATTGTCATGAGCGGCTCTAGCACAAATGCCCGCTTCGGTATTTCAATGTGAGGAACCGTTAACCGTTCTGTATATATAATAGCGTCATCATAAAACAGAATATCAATATCCAATGTTCGCGGTCCCCAATGAACAATCCGTTCCCGGTGCGCTTCCTGCTCAATGCCCATTGTTGTATCCAACAATTCCTCCGGCGTCTTCAGCGTCTGAATCTCAAGTGCTCCATTTAGAAAATTATCCTGTTCGACTCCACCATACGGCTCTGTCTCAATATAATCGGAAACAGCTGTCACCTTTGTATCGGGTAACGCATTGAGACGATCAATCGCAAAATCAAGATATCCTTCCTTATCACCCATATTCGAGCCAATGGAAAGATATGCTTTATGCCACCCTCTTTGAATCTGTACTGCAACGGTATCTAAAGGCACTCTCACAGGTGCCCAGGGCTTTTTTACCGTAATCTCCACACTTTGCAACTTATCAAAGGAAAGTAACAATCCCCTTGCAATCTCTTCCGCAAGCCGTTCCACCAACATATAACGTTCATTTTCCACCAGTTTCTTAATGAACTGACAGACTTCTCCGTAATCTAACGACTTTGTCAGATCATCCGTTATTCCCGCCTGTCTGGTCTCTAAATAAAGCCTTGCACTTACAATAAACTTCTGACCAAGAAATGCCTCCTCTTCAAATACGCCATGATATCCAAAGATTTCCAAATTCTCAATAATAATCTGGTCCATGTATCCTCTCCTATTCTACCACAAAGAATTCCTCAAAAAAGTTAAATATATGTTCTATTTTCTCTCTGTATGCCGGCAAAAATTAACATAGATTTAACATCTGTTCTCAGCATTATGTCAACTTAGTCAGCCCTTAATATTGCCTGCGCCATAGTAAGTCCCCTCATATTCGTTCGTACATCATGCACACGGAAAATAGAACAGCCCTCCATCAATCCCATAATGGATGTAGCAAGCGTTCCCTCTTCTCTCTCCGTTACCGGAAGATCAAGAGTAAGTCCGATCATGGATTTTCTGGAAGTGCCAAGCAGGACCGGATAACCTAATTCTTTCAGTCTTCCCACATACTTCATCACCACAAGATTCTGTTCGAGATTCTTTGCAAAACCGATTCCCGGATCTAATATAATATTGTCTCCGGCAATTCCTGCTGCAAGGGCCATCTCAACACTTTCGCGCAAATCACCCAACACATCCTCCATCAAATTCCCATAATCCGTATCTCTTCTGTTATGCATAAGGCAACAGGGAATTCCCGCATCCGCAATTACCTTTGCCATAGTACCGTCCCATTTCAGTCCCCAGATATCATTTAACAGATCTGCACCTGCTGCAATCCCTGCCTTTGCCACATCAGACTTATAAGTATCTAACGAAACCGGAACATCAAACCGGCTCTTTAATGCCTCAATCACAGGGCAAACCCTTTCTATCTCTTCTTCTGATCGGATCTTAATATGGTTCGGTCTGGTGGATTCCCCACCAACATCCAAAATAGCGGCACCTTCTTCTACCATGCGCTCCGCCTGGCGAAGTGCACGTTCCATATCGTTATACTTTCCCCCATCCGAAAATGAATCCGGTGTCACATTCAGAATTCCCATTACATAAAATTCGTTTTCCAAATCAAAGTCTTTGTTTCCAATTTTCATACTGTTATGTTCTCCTTGTGCTGTAATATATGTGTAATGTTGATTGCAGATTAAAAATGCAGGCTATCGTCCGCATACCTTCTAATACTGAATGGTATAATTTCTCTTATTCTCTTCCCAGTAACACTCCTCCTGAGCCTGACAGTCATAACAGTTCCGACTTAATTTGTCAGCCTTATATAATAATTTACAAAAGGTATCAGCCTCTTCGTCATAGTCCTTATGTCTGCCAATCGCTCCGAGAATACAAGCTGTTTCTTCCTTAGAAAATTCGCAATCCACAAGAATCTCTTCTGCCATTCTCACACTTGCTTCATGATGCGGTGTATGACTGATGTATTCTTCATATCGGCCTATATCATGTAATAATGCCGCTGCATACACCACGTCTTTGTCATAAAGAAGATCATCTTCCATTACCATAATATATAAAATTCGTGCCACATCCATACAGTGTTCCATTCCATGTTTGCAAAAAATCCGTTCCTGTTCTGATATTCTGATTCCCTGCATTGCTTTACAAAAAAGCGGATGTGCCATAATCCGGTCTATTCTTATCATTTAATTCCTTCCTATGAGTCCCATATAGGATAAAGATCCCCAGGCTACAATTGCCGCAGGCTCCCCTGAGTTCTCATATTCCCACCACATATCCATTGCACGTCTGCTTGCATCTTCTACCCTTTCACAAGCCTTCACATCACTACAATAAGGCATACATGCTTTTCTTAACACTTCCGCCGGCAATCCTCTAGGTCCCGGTGGTGTTATGGTAAAAATATGCTCTGCCATGGGGCATAATACAGCCGTCATTTTCTCATATTCTTTATCTTTTAATATCCCTATTATAAAGATTAAATGCATATTTGTAAAATGTTTTTGAAGGCTTCGTTTAAGTGACATCACACCATCAATATTATGCGCACCATCCCTTATAAACAAAGGTTTTTCAGACATACATTCAAATCTTCCGGGCCACGTTGCCAATGCCAGACTTTTTTTATTTAAGTAACCATCCAGTAAAAGCTTTGTTTCTATAGCAGTAATAGCATTATAGATTTGATAGGTTCCGGATAGGGAAATCCTATATTCCTTTCCTTTGTATAGGAAACGGCTTCCGGATAACAACTCTTCAACAATCTCCACCTGACAGGCATCTGCCACACAAAAGGCTGGTTTTGGATTCTCATTCCAGTTACAGATTTCCCACTGCGACTTTAACACTTGGCTTACTGCCTCTCCATTGGGATAACTTACCACCGGACATCCTGTCTTAATGATTCCCGCCTTTTCGTAAGCAATTTCTTCTAATGTATCCCCTAGAAACTGCATATGATCCATACCAATTGATGCAAAAACAGTACAAAGAGGCTTATCCACTACATTTGTTGCGTCTTCTCTTCCCCCCATGCCTGTTTCTAAAATGACAAGATCCACCTTTTCCTCCAGAAAATATAGAAATGAAATGGCAGTCTCCACCTCAAATGCGGTAGGAAGCGCCTCACCCTCTCTTTCCATCTCCGTTAATACAGGAAATATTTCTTCAAATAGTGTCGCAAATGTATCCTCTTCCATCCACACCCCATTGATCTGAAACCGCTCAAGATATCCATATAATGTGGGTGAAATATAACGTCCAACCTTCCTGCCTTCTATGCGGTACATGCTTTCTAAAAATGTACAGATACTTCCTTTCCCATTGGTTCCGGCTACATGAATGACCGGTAAGGAATTCTGCGGATTACCCAACCGGTTCAAGAGATTTCTGATTGCCTGAAGACCTAAAATGCTGCCCTTCTTACCAATCTGTTCCATATATTGCATTGCTTCCTGATATGTCATATACATTTACCTGATTTCCTGCCTGATTTCTTTTTATCATAGCACAGAAATAAGTTGTTTTCCAGTATCGGAACAAAGAGTCGTTTGCGACTCTTTCGCGCCCGAGCGGAATGTACAACATTAACTTCCAAACCGCGAGGTGCGCATCCGTAGCGGAGCGTTTTTACTTTATAGGAAACGAGAAGTTTCCTATAAAGCAAAAAACACCTTCCGGAAAATGTTGTCATTTAGCCGGAAGGTGTTCTTATTCTTCTACCGTAGTGCAGGCTACATGTTGAATGAGTGGTGTATTCTCATCAATCGGTAATATTTCACAGCCTTCACTTTTCAAAGTATCAATTAATAATTGTAAGGACTCCACCGTGGTATGTGTTGTCTGCAGATCATGCATCAAAACGATGGTATCCTGATTATTCTCCACATCGTTCATAATGTTATTAACAAGCTGCTCCGGTGATAATCCGGATGTAACCGCATCTCCATTCAGGGCATTCCAATCATAGTAATTAATGTTATGTTCATTCAGATAAGCAATATAATCCCGAATCGGCAAATTTGCTACATTGTTAGAGCTTCCACCAGGAAATCGGAAAATCGTACTTTTCACACCTGTCACATCATAAATCAGATTGTTAAGCTGCTCTATTTCACTACCGAAAGACTCCACAGATTGATATACATCCTGATATACATGGCTATAAGAATGCATACCTATTGTATGACCCTCGTCAACAATTCGTCTGTAATAATCATAATATTCTTCATCTCTTCCAATCACGAAAAAAGTTGCTTTCACATTATTAGCTGCCAAGACATCTAATATCTGCCCGGTATAGATGGATGGTCCATCGTCAAATGTAAGATATACTCTCTTCACATTCTCCCTAGGTGTTGTACTCTCTGTAGTCTCTTGTGAAGCACTCACCTCTGTACCATCCTGTTTTCCCTCTTGCAAGTCTGCCGTATTATCTGCCTTACCACTCTTTGTATTGGTAGTTCCAAGCACGGATTTGACAGATGTAGCAAATCGCTCACTGTTTGCATTGGGATTATCCTTCAACGCTTCCCTACTCTGCCGCAATGTCAGATAATCACCACCATCTTCACTCAATGCATACTCTAAACGTTTCTCTAATTGTCCCACTTTATAGAACAGAAACATACTCGTAAAGATTGGCAAAATCGTCAGAATCAGAAATCCATATATAATGATTTTTTTATATAATTCAATTCGTTTTCTATGCGCTAACTGCGCTCTTGTAATTTTTGCCATGGTCTCTCCCATTCTTCTTGCTTTTTCTTAGTTTCTGCAATCTCATTATAGATTATTCCATCACAAAATATTTCATATTTATCTAAGCGTGCTTATTATAAATAAAGAAATTTTTTTCGTCAAGCGACAGATTTTTGTATATTAGGTCATTTTTACGCGTTTTGAATACACTATTATATAGGATAACGAGGAGTGGTAAAAATTGGAAACACCATTACTAGAATTTTTCAATGTAAATTACACTTATCATACAATATCTTGTGAAACACTTTCTCTTAAAGATATTTCATTCAAATTATATAAAGATGAATTTATTTCATTTGTTGGGCCGAGCGGATGTGGGAAAACAACCCTCCTGAACCTGGTTGCCGGACTATTGCCTGTTACTTCCGGAACCATACAATTCCATGGTCAGTCCAATGATAACCACATTGCTAACATCGGTTATATGCTGCAAAAAGATCATTTACTAGAATGGCGGACCATTTACAGGAATTTGACTCTGGGATTGGAAATTCAAAAAAAACTAGACAAAGCGCATCTGGAAACCATCGAAGAATTGCTTAAAACATATGGATTATGGGATTTTCGAAATGCTTATCCAAGACAGTTATCCGGCGGTATGCGGCAACGTGCTGCCCTGATCCGAACACTGGCGCTATCCCCGGATATTCTTCTATTGGATGAACCATTTAGCGCATTAGATTACCAGACACGGCTTAACGTATCCGATGATATCGGTTCTATTATTAAAGAAAAAGGAATCAGTACTCTTTTAGTTACCCATGATTTAGCAGAGGCCATATCGATGTCCGACCGGGTAATCGTGCTCAGCAAACGCCCGGGAACCATCAAATCCATTGTACCTATCACATTTCCTATACCAAATCGCACACCAAAGAGCGTTCGCAGTACACCGGAATTTAACCAATATTATAATAAAATCTGGGAGGCTTTATATGATGAAAACGAAGACTTCAATTCCTGATTCTTCCATCTCACCCGCACAACAACAATATGTAAGAAAAATACGATATAACCAGATCATCATACGAATCTATCAGTTTCTCCTATTTGCCGGGTTCCTGATCCTTTGGGAGATATCAGCAAAAAATCACTGGATCAATGATTTTATTTTCTGCTGCCCATCCAAATTATGTACTACTTGTATCACCATGATAAAAGATGGTTCCTTATTCTATCATATCGGAATCACCCTCTACGAAACTCTGATTGGGTTTGTCATTGTCATAGCAGGCAGTCTGATCATTGCCACCTTATTCTGGTGGAATAAAACACTCTCCAAAGTATTAGAACCATATCTGGTTATACTGAACGCTCTTCCAAAATCAGCCCTCGCCCCGGTGCTGATCGTATGGTTAGGCGCCAACAAGACTACCATTATTGTCTGTGCCTGCTCCGTGGCTATTTTTGGCAGTATTTTAAATATATATACCGGCTTCGTCAATGTAGATGCAGATAAGATTAAGCTCATTGAGACCCTTGGCGGCAATCGTTTTCAATGTCTGCGGCTGGTTGTCCTTCCCAGTAACATACCGAATATTCTGAGTATCATGAAAGTAAATATCGGTCTCTGCCTTGTTGGGGTTGTCATTGGAGAATTCCTTGCAGCAAGAGAAGGTCTTGGTTACCTGATTATTTACGGATCCCAGACCTTCAAAATGAGTCATGTACTTTTATCTATTTTAATCTTATGCATCATTGCCATGCTGCTTTATCTTATTCTGCAGCATATTGAAAAACGCTTTGTGGAATACTTTTAATCTACAATATCAATTACTGCAACCGGACACGCGGAACGGGCAGATTCGACTGCTGCATAATTATGATCATCCACCTGCCCATTTGCAACAGCAATGCCCTCTTCATCAAATGCAAAAACTTCCGGGCAGGTGCTTACACACAGTCCACAACTAATACAACCTTCCTGATTTACAATCGCTTTCATAATATCTCCATGTTTCTATATTATTTACTGTCATTATAAACATCTGCCCATGGAAGCAGATGTTTATAAATGACTGATTCCTTGCTACATGGATATTATAATAAGAAACTGCTGCATCTATACTGTCTATATCTGGTAAAATGCCCACAAAAACTTTTGCAATGCTTCATAATCTGCCACTGCTCCTAATTCACATGCTGAATGCATAGACAGCACAGGCATGCCAATATCCGCACAAGGGAATGGTAAATGCGATGATACGATGGGGCCTAATGTACTTCCTCCCGGAATTCCTGTCCGATTGATTGCAATGGTATAAGGAATATGTTTTTCCTCGCAAATTGCTTTTAATACCGCAGCACTCTTTGCTGTTGTTCCATATTTTTGTCCCACACTGCTCTTAATGGAAAATCCCTTACCCAGTTCTGCAAAATTGGTTACATCACTTTTCTCCGGATAATTCGGATGGACTCCATGTGCAACATCTACTGACAGAAGAAAGCTCCCATTCATCACATCACATTTATCAAACCTTTTATTAAATTGCTGGCCAATTTTATCTAATATCCAGGAAAGCAGCTCACTATCCGCTCCCTGCTTTGTACGGCTTCCTACTTCTTCATTATCAAATACAGCCATTATATCCACTGTGTTCTCCGGAATAGCATCACATTTTTTCAATCCGTATTGTAAAGCTGCTACAGAGGATAAGTTATCCAATCTTGGCGATGAAATCATGGAATCATCTAATCCTACCATTACCGGCTGGTCAAGCACAAAGGTGTACAAGTCAAATGCCAATATGTCTTCTACCGGTCTGCCAATGGCATCTGCAATATAGGAAACCAAATTACCATCCCGGGTAAGACTTGTAATAGGCACCAACTCCTTTGCCGTATCAAGCGCTCCCTTCTTATTCAATTCCCGATCCATATGAATCGCAAGACTTGGAATAATACAGAGGGCTTTACCACTCTTATATAATACTGTCTCCGGTTGAAATGGATCTTTCGTTCGAAGCATTAAGCTTCCTCCCACTCCAAGCGGCCGGTCAAACCATGACTTTTGATACATTCCACCATAGATTTCTACATTCAGTTTTGTTGTATTTCCCGTATGCATATCCGGCTGTGGTTTGATCTGGAAACACGGATAATCACTATGTGCCATTGCGACCCGAAAATAAGGAGATACGCCTTTTGTCATTTTTTCACTTATCCGGAATGCGATACAGTTTGTCCCATATAATTCAACATAATATTTTTCGCCTGCCTGTAACTCCCATTCATCTTCCACATCTAACTCTTTAAATCCATCCGCTATCAGATCTTTTTTCACATAATCAATGACATGTGCAGCAGTCACTCCTTCTTTTAATAACCGCAACCATTCTTTCATCTATCTTTCTTCCTCCTGTCTGTCATCTGCTTTTCTTAGTATACCACAGACACCACCTGTCTGAAACAGGCTTCTGATACATTTGTCAAAATATAAGTATTCATGCTATAATCAGTTCATTAATATGCATTGAAAGGAAAAGAACCCCATGCAATCCATTGAAATTTTAGACATTAAAGAATTCATGCAATTATTACTGCAGTCAAACACTTTTGATTCCTACGAATTTGTTTCCGGTGAAATCCGCACTGATATACTATACACATTAGATGGTCATGTGAATAAAGACTTTTTCACCGAGGAGGAATTATGTGCCATGTCTTTGGCAGAACATTCCTATCTTCCTTGGAATTATGCAAGGAGCAAAATCTTTCTTCTGATTAAAGGAAAGAAAACACCATTGTCCATGAAGATTGTTCTCCGCCTCCCGGACACATGGATTCAACAGGAAATATCCAGACATACATCCACCTTACAGGCAAAGGATATCGACGGAATTTATGTCAACATCGTATTTCAAGGTAAGAAATTAAATGTGATATGTGGAATTTCTTATAAAATTTTTACATTAGACAAAAACTTTGAAGATATTTTTACCGAATATTTTATCACATTATTTAAGTCAAAATGCATTACTTGTCAATAGGATTTTTAATCTTACCTTGGTTTTCCTTGATTTTATCGTATATTCATTTTGTTTTTCAAATCAGTAAAAATGTGATTTTCAAAATAACAAAATGTGATTCCAATTTTTCTTCTATTCTTTTTCCCTTTTGTTAGCACTCAATTCATTTGAGTGCTAACTTTTTCTTGACTTTTCTCAACTAATCGACTATCATATAGCTGTAACCATTCAGAAATCAACGAAACAGGAAATGGTTTCCACATTATACAATTTAGTATATTATATTTAATGAAATAAAGGAGATGTTTTACATGGCAAGAAAGAAAAAAGGAAGTTTATCTATTAACAGTGATAATATCTTCCCAATAATTAAAAAGTGGTTATATTCCGACCACGACATTTTTATCCGTGAAGTTGTATCCAATGCATGCGATGCTGTTACCAAGCTTCGTAAATTAGCATTGATTGGTGAATATGACGAACCAGAGGATACGGCATATCGTATTGATGTCATTGCAAGTCCCAACGACAAGACACTGACCTTTATCGATAATGGTATTGGTATGACTGCAGAAGAAGTTAACGAGTACATTAATCAGATTGCTTTTTCCGGTGCTTCTGATTTCTTAGAAAAATATAAAGACAAGGCAAGTGATGATCAGATTATCGGTCATTTCGGTCTTGGTTTCTATTCTACTTTCATGGTCGCCGATAAGGTAACCATCAATACCCTGTCTTACAAGGATGATGCGGAACCGGTATTCTGGGAATGCGATGGTGGAACAGAATATACCATGTCTACCGGTGATCGCGACGTTCATGGTACTGAGATTACATTATATCTGAATGAAGACAGCTATGAATTTGCCAATGAATACCGTGTGAAAGAAGTATTGGAGAAGTACTGTTCCTTCATGCCGGAAGAGATTTACTTCACAAATGCTGACGCTGCAAAAGAAGAATCAGAGGATACCATCGACAGCACAGAGACAACAGATAGCAAAGAGGAGGGGACAAATGATTCCGGAACAGCAGAAGATACCTCAAGTGATTCCGATAAAGCTGACACAGAAGATACCGCAAATGATTCCGAAAAGGATACGCCCGAGGAGCCAAAGGAAAAACCAATCAACGATACCCATCCGCTCTGGACCAAACATCCAAACGACTGTTCTGATGAAGAATATAGAGAATTTTACCGTAAAGTATTCTTAGACTTCAAAGAACCATTGTTCTGGATACATCTGAATATGGATTATCCATTTAACTTAAAGGGTATTCTTTATTTTCCAAAATTCAACTCAGAGTATGATACATTAGAGGGTACTATCAAATTGTATAACAATCAGGTATTTATTGCAGATAACATTAAAGAAGTCATTCCGGAATTTTTACTCTTATTAAAGGGTGTCATCGACTGTCCGGACCTTCCACTGAATGTTTCAAGAAGTGCCTTACAAAATGATGGTTTTGTGAAAAAAATATCCGATTACATCACCAAGAAAGTAGCCGACAAACTTTCCGGTATGTTCAAGACAGAACGCGAGACATATGAAAGCTACTGGGACGATCTGAGTCCATTTATTAAATTCGGTTGTCTGAAAGATGATAAGTTTGATGAGAAGATGAAAGACTATATTCTTTATAAGAATATTGATGGTAAATATCTTACTCTGTCTGAATATTTAGAGGCCGGCAAGGAGAAATACGAAAATACCGTCTTCTATACGGATGACGAGAAGGTACAATCCCAGTATATCAATATGTTCAAGGAACAGGGTATTGATGCAGTTGTATTAACCCACAATATTGATACTCCATTTATTACACATACAGAGCAGAAAAACGAAGGTGTGAAATTCACCCGAATTGATTCTGACATCACCAACACCTTCAAAGAGGACGTGTCGGAAGAAGAATTAAAGGAGACCACCGATAAGTTATCCGAGATTTTCAAGAAAGCATTGGATAACGACAAATTGACAGTCAAAGTTGAAAAATTAAAGAACGCAGATATTTCATCCATGATCACTCTTCCAGAAGAAACACGAAGAATGCAGGATATGATGAAAATGTACAGTATGGGTGGTGCCATGGATTCCGCTATGTTTGGCGATGATTCCCAGGTACTTGTCCTAAATGCCAACAACCAACTCGTTCAATATGTCTTAGAGAACCCGGAAGGTGAGCATACCGGTTTAATCTGCGAACAATTGTATGACCTTGCTCTTCTTGCACACGCACCACTCAGTGCAGAAGCCATGACCAAGTTCATTGCCCGCAGTAATCAGATACTGAACATTGTAACCAAATAAGTATAAATGGACATCCCTTCATTCAAAAGTAAAGAGCAGCTGTAGAAAATGCATCTAATCATTTTCTGCAGCTGTTTTCATCCTATCGACATTACGGATAATCTGCTCTTATATAATATAGTTATCTCCCTTTTCCTGACTCCAATCCAACATATCTTGAAGTGTTACTTTATCGATAACTCCTTTGATTGCATCATCTAACATAGTCCACAACCGTAAAGTTGTGCAGGAATCGGCTCTTTCACACTGATTAATCTCATCTTCCAGGCAGGCAACCGGCGCCATATTGCCCTCCGTTAAACGTAATATCATGCCAACCGTATATTCTTTTGGTTCTTTTGCCAGCCGGTAACCGCCTTGCGCGCCACGCAGACTCTTCACATAATTAGCCCGTTTTAACATGGTAACAATCTGCTCTAAATACTTTTCTGATATGCCCTGACGATCTGAGATTTCCTTTACACGAATCATTTCTCCGGTATTATTCTGTGCCAGATCTAACATCAGACGCAATGCATATCTACCTTTCGTTGATATCTTCACCTGTCATCCTCTCCTTTACATGATGAATACCATAACTTTCGATTTCTTTCTCTAATTATACGCTTTTCCTACTGAATTAGTCAAGAATATTTGAAATAATGAACTCCCCTGCATATGCAAGCCGGAACTGGTCAAATACTCGCTCAATATTCATAATTCCATATCCCGTTGATGTCAAGTTATTGTTAAGAACTTTTTTCATTTTTTCAAATGAAAA
>CAMEFI010000037.1 GCA_945915475.1 uncultured Clostridium sp. | reverse complement strand
TAAGGCTTACAGAGTCGATCAAGTAAGAAAACTTAGCGAAAACGAGCCGCAGGCGTTATAATTTTCTATTGGATATATTAGGAAGGAAACAAAGAAGATGGCAAGAAGAAAAATAATTGCTGGCAACTGGAAGATGAACAAGACTCCTAGTGAAGCTGTTGCATTGGTTGCCGAATTAAAGGATTTAGTTAAAAATGATGATGTAGATGTAGTTTATTGCGTACCTGCAATTGACATTGTGCCTGTTGTAGAGGCTACAAAGGGAACGAATGTATCCGTAGGTGCTGAGAATATGTATTTTGAAGAAAGTGGTGCGTACACTGGTGAGATTTCAGCTGCTATGTTAGTAGATGCAGGTGTTAAGTATGTTATCATTGGTCACTCAGAGCGTCGTGATTACTTCAAAGAAGATGATGTTCTTTTGAACAAGAAAGTTAAGAAAGCATTTGAAGCAGGAATTACTCCAATCCTTTGTTGTGGTGAGAGTCTTGAGCAGAGAGAACTTGGTGTTACTATGGACTGGATTCGTCTTCAGATTAAGTCAGATTTAGCCGGAGTGACAGCAGATCAGGTTAAGACAATGGTAATTGCTTATGAGCCAATCTGGGCAATTGGTACCGGTAAAACAGCTACTTCTGATCAGGCACAGGAAGTATGTAAGGGAATCCGTGATCTGATTGCAGAGATTTACGATGAGGCAACAGCAGAAGCTGTACGTATCCAGTATGGTGGATCTATGAATGCTGGCAATGCTGCAGAGTTACTTGCCAAACCGGACATTGATGGTGGATTGATTGGTGGTGCATCATTGAAGGCCGATTTTGGCAAGGTTGTTAATGCGTAAATACTTAGTGGTTTGGGTTCATAAAGAATCATTGTGTTTAGGCAATGATTGCTTATAAGTAAGCAGAATATGAGACTGTTTTCGGATACAATAATGTGGCGGAAACAGTCTCTTTTCGAATAAAATACAGAAGAAATGAAGGATTGTACAGGGAGAGTTTGGTATGAAGATACAATATATGAAAGCAGCAATTATAGTATGTTTATGTGTGATCTTTTGCGGAGTACCGGTAAGAGCGGAAGTGTCAGATAAACCAGATGTTGAGGAAGTTACAGTTGATAGCATGGGATATGTTAACTTTAAGATTTGTACGGAGGGGAACGATTCAACATATGAGTGGGATGATGATGACTGGTATAGTACGGGAAACCAGGTGGGAACAACAGTCTTTTCGGAAACGACAGTAAATCATATTGAGATATATCGCAGTGATACAATGGATGGAACATATACTTTGGTTGGAGATATTCCATTGACAGATTCCCAACAGGAAGCACTTTATCAGGATATCACGGTACAGATGGGAAATACATATTTTTATAAAATGAGATATAAAGAGGTTATAGATGGGACGGAATCTTATGGGGAATATAATGAGGTTAGAAAAGTAGTGGTGATCCCTTCTCCGTCACCGATTCAATATGTGAGGGCAACAAAGAAAAATACATTTTCGATTGTTTGGGGAGAGACACAGAATGTGGATGGTTATGAATTATATGTGAAAGAATTTAACAATGAAGAGCTTGGAAACTTACATCAGTACGCACAATATGAGAGTGATAATTCTATTCCCAAAATAACATCCGATGCCGTTAATGCCATTCCGTTTACAAAAATTGCAACATGCAGCAATGTTCAAAACAGTTATGTCTATAAGAAGGCAAGCCATGGTAAAGGATATATTTTTGCTATAAAATCATACAAAAATATAAATGGAAGTAAAGTGGAGAGTGATATCATGTATTGTGCCCATGGTGTTATGGATTATTATTATTGTGAAAATGCAGAGAATCCCAAATTTGAATTTAAATGGCCGAAGAATGAGAAACAAGCAAAAAAAATGATGAAGGTAATCCGGGTGAAGACATGGGATTATGTGAATCATGCTAAGCATAAAGGGAAAAAGAAGACCCGCATACAGTGGCTTACGGTGAATAAAAAGTTAGCTCCTACGATTGTTCAGATTTATAAAGAGATTTACGAAAGTAAAGAAAAACCTCCTATCTATGAAGCAGGATCTTATCGTTGGAGAAAAGAGGAGTCAACATGGTCTTATCATACGGTGGGAACGGCCATTGACATGAACTGTAATGAGAATCCATATTATACATATAACAGCAAAGGGAAACGTGTGATTTCTGTGGGATCCTTTTATAAGCCGAAAAAGAATGGGTATTCCATACCACGAAATGGTGTGATAGAGAATACATTTTTAAAATATGGATTTTATAGATTAAATAATGATCTCATGCATTTTAATACAGATGGAAGTGTATATTCAAGTACAAATTATAATAGAAAGAAATAAGAATGAAAAAAATGCTTTTCTTCTGGTCATAAAACAGGTATAATGATAAGCGTATATGTAAAACAATAGGAAAGAGGTATCAAGATGTACAAGATTGTAGGCAAGGAAACCCTTAACAGTGCTGTTGAGTTAATGGAGATTGAAGCACCATTTGTAGCAAACAAGTGTGAGGCGGGACAGTTTATTATTATTCGCGTAGATGAAGATGGAGAGAGAGTTCCTCTTACAATTGCGGATTATGATAGAGAGAAGAAGACTGTTACGATCATTTATCAGGTAGTAGGATATTCCACTGAACAGCTTTCAAAGAAGCAGGTTGGTGATTATGTTCAGGATTTTGTAGGTCCTTTAGGACAACCGGCTCCATTACACAAATGTGAGCATGTGGTTGGTGTTGCTGGTGGTGTTGGTTCGGCACCTCTTTATCCTCAGTTGCGCAAACTTCATGAGATGGGAGTTAAGGTAGATGTTATTATCGGTGGACGTTCTGCAGAATTTGTTATTTTAAAAGAGAAATTTGAAGAGTTCTGTGATCATGTTTATATCGCAACAGATGACGGAAGTCTTGGAACAAAGGGATTTGTTACAACTGTTTTACAGGAATTGATTGATAAGGGAGAGAAGATTGATGAAGTGATTGCAATTGGTCCACTTATTATGATGAAAAATGTTGTAAAAGTAACCAAGCCTCTTGATATTCCAACTGCTGTATCCTTGAATCCGATTATGATAGATGGAACCGGAATGTGTGGCGGATGCCGTGTCACAGTGGGTGGCGAGACAAAGTTTGCCTGCGTAGACGGACCGGATTTTGATGGATTTTTAGTTGATTTTGATGAGTGTATGAAGCGTCAGGGCATGTTTAAGGAAGAAGAGCATGAGTGTCGTATGACGCTTGCATAGTAGACTGAAAGAAGAATCAAGAATAGAGATGGATAAAGGAGATAAGAGGAATGGATAAGAATATGAGTATGACAAAAGTGGTTATGCCGGAGCAGGAACCAGATGTCCGTAATAAGAACTTTTCAGAGGTGGCATTGGGATATACCAAAGAAATGGCAATGGAAGAAGCAAGAAGATGCCTGAACTGTAAGCATAAGCCATGTATGGATGGATGTCCTGTTAATGTACCGATTCCTGGTTTTATTGAGAAGGTTGCAGAAGGTGACTTTGATGCAGCATATGAGATTATAACAAGTGAGAACGCACTTCCTGCAATTTGTGGTCGTGTATGTCCCCAGGAGAATCAATGTGAAGGTAAGTGTGTAAGGGGAATTAAGGGTGAGCCGGTTGCAATTGGACGTTTAGAGCGTTTTGTTGCGGATCATCATATGGCAAATGCAATGCCTGTTGATGTGAAGATTGAGAAGAACGGCAAACGGGTAGCTGTTGTTGGTTCCGGTCCTGCAGGCATCACCTGTGCAGGGGAATTAATTAAAAAAGGTTATGATGTGACGGTATTTGAGGCATTGCATAAAGCTGGTGGTGTATTAAGTTATGGTATACCGGAATTCCGTTTACCAAAAGATTTAGTTGCAAAAGAGATTGAGACGGTAGAGAAACTTGGTGTTGATATTGAGACCAATGTAATTGTTGGACGTTCTGTTACCATTGATGAATTAATGGAGCAGGGATATGAGGCAGTATTTGTTGGTTCAGGAGCTGGACTTCCTAGATTTTTGAATATTCCGGGAGAGAATTTATTAGGAGTTTATTCTGCAAATGAATTCCTAACCAGAGTGAATCTGATGAAGGCGTATAGGTTCCCTGAAATGCCAACCCCTATTAAAGTTGGTAAGAAGGTTGCGGTTGTTGGTGCCGGTAATGTTGCTATGGATGCGGCAAGAACTGCAAAACGTCTTGGTGCAGAAGAAGTATATATTGTATATAGACGTTCAGAGGAAGAGCTTCCTGCAAGAAAAGAAGAAGTACATCATGCTAAGGAAGAAGGAATTATCTTCAAATTGTTGAATAATCCATGCGCAATTCATGGAGAAGATGGATGGGTAAAAGGCATTGAAGTAGTAAAACAGGAATTAGGTGAGCCGGATGCTTCTGGAAGACGTTCTCCTAAGCCGGTTGAAGGATCTAACTATGTGATTGATGTAGATACCGTTGTGATTGCGATTGGACAGAGTCCAAATCCGTTGATTCGTCAGACTACTCCGGGATTGGATACACAGAAATGGGGTGGAATCATTGTAGAGGAAGATACAATGAAGACAAGTAAAGAAGGTGTGTATGCAGGAGGAGATACTGTTACTGGTGCAGCAACTGTAATTCTTGCGATGGGTGCAGGTAAGAAAGCTGCTAAGGCAATTGATGAATACCTGAGCAAATAATATAAGATGATATACGATAAGAGGGGTAAGTATAGGTTTGCTTTTAGGGAATCTATGTTTACCCACTCTTTCTATATGGAGGTTTGGAATGATTAGTAATGATAATTATGTAGAGTATGCAATTAAGGCAAAACCAACAACTTCATTTTATGTAAAGATTGTGCTGGCAATCTGGGTGATTTTTCTTGGAGTACCAGTGTTTCTTTTTGTAGGAGGAATTGGTTTTATTATTTCATTTATTGGAATATTTCTTGTCTACTATTTTTGGGGATATGGGAAAGTAGAATATGAATATACGCTTACGAATGGAAGTGTAGAGATAGCTGCGGTATATAATGCCAACAAACGGAAGGAATTATTCCATTATGAGATGGAACAGGTTACAATGGTTGTCCCAGAGAATTCTCCGCGGATTGAACATGAAGTGTTTGCAAAGAAACGTAATTATACATCTGGCAAGAAGGAACGTAATGCGATTACTATGGTTGTAGATACCAATGGTCATAAAGAAGCCGTTTCCATTGAACCAAATGAAAAATGCATGGAGCATATCAGATTATATGCCAAGAATAAAATATATGATTTATAGGTGGAATACTGACAATGAGAGATAATGTTGTATTGATTGGAATGCCAAGTTGCGGAAAAAGTACGATTGGTGTTGTTCTTGCCAAGGCACTGGGATATCATTTCCTGGATTCTGATCTGGTAATTCAGGAACAGACAGGACTTTTGTTAAATGAGATCATTGAAACAAAAGGATTAGATGGATTTAATCAGGTAGAAAATGAGATTAATGCATCATTAGATTGCCATAAGACGGTAATATCCACGGGGGGAAGTGTTGTATATGGAAAAGAAGCCATGGAACATTTAGCCGGGATTGGTAAGATTGTTTATCTGGAGTTGCCGTATGAAGTGCTTTGCGAACGAATTGGTGATTTGACAGCAAGAGGTGTTTCCATCCAAATAGGACAGACATTTCGGGATCTGTACGAGGAGCGCTGCCCACTTTATGAGAAATATGCAGATTTAATTGTTCATACAGATGGATTATCCATTCGTGAAGTTGTGCATTTGTTGAAAAAAGAATTAATAGGATAATGGATAAACGAATCAGGAGGATTTACTTGCAAAATCTACTGAATATGGTAAACTGTATTCGGCAGCATTTCTGCATGAAATTGGATGGTAAATGTTAATATGGGAATGATATTCCCCAAAGACATAAAGAATGAATAATAGCTAAAGGAGACAGATTATGAGTAAGAAACCAGTTGTTTTAATGGTACTTGATGGTTATGGATTGAGTGATAAGACAGAGGGAAATGCCATTGCATTAGCTGATACCCCTGTTATGGACAAGTTAATGAAAGAATGTCCGTTTGTTCCAGGTAATGCATCCGGATTGGCTGTTGGTCTTCCTGATGGTCAGATGGGTAATTCTGAGGTAGGGCATATGAATATTGGAGCCGGACGTATAATATACCAGGATTTGACTTCCATTACAAAAGCCATTGAAGATGGTGATTTCTTCAAGAATGAAGGGATGTTAGAGGCAATTGAGAATTGTAAAAAGAATCATTCAGACTTACATTTGTGGGGATTGCTTTCCGATGGTGGTGTGCACAGTCATAATACGCATTTATATGCTATCCTTGAGCTTTGTAAGAGAGAGAACTTCTCTGACGTATATGTGCATCCGTTCTTAGACGGACGTGATACCCCACCGGCTTCTGGTAAGGATTATGTGGCACAGCTTGTTGAGAAGATGAATGAGATTGGTGTAGGTAAAGTTGCTTCTATTTCTGGTCGTTACTATGCGATGGATCGTGATAATCGTTGGGATCGTGTTGAGAAAGCGTATTCAGCCATGGTTTATGGGGAAGGAGAGAAAGCAACGGATCCGGTACAGGCAGTTGCAGATTCCTATGCCAAAGATGTAACAGATGAGTTTGTCCTTCCTACTGTTATTATGGATGGAGACAAGCCGGTAGCTACTGTAAAGGCAAATGATTCTGTTATTTTCTTCAATTTCCGACCAGATCGTGCAAGAGAGATTACAAGAGCTTTCTGTGAGGATGACTTTGATGGATTTGACAGAAAGCAGGGAAGAATGCCACTTGTATATGTATGCTTTAAAGATTATGATGAATCAATTGGCAATAAGTTGGTTGCCTTTAAGAAACAGATGATTGTGAATACATTTGGAGAATATCTTGCTAAGAATGGTAAGAAGCAATTAAGACTTGCTGAGACAGAGAAATATGCACATGTTACATTCTTCTTTAATGGTGGAGTAGAAGATCCAAATAAAGATGAGGATCGGATTCTTGTAAAGTCCCCTGCTGTTGCAACTTATGATTTGCAGCCGGAGATGAGTGCACCGGAAGTTAGTGAGAAGTTAAATGCAGCAATTGCATCTGAACAATATGATGTGATTATCATCAATTTTGCTAATCCGGATATGGTTGGACATACCGGTGTTATTCCTGCAGCGGTCAAAGCTGTGGAACGTGTAGATGCATGTGTAGGTGCTGCGGTGGAAGCTGTCAAGAAAGCGGATGGAGTATTATTTATCTGTGCTGACCACGGTAATGCAGAACAGATGATTGATTATACAACTGGTGCTCCACATACTGCACATACAACGAATCCGGTACCATTTATTCTTGTGAATTATGGTGATGTGAAGTTAAGAGAAGGTGGATGTCTTGCAGATATTGCACCAACTTTGTTGGAGATTATGGGACTTCCTCAGCCGGAAGAAATGACAGGAAAAAGCCTTATTGTAAAATAAATAATAATGATTTTATATAGTAGAAAAAGGTTGTCACGCTAAGGGTTATCTTGTGACAACCTTTTTTCTCTTTGGAATAATGGGAATAAATATGGAGAAGTCTGGTAATACTGTCTGTTAGAAACGTGTGAATATGGAGGAAAAGGAGCATGAAAGAATATGAGATTTTGGATGTACATGCTGTTGAGATTATAGATTCAAGGGCGGTTCCAACCTTGGATGTAACTATTACATTAAAAGACGGTATTACTGGAAATGCTTCGGTGCCAAGCGGAGTTGCAAACAGTCAATATAAGGCTTGTGAATTGCGGGATGGCGATAAAAGACATTTAGGAATGGGTGTTGAGCAGGCGGTTACAAATGTAAATACAAGGATTGCTGATAAGATCATAGGGATGAACGTATTAGAACAGGTTAAGATTGATCAGTTGCTGATTCAGGCAGATGGCACAGATAATAAAAGAAAATATGGCGCAAACGCTATATTAGGTGTTTCTCTAGCCTGTGCGAGAGCGGCTGCAAATGCTCTTGGTATTCCATTGTATCAGTATTTAGGTGGCGTAAATACAAAGGTAATGCCTGTTCCTATGATGACAGTAATAAGTGGAGGAAAGTATACAGATAATTCTTTGGATGTACAGGAATTCATGATTTCACCGGTGGGAGCCTATAATTTTGCACATGCAATGGAGATGGCATGTGAAGTGTATCATTATTTGAAAAAAATATTAATGGAACAGGGATTATCTACCTGTGTAGGAGCGGAAGGGGGATTCACACCGAATTGCCAGACAACAGCACAGGCGATGGATATCATGTTAGAAGCTATTGACCGTGCCGGTTATCGGCCGGAAAAGGATATTATGATCGCATTGGATGTGGCGGCATCAGAATTATATGATGAGAATTCGGAATTATACTATTTTGAGGAAGAAAGTCGCATTGCAGGAAAAGATATATATCGTAATGCTGAGGAGATGGTGCAGTATTATGAAGAATTGGTAAGCAGGTATCCGATTTATTCCATCGAAGATGGTTTGGGTGAAAATGACAATAAAGGGTGGAAACTGCTTACTTATCGATTAGGTGAACGTATTCAGTTAGTTGGAGATGAGTTATTTACCACAAATGCGAAACGCTTACAAGATGGAATTCGTGAGAAAATCGCAAATGCCATTTTAATTAAATATAATCAGATAGGAACACTTACGGAGACATTAGATACCATTGAGAGAGCACAAAAAGCCGGATATCAAACAATCATTAGTCATTGCTTTGGGGAGACAGAAGATACATTTATTGCAGATTTGGCAGTTGCGGTAAATGCTGGTCAAATAAAAGCAGGAGCCCCTTGTAGATGTGATAGAACAGCAAAATATAACAGGCTTTTAAAAATAGAAGAGGAGATGGGTAAGAGTTCCCTGTATGAATTTGGAAACGAAGGATAGTATATATTTATATCTAAATAGAGAGAAACTTAATTTAGTGCTTGCCTTTATAAAAACACTATGTTACAATATCAGACAGTGAGTTTTCGGAATAGGAGGTGTTTTGATGAAGACAGCACTTACAATTGTATTTGTTATAGTATGTGTGATTATTACAGTATTAGTAATGTGCCAGGAGGCGAAAGATAACGGACTGGGAAGTCTTGCTGGAGGTGCAGCCGCTGGAGAGACCTACTGGGGTAAGAATAAAGGACGTTCAAAAGAAGCATATTTAGTGATTGCTACGGCAATTTGTCTTGTTATCTTTTTGGGATTGGCATTGTTGCTTGGTTCAAAGTGGATGAATTAATGACAAAAGCTACTACATACTGTGTAGTAGCTTTTATTACTTTATGGAAAATAGTAGCTGGCGTTTTAGTGGAATGTAATAGCTTAGGAAAAGGCAACAGGAGTAGATTATGGATAAGCAGACAGATAGAAAAAAAAGAATATTGCAGGTAATTAACGATAAGCACTACAAACCGTTAAAACAAAAAGAGCTGGCTTTTTTGTTGCAGGTACAGCCGGAAGACAGGGACGAATTTCGAGAATTACTAGCACAGCTTGTGTCAGAGGGCAAGATCTTATTAACCAAACGGGGAAAGTATCAATCCCTTTCAGATGTGACGAAGATTGGTATCTATACCGGTAATCCGAAAGGCTTTGGGTTTGTTACGGTTGAAGGTGAAGAAGAGGATTATTTTGTTCCGGAAAGTGCAGCAGCTGGGGCGATGCATGGGGATAAAGTCATGATTCGAATCGTGAAATCATCTGCAGGCAGACGTAAAGAGGCTGAAATTGTAAGAATTATGGAACATGGTAATTCTTTCATTGTTGGATATTATCAGAAGAATAAGAATTATGGTTTTGTAATTCCGGATAATCAGAAGATTTATAGTGATATTTTTATTTCCAAGAAACATACAATGGGTGCTGTTACCGGACATAAAGTAGTAGTGCAGATAACCGATTATGGAAATAGTAAGAAAAGTCCGGAGGGCAAAGTCGTAGAGATATTGGGACATGTAAATGATCCGGGAACAGATATTTTGTCTATTGTTAAAGCATTTAATCTTCCTGTTGAATTTCCGGAGGAAGTGATGAAGGATCTCAAACGGATTCCAGACAAAGTAGAGGGTTCGGAGTGGGAAGGCCGCATGGATATCCGGACATGGAAAACAGTAACTATTGACGGAGAAGATGCAAAGGACTTAGATGATGCCATTACTCTTACAAAGGGCGAGCATGGATATCAGCTAGGTGTGCATATTGCAGATGTAACTAATTATGTAAAAGAATATTCTCCGTTGGACAAAGAAGCATTGAAACGGGGAACCAGTGTATATTTAGTGGATCGTGTAATCCCTATGCTGCCACATAAGTTGTCGAATGGTATCTGTTCATTGAATGCGGGAGAAGACCGTCTTGCGTTATCCTGTATTATGGATATTGATATGGAGGGACATGTGGTAGGGCATAACATTGCAGAAACGCTCATTCATGTTGATCGGAGAATGAGCTATCACCAGGTAGATGCCATTTTGCGAGCCTGTGCAATTACGGATCAAACCGAGTACGATGGTGTTGACTATTCCAAAGATAATGGGACTACTCTGGCGGAAATATCTTTACAACTAAATGACGGTACTACAATTTATGGAAAACAGATTTTGGAAGAATATAAGGAGGAATTGCAGTATTTTAAAGATATGTATGCGTTGTCTCAGTTGATTCGAACACGAAGAATGGAGAGAGGTTCTATTGATTTTGATTTTCCTGAATCTAAGATTCTATTGACTTCGGATGGAGAACCTGTTGAAATTGGGCCATATGATCGTAATGCAGCAAATAAGATTATTGAGGATTTTATGTTGATGGCGAATGAAACCATTGCTGAAGATTTTTTCTGGCAGGATATTCCCTTTGAATATCGTGTGCATGGTGCTCCGGATGAAGAGAAGGTTAAAAAGTTACAGACAGTCATTAGAAGTTTTGGATATTATTTTAAGAGTTCCAATGACACAATCCACCCAAAAGAGTTTCAGAAACTCTTAGGAAAGATTGCAGGTACGCCGGAGGAGGGATTTATCAGCCGGATGATATTACGGTCTATGCAACAGGCACGTTATTCTACAGAATGCAGTGGGCATTTTGGTTTAGCTACAAAATATTATTGTCATTTTACTTCACCGATTCGAAGATATCCGGATTTGCAGATTCATCGTATCATTAAGGAGAACCTGCATGGTAAGTTGACAGCAAAAAGGATATCACACTATGAAGGACTTCTTAACGTGGTAGCAGAATCCAATTCCAAAAACGAACGTCGCGCTCAGGAGGCAGAAAGAGAAGTCGAGAAACTTAAAAAAGCACAATATATGAGCAGGAGGATTGGTCAGGAATATGAAGGCATTATTTCCGGTGTGACCGGATACGGTTTTTATGTGGAACTGGATAGCACGATTGAGGGCATGGTCCGGATTGCCAGTATTCCGGATGACTTTTATGTTTATAATGAAGACACCATGTCAATAGTGGGAAAAGACACGGGGAAAACTTATACGATGGGACAGAAAGTATGCATAAAAGTCACACATGTGGATAAACTATTAAAGACTATTGATTTTGAGTTGGTGGATAATACAGACAATGATGGAGTAGTTAAGAAGGAATAGAATTGTGCCGATATACAGACAGAAAGAAAAGAGGGTAAGAATATGCCAAAACAAAAGGGAGAGCGTTTGATTGCAAATAACAAAAAAGCATATTTTGATTATTTTATAGACGAGAAATTTGAGGCAGGGATTGAATTGCATGGAACAGAAGTAAAATCACTACGCATGGGTCATTGTAGTATTAAAGAAGCGTTTGTTGCCGTTGAGGATGGTGAGGTGATGATTCGTCAGATGCATATTTCACCATACGAAAAGGGTAATATTTTTAATAAAGATCCGCTACGACCTAGAAAATTACTGCTTCATAAGTATGAGATTAATAAGATTATGGGACAATCCAAACTGAAAGGATATACGATTGTTCCACTTAAAGTATATTTTAAGGATAGTCTCGTAAAAGTGGAGATCGGTCTTGCAAGAGGTAAGAAATTATATGACAAACGAAATGATATAGCAAAAAAAGATATAAAAAGAGAGGCAGAGAAGGAATTCAAAATTCGTAATATGCGGTAAGTTTTTGTGTGTTCACGAAAATTTCGTTTTCCTTTTTATGAAAAGTGTGTTACTCTATAGAGAGTAACAAATGAATGCTGGGAGGATATTATGAGTCAGGTAAAAGTAGACAAAAGAAAATATGAAAAACATCATAGAAAAGAGATTGAGCGTAAACGCAAGGTGAAATTTGCCGTTAAGTGCGTTGTGGCAGCATTGATTGTTGGAGCCGCAGTGGGTGTTCCAACAGGAATTAAGATATATAAAGAACAACCAAAGTTTGTTGGAGATTCAACAATTGAAGCATTTGTAGGTAATTATATTGATGAGAATTATGCATCAGAGATATCAGGGTTAGGAAGCACAGAGGAATCAGCAGAATCTTCCACAACTGAGGATGAATTGACAAAAGCTGTTGAAGAGGTGACAGATTCTGACCTTGATAAGGTGGATGAGGAGAATGTAGATGATGTACTTGGTACAGATTCACAGGACTCATCATCAGAAGATAGTTCAACCGAAGAATAGGAGATATCAGATATTCTCAGAATATCTGTCTCAATATATGCCGCATAAGCGGCACCCGTAATCAGGGGTTGTACTGGTTTCGACGGGGATTTAGAAATCATGGAAGCCATTGATGGACCAGGACCATCTAAAAACCTGGATTAAATATAAACGCAGACAATAAGTTAGCGTACGCTGCCTAATTGGTAGCTGTCTTACCTTTGTTGACTCACGGCTTTGGATAAGGCATCAAACTAGTGGGGAACTTTGCTATGAAAGCTTTGACATAGTAAAAGACTTATGAAGCTACTGAGAGTTTCAGCCTGTCGGTTGGCGGGAACTTGAGGGAATGTCAAAAAAGCGACTGTAATGGGAGATGCTATGATGGAAGAGTCTTCGGACGCGGGTTCGATTCCCGCCAGCTCCATTTTATCAGAAACAAGTAAATTCAAGGATTTGAAAGGTGTGTAAAAATTTTTCCACACACTTTCCATACATTTTGGTATATCCGTTTTTGGGGGCAGCAGAAAGCATTATGGATGATACGTCACGTGTGGTAGATGGGTTTGTTTTTCCAAGTTTTAAAGAAGCGCAGATTGCAATAAAAGAACAACAGAATATTGAAGTGATCAAACAGAGATTGCCACAGTCAGATCCTAATGCAATGCATGATCTGTATGTCAAATTGATTGAGCGCAATATGTTTAAGACAGTGATAGGATACAGTTTTTTACATGAACTACGACATAGGTTAATGGATGAGTATCACTATGCAGAGGACGAGTTGCCGGATGTTGAGATCCCGAAAAGAATGGAATATGATACCGTTAGCGAATTAAACCAAAGTGTCTTAAAGAATAAGTTTGAACGATTGCAATTAGTTAAGAATCGTATGACAATTGTGATTATTGCACTTGTATTTATGGTTGTTGGAATGTTTGTTATAGCGGTTATCAATCCAAATGCAGGATATATTAATACGGAGAATAAGGTACTGAATAAATATTCTGCATGGGAAGAAGATTTGCAACAACGGGAAAAAGCTGTGAAAGAGAAAGAAGAACAATTGAAGAATCAGGGGGAATAATCGCAGTTTTACTAATTTTCCAGTATAATTTAAGAGATGGCAGATGAAAGCTATCTCTTTTTCAATATAGGAGGTAAGTACTATGAATCAACTTAAGATATTGGTGGTAGATGATGAAAGTCGTATGAGAAAGCTGGTAAAGGATTTTTTGGTGAAAAAGGATTTTTCAGTATTGGAGGCTGCTAATGGAGAAGAAGCTGTAGATACTTTTGTAGAGAATAAAGATATTGCATTAATTATATTAGATGTTATGATGCCGAAAATGGATGGATGGCAGGCATGTAAGGAGATTCGTGCTCTTTCCAATGTGCCTATCATTATGCTGACTGCAAAAGCCGATGAACGGGATGAGTTACTGGGATTTGAATTGGGAGTAGATGAGTATATATCCAAGCCGTTCAGTCCTAAGATTCTGGTGGCAAGAGTTGAGGCTATTTTGAGAAGAACATCTGGAATCTCACAGGAGGAGCATTTGGTAGCAGGTGATATTGAATTAGATATATCTGCCCATACGGTTAAGGTAAAAGGGAAGAATATAGACTTGAGTTTCAAAGAGTTTGAATTGTTGAATTATTTTGTCGTGAACCAGGGGGTTGCCCTTTCCCGCGAAAAGATTCTTAATAATGTATGGAATTATGATTATTTTGGTGATGCCAGAACAATTGATACGCATGTTAAGAAATTGCGGAGCAAATTAGGGGAATGTGGTGATTATATTAAGACAATCTGGGGAATGGGATATAAGTTTACGGTAGAAGAAGAGGAATAGTATGCTAAAAAAGATCAAACATTCATTGCGGTTCAAATTAACATTTCTTCTGGTTGTTTTGATGACCTTAACTATTTTTGGAGCATTAGGTGTCACCTGGCTAAGCATTCGTACCTTTTTTCTGGAAGAATTGAAATATAGGATGAAGAACATGTATAACGAGATTAATATGATTGTTTCCAGTGACAATGCGGATGTAGATGAAATACGTAATCAGATGAGCAGGATTTCGGCAAATGGTGATATCACCATGTTTGTGTTATATCATAATGGGGATAAGAATATTGTTTTTACCAATACCAATGAGAACAGTCGAATGCGTGATAGCATGGAGGCACTTGCTAATCTTCTTCAAGGACAGGATGAGAAGGATCTGAGTGATTTATTTTCAGGAAAGAACAGAGGTTATTTTATTTTTCGGCAGAATTATGATAATACGATGAATGCGGATTTTTATGATCTGTTAGGTGTGCTTAACGATGGAAGTCTGATCGCGCTTCGAACAAGTGCCACGCGGTTTAATGAGAATATCACTATTACGATGAGGTTATATTCCTATGTTGGATTGCTGGCAATTTTAATTGGTTGTATTGCAATGTTCTGGGCAAGCAGTTATTATGTGAAGCCTATTCATGAAATGGCGGTTGCCGCAAGAAAAATGTCACAGTTAGATTTTGACACAAGAGTGTCAACGAACGCCAAGGATGAAATTGGCGAGTTAGGACGAAGTATTAATTCCATGTCAACTGAACTGGAGGCGACCATTTCGGAACTGAAGACAGCAAATGCCAAACTTACCAAAGATATTGAAGAAAAGACACAAATCGATGAGATGAGAAAAGAGTTTCTTTCTCATGTATCCCATGAATTGAAGACACCGATTGCCTTAATCCAGGGGTATGCGGAAGGTTTGAAAGAGAATATTTCGGATGATCCGGAAAGCAGGGATTTCTACTGTGAAGTCATTATGGATGAAGCGGACAAGATGAATACGATGGTTAAGAAGCTTCTTGCATTGAATGAGTTGGAATTTGGTACAAACCAGATTAATTTTGAAAGATTTAATCTGGTAGAACTCATGCGGAATATCAATGCTTCTTCCGATATTTTGCTACAGCAGAATGAAGTTAAATTACATTTTTCTTTTGATGAGCCGCTCTATGTCTGGGCTGATGAATTTATGATAGAGGAGGTATATACGAATTATCTCACAAATGCGATTCATTATGCTCCGGCAGGAGGTAATGTTGAGATATCCATGGAAGAAAAGGGTAATCTGGTTCGTATTAATGTCTTTAATGAAGGGGATCCGATTCCGGAAGAGGAACTTTCAAAGATATGGATCAAATTCTATAAAGTAGATAAAGCACGTACTCGTGAATATGGGGGAAGTGGTATCGGACTTTCCATTGTTGCAGCTACAATGAAACAACATGGCAGAGAATATGGTGCTTATAATAAGGATAATGGAGTTGTGTTCTATTTTGAGTTGGAAGTGGCAAAACAGCATGAACAACAACTGGAAAGTTGTTGAAGAAAAGAGTAAATCATGGTAAAATATTACCAAAGTGGTGCTATGCAGTATATAGCAGGCTGTTATGGTGAATCTTTAGATTGGGGAATGATTATGTGGAAGAAATTTTTGTTAATAATTACCTTAATTTGCATAAGTGGCATGCTGAGTGGTTGTACACAGGTAATTGATTTAACAGAAGATCAAACAAGACTTGTGGCAGAGTATGCAGCGGATTTGCTGTTGTCCTATGACAGAGGATATACGGATCGTTTGAAGGAGGGGGAAGAGGAATTAGAAGAACAGAATGGTCCCTCAGAGCAGATAGAAGATACAGAAGCAACAACAGAAGAAGAAACCACAACACAGGAAAGCGAACAGATATCGGATGATTCTGATACACAGGAGACTTTGACTCAGGGGAATATGACAGATATTGCTCAGATTGCGTCTGTTCAAGATGTATCAATACAGTTTAGGGATTATGAGATAACAAGTCAGTATCCCACAGCGGAAGATGGTAATGGTGCAGTTCAGGTAGATGCACAGGAGGGTTCTCAGTTATTGGTGTTGCGATTTGATGTAACGGCTTTGACTGATCAGCAGACATCTGTGTCATTAGTGGATCAGGATATTGATTATAAGTTAATATGTAATGGTGATATCGCAGCAAAACCGATGCTTACTATTTTGACAAATGATCTGTCAACATTAGAGACAACGGTTGTTCCTGGGCAGGATAATGATGCTGCTGTTTTAGTTTTCCAGATTTCTGATACTATGAAGGAACAGCTTCAGACAATGGAGCTTCATGTTACATATAACAATATAGAGAATGTAATTACGATATTATAAGCAGGGGGTAGCATACCATGGATACAAATATTTTATTAGAGAGTGGCACCAATGAATTAGAAGTGTTGGAATTTACAATTGCGGGTAATCATTATGGTATTAATGTAGCAAAAGTACGCGAGATTTTACCAATGACGAATATTACGCCTGTTCCGAATTCCCATCCTTGTATTGAGGGAATCTTTATGCCAAGAGATACGATTATTACAGCTATTAATTTAGTGAGGGCATTAGGTTTTCCAGAGGATGATAATCGTAAGAATGATATGCTCATTGTTACGAATTTTAATAATTTAAATATTGCATTTGATGTGGAACAGGTATTAGGAATCCATAGAGTATCATGGACGGATATTGTAAAACCGGATGCAACAGTGAATACACCGGGAGCTGGGATTGCAACCGGTATTATTAAGAAGTTGGAGTCTCTGATCATTGTTCTTGATTTTGAGCGGATTGTAGAGGAGATTTGTCCGGAAACAAGTCTTAAAATGTCTGCCATTGCTGAATTAGGAGAACGGGAAAGAAATACGATTCCAATTACGATTGCTGAAGATTCGCCGATGCTTCAGAAGTTAGTGACAGATGCATTAACACAGTCCGGATATACCAATCTTCATGTGTATTCAAATGGTCAGGAAGCCTGGGACAGATTACAGGAGCTTAAGAAGAATAATGGTGTGGATTACGGTGTGAAGTGTATTATTACGGATATTGAGATGCCGCAGATGGATGGGCATAGATTGATTCGATTGATTCGTAATGATGATGCATTGAAACATCTTCCGATTATTGTATTCTCATCTTTGATTAACGAAGATATGAAGCGAAAAGGAGAGCGACTGGGTGCAGATGCACAGATATCAAAGCCTGAGATTGGACAACTTGTAAGTTGTATTGATAATCTGATAGCAAATGGTGTTGATGGGAAATAATACTCTTTTGGTTAATATTATGAATAAAGGTGCTGTCACTTGTGACAGCACCTTTATTCATAATTGTCATTCAGAATGCAATTATGTACATCGTATTCTGAACAAGATTAATCCAGAGAAAACTCACCTTTCATCTCATCGTTAAATACACAATAAGCCATATTCTCTTCTGGCTTAACATATAACTGAAGAGATGTGAGGTCAGAAATCTTCTTACCGCTTCCTGTCCAAATCTTCTTTGCTTTTGCAATTAAATCTTTTTCGTTCATTTGTTTTTCCTGGTACTCAACATATAAAGCAGATTTCATAATAATCCCTCCTTTTAATACATTCAGACAATAATACTATATACTAAATAAGGGGAAAAAGCAAGGTCTAATATTTTTATAACTTGAAAAAATAGATATGGTTTGATATAATCTAGCTTGTCTTATGCATAGGCATATGACGGGAGTTCATTATTTTGTAAAAGGATGGTATGAAACAAATGAGTTTATTAAAAGAGTGGCGTGATTATGCGTATGGTTTGGATGACAGAACACCGGAAGGAAAGCAGTTCTGGTTGAATTATTTTGGTGTAGAACAGGGAATATATAAAAAGCTCCTTGCCAATCCTACGGTTATGGTAAAAGGAACCGTTAAGGAATTGGCAGAAAAATATGATACAACCATTCAGTTAATGACTGGTTTTCTGGATGGAATTGATGAGAGTCTGAAGACGCCGAACAATATTGATGAGATGACAGAGGATACAGAGGTCTCATTGGATATTGATTATGAGAAATTATATATGAACATGGTTGGCTGTAATGCAGAGTGGCTTTATACATTAGAGGAGTGGGATAATCTGCTTACTCCGGAAAGAAGAAAAGAGCTTTATAAGATTGAAAAGACATCAAAAACTGTTGTGAAACCGCCTAAGGTGGGAAGAAATGATCCATGTCCTTGTGGAAGTGGAAGAAAGTATAAGCAGTGTTGTGGTAAGAATAAGTAGAATCGAGGCACAGTATGAGTAAAGTAAGAACAAGATTTGCACCAAGTCCGACGGGAAGAATGCATGTTGGTAATTTAAGAACGGCTTTGTATGCATATTTGGTTGCAAAACATGCAGGTGGAGATTTTATATTAAGAATTGAGGATACCGATCAGGAACGTCAGTTAGATGGAGCGGTTGATATCATTTATCGTACATTAGAGGGAACCGGACTGATTCATGATGAAGGGCCGGACAAAGATGGCGGAGTCGGTCCTTATGTACAGAGTGAGCGCCAGGAGCAGGGACTTTATATGAAGTATGCCAAGGAATTGATTGACAAAGGTGAGGCATACTATTGTTTCTGTGATAAGGAACGCCTTGACAATCTGACCGAGGAGGTAGTGGATGGCAAGAGTGTACGTAAGTATGATAAGCATTGTCTTCATTTAACCCAAGAAGAGATTGAGGAGAATCTGGCTAAGGGAATCCCTTATGTTATCCGTCAGAATGTGCCGGAGGAGGGTGAGACGAGTTTCGAAGATGAATTATACGGAACGATTACGGTACCGAACAAAGAGTTAGATGATATGATCTTAATTAAGTCTGACGGATATCCGACTTATAACTTTGCGAATGTTGTAGATGACCATTTGATGGGAATTACCCATGTGGTACGTGGTCAGGAGTATTTATCATCTTCCCCAAAGTATAATCGATTATATCAGGCATTTGGATGGGATGTGCCGGCTTATATCCACTGTCCTACAATTACGAATGAAGAGCATCAGAAATTATCCAAGAGGTGTGGTCATTCTTCCTATGAAGATTTGTTGGAACAGGGATTTTTATCTGAAGCAATTGTGAATTTTGTGGCATTGCTTGGGTGGAGTCCGGAAGACAATCAAGAGATATTCTCATTGGATGAATTGGTAAAAGCTTTTGATTATCATCATATTTCAAAGTCACCAGCTGTATTTGATATGGTGAAGTTAAAGTGGATGAATGGGGAATACATTAAGAAGATGGACTTTGATAAGTTCAAAGAGATGGCACTTCCTTATGTAAAGGAAGTAATCACGAAGGATGTTAAGATAGATGAGATTCTTGAACTTGTTAAGACGAGAATTGAGATATTTCCGGATATTAAGGATCTGATTGATTTCTTTGAGGAACTTCCGGATTATGATGTTACAATGTATACACATAAGAAGATGAAGACCAATACAGAGAATTCTTTGGAGATTCTGAAGGAAGAGTATGAGGTACTTAAGAATGTAGAGGATTGGTCTATCGATTGTCTGCATGATACTTTGATGGAGTATATCCAGAACAAAGGCATCAAGAATGGAACAGGTCTTTGGCCGGTGCGTACTGCGGTTTCCGGTAAACAAATGACACCAGGTGGTGCATTTGAGATTATGGATATTCTTGGAAAGGATGAGTCTTTGCGCAGAATAGAGGTTGGTATCTCTAAACTTGAGAAAGCAAATAAGAATGCCTAGATAGGAGCAAGCATGCCAGAGTTTAATAAAGGACAATTAAATGCCATTCATCATGTAAATGGTCCCATGTTAGCACTGGCTGGTCCGGGAAGTGGTAAGACCACTGCAATGGTATATCGTATCAAATATTTGATTGAAGAGGCGAATGTTCCTGCGGCACGGATTCTTGTTATTACATTTACAAGAGCCAGTGCACGGGAGATGGAAGAACGGTTTCAACAATTAATGGGAGGTTCTGCATGTGGATGTACATTTGGAACCTTCCATTCCGTTTTCTTTAGTATCTTAAAGATGGCATATGGCTATCGTTCTGATAATATTCTGTTGGAAGAACAGAAATATTCTATGATTCGGGAAATTATCCGGAACCGACAATTGGAATATGAGGATGAAGAGGAAATGGTATCTGAGATTATCCGGGAGATGAGTTTGATGAAAGGGGATCTGATACCGTTAGAACATTTTTATTCCTCCGTTGTGGGCGAGGAGATATTTCGTGATATTTATAGGGAATATGAAGCGAAGGTGTTAAAACTGGGAAAACTTGATTTTGATGATATGATGGTCTATTGTTATGAGCTTTTGAAGGATCGGCCGGATATTCTTAAAAATTTACAGGAAAGGTTCCAATATATACTTGTAGATGAGTTTCAGGATATTAACAAAATACAATATGAGATAACAAAAATGTTAGCAGCACCGCAAAATAATCTGTTTATTGTCGGGGATGATGACCAGAGCATATATGGATTCCGTGGTGCAAAACCGGATATTATGTTACATTTTAAGGATGATTATCCGGAAGGAACAGAAACACTGTTAGATGTGAATTACCGTTGTAACCGTAACATTACGGAGGGGGCTGTGCGTCTGATTTCTCATAATAAAATTCGATTTGATAAAAAGATTGTAAGTGCGAAGGATTATGAGGAACCGATTCAGGTGCATCATATGAATACGCTGAAGGATGAAAACCATCACGTACTAGAGCAGATTCAGGCCTACCATAAGGAAGGAATTCCCTATTCTGATATGGCTATCATATTTCGAACCAACGTGCAGGCAAGGGGAATCGTATATCAGTTGATGGAATATAATATTCCATTTCAGATGCGGGATAAAATGCCGTGTATCTATGATCATTTTACGGTACAGAATGTGTTGAATTATATCAGGGCAGGGATGGGAGTCAGAGACAGAGCCTTATTTTTGCAGATTTTGAATAAACCCAACCGGTATCTTTCAAGAAATCTGCTTACAGAATCAGTTGTCAGTTTTGAGGAAATGCGACGCCAGGCAGAAGGAAAGAAATGGGCGATTGATAACATTAACCAGATGGAGTATGAACTTAAGATTTTACCGAGCCTGAAACCCTTTGCAGGGGTGAATTTCATCCGGAAAGCAATCGGATATGACGAATATTTGCGGGAGTATGCAGATTATAGACATCTGAATGTGGAAGATTTGTATGGTGTTTTGGATGAGCTGCAGGAGATGGCAAAGCAGTATAAAACTTATGGAGACTGGTTTGACGGTATAGATGAATATCGGAAAAAATTAGAAGAACATATAAGACAAAACGGGAAGAAAAAAGAGGATGCAATTACAGTGACAACCATGCATTCAGCCAAGGGATTAGAGTTTGAGACGGTTTTTATTCTTGAGGCAAATGAGGAGATGACACCCTATAAGAAGGCGGTGAAACCGGAGGACATTGAGGAAGAACGGAGAATGTTCTATGTGGCAATGACCCGGGCAAAAAGCCATTTACATATCTATGATGTAAGATCTTATTATAATAAAGAGTTGGCACCCTCACGGTTTCTTGAAGAGTTGTGTGAAAGTTCATCTAGGGATTGAAAGTTTTTGTCATTGTCAATAATTTGTCTAAGCGCACATTTCCGGCTCCCTGGACATGGGTTGGAAGTGTTGTAATAGGAGCGGCGGCATCGATGAGGAGCTGTTTTACTTCGCAATTGGTGAGAGATGGATGAAGTTGGAGCAGGAGGGCACAGTAACCACTAACGAAAGGTGTGGACATGGATGTTCCGTTTTTGATATGGTATCCGCCGTCAGGCTTTAGACAGAGAATATGGACACCTGGTGCACATAATTCCGGTTTGGAATAGGTGTTTTGCATAAAGGGAATGGAGTATACGCTATGCAGGTTACCAGGATATGAGTAATGGGAAATGGCAAGTGAGCCGGTTGAGGAGAAATGGCTGCCGTCGCAGGAACCAACGGTGATGACATCCGGACAGTTACCGGGTGCAGTGACAGAGTTGGGAGCTGGACCATTGTTACCGGCAGAACAGCACACAATAATACCGGCTTCCCATAGACGGCTAACCCAAAGATTAAGCAGGGTAAGCTGATTGGGACAGGTAGAAGGGTTTGCACCGACAGACAGATTGGCAATACGGATGTTATATTGGGTTTGATGGATTAAAAGCCATTTGATTCCTTCGATAAAAGTTTCGATGGAAGTATTGCCGTGACGGTCTAAGACTTTTAAGGAAATGATGTTGGCTTCCGGGGCAATGCCGATGGAGGACGCACCGATGATACCGGTAACATTTGTGCCGTGGGAATAATCGTCGTAAGGGTGTATTTTTCCGTAGATGAAGTCGTGAAAAGCAAGAATTCGTCTGCTTTCCATTTCTTTATGTGGGGCAAGACCGGAATCAAGAATAGCAACAGTAACATTCTTTCCGGTTATACCCTGTTTATGATAGTAAGTTGCATTAGAACAAATAGCGGGAATTTTTGGTGAAGCAGACAAGGATAACACCTCAACTCTTTACAAATAATACGTTTGCGATTATATTATTAACATATGTTGTGTATGACAATTTGGTTAGTAAAATGTCAGATAAGAGGTGAGTAGATGCTGAAACGAAGTATTCGTATGGAATTAGAGTCAATTATCAATGATTTACAAGTGAATCTGGAGAATAATTATAAAGATCTTGCCCATGATGCACTAAAGAGACTTCATGCAACATTAGAGGAGAATCTTTCCAGTGGTAAGATGAAGGAAAAGGATTATAATAAATATAAAAAAATAGCCAATGATTATTCGAACAAGATGGCGAATTATCATCATTAATGAAGGAGATATATATGAAACAGTTAAGAAAGAACCTTGGGGTATTCCTATGTATGAGCCTTATAATCGGTCTGTTGCCGGCTTGTGGAAAGGGAACATCGTCAAAGAGTCAGTTTCAGGATTCTGATAAGCTTGCTATTGTAACATCCATTTATCCGATGTATGATTTTGCATCGAAGATTGCAGGGGATAAGGCTCAAATTATTAATCTGGTACCGGCGGGGACCGAACCCCATGATTTTGAGTTGTCAACAGGAGACATGCAGTTGTTAGAACAGGGAGACATGTTTATTTATAATGGTGCGGATATGGAGCCGTTTGCTGATAAGACTATTCAGGCGATATCAAATAAGAATCTGATCGTTGTTGAGGCAGCAGCTGATATTGATACATTAGAAGAAGATGGACATACGGATCCCCATACGTGGTTAAGTATTGAGAATGCCATTGCGGAGTGTGGTGTGATACGGGATGCTTTAGTGAAAGCAGATGCAGATAATGCTGAGTATTATACGAATAATTATGATTCCTATGTTAAGAAATTGAAAAAATTAGATGAGACATATAAAGAGGGATTAAAGGATATTAAGAAGGATACCATTGTGGTGGCTCATGAAGCATTTGGATATCTGTGTGCAGAATATGGATTGAAGCAGGAGGCAGTGGAAGGGCTGACAGCAGATTCTGAACCGGATTCTTCCAGAATGAAAGAATTGATTGATTTCTGTAAGGAAAAGGATATTCATGTTATTTTCTTTGAGGAGTTGGTAAGTCCGAAAGTTGCCGAGACGATTGCAAGGGAAGTGGGGGCAGAGACTATGGTACTGAATCCCATCGAAGGGCTTACAGCCGAACAGGAAGAGGAAGGCAAAGATTATATCAGCCTGATGGAGGAGAATCTTACGGCATTGCAGACTGCATTGAAATAATTTGTGGGCAATAGTTTGAGTGCAAAGGAGAAGGAATATGGGAATGGTAATGTGTGCGTTGGCAGTAAATGTAATAATCAGCTTAATAATCCCACTGGTATTGATTATTGTATTGTGGGTAAAACATCCGGTGGAGCGGAAGAAAATCTTTCTGTTATCCATAGCCGGAATGATATCTTACATTGGAATGCAGTGGGGAGTGAAGGAACATGGATTGGCATATCTGTTTAACCACACAAAATTTCAGGATTTCATGAATGCACATTATATTCCCTATCTACTGGTGGTTGCATTTGCAGGGGCAGTGTTGGCATTGCTGCCGGAGCTTCTGATTGCATTGGTTTTTTGTCGGAGACAGCTTTCTTTTTGTAAAGTCATAGCATGGGGACTGGCTTATGGTGCAACGGAGTCCGTGATGCTGGTAGGGTTTAAGAGTTTTTGGACAATCATTGAATGGGTCAAAGGGAATGGAGATCAGGAAATATCCACAACGGCAGGTGAATTGTTCCTTTCCGGCTATGAAAGAATTCTGATGATGTTGATTGAGATTGCGATTCTCATGGTATTGGTGTATTTTGTTCAGCAGAAAAAGACTATCCAGGGTAGTGTAATTCAGTTGATATGCCATACATTTGTGACATTTCTGCCGGGATTTTTTATTGCATTTTCTACATCTAATTATTACGAAGTCTTTGATCGCTCTACAACGCTTGTTTTTGTGTATGTCATATTAACTGTAGCGGCTGTCTGTTCCCTGGCACTTCTTAGTACAATGCAGTATTCCATAAAGGATGGTACAGTGGAATAGCTTTTTTGGAATGTACTGGAAAAAAGACTTGAAAACACCATATAGAAATGATAAAGTATTCTTCGAGCGGTATTCGAAAGAAACTGCATCGATGATAGGTGTTGTCACTTGATATGCTTATGGAATAGATAAAGAAGCGAGGTGATAACATGAAGATAGGTTTTATTGGTGCCGGAAGGGCAGGTTGTAGTCTTGGCAAGTATTTTTCAACGAAGGCAGGACAGGCAGATATATCTGTGACCGGTTATAATAGTATAATTGAGGAAGAAGCCAGATGGGCGGCGGCATTTACAAAGTCTCAGGTATGGAAGCAGCCGGAAGACGTGATTGCAGCAAGTGATGCCATTATTCTCTCGACTCCGGATGGAGCGATTAAGAATGTATGGGATAATTTAGACAAGAAGAATCTGACAGGGAAGATGATCTGTCATTTGAGTGGCTCCTTATCATCTGATGTATTTTCAGGAATAGATATCTATGGTGCATATGGGTTATCTATTCATCCAATGTTTGCGTTCAGCAACAAAGAATCCGTTTATGAACAATTGAATCATGTTGGTTTTACTTTAGAAGGACATCCTTATGCAGTGTCCCGGTGGGAACAATTGTTTCGCCAGTTAGGAAATGAATGTGTTACCATTGATAAGACAAATAAGCCCAAATATCATGCAGCAGCAAGCATTTTGAGTAATCATGTGATTGCAGTGTTAGAGAATGGATACCAGATGCTTTGTGAGTGCGGTTTTGCGGAAGATGAAGCAAGAAAATTTAGTGCAGCTTTGGTGAGGGATAATGTGGAACATGTCATCGAAAATGGTAGTGTGAGAGCACTTACCGGTCCCATCGAACGGGGGGACTGCGATACGGTGCGGAAACATTTCAAAGTATTGGATTATGAACAGACATCCCTATACAAAGTATGCGGTAAAAAACTTTTAGAAATTGCAAAAGAGAAACATCCGGATCAGGATTATTCGGAAATGCAGAATTTATTGTGTGAATGATTCAGTTAGGAGTAGATATTATGAAGAATACAGTATTGACATTTAAACAGGCAAAGGAAAAGGGAGAGAAGTTATCTATGTTGACTTCTTATGATTATTCTACAGCAAAATTAGTGGATGAAGCAGGCGTGAATTCGATTCTCGTAGGAGATTCTCTGGGAAATGTTATTTTAGGTTATGAGGATACCATTTCGGTTACGATGGAGGATATGATTCATCACAGTGCAGCCGTTGCGAGAGGAGCAAAGAATGCATTAGTTGTCTGTGATATGCCTTTTATGAGTTATCAGACTTCGGTCTATGATGCAGTGGTAAATGCGGGAAGGCTGATGAAGGAAGGACGTGCAGGTGCGGTGAAACTGGAAGGCGGCAAAGAGGTATGCCCACAGATCAAGGCAATCGTGGCCGCAGGAATTCCAGTTTGTGCACACCTTGGTTTGACACCTCAGTCCATCAATGCATTTGGTGGATTCAAAGTGCAGGGTAAGACAGAGGCTGCTGCAAAGAAATTGCTGGAAGATGCTAAAGCAGTGGAAGAGGCTGGAGCATTTGCAGTTGTACTGGAATGTGTACCATCAAAGCTGGCAGAACTCATCACAAAAGAACTGTCCATCCCGACGATTGGAATCGGTGCAGGAAATGTGTGTGACGGTCAGGTGTTGGTATATCAGGATATGCTTGGCATGTTCAGCGATTTTACGCCAAAGTTTGTGAAGAAGTTTGCGGATATCGGCAGTATTATGCGGGAAGCGTTTGCAGCTTATGACAAAGAGGTGAAAGCCGGAACATTTCCGTCCAAAGAGCATGAGTTTACCATCAGTGAAGAGATTATAGAGAAATTGTATTAGGAGAGAGGGCATTAAGATGAAGATTTCAGGAAAGATTGATGAAGTGAGAAACCAGGTGAAAGAGTGGAAGAAACAGGGACTTTCCGTTGCATTGGTTCCTACCATGGGATATTTGCACGAAGGACATAAGAGTCTGATGGAACGTGCAAGAAAAGAAAATGACAAGGTGGTTGTCAGTATTTTTGTCAATCCGATGCAGTTTGGTCCAAATGAGGATCTGGAGTCTTATCCAAGAGATCTGGAACGGGATTCAAAGATCTGTGAAGCTGCCGGGGTAGACCTTATCTTTCATCCGGAGGTGGAAGAGATGTATGGACCGGATTTCCATAGCTTTGTTGATATGACGGTTCTTCCGGAAAAATTATGTGGTGCCAGCCGCCCGGTTCATTTCCGTGGGGTACAGACTGTTGTATCTAAGCTGTTTCATATTGTTCCGGCAGATCGTGCTTATTTTGGACAAAAGGATGCACAGCAGCTTGCCATTATCCGTCGGATGGTCATTGACTTGGATTTTGATATTGAAATTATTGGTTGTCCGATTATCCGTGAGGAAGATGGACTTGCAAAGAGTTCAAGAAATACGTATCTTTCTGAGGAAGAGAGAAAACAGGCGGTTATCTTGAATCAGTCATTAGATGCGGCAATGGATGCAATTGATGCAGGTGAAAAAGATGCTGTGCAGATAAAACAGATCATTACAGATAAGTTAAATACCTGCCCACTTGCCAAAATCGATTATGTTGAGGTTGTAAGTTTTGATACCATCCAACCGATCGAAAAAATCGAAGGTGCAGTGCTTATTGCAATTGCAGTATATATCGGAACGACTAGACTGATTGATAACCGTATTATGCTGTAGGATTTATGTTATAAAAGGAGAATATGATGTTAGTGAACATGTTAAAAGGAAAAATCCACCGGGCAACGGTTGTGCAGGCAGAACTTCATTATGTAGGAAGTATTACAGTGGATCCGGAACTGATGGAAGCAGCTGGAATTCTGGAATATGAATATGTCCAGATTGTAGATGTGGAAAATGGAAACCGTTTCGAGACTTATACCATTGCCGGAGAACCGGGAAGTGGTATGATCTGCTTAAATGGTGCGGCAGCCCGTCAGGTGGCTGTGGGTGACCACGTTATAATTATGTCTTATGCCCAGATGACACCGGAAGAAGCAAAGGAACATAAGCCGAATGTTGTATTTGTAGATGAGAAGAATAGAATTGTTCAGATTTCCCAATATGAAAAACATGGAGAATTGAGTTCGAAATAAGTTTTTGTTTTGGAGGTAAGAGTCTCATATACTTCTTGAAATGTTAGAACATAATTTGTATAATCTGTGGTAGATATTCACAGATATAGTAGGAGGAAAGCATGTTAACAGGTAAGACCGTTGTGCTTGGAGTTACAGGCTCCATCGCAGCTTATAAGATTGCAAATTTAGCCAGTATGCTGGTGAAGCTTCATGCGGATGTCAATGTGGTGATGACAAAGAATGCTACGAATTTTATTAATCCCATCACATTTGAGACATTGACGGGGAATAAGTGCCTGATTGATACTTTTGATCGGAATTTCCGGTATAATGTAGAGCATGTTGCATTGGCAAAGCGGGCGGATATTTATATGGTGGCTCCAGCGTCAGCCAATGTGATTGGTAAGATTGCGAATGGTATTGCAGATGATATGCTTACTACCACTATTATGGCATGTAAGGCACCAAAACTGATTGCTCCTGCCATGAATACCAATATGTTCGAAAATCCCATCCTACAGAATAATTTGAAAAAATTAGAGTCATATGGCTATGAGATCATTTCTCCGGCATGTGGTTATCTTGCATGTGGGGATACGGGGGCTGGTAAGCTACCGTCAGAGGAGATACTGCTTTCCTATATTCTTAAAGAATTACATTATGAAAAAGATATGCTGGGTAAGCGTGTTTTGGTAACAGCGGGACCCACCATGGAAGCAATGGATCCGGTACGTTTTATTTCAAATCATTCTACAGGGAAAATGGGCTATGCCATTGCACGTTGTGCTATGGAACGTGGTGCAGATGTCACCTTGATTACCGGTAAGACCTATATTGATAAACCGCCATTTGTGAATGTCATTCCTGTTGTCAGTGCAGCGGATATGTTTGAAGCGGTGAAAGATCATTTTCTGGATATGGACTATATTGTGAAAGCTGCGGCGGTAGCAGATTATACACCGGAACATGTGGCATCCGATAAGATGAAGAAAAAGGATACGGATTTATCGATTCCCCTTGTTCGTACGGTTGATATCCTCAAATATATTGGTGACCATAGAAGGCCGGGTCAGGTAATCTGTGGTTTTGCCATGGAGACAAAGGATTTATTAGAGAATGCCACGAAGAAGCTGATTTCCAAGAATGTGGACATGATTGCAGCAAATAATCTGAAGGTGGAAGGAGCCGGATTTGGTACGGATACCAATGTGCTTACCCTGATTAAGAAGGATGAAACAAAAGAATTGCCGATTCTTTCCAAGGAAGAAGCAGCAAAAGTGATTTTAGACGAGATGATTGCGTTGCAGGATTCGTGATGGGACACTTTCTGTGCCGGAAAGTGAACGCAAATATAGAATATAGTGGAAGGAAACATACCACCATGAAGAAGAAAATACTAATATTGGATATTGATGGTACATTGACAAACAGTAAGAAAGAGATTACTCCGAAAACATTGGAGACATTGCTTGAAGCACAGGAGAGGGGTATCGTCATTGCACTGGCCTCCGGCAGACCGACCTATGGAATGAAACGTGTGTCTGACTTATTGCAGTTAGAGAAGTTTGGAGGGTATATTTTAAGCTTTAACGGTGCCAGAATTATGAATGCAAAGACCCAGGAAGTGGTTTATCAGCAAAAATTTCCTATGGAGTATATTAAGCCATTATATGATTATGCAGTGGAGCATGATATGGGACTTGTCACCTATGAGAAAGATATGGTGGTTACAGGTACTCGGATTGACGAATATATGGAATTAGAAGCCAGAATTAATCACATGAATTTAACCAGGGTAGAGCATTTTCCCAGCTATGTGAACTTTGATGTGAATAAATGTCTCTTTACGGCTAAGATAGATGAGGCACCGCAGTTAGAAGCAGAATTGGTGGAAAGGTATGGCGAGGTTTTAAGTATTTATCGGTCCGAGCCTTTCTTTATCGAAGCTATGCCACCGGGTGTGGATAAGGCAGCGTCATTATCGCATCTTTTTGAAATCCTTGGAATGGATAGGGAGGAAGCGGTAGCCTGTGGTGATGGTTTTAATGATCAGTCCATGATCGAATATGCAGGAGTTGGAGTTGCCATGGCAAATGCACAGAATCGTGTAAAAGCGGTAGCGGATTATGTTACCGAACATTCGAATGACGAAGATGGACTTATAGAAGTGATTCAGACATTTTTTAATTAGGTAACAACACTTGCTAATCGGATATTGCCGAAGAACAAAGAAAAAGCATAAGGCAGGTATCATATATGATGATTCGTAAACACTATTATGTAAGTGGCAGGGTACAGGGAGTAGGATTTCGTTACCGCGCATATTATACGGCACAACATTATGGACTTACCGGCTACGCGGTGAATCTGGATGACGGACGTGTAGAATTGGAAGTTCAGGGAGAACAGGCTATCGTAGATATGTTTCTTGGCAAAGTTGAGGAAGGAAATTTCATCCGTATCGACAGGGTAGAGACACGGAATATGCAGGTGGATCCCAAGGAAGCCCGTTTCTATATTGATTAACCTTGATTGAATATAAATTAGGAAAATGTCCAGAGTGATTCCGGTGTCAAAAAACATGATAAATAAAGTCAAAAATTAGTAATATGATTTTGACATCCGAATCTTAGAATTAATAGGCAATTGCGAAACTCTTAAAAATGTATATTGAGTTGTGCAGATTTGACAAGTATCCT
>CAMEFI010000036.1 GCA_945915475.1 uncultured Clostridium sp. | reverse complement strand
CTGCAAAAGAATAAAAGATCTATATTTAAGGAGGAATTGTTAAAGATGAGTTTAACAGTGGAAAATTTGGAAAAGAATATGGCAAAGCTTACAATTACGGTGCCGGCCGATGAGTTTATTGAGGCAATGAAGGCATCTTATAATAAGCAGAAAGGAAAGATTTCTGTTCCTGGATTCCGTAAAGGAAAAGTTCCACAGGCATATTTAGAGAAGATGTATGGACCGGAGATGTTCTACGAGGATGCTGCCAATACATGTATGGAAGCTTCTTATCCTGGTGCATTAGATGAGTGTGGCTTAGATGTTGTATCCCGTCCACAGATTAATGTTTCACAGATGGAGAAGGGAAAAGACTTTATCTATACAGCAACTGTTGCAGTGAAACCGGAAGTAACACTTGGTCAGTATAAGGGTGTTGAGGTTGATAAGGTAGATGCAGAAGTAACTGACGAGGATGTTCAGGCAGAATTATTGAATGTGCAGAAGCAGAATTCACGTACAATTCCTGTTGAAGATAGAGCAGCTAAGATGGACGATGAAGTAACACTTGATTTTGAGGGATTTGTAGACGGTGAAGCTTTTGAAGGTGGTAAAGGTGAGAATTATCAGTTGACATTGGGTTCTCATTCTTTCATTGATACCTTTGAGGATCAGATTGTTGGTAAGAATATTGGCGAGGAATTTGATGTTAATGTTACATTCCCGGAGGATTATCAGGCAGAGGATCTTGCTGGCAAGCCGGCTGTATTTAAGTGTAAGTTGAATGGTATCAAGGAGACAGAGCTTCCGGAGTTAGATGATGAGTTTGCATCCGAAGTGTCTGAGTTTGATACAATGGATGAATACAAAGCAGACTTAAAGGCAACACTCAAAGTGAAGAAGGAGAAAGCTGCTAAGAATCAGAAGGAAGGTCTTGTAATTGACAAGATTATTGAGAATTCTACTATGGATATTCCGGATCCAATGTTAGAGACAACAAAAGAGCAGATGCTCAATGAGTTCTCTCAGCAGTTAAGCTATCAGGGACTTTCTGTGGATCAGTACTTCCAGTTTACAGGAATGACAAAAGAGAAGTTCTTAGAGACTGCTACACCGGAGGCAGAGAGAAGAATTAAGTCACGTCTTGTGTTAGAGGCAGTTGCAAAAGAAGAAGATATTCAGGTATCTGAAGAAGAGTTGAATGACGAACTTAAGAAGATGGCTGATATGTATCAGATGGATATTGAGCAGTTAACCGGTTTGGTTGGTGATTCTGAAAAGGATGCCATTAAGCAGGATATCGCTGTTCAGAAAGCAGTAGACCTGGTAACAGATGCAGCAGTTGAGAAATAATTATTTTGATAGGAGGATTTTGTATGAGTTTGGTACCTTATGTCATTGAACAGACAAGCAGGGGAGAGCGTTCTTATGATATTTACTCCAGATTATTAAAGGATCGTATTATTTTTCTTGGAGAAGAAGTGAATGATACAACGGCAAGTCTTGTGATTGCACAGTTGCTTTTTTTAGAGTCAGAAGATCCGACAAAGGATATTTCTTTGTATATCAATAGTCCGGGTGGTTCTGTTTCTGCAGGATTTGGTATTTTTGATACCATGAATTATATCAAATGTGATGTATCTACCATTTGTGTAGGTATGGCAGCAAGTATGGGTGCATTTTTGTTGGCAGGTGGTGCACCTGGTAAACGTATGGCACTTCCAAATGCAGAGATTATGATTCATCAGCCGATGGGTGGCATGCCAAGCGGAAGCCAGGCAAGTGATATGGAGATTACAACTGCCCATATCCTGAATACAAAGAAGAAAATCAATGAGATTTTAGCAAAAGAGACAGGCAAACCATATGAAGTGATTGAAAAAGATACCGATCGTGATAACTGGTTAAGCGCTGCTGCTGCGAAAGAATATGGATTGATTGATTCTGTTGTGGAGAATCGTCAGTAAGAATTGATAGAGAGAATGAGGTGTAGCAATGGCAATTCGTGGAGATGACAGAAAGCCTTTACGTTGTTCGTTTTGTAATAAGACGCAGGATCAGGTACGTAAGCTGATAGCGGGTCAGAATGTATTTATCTGTGATGAATGTATTGAGGTTTGTTCTGAGATTATCGAGGATGAATTAGAAGATTATGATGAGTCCTCCGATATTAACTTACTGAAGCCAAAGGAAATTAAGGAATTTCTAGACCAGTATGTGATTGGTCAGGAAGAAGCAAAGAAAGTACTGTCGGTTGCAGTATATAATCATTATAAGAGAATTCTTTCCGACAAAGATTTTGATGTGGAATTACAAAAGAGTAATATCATTATGGTGGGACCAACCGGTTCCGGTAAGACGTATTTGGCACAGACACTTGCTAAACTATTGAATGTTCCATTTGCAATAGCAGATGCGACAGCATTAACTGAGGCTGGTTATGTCGGTGAAGATGTAGAGAATATTCTTCTTAAGATTATTCAGGCTGCCGATTATGATATTGAGCGTGCACAACACGGTATTATTTATATTGATGAGATTGATAAGATTACGAAGAAGTCAGAGAACGTATCCATTACAAGAGATGTATCCGGTGAGGGTGTTCAGCAGGCCTTACTGAAGATCATTGAAGGTACGGTAGCTTCTGTTCCTCCTCAGGGAGGAAGAAAACATCCACATCAGGATTTCATTCAGATTGATACAACTAATATATTGTTTATTTGTGGTGGTGCTTTTGACGGCTTAGAGAAAGTAATCGAGAACCGGATTGGCAAGAAGTCAATAGGATTTGGTGCAGAGCTTGCAGAGCACACAGATGAGAATGTGGGAGAGTTGCTGAAGCAGGTAACACCTTCTGATTTTGTAAAATATGGATTGATTCCAGAGTTTATTGGTCGTGTGCCGGTGACGGTTACACTGGATTTACTGGATGAAGAGGCTTTAATGCGGATTCTGACAGAACCAAAGAGTGCGATATGCAAGCAGTATAAGAAGTTGTTCGAGTTAGATGGTGTGGAACTTGAGTTTGAAGAGGATGCACTGCGGGAGATTGCTAAGATCACAATGGAACGCAAGACGGGAGCCCGTGGATTACGTTCTATTATTGAAAAGAGCGTAACCGATCTGATGTATGAGGTTCCTTCCAATGAAGAGATTTCCAAGTGTGTGATTACAAAGGAAACGGTAGATGGAACAGGAGAGCCGGAGGTAGTATATTCAGATTCTCCGCGTCCACGGAAGTCTTTTGTAAAGCGTCATCCAAAGAAGAATAACGGAGAGATCGCATAACATAAGTTTAAGTATGAGAACGGAATCTGTTGCCATGTGCTTCAGATTCCGTTTTGTGTATATTAGGATAAAGTGAATCCAGAATAGAACTGGAGACGTGAAATGAGGATAGAACATGAGAAAAGAAGAAAGACAGACGATTCCCATGATGATATTCCGGGATCTGGTTATGATGCCGGAAACAAGTGTACATATTGACATCCAGAGAGAAGATTCCTTGAAAGCAGTGCAACATGCAATGAATGAGAATCTTGATCTGTTTGTTGTAACAGCAAAGGATGTGGCACTCGGAGACACATTTACAACAGAAGACTTGTATGATGTAGGAACTGTTGTAAAAGTAAAGCAAATGCTGAAATTACCTAAAAATGTGGTTAGAGTAATGCTTCTAGGACAGCGCAGGGCGAAGCTTAAGAGTATTCTTACAGAGAATGTTCCTTGTTATATGGCAGAGATTTCCACATATGAGACGCAAAAAGAGTCCTTGTCGGCAACAGAGAATAAAGCATATGTGAGAACGGTGAAAGAGTTGATCGATCAGTGTGAATCCAATGCAATTCTTACAAGTGATACGGTTGTAAAGACATTAAAAAGAGTTCGTTCTTTAGAGACTTTGGTAGATTTGACAGCGGAGGCGGCTCCCATTGATTATGGGAAGAAGCAGGAGATTCTTGGAACGGCTGATTTGAAAGAGCGGGCAGAGACTTTGATGTCTATCTTAATGAATGAGATAGAGATTGGTGAAGTTCGTACAGATATTATTGGAAAATTGAAAGCATGTGTGAACAAGAATCAGAGAGATTACGTTTTAAGAGAGCAGATGAAAGTAATCCGTCAGGAGCTGGGGGAAGAAGATAGTGAGGATGAAGGGGAACGATATCTAGAACAGCTGAGTGTCGTGAATCCGCCGCAGGAAGTACGGGACAAATTGACGAAGGAGATTCGGAAATTTCAGAATCTTCCATATTCCTCCTCTGAGAGTGCGGTGTTGCGTAATTATATTGAGACGATTCTGGAATATCCATGGAGTACACGTAAGGAAGAAAACAGCAACTTAAGCGAAGCCATCGAACAGTTAGAAAAGGATCATTATGGACTTAAGAAGGTGAAGGAGAGAATCATTGATTATCTTGCTGTCCGGAATTTGAGCGGACGAAAGGATGCACCAATCTTATGTCTGGTAGGACCTCCGGGAACCGGAAAAACATCTATTGCAAAGTCTATTGCAACGGCTTTGCATAAGGAATATGGCAGAATTGCATTAGGTGGTGTCCGGGATGAAGCAGAGATACGTGGACATCGGAAGACTTATATTGGAGCCATGCCGGGAAGAATCGTATCCACAATTACCAAGACCGGTGTGAATAATCCATTAATCTTGTTAGATGAGATTGATAAGACAAGCAGTGATTACAAGGGTGATACATCTTCGGCGTTATTGGAAGTGTTAGACGGAGAGCAGAATGTACATTTTGTGGATCACTATTTTGAGGTGCCTGTTGATTTAAGTGGGGTCCTGTTCATTGCCACTGCCAATGATGCAGGGCAGATTCCGGAACCTTTACGGGATCGTATGGAATTGATTGAGGTAAACAGTTATACAGAGAATGAAAAATTCCATATTGCCAAATTATATTTAATACCAAAGCAGCGGAAATTAAATGGGCTTAGAAGTTCACAATTCAAAATTACGGATGACACAATCCACAAATTGATCCGGAATTATACAAGAGAAGCGGGTGTGCGTAATTTGGAGAGACTGGTTGGAAGACTTATGCAAAAGGCAGCGAGAGGCATTTTGACAGAGGAATATAAGTCTTTGCGCGTTACGCCGAAAAAGGTTGTGGAATTACTGGGTGTGGAGACTTACGCTGAGGAAGATCAACAACATGAAGATCGTGTTGGTATCGTAACCGGTCTTGCATGGACTAAGGTTGGCGGAGATACATTGCAGATTGAAGTGAATCTGTTAAATGGAAAAGGTGGTTTGATGCTTACCGGTAATTTGGGGGATGTTATGAAAGAGTCGGCACAGATTGCTTTGTCATATGTTCGTACCCTCCCTGAGATTAAGAAGCTGCCGGAGGACTACTTTGAAAAGCACCAGGTGCATTTGCATGTTCCGGAAGGCGCAACACCGAAGGACGGTCCTTCGGCTGGCATTACAATGGCATTAGCCATTTATTCTGCACTTATGAATAAGCCGGTAGATGGTAAGCTTGCAATGACGGGGGAGGTTACACTCAAAGGACAGGTACTTCCCATCGGAGGATTGAAAGAGAAATTGCTGGCTGCCAATAATGCCGGAATGAAAAGGGTATTGGTTCCTCTTCGGAATAAGAAGAATGTAGAAGAACTTGATATAGAGATTATACAGGGTATGGAGATTATCTATGTATCGGAAATGAGCGAGGTTATTACCTGTGGAATCGTAAAACATGGATTTTCTTTGAAACAGAAATAATTCAAACACAGCGAAATAAGAGTAGAAGGAGTAGGAAAATGGTAATTAAGGGTGCTGAATTAGAAACCGTTTGTGGGATTACCAGCAGGCTGCCACAAAATGACGGTATAGAGATCGCATTTGCAGGTAAGTCCAATGTGGGGAAGTCCTCACTGATTAATGGATTATTGAATCGGAAGGCATTGGCGCGTACATCATCACAGCCGGGTAAGACACAGACGATTAACTTTTATAAAGTGAATGATTCTTTTTACTTTGTGGATTTACCGGGATATGGTTATGCGAAGGTTTCTGCAAGTGAAAGGGAAAAATGGGGGAAAATGATTGAACGGTATCTGCAGACATCGAAGCAGCTTGTTCTCGTTTTTCTATTAGTGGATATTCGACATGAACCATCTGCAAATGATAAAATGATGTATGACTGGATCTGCCATAATGGCTTTACCCCGGTAATCATTGCTACAAAGCTGGATAAGATAAAAAGATCGCAGCTTCAGAAGAATCTGAAGATAATCAGGACAAAATTAGAGATGGAAAAGGATGGTCTGATTTTCCCATATTCGGCATTGTCAAAGCAGGGAAGGGATGAGATCCTTGATTATGTGGAAAGTATCATGATGGAAGAGTAATAGATATACCAACCGGTAATTGTAATATATTTTATCTGTGTCATGCTTATGTGAATATACAGCAGCTTTGCGTAGCATTTTGTTCCGAATGTGATTGCAAGGCTGCATATATTACACAATAAGCATATTATTATGCATTTCTTTTATACCTGCCAGATTTGTGTAATCAGATACTGGTAGATGTCCTCGCTTTTATCTTTCCAGGAATCACAGATATGAATTGCCTGTTCCTGTGTCGGTACGGTAAGCTTAATTTCTAACAGTGTCTGGTTACGTTCTTTGATGCTGCATTGGGCAATGTATTCGTTATTGGAAGGATAGTAGTCGGAACAAATGGCAGATTCATTCCTAAGCTCAATTTTCTGTTCTTTCAAATAATTGAGAATATCCATCTTAATTGCATCTGATATCTTGAACTCAAATAATTCCAAAGCTTCTTTTCCCTGGTCGGTAATCTCATAAAGAGAATGATTCCGTTCCGTTGTGGGCTTGATAAAATCATTTTCTATCAATTCATTCAGGGCAATCTGCAGATTGAAATATGTGGTATAGCCCTTATCTAATATGAACTGGGATATCTGGGAACCGGTAAGAGGAAAGTCCACCCGGTCTAACATATATAACACCATTAATTTGTATAATACTAATCCTTCACTTGTCATAATGATTACCCTATTATTATCTCTTAATATGTGACTTAACAGCTTCACTGACTGCATCGGCAACTCTTGGATCAAAAGCTTCCGGCATGATAAAATCGTCATTTAATTCCTCATCTGAAACCAGATCTGCAATGGCTTGTGCGGCTGCGAGCTTCATTTCTTCTGTTATGATGGAAGCACGTCCCTCTAAAGCGCCTTTGAAGATTCCGGGGAAAGCAACTACATTATTCACCTGATTAGGAAAATCAGAACGTCCGGTTCCTACGATTCTTGCACCGGCAGCCTTGGCTACATCCGGCATAATTTCCGGAGTTGGATTTGCCATGGCAAATAAAATGGAGTCTTTATTCATGGATTGTACCATCTCGGCGGATACAATTCCGGGGGCAGATACACCAATGAAAATATCGGCGCCTTTTAACGCATCCGCAAGAGTTCCGGTTTGATTGTCTAAGTTGGTAACGGAAAGCATTTCTTTCTGCATCCAATTGAGTCCGTCGTAGTCCTTATGAAGAATTCCGTTGCGGTCGCACATGGTAACGTTCCGGAAACCATATGTCAGAAGCAATTTTGTAATGGCGATACCGGCCGAACCGGCACCGTTTACGACAACTTTACAATTCTCTTTCTTTTTACCTGTAATACGCAGTCCGTTGATGATACCGGAAAGAACAACGATGGCGGTTCCGTGCTGATCATCATGAAAGACAGGAATATCTAAGGCATCATTTAAACGCTGCTCAATCTCAAAACAGCGGGGAGCGGAAATATCCTCTAAGTTAATACCACCAAATGCAGGAGCAATTCGGATAACGGTGTCCACAATCTCATCTGTGTCCTGGGTATCTAAACAGATCGGGACAGCATTCACGTTACCAAAGGATTTGAACAGTACGGCTTTGCCTTCCATAACCGGCATAGCGGCAGCGGCACCGATATTGCCAAGTCCAAGAACTGCGCTTCCGTCAGAAACAACGGCAACCGTGTTGCCCTTTTGGGTATATTTGTATACATCTTCCGGGTTCGCAGCAATTTTGCGACATGGTTCTGCAACACCGGGAGTATAAGCAAGGGATAAATCTTCTCTTGATTTAACCGGGCATTTTGGTATAGTATCCATTTTACCAGCCCATTGTTCATGTAATTGTAATGATTTTTCGTAAACGTCCATTATGATCACCTTTCATTTGTATTTGTGAGAAACACACTATTTTTAATTTTACCATTTGAACATTCGATGTGCAAGAGTAGATTTAATGCTTTACAATCTTTAAAAGTATGCTATAATCGAGATAGCTATAAAGGTTTTATTCTTAATCTAATTCGGATTTTTCCCATTACAATATATGATATGATGAAGGAAAGTGAAGATAGGACAAGTGTTCTCATTTTTAATATGAGAAATTAGAAAGGAGCTTGCATGAAATATGAAGATATGACTTTGCAGGAATTAAAGGCCGTTGCAAAGGAATTAGGAATCAAGGGAATTACGGGGATGAAAAAAGGGGAACTGGCAGAACTTCTGAATGCGGTCAAGGGACATCAGAAAGCAGGGAAGGAAGAATCATTACGTGCAAAGAATACCCATAAAACGATAGAGAAGTCTGCAGAGTCAAAGGAAGCACACAGACCGGTAAAGAAGAATGAAATTACAAAATCACAGGAAACAGTCAGACAACCGGATACAGCAGAATCAGAGCATGTAGATTCTACATTAGATAGCGGAAAGGAAGCCAATGGTATTTTAGAAGTGATGTCGGACGGATTTGGTTTTATTCGATGTGAGAATTATTTACCGGGAGACCAGGATATTTATGTTTCCCCGGCGCAGATTAAGCGATTTAACTTAAAGACCGGAGACATTATAGTAGGAAATCAAAAGGTTAAAACAGAGAAAGAGAAATTTGCTGCTTTATTGTATATTAAGACAGTGAATGGATATACCATAGAAGAGACGATGAAACGCAAGAATTTTGAGGATTTGACACCGATTTTCCCAAATGAGCGGATTCAGCTTGAAAATGCCCATTCCCATAGTATCTCCATGCGTATTATGGATCTGCTTGCTCCAATCGGTAAAGGGCAGAGAGGTATGATCGTAGCTCCTCCGAAAGCAGGTAAGACCACTCTTTTGAAGCAGATTGCCATCAGCATCAGCCGGACATATCGTGATATGCATTTGATCGTATTGCTGATCGATGAACGTCCGGAGGAGGTTACCGATATTCGGGAATCCATTGAAGGACCGAATGTAGAAGTGATCTATTCTACCTTTGATGAACTTCCGGAACACCATAAGAGGGTATCCGAGATGGTGTTGGAACGGGCAAAACGTCTGGTAGAACATAAGGAAGATGTGGTAATTCTGTTAGATTCCATTACCAGACTGGCAAGGGCATATAACCTTACGGTTCCACCGAGTGGAAGAACGTTAACCGGTGGTCTGGACCCTGCGGCTCTCCATATGCCAAAGAAGTTCTTCGGTGCAGCCCGGAATATGCGGGAGGGCGGTTCTCTTACCGTGCTTGCAACGGCATTGGTAGAGACAGGCTCAAAGATGGATGATGTTGTATTTGAGGAGTTTAAGGGAACCGGTAATATGGAGCTTGTTCTGAATAGGAAACTGCAGGAAAAAAGAATCTTTCCGGCAATCGATATCGCAAAATCAGGAACCCGGAGAGATGATTTATTGCTTACTCCGTTAGAGCGTGAAGTAGTGGAGATGATGCACAAGGAATTTGCAGGCAACCGTGCAGAAGAATCCATTGAGGAGGTGCTTCGCATGTTTGTCAGGACAAAGAGCAATGAGGAATTCCTGAATATGATGAAACGTTCACTGGGCAAGCGATAATATCCTTATATATTTTCAAAAAATGCTTGCAATACAGGGGATGTTATGGTAAACTGTAGAAGTTGTTTAGGCGGGTTGGAATCTGCCAATATATTTAGAGAGGTGCATATTAATGAAGGAAGGAATTCATCCAAATTATTATCAGGCAAAAGTAGTTTGTAACTGTGGTAACGAGTTTGTAACCGGTTCTACAAAGGAAGAGATTCACGTAGAGATTTGTTCTAAGTGTCATTCTTTCTATACTGGACAGCAGAAAGCAGCACAGGCTCGTGGTCGTATTGATAAGTTCAATCGTAAATACGGAGTTAATCAGGCTAATTAGTAACGGTTATGGGTTGGGATTGAATAATCTCAACCCTGTTTTCTTATATGAGAATAATTGAGGTTAGAGCAAATGGAAGATAGATTACCAAAAGGAACCCTGGGTGGTCAGGCTGTTATTGAAGGCGTAATGATGAAAGGTCCGAAGAGTTATTCTGTAGCAGTCAGAAAGCCGGATCAGAAGATAGAAGTTAAGCTGCATAAATATCAGTCATTTGGAGACAGACATAAGATTGCTAAGCTGCCATTCATTCGGGGCATTGTGAATTTTGCAGAGTCATTGGTGGTGGGGACTAAGACATTATCTTATTCTTCGTCCTTTTATGAAGAAGATGAAGTAGAGACTAAGGCGGATAGATTATTTAAGGATATTTTCAAAGAGAAGGCAGAAAGTGTCATCATTGGATTTACCGTATTGCTTTCTGTTGTGATTGCAATTGCACTATTTATGTTGTTGCCTGCTGCAATTGCGGAATTCTTAGGAAAATGGATTGACAATCACATGTTAGTAGCGGTTATGGAAGGTGTGATCCGGTTAATTATATTCATTATATATGTGGTGCTGATTTCGCAGATGGAAGATATTAAGCGTGTGTTCATGTACCATGGTGCTGAACATAAGACCATCAATTGTTACGAAGCAGGGGATGAATTGACACCGGAGAATGTTGCAAAACACAGCCGGTATCATAAGCGTTGCGGAACAAGTTTTTTATTTATTGTAATGATTGTCAGCATTTTTGTTTTTATGTTTATTACGGCTGAGCAGATGTGGCTGCGTTTTGTGCTTCGGTTGGTTTTAATTCCTGTGGTTGCCGGCATTTCCTATGAGTTTATCCGGTTAGCAGGCAGAACGGATAATCCAATCATGAATGTGCTTAGTAAACCGGGAATGTGGGTACAGAAGCTGACTACAAAAGAACCTGCCGAAGAGATGATACAGGTTGCTATTGTTTCTGTGGAAGCTGTATTGTATGGTAAACCGTATGTGGATGCGGTGAATCAGGCACAGGGAATTCAGACATCCGAAGACGATGAAGATATAGACATTGACGAGGATGGGATGGACGAATTAGAAGACGAGGATGAAACGGAAGAATAATGTCTAGCATTCAGCAATTACTCGATATTGGGAAAGAAAAGTTAATAGCAAGTGGCAATGAATACGCAAAATATGACCGGAAAGTACTGCTAGAGGAAACCTTAGGATGTAATTACATGTATATGCTGACTCATGGAGAGGAAGAAGTGCCGGCAGAGAAAGAGGAGAGATATCTTTCCCTGATTGAGCGCAGAGCTGAACATTATCCATTGCAGTATCTGCTTGGTTATGCGCATTTTATGGATTATACATTTTTTGTAAATGAGCATGTGCTAATCCCAAGAAATGATACAGAGATATTAGTGGAATATGCGGATCATGTTCTGAAACAGATGGAACAGGGACAGCAGAGCATCCGAGTACTTGATTTGTGCTGCGGTTCCGGATGCATTGGAATTTCTTTGAAATTGTATCATCCCGAGATAGAGCTGACACTTTCTGATGTTTCGAAGGATGCTTTGCAGGTGGTAAAGAAGAATGTGGAGCAGTATCAGATTCAGGCTCATGTGAATTGCGGTGACTTGTTTGAAGGGCTTGCAGGTTCCTATGATATGATTGTCTGTAATCCGCCATACATTGAGAGTGAGGTCGTTGATACACTGATGCCGGAAGTGAAAGAATATGAACCTGTGCTTGCACTCGATGGAGGAGAGGATGGATTGATATTTTATCGCAGAATTATAGAACAGGCCGTAAAATATCTGCCGGAACATGGATGGATTTTCTTTGAAATTGGTTCTGATCAGGGGAAATCGGTGTCGGAACTGATGCAGCAGCAGGGGTTTGCGGATGTGAAGATTGAAAGAGATTATGCAGGACTTGACCGGGTTGTGTATGGACAGTTTCACAACTGAAAATATGAGAATGAGAGGATATAGAGATGTTTGATAAATTAGAGGATATTTTAGCGCGTTATGAATCTGTGTTAGAACAGTTGAGTGATCCGGACGTATTGAATGATCAGGCAAAGTATACGGCCCTGATGAAAGAACAGAGCGATCTGGGACCTATTGCAGACAAGTATAAAGAATACTTAGCTGCAAAGCAGGCCATTGAAGATAGTCTTGCAATGTTAGAGGAAGAAAAGGACGAAGAGATGCGGGAACTGGCCAAGGAAGAATTAAATGATTCCAAGGCTGCCGTAGAACGGATTGAACAGGAGCTTAAGATTCTTCTTCTTCCAAAGGATCCGAATGATGAGAAGAACGTTATTGTAGAGTTACGTGCCGGAGCAGGTGGAGACGAATCTGCGTTATTTGCGGCAGAGATATTCCGTATGTACCAGAAATATGCAGATAAGATGCATTGGAAGACAGAGCTTATCAGTTTGAATGAGAATGGAATCGGTGGTTTCAAAGAATGTTCCTTCATGATTAATGGTAAGGGAGCATTCTCCAGATTAAAATATGAGAGTGGTGTGCATCGTGTACAGCGTGTGCCGGAAACAGAGTCCGGTGGACGAATTCATACATCTACCATAACGGTTGCTATTATGCCTGAGGCAGAGGAAGTAGATTTTGAATTGGATTTGAACGATTGTAAGTTTGATGTGTTCCGGGCATCCGGTAATGGTGGACAGTGCGTTAATACGACGGACTCGGCAGTGCGACTTACCCATATTCCCACCGGTATCGTGATTTCCTGTCAGGATGAGAAATCTCAGCTCAAGAATAAGGACAAAGCGTTAAAAGTACTTCGTGCAAAACTCTATGATATGGAATTGCAGAAAGCCCATGATGCAGAAGCAGAGCTTCGTAAGAGCCAGGTAGGAACCGGAGACCGTTCGGAGAAAATCCGTACCTACAACTTCCCACAGGGACGCGTGACAGACCATAGAATTAAGCTGACTCTTCATAAACTGGATCAGGTTATGAATGGGGATCTGGATGAGATTATTGATAGTCTGATTGCAGCGGACCAGGCAGCGAAACTGGCGAAGATGAATGAATAGAAGAAACTATTTCCCCAACTGCCAGAAGGCAACTGCGCTTGCAGCGGCAACATTCAGGGAGTCTACACCATGTGACATAGGAATGCAGACCGTATAATCACAATTTACAATGGTGGAGGATGCAAGTCCATCGCCCTCGGTGCCTAATATAATAGCCAGCTTGTCTTCGGACATAAGAGCCGGATTATCAATGTTGACAGAGTCTTCACGTAATGCCATAGCGGCAGTTTTGAAACCAAGGTCATGAAGTTGTTTGAGACCCTGTATAGTCCAGTCTGTAGATTTATCACCGATAAATGTCCATGGAATCTGGAATACGGTTCCCATGCTGACACGGAGACAGCGGCGGTAGAGAGGGTCGCTGCAGGCAGGGGTCAGCAGTACGGCATCCATGTTAAGGGCTGCAGCTGAGCGGAAAATGGCACCTACGTTTGTCGGATTCATAACATTTTCTAAAATGGCAATCCGTCTTGTATTCTGACATATTTCTTCAGCGGAAGGAAGGGCTGGACGGTACATGGCACAAAGTGCACCCCGGGTCAGTTCAAAGCCGGTAAGCTTGGTCAATATGTCAAATTCCGCAGTATAGACAGGGATATCTCCGCATCTGGTGATGATGTCTTTCGCCTGTCCTTCAATATGTTTTTTCTCTAATAACAAAGATACAGGGACATATCCTGCATCCAATGCACGATAAATGACTTTCGGACTTTCTGCAATGAAAAGTCCGTTTTTTGGTTCATAAAGATGTCGCAATTGATTTTCAGTTAGTCGTGCATAGATGTCTAACTCCGGTGCCTGAAAATCATTTATTTCCATAATGTTTGGCATAATGGTCTCCTTGGCTGATATGATGCATAATTATATCGTTGAAAATATTATAGAGTGTGAATGATATTGTGTCAAACTTACAAAATCACGGACATAGATTCTTATTGAAAATGGTTAGATTTTGCTCTATAATCAGTTTGTGATTTTAGAATAAAATAATGCAATTTTGATAGTAAAACAGGAGAGACAGGAATATGAAAGCATGGGAAGCAAATATTCGCAAGGTAGTGCCTTATGTACCAGGCGAACAACCAAAAGAAAAGGATGTAATTAAATTAAATACCAATGAAAACCCTTATCCACCGTCACCGAAAGTGATGCAGGCACAGATGGATATGGATCGTCTGCGACTTTATCCGGATCCAGAGGCGAAGGATTTGGTACATGCCGTTGCATCTTATCATGGACTTCAGGATGATCAGGTTTTTGTAGGCGTGGGTTCGGATGATGTGCTTGCCATGTCGTTTCTTACATTTTTTAATTCAGACAAACCAATCTGTTTTCCGGACATTACATACAGTTTCTATGATGTGTGGGCGGATTTGTTACGAATCCCATATCAGACACAAGCGTTAGATGAGCATTTCCGGATGGTGGCTGAGGATTATTATGGGTCAAATGGTGGAGTGATTTTTCCGAATCCCAATGCGCCAACCGGACAGCTGGTGGAACTTGATTTTATTCGGGATGTGTTGGAGCATAATAAAGATGTTATTGTGATTGTGGATGAGGCATATATTGATTTTGGTGGAATTACTGCACTTCCATTGTTAGAGGAATATGAGAATCTCTTGATTGTTCGGACCTTCTCCAAGTCACGTTGCCTTGCTGGCTTACGGATTGGTTATGCCATGGGAAATGCCTCTTTAATCAAGGCATTAAATGATGTAAAATATAGCTTTAATTCTTATACCATGAATTATCCAACCATTGTGATGGGAACTGCATGTATGGAAGATGATGCATATTTTAAAGAGACAGTTTCTAAAGTGATTGCAACGAGGGAATGGTTTGAAGAAGAGCTGGAACGTCTTGGATTTACTTTTGGAAAATCCTATGCTAATTTTGTATTTGCCAGTCATAAGAGCATTTCGGCAAAGGAGATTTTTGAAGCGGCAAAGAAAGAGCATATTTTTGTAAGATACTTTAATAAGCCGAGAATTGATAATTATCTTCGGATTTCAATTGGAACCGACGCACAGATGAGGACATTTGTTCAATTTCTAGAGCAATTTATGAATAATCTGTGAAAATAGAAAAGAGACTTGACGTAAAAGGTGATAATCCGTTATAGTGTATATGCACATAACGGATTTTTCTTTTGATGCAGTTCGCATTGATTCCCAGAATCGTTTTATCGCACAGAGATAGTTTGCATTTTATTGTCTTCTTATATTGAAAAGGAGATAGATAGATGGATTATCAGGAATTTTTGGAATATGTTAAGGATAATGTTTTAGAGATATTAAGACAGAAAAAGATGGTTCAAAGTCTTGAACAGGAACAAGATGTTCGAATGGAAGACTATGATGTATGCCTCCAGAAGATTGCCAAGAATAATGGTATTATGTTGGACGCGATTACAATATATAAGAAAGGATATTGTGTTAGTCCGAATATATATTTGAATACTTATTACGATCAGTATCAGATGGGAGCGCCATTAGACTGGATTATGCAGCATTTGATCCAGGAATATGAGGAGAAAATGGAGGAAGCCAATTCATTAGTGGTGGATAATGTATATGATTTTGATGTGGTGAAGGATAAGATCGTGATTCGTCTGGTTAATTATGAACGCAATCATGCAGAATTGGAGAAGTGTCCTCATAGATGTTTTTTGGATTTTGCGATTACTTTCCGGTATCTTGCATCGAAGGATGGTATGGGAATAGCAAGCGCAATCATCAGTAATTTGGAGTTCGCAGCATGGGGAATCGATATTGAAGAACTCTATGAGATTGCAAGGCGCAATACAATGAAGGCATTTCCATGGAAGATGGAGTCCCTTTCACAGATAGTTGCATCCTGTTTCCGCAAGGATCTGACAAATGTTATCACATCCGATATGTGCGAGGAGATGATGGATACAATGGAGCAGGAATGCGGTGTGAATATGTTTGTTCTGTCCAATGATGTAGGTATTAATGGAGCGACCTGTATCTTGTACGAGGATGTTCTTAAGAATTTTGCAGAGAAACAAGGAAAGAGTATATATATTCTTCCTGCAAGTGTGCATGAGGTAATTCTTGTTCCCCGGGAGGAGGATACAGATCCGGAGTTTTTGCAGGAACTGGTACTGGATGCAAATCGAAGTTCCGTTGGATTGATTGATCTGTTATCTGATCGGATATATTATTATGATCGTAATAAGGATGAGATACAGATATATAACCGGGATGCTTAATTTTTCTAAAATGTTGACAAATTTTCGTACATGCCATACAATAATGGGAAAGTGAATATATATTCACATTTGGGGGTTGTGTATGAATAGTAATTTTGTTAACAGGAAAGATCGAATTATTGCTTCGGCGATAGAGATTATAAGTGAATCGGGACTTTCTTCACTGAATACTAAGACGTTGGCCATGAAGGAGAACATGTCTGAGTCGTTGCTCTATCGTTATTTTGGCGGGATTGAAGAAGTATTGGTGGAAGTGATTGAGACTTATACGAAGTTTGACAAAAGTATGCTCGCTACAATTGAAGCAAAGAATATTTCACATTTAGATAAGGTATTGGAATTACTTCGAACATTGGGCACCTATTATGATGGGTATCAGGAGATGGGTGCGATTGTGTTGAATTATGAAGAGCTTTTGCATAATGTGAATACGAGAGAAGCAATTGCAAATTGCATCAAAGTAAGAACCGAATTTGTACGACAGCATTTGAAAGCAGCTATGGAGGAAGGCGAGATTCGGGATGATTTTTCACCAGAGGAGCTTTCTAATATTTTTATGGGGAGTCTGACAAGAGACTTACTGAATCGTAGAATAGAATACGATAACAAGAGTCATATTCAGTTTGCAGATTCAATGTTAGAGCGGTTGGCTAATATATTGCGAACGAAGGAATAGTGATAATGAGTACAGATAGTATGGAGGATTCTTATGAGAGTATTAGTTGCAGATGATGATTTCGTTAACAGAAAGTTTTTAGAAAAGATATTTGCCCAATATGGCGAGGTGGTTGCAGTAGATAATGGAATGTCTGCTGTGGATGAAGCAGTCAGAGGAATGGAACGCCGTGAGTTTTTTGATCTGATCTGTCTTGATATTATGATGACCAAATTAGACGGATATAAGACATTAGAAGCAATTCGGGAAGCGGAGAACCGGTATGCTGTATTTGATAACCGGGCACATGTGATGATGATCAGTGCATTGGATGAAGTTGTGTTAGACAGCATTCAGGTGTGCAGTGATTATGATGCGTATATTTGTAAACCCATCGTGGTAGATAAGTTTGAGAAACTTCTTCATAAGATGGGATTTGAAAAGATTGCAAAGTAGAGGAATGTATATGGACTTGTTTGATTATATGCGGGAAACAAACATGGAAAAAGAATCGCCATTAGCAAAGAGATTACGACCAACAACCTTGGATGAGGTTGTTGGTCAAAAACATATTATAGGGAAAGATAAGCTGCTATATCGTGCCATTCAGGCAGATAAGATTAGCTCTATTATCTTTTATGGACCGCCGGGAACTGGTAAGACAACGCTTGCACATGTCATTGCGAATACGACCAGTTCTATTTTTACGTCATTGAATGCTACCACATCCGGTAAGAAGGACATGGAAGAAGTTGCTGGTAAAGCGAAGGATAATTACGGAATGTACCAGAAGAGGACAATTCTTTTTATTGATGAAATTCATCGATTCAATAAGGCTCAACAGGATTATCTTCTTCCCTTTGTAGAAGATGGTACCATTATATTGATTGGAGCGACAACAGAGAATCCTTATTTTGAAGTGAATGGAGCGTTGCTTTCCCGCTCTCATATTTTTCGATTAGAGCCCCTTGAAAAGGAAGATATTAAGGAATTGATACACCGTGCAGTGTATGATACGAAAAAGGGAATGGGTTCTTATCATGCTGAGATTGACGAGGAAGCCTTGGATTTTCTGGCAGATATGAGTGGCGGTGATGCAAGAAGTGCATTAAATGCTGTTGAGTTGGGAGTTCTTACAACACAACCTTCAGAAGATGGTAAGATTCATATTACACTTTCTGTCGCAGAGGAATGTATTCAAAAGCGCGCTGTTCGTTATGATAAAGAGGGTGACAATCATTATGATACAATATCAGCGTTTATTAAAAGTATGCGTGGATCCGATCCGGATGCTGCTGTATTTTATTTAGCACGGATGCTGGATGCGGGAGAGAGTATTACTTTTATTGCAAGAAGAATCATGATCTGTGCTTGTGAGGATGTAGGTATTGCCGATCCTCAGGCAATTCAGGTGGCTGTTGCCTGTTCCCAGGCTGTGGAACGGGTTGGTATGCCGGAAGCACAATTGATTCTTGCCAATGCAGCAATCTATGTAGCCAGTGCACCGAAATCAAATGCAGTAACCAATGCAATCTTTGGAGCCATGGATTTGATTAAGAAACAAAAGACGGGAGCAGTTCCTCCATATCTACGGGATGCACATTATAAGGGTTCTGCAGAGCTTGGGCATGTTGGATATTTGTATCCCCATGATTTTCCGGGACATTATGTCAGGCAGCAATATCTTCCGGATGAGATTAAGGAAGAGAAATTTTTTTATCCAAGTAATAATGGATATGAGAGTAAAGTAAAGAGTTATCTAGAACATTTAGGAGATCAGAACGAATGAAAAGATTAAGACAGGTAGTTGCATGGATTACGGTTGCAGTAATTGTATGTCTGATTATTGGTACAGTAATTTGTGCAGTGACAGGAAGTAAGTATTTTTTTGGAATGTTATTTTTGATGATCGTTGTGCCGGTTGTTCTATGGGTATTTATGTGGTTTACGCATTTGGTAAATGGAGATTCAGAGGTGATACCGAAAAAGGACATGGATATGCTTAAGAATAATAAGGAACGGAGCCGGAAAGACCGACTCCGTAAATAGGGGAGGATAAAGTATTTCCGACTCCCGGATAAGAGAATCGGTAATCAGATTATACCAATTCAAGTCTGTTTGAACTTGATTGGTATTATCTGATAATAGAAGTATAACCAGTTTTTCAGAAGTTATACCTATCTATGCATGGTGGTTGTGAAAATAAAAAATATGTGTTAGAATATCAATGTTTGTAAATATTTTCAGTTTGGTGAAATAAAGAGGTGCCTTTATGGATGAGAATTATCTGGACAATTTGTTAAATGAACTTTCATTAGATAAAGAAATTGATCATAATGTAGAAGACGAATTGGATAATCAATTACAAAGTGAAAAAGAAAAGCACCAGGAAGCTGTGAATTTGTCCAAGGATGATATATTCAATATGGATTTGAATCAAGATGCTGAGAGCATTGATATCAATGGAGATATTCATTTTTCTGAAACACAGATAAATGAGTTGGATGATTTGGATGAATTGGCAGATTTGGATATCGGAAATATGGATTTTTCTGATATTGATTTTGATGATTTAGATGTTACAAACTTAGAGGAATTACCGGACGATCAGGATCTTGATTCTTTGCTGAAAGAATTTGATGGGAATCTTGATATAGAGGATTATTTTGATGAGCCATTTTCCGATAAAAAGGAAGATATTGCCGTACAGTTTTCGGATACTGAGGAGAAAGAAGTAGATGAACAGTCTCCTGATATCAAGAAGGTTGAGGTGGATGAACAGTCTCCGGATACCGGTAAGACGGAAGAGGATGAACAGGTTCCCGATACCGGGAAAGTGGATGAACAGACTTTTGATGCGGATCAGTTTTTGGACAGTTTATTAACAGAAGAGACCATTGATCAGATAAAAGATGAACCAATACAAGAATTGCCTGAGGAGGAATTCCAACAGGAAGAGACAGCTGTCTTACCAACAGAAGAAGCTTTAGAAGATGTAATCAAGCAGGATGAATCTGTGAAACAAGAGGATATCCGGCCATCAGAGGATCTTTCAGCTACCGGCGGTGAAGATGATTTAGAGGATTTGTTCACATTGTTGGATCTAGAAGAGAATGGCTCTGCTTCGAATGATCAGATTGGTGCCTCTGCAACAGGAACAGATCATTCACAATCGGATAATGGCATGGATGCTTTGGCGGAGTTAGAAGATTTGGATTCCGTATCGGAAGCTTCCCAACCGAAGAAGAAAAAGTCATTTATGACGATTTTATTCGGAGAACCGGATGAGGATGATGAATTATCACCGGAAGAATTAGGGGCGATTGAGAAGAAGAAGGCAGCAAAGAAGGCGAAAAAAGAAGCTGCCAAGAAGGAAAAAGAGGAAAAGAAAGCAGCAGCGAAAGCGGAAAAAGATACGAAAGCAGGTAATAAGAAAAAAGCACAGGAAGAGAAAAAACGTGTCAAAGCTGTTAAGAAAGCACAACTAAAGGAAGAAGCAGCTAAGAATGCAGAACCGGAAAAACCATTGAACCGCCCGGCTGTTGCCTTTATTTTTTCTTTATTTCTGGGGGGTACTTTGCTTTTTTATTTAGGTACCAACAATTTTAATTATACTTTGGCAATTCAGAAGGCTACTGATTATTTTGATAATCAGAAGTATCATAAGGCATATGATGAGATTAAAGGAGTAGATGTTAAGGAGAAAGATCAGGAATTAAAGGACCGTATATATACTGTTATGTATGTGGAACGGTTATATGAATCTTATCAGAATAATCTGGAACTGGATCGTCAGAAGAAGGCATTGGATTCTTTGCTTCGTGGCGTTGACAAATACTACGAGTATTATGATGAAGCACAGCAATTAGGCATTGTAGAGGATTTGGATTATTCTTTTGCACAGATTCAGACCGCCTTACAAGACAACTATGGAATTACAGTTGAACAGGCAGTTGCCATTAACCAGTTAGAAAGTTATGAGTATGTGCAGACGGTTAATCAATATGTTCAGGATGGGAAGTGGTAAGATGATAGCAATAATTGATTATGATGCAGGAAACATTAAGAGTGTAGAGAAAGCAATGGCTTATTTAGGACAGGATGCCAGAATCACAAGAGACCGGGACGAAATATTGGCAAGTGAGCGGGTAATATTACCGGGAGTTGGTAGTTTTGGTGATGCCATGGGTAAGCTGAAAGAATATAAATTAGATCAGGTTATATATGATGTGATTGATAAGAAGATACCGTTTCTTGGAATTTGTCTCGGGTTACAGCTTTTATATGAGAGCAGTGATGAAACACCGGGGGTAACGGGTCTGGGTGTGTTGCAGGGAACAATTAATCGGATTCCGGATTGTCCGGGACTTAAGATACCACATATGGGATGGAATTCTTTGAATATTCGTCCGGGTGCAACTTTATTTCAGGGCATTGCATCCAATTCTTATGTATATTTTGTGCATTCTTATTATTTGAAAGCAAGAAACGAAGAGGAAGTTGCGGCAACGACGTTCTATTCTACAAAGATTCATGCAAGTGTTGAAAAGGATAATGTTTTTGCATGTCAGTTTCATCCAGAAAAGAGTAGTACAGTGGGTCTTTCTATTTTGAAGAATTTTCTCGCAGTACCATCACCGGTAAAGGAGGATAAGTGACTATGCATACCAAAAGAATCATTCCGTGTCTGGATGTAACAGGCGGTCGGGTTGTGAAAGGAATTAATTTTGTGAACTTACGAGATGCCGGTGATCCGGTTGAGGTAGCAAAAGCCTATGATAAAGCAGGGGCGGATGAACTTGTTTTTTTAGATATTACGGCGTCTTCTGATGCGAGAAACATTGTGATTGATATGGTGAGAAGAGTGGCTGAAACAGTATTTATCCCCTTCACTGTGGGGGGTGGAATACGCACAGTAGATGATTTTAGAGCAATCCTGCGGGAAGGAGCAGATAAGATATCTATTAATTCTTCGGCTATTAATAATCCACATTTGATCAGTGAAGCAGCAGATAAATTTGGAAGCCAGTGTGTCGTTGTTGCAATTGACGCAAAAAGACGAAATGATAATTCCGGATGGAATGTCTATAAAAATGGTGGAAGAATAGATGTGGGTTTGGATGCTGTGGAATGGGCGGTTCGTGCAGAACAATTAGGGGCAGGTGAGATTTTGCTTACCAGTATGGACTGCGACGGCACAAAAGCCGGATATGATATTGAGCTTACAAGAACCATAAGTGAAGCCGTTTCAATTCCTGTAATTGCCTCTGGTGGTGCAGGTAACAAGGAACATTTTTACGATGCTTTAACGGAGGGAAAAGCTGATGCAGCTTTGGCAGCATCTTTATTTCATTATAAAGAGTTAGAGATTACAGATTTGAAAGAATATTTGCAATCAAAAGATGTACCAGTTAGATTATAACATGATTACTATTAAGACAAATGAGATAACGATAGAGGAGTATCTGGATATCCGGGCTTCTGTGAACTGGAGAGAATTATCAAGAAATCAGGCAGAAAAGGCATTGCGGCACAGTCTGATTCTGGTGGGTGCATATGAGGATGATCATTTGGTTGGAATGGGCAGAATTGTGGGAGATGGAGCAGTCATCTGCTATGTGCAGGATTTGATTGTGCGGCCACAATATCAGAAGCATAATGTGGGATCCCAAGTCCTTTCAACTTTGATTCAGTATGTGGAAGGAATTCGGGAAGAAGGTTCACAGATGATGTTATGTCTAATGTGTGCAAAAGGGCGGGAGCCTTTTTATGAGAAACATGGATTTATTGCCCGTCCAACGGATACATTAGGTCCTGGAATGATACAGTATTTAAGAGACTGTGAATGAAAATGGAGATTATATAATTATGATTCGTATCAATAAAATAAAAACACTATGTATTTTTCTGGCTGTCTGCTGCCTGTGTGGAGTGACAACCGGATGCAAGCAGAAACCGGATGAAAATGGTTCCTTAAAGGCCGAGGATGGAAGAAGTTATGGAGGTACCATCATAGCAAAAGCAGGAGAACAGGTGCATACAGCCTTTTTTGATATGACAGTGGATTCTGTCCGGAAAAGTAATACTTTTCAGTTTGAAGATGGCTTATATCAGGCAGATAAGGGAAAGACCTATCTGGTGGTTGATCTTACCTTAAAGAATACTTATGAGAAAGATTTGCCCATGAGTATTACAGATTTCACATTGGATTATGATGGCAATAAAGCGGAGGATGCTCTTACAGGATATGGAAAGGCAGATTTGAATCAGGATAATTTCATGGAGAATATCTTCACGTTAAAGAAGGGGGAAAGCATATCAAAATCTGTTCTTTTTACAGTGGAAGATAAGGATGAATATATATTATGTTATTCAGAGTATTATGAAGATAAATTCGAAGGTGACCGTTTTGAAATTAAAATGACTCCGGTTACAGAAGCACCGGCTACAGAAGCACCGGCTACAGAGGAACCAGGTACAGAAACAGCACAGTAGTAATATTATATAGAAAAATTGCAAGGTCCATAGATGTTCCCGAATAGAAAGAAACATTCCTGATTACAGAGAATATACTATTAAAAAGTGTGTTAGCCAGGACGGAAAGCTTTATGGATGAGTTAAACAAGCAGGATGATATCAGAAAAGGAAATATGGTATCGAATTGCAGAGGATATGTGCATGTTGTGAAAGAGGGGGATACTCTTTACAGGATTGCAAGACAGTATGATGTACGATTATTTGATATTATGCGTTTAAATCCATATGTAAATGTATATAATTTGCAAATAGGGGATGAAATCTGTGTTCCAACGATGCCACCGCAATCAGGGAATGTATATGTGGTAAAAAAAGGGGAGACGATTGGTCAGGTATTAGATAAGTTGCGCATGAATTTCGATACATTGTCAGAATGGAATCCCACTTTACTGGAAGTGGAATTACCGGATGGGCTTACGTTGAAACTACCGGTTATCCAGCCTAGAGTTATGTTAGAAGGTGAGGATAAGATGGAGTAGAGACATCGGATAAGATGTATGAATAGGTTCTCTCTGATAGAAGCAGGTGCGTGATTTGTGCGCACCTGTAAAATAAAAATAAGGATGATGATGAAATGGATTTTTTGACAAAACTAGAACGTAAATTTGGAAAATTTGCAATCCCTAATCTGACATTGATTTTGATTGGTGGTTTTGTACTGGGATATTTGATTGAGATTTTTATGCCGGAGGGGTTACAATTGCTTGCAATGAATCCGGAGAAGATTATGCATGGACAGATCTATCGTCTGATTACCTGGGTTGTGGTACCACCTAGTTCTGCGAGTATTTTAGTCATTATTACATTGATGTTTTATTATTCAGTGGGACAAACCCTTGAAAATGCATGGGGAGATTTTCGCTATACAGTATATATCATATCCGGTATCATTTTTACGGATATAGGAATGATGGGTACTTATCTGGTGATGCGTTTGATGGGACAATCCTATCTGTTGGATATGTATTATCAGGCGGGACTGTATGGAGCATCTACCTATTTTCTTTGTATGAGTATGTTTCTGGCATATGCATTTATGTTTCCGGATATGCAGGTTTTGCTCTATTTTATTATTCCAATCAGGGTGAAATGGCTTGGATATCTGGATATTGCATATTTACTTGTAACTGTATTGCAATATGGTCGTATGCAGTATTATACGGGCATGATAACGGTTATCATGTCAGTTCTTAACTTTATTGTATTTTACTTTATGATGAAGAATAAAACGAGACTGACTCCGGCACAGAGGAAAAGAAAGAAGAAATATAAGCAGCAGGTACGGCAGACACAGACACTTACAAGACATAAATGTGCTATTTGCGGGCAGACAGAACTTGATAATCCGAATCTGGAATTCCGGTATTGTTCAAGATGTAAAGGTAATTATGAATATTGCCAGAATCATTTGTTTACCCATGAGCACAAGAAATAACAGATATGAATATAAGAATAAAGAAAAAGAGGATACGGTCAGATGAAAAGTGCAGATAGAAAAGTAATGAAAGATATTGCAAAACACAGAGATTTAGAGATGAATATTCCTGCATATGGCAATGCGTACATGAATGCGTCATATGAATATAGCCTGATTCGATTAGTATTGAATTATTATACGATGAAAGAAGTTGAAGACGAGGGTGGCAGCATTGCAGGAGATGCGTATCTTCTGAAGATCATGGATCAGATACATACCATATTGTTTGAAACATTGTTGTCTGATGATTTAAAAGAGGATTATGAGGAATTTGTGAAACAGATTCATGCAATACGGGAAGATATGACACAAAAGATGAAAGTACTTACAGCATATACAGATGCTTTACAGATATATGAGTACATTCTGAACCGTGTGGAATACGGAATTACCGGTGAAACGTATCCGGTTGAAGAAAGCGAGTTGGCAGCTAGGGTGTTCCAGTATTTGTTCCGGGATAATGATAAAATGGTTGTCAATAGTAAGATTCAGCTTGTGACAAGCCAGCTTCCGGTTCGGATGACCAAGAGTCGCTTTTTTGAATATCTGACAGAAACATTGAATATCTATCAGGGATCCGATACTTCATCTGTGGATGATTTTGTATCTATGTTAAAGTCAACAGCGTTATTGGAATTGCCGGAAGGATATGGTAAGGATTATTCTGAAATTTTCAATGTGATCAATTTATTGGATAATACAGACTTTAAGGCATTGGACTTAGATACGTATCGTGGCATTATGGAACAATTTTCTTTTACAACAGAACATTTGACGGAGATTGTCAGCAATCATTTATTGGCAATGGAGATCATTAATGCCTGTTACGCAGCACTTCTGGCTATGCCATATGAGAACAGTGAAGAGAATGGTGTCAAGGTTTGTCTTACCATGCTTTCCGGTTTACATGATGCATTTGTATCCGATAGTGCAATACCGGAAAGTGTTGATGAAGGATTTGCAGAAATTGAAGGTCTGCAGGAGATAATTGGTGAGGATATCTTACAGTTTGACAGTATGTTACAGGATGTTTTGACAGAGCATGAGGACACCATTTCGTGGATTATGTCAGAGAAGATATTTAATCGGTTAGCATTGATTTCAAAGCTACAATCTAATAGTTTGTTTGTAGAGCTTGGTGATGATGAAAATGAGACAAAACCTGCAGATAATGCTTATATTACGGAAAAAAGAGATGAACTCGTAGAGCTTTTAACTACCTATTTTAAAGAACATCCAAAGGAAGTTAACCGGGCGGTAATGGCGGCGTTGTTTTCCAATATGCCGGTATTGTTCAATTCCCAGCAGGAGATTAAGGAATATATTGAATATAGTCTGAATCATTGTGGTAATGAGAGTGAATTGATGGCATGTGCGAAGATTCTTACAGAGATGATGGAAGAAGAATAATGGATTAAGGCGGTGACAATATGGATATCCTATTTCATGAACACATATATTCAAAGGGAATTTCTGATAAAAAAATGATATCCATTCAGAAAAAAATTCGTAAACAGTCACCGAAATTGAATCTGTTTCTTGTTACATTGCCCATTGGACAGCAGGGAATATTGGAAATCTATTGGTATCCCGAGTTGTTGCAGCCATTTTACCGCAGTAAGAATGAAAAAGTAACTGTGGTGGGAGTTGCAAAGAGCAGGGAAGATGCATTTTCCCTGGTTGAAGAGATTATTCAAGATGTTGGATGGAAAGATGGTATAATTTCAGTAGCTGATTATTTTGAGGAGAAAGCATGATACTATCTATATTGAAAGTAATCGGATGTGTGCTTCTGATTATTTTACTGATTATTATTTTTATTATTGTAATTCTTTTATGTGTCCCGATCTGTTATCAGTTTGATGGAACATATTATGAGAAGATAGATGGGATGGTGAAGGTTGGCTTTATTCCCCTTGGCTTTTCTGCAAAGATTATCTATCGAAATGAGACCATGCAATACGTTGTTCGATTGTTTGGAGGCGTTATCAAAACGAATACAGATAAGAAGATATCCTGGATTGGAAGAAAATTCTTTGCAGATGACGGGGTAACAGAGTCTGATGGTAGCATAGCAGAAGATGCCAGAGAGGATGAAACAATTATACAGGAGAAGAATGATAAAACAGATGTCACGTTAGATGACACTATTTTCACAAATCCGGAGAAAATGCAGGAACACGGCTCAACAAAAAAGATGTCGCTTACAGAACGCATACAAAGACGGCTTCGTAGCCTAAAAAGAAGTGTACATGCGTTTCTTAAGCAATGCAAAAAGATAGGAGAGAAAAAAGATGCGTTGCTTAAGGTGTATCATTCTAAGAGATTTGAGATTGCGAAAACAGACTTAAAACGATATATTGGTAAACTGCTTCAGATTATTAAGCCATATGATCTGGAGGGAAATATACATTTTGGAATGGATGATCCTGCAACAACGGGTGAAATCTTAGGTGGACTGGCACTTATCCTTCCCTTATATCAGAATTATCTTACGATTTGTCCTGATTTTGAAAAAGCCTGTTTGGATGGCGCATTGAAAGGAAAAGGAAGAATCTTCTTAGGAGCAGTTGTGATCCTGGGAATAAAAATATTATTTAACAAAAATCTTATAAAAGTAACAAAGAAAGTACAAACTATTATGGAAGCATAGGAGGGCAATATTTATGGCAAATGATTTTAACACAACAGTGGGTTCTTTATTTCAGGGAATGGATAAGTTTTTAACCACCAAAACAGTTGTAGGAGACCCTACAACAATAGGAGATACCATCATTTTACCTTTAGTTGATGTAAGTTTTGGCGTTGCGGCTGGAGCCTTTGCTGATGGTCAGAAAAATAATGGGGCAGGTGGATTGGGAGGTAAGATGACGGCAAGTGCAGTGCTGGTCATTAAGAATAATCAGATTCGACTGGTGAATGTAAAGAATCAGGATACGGTTACCAAGATATTGGATATGGTTCCGGATCTGGTAGAACGTTTTCAGAAGAAAAATGAGCCGGATGAAGAATCACCGGAAGTAGATAACGCAGTTGCTGATATTTTGGAAGAAAAATAATATACAAAATGTGTCACAAAAGAAGCAAAACCGGAATATACTGTTTTATAGTAGGCAGAGGTGAGAAATGCTATGAGACGGGTATGGGGTTTTGCTTTTTTTTGGTTTGCTGTTGGAATGATAGTGGATTTTGTGTTAACAGGATTCTGGAATTTTTTTACAGTGGTAGTTGCGTTAATCGTCGCATATATTTTGTTTTGCAGATGCTAGATTAAAAAAGAAAAAAAGAGAACCGATTGGCTCTCCTTTTATCTCTACTTTACGATTAAGCTCTCTCAATCTTACCTGAACGTAAGCATGAAGTACAAACATAAACTCTCTTTGGTGTACCATTAATATTTGCTTTCACCTTCTTAATGTTAGACTTCCACATCTTGTTAGCTCTTCTATGAGAATGGCTCACCTGAATTCCAAAATGAGCACCTTTATCACATACTGAACACTTTGCCATGACTTGCACCTCCTTGAATATATTAACCTACCGGTTTGCAACACGTCAATTTTAACAGAAGTGATGAGAGAATGCAAGCATTAATTTAAAAAATATTTGATTTTTGCGAAAACCTGATTTTTTGGACTTGCACCAATATGTGAGGAATGGTATGATAATATTTACCATACAATATTTATTAGCAAAGAAAGCATGGAGGGATATGTATGAAGATAGAATTGGAAACAGGTAACGGCGAAGTTGTAATTGAGAGCGAAGTCATTGCCCAGTATGCTGGACTTTCTGCAATTGAGTGTTTTGGAATTGTGGGAATGGCAACTGTGAATATGAAGGATGGATTCGTTAAGTTGCTTCGTGGGGACAGTGTCTCTAAGGGAGTGAATGTTACTGTGGGTGAGAACAATGCAATCGCAATTGATTTTCATATTATCGTCGCTTATGGTGTCAGCATTTCAACTGTTGCAGAGAATTTGATGTCAACAGTACGATATAAAGTAGAAGAATTTACCGGCATGCAGGTGGAGAACATTAATGTGTTTGTCGAAGGTGTACGGGTAATTGATTAGGAGGAACTATGAGTCAGAAAGTGAATGTGGATGCTAAGAGCCTTCAATATGCTTTTTTAGCAGGTGCCAAGAGAATTGAAGAAAAGAAAGAATATATCAACGAGTTGAATGTGTTCCCGGTACCGGATGGAGATACGGGTACGAATATGACACTGACAATTACATCAGCAGCAAAAGAAGTCGCAATGATTACAGATCCTACCTTTGCAAATGTAACAAAGGCAATGTCAACAGGATCTCTTCGGGGAGCACGCGGTAACTCAGGAGTTATATTATCTCAGTTGATTCGTGGTTTCTGTAAAGAATTAGAGAATAAAAAAGACGTAACAATGGAAGATATTGCGAATGCATTTAACCGTGCAGTTGCAACAGCATATAAAGCGGTTATGAAGCCGAAAGAGGGTACCATTCTTACAGTAGCCAAGGGATTAGCAGATAAAGCATCTGAACTTAGTACAACCAGGAAAAGCCTGTTGGAGTTTGCTTCGGATGTGTTGACATATGGTAGGGAAGTACTTAACCAGACACCGGAAATGTTGCCGGTCTTGAAAGAAGCTGGTGTAGTGGATTCCGGTGGAGAAGGTCTTATGACAATTCTTGAAGGTGCATTTGATGCTTTAACAGGAAAAGTTTCTTATGATTTCTCCAATGGATTTGGCGTGGGTGAGGTACAGAGCAAGCCGGCACCGGATGCATCAGGACTCAGAACGACAAATGCGGCTGGTATTGATCGTAAGGATATTGACACCTCCCATATTAAGTATGGTTATTGTACAGAGTTTATTATCATGATAGAAAAAGAGTACAATAAGCAGATTGAAGAAGAGTTTAAGTCCTACTTAGAGTCCATTGGAGATTCTTTGGTTGTTGTTTCAGATGATGAGATTGTTAAGGTGCATGTGCATACGAATCATCCGGGACTTGCCTTTGAACGTGGTCTTACCTATGGATCCCTTACAAGTATGAAGGTTGATAATATGCGGGAAGAGCACAGAGAAAAAGTCATTATGGAGGCAGAGAAAGTTGCTGCTTTGCAGGCACAGGAACGTGCGGCAACGAAAGCAGCAAAAGCAGAACCGGTTAAGGCAGAGCAACGCAAAGAATACGGATTCATTTCTGTTTCTGTTGGTGAGGGAATGAATAACATATTTAAGGATTTGGGAGTGGATTATCTGATTGAGGGTGGTCAGACAATGAATCCAAGTACCGAGGATATGTTGAATGCAATTGACCAGGTGAATGCAGATACAATCTATATTTTCCCGAATAATAAGAATATTATCCTTGCTGCAAACCAGGCACAGTCTTTGACGGAAGATAAGAAGATCGTTGTTGTTCCTTCTAAGACGGCGCCACAAGGTGTTGCAGCGTTGATTGCTTTTGATGCAAATGCAGATGCACAGACGAATTTAGAGGCAATGACAACAGATATGAATCATGTTAAGACCGGACAAGTTACGTATGCCGTACGTGATACGAGTATAGATGGCAAGACAATTCAGTCTGGTGATATCATGGGAATTGATGATGATGGAATCCAGGCGGTTGCAACAGATGTATTAACGGCGACAAAAGAATTGTTAGCGAATATGGTGGATGAAGATTCTGAGTTAATCAGTATTTATTATGGTGCTGACGTTGATGAAGAAGAAGCAAAACAATTCTTAGAATATGTGGAAGAGACATATGAAGATTGTGATGTAGAATTTAATTATGGTGGTCAGCCAATCTATTATTACGTATTATCGGTGGAGTAGAATCATAACAGAATGGACTGTCACGCTTAATGGAAGAAGTTGGCGTGGCAGTTTTCTTTTGTTATCAAGTGAATAGGTGGAAGTATGAACATTTCAGATCCAATTGGTACACTGAAGGGTGTGGGACCGAAGACGGCAACACTGTTTGCCAAATTAAATATTTATACAATAGAGGATTTGCTCTGTTTTTATCCAAGGACGTATTTAAGGTATGAAAAGCCTAAGTTGATTCGGGAGGCTGAACCAGGAACACGGGTTGCAATACGTGCAAGTATCCAGTCCTATGTGGATATTAAGAAAGTTAGGACGCTTAAGTTAGTTACCTGTATGGCGAAAGATATGAGTGGAACGGTCAAATTACTGTGGTACAATTCTGCTTTTCTGAAACAGGTTTTTCACATAGGGCAGAGTTTTGTGTTTGTAGGGAATCTTTCTGTCCGCAACCATCAGCTTGTTATGGAACATCCGGAGTATTACACGGAACAGCAGTATGAGAATCTGATTTCCTCTATGCAACCGGTGTATCCATTAACGGAAGGTCTTAGTAACAAGACAGTCACTAAGTTAGTTAAAGCAGCAATGGAAGGAATGGAACAAGTAAAGGATAGATTGCCGGAAATTGTTTTAGCACGATATCATTTGATGCCTTTGGCAGATGCAATCAAAGGAACGCATTTTCCGGAAAATGAAGAACAACTTGCTGCATGTAGAAACCGACTTATCTTTGATGAGTTCTTCTGGTTCTTAGTACAAATGCGGCAGATGAGGGAACATACCATAAAAGCAGAGAATCATTTTGTGATACATGATTTTACGGCAGCAGATGCATTTATTCAGGCATTGCCATTTTCCCTTACAAAGGGACAACAGGAAGCGGTAGAATCCATTAAAGAAGATTTATCCGGCGGCACTGTGATGAACCGGCTAATCCAGGGAGATGTAGGTTCCGGTAAGACGGCGGTAGCGGAGATTGCTTTATTAGCAGTGGTTAAAAATGGATATCAGGCGGCTTTTATGGCTCCCACAGAAGTACTTGCCATGCAGCATTTTGAGAGTGTAAAGAAGGATTTAGAACCATTTGGGGCGCGGATAGAGCTTCTTTGTGGTTCCACAAAAGCTTCTGAAAAACGAAGAATATATGATGCATTAGCCGCAGGAGAGATCGATATTCTGATAGGAACCCATGCTCTGATTCAGGATAAGGTG
>CAMEFI010000035.1 GCA_945915475.1 uncultured Clostridium sp. | reverse complement strand
CCATGTAAATATCATAGCCCAGTTCCTTAAGATAAAGCACATTATTTTTAACAGAACGACGATCACATTCCATGTCATAATTAGACTTTAAAAGCCTGATTATCTCCTGTTGTGTAAGCTTATGATTCTCATCCGAGTATTCTTTTAGAATGTCAATAATCAGCATATTTAACATTTTCTTATTGGCAGTTGCATACATAATCCATAACCTCACAATCCTATAAAGAATATCTGTGAATTTCTCCTTTATTATATCGCACCTTTGCGTCTATCAGCAATCAAAATGTGCATTATTTTGTACATATTTATATTCGTATTCCTCTTGAAAACATCTCTTCCACCACCAAAAAATCTGGGATTATCAATCCAGAAGTATCTTCCTTACCAGCAGAACCACTCATTCCAGCAAAATATCCCTGCTTATATAGTTTGAATGCTTCCTCTCCCTTTTTGATGACTTCAAGCAAATTTCTATTTTTGCATAACTCAAAATATACTTGATAGAATTCTTTTGGATAATGAAACTTAAACCACGCACACCACCATGCATCCAAAGCATATCTGTAAGCGTGTGCTCTAGGAAACATATACTTTATCTGTTCGCACGACCAGACAAACCACTCCGGTGCACCTGCTTCCATTATCTTTTGTTTCCACTTATCCCACTTTTCTGAGTGACTGTAGGAAGCTTTCCCTTTTCGTACAAATTCAGCTATTGCAAAAGCTTCCTCCCTGCAAAATCCCAAAACCAGCAAACATTCGAATATGTCCTCTCTGGTTGCTAATATGCTGTCTTTCGTATAGATACCGTCTTTTAATAAATCCTCCGCATTTCCATACCATACACCAGTACCATGTGCTAAGGCAATTACCTTAACAACATCCGTAAAAGAATCAACACCAATTTGACAGGCCAGAATATACATATACTGTGTCTGGAACTCTGGAACACCAATTGCATCCATTCCCTTTTTTTCTTCACCGTTCCAAACAGTTCTATCAGAAAACATTTTCGCAACATCCTCATCATCAAGGGAAATATCCTTAACATTTACCCCCGTTCTTTTCATGAGCCTGTAGACCATTTCTACAGAATCATTTGTCAAGACATCAAACTTATACAGATATCCATCAAGGTCATGGTAGCTTACCATACTAACTTCATGGTTTAGATCTTCCAATGGCGTAAATTCTGAAATATCACAGCCTTCCGGAACAAGTACATTTCCTTCTGGTTGCTCACAGTGTTTCCATATCACATTTCTTAAGCGATTTAATAACCATTCTCTCTTTTCCTGTGTATATTCAATCTCATGATAAGACTCATATTCGTCTACTGCAGAATATGCTTCCCAATCTGACATGGTTTCTACTGTAGCAGAATGGAAGGAATCTCCCACCTCTTCCAGTTCAGCGCACAGTGCCTGCACTTTATCTCTGAATTTAACCGGGAAATTGAAATCAATATCAACTTCCTTGTCGCCATCAATTCCTATTACAAACTCCGGGTAAAGTAAGAGCTTTGCTTCTAAAGGATTTATACAGGTGAGTCCACACAGATAAGCAGTTAAAAGTCCTCCGAGAATTCCCCTATAGCCAAATTCATATGGACTTAATCCTGTCTCATTAACCAATTCTTTTGCCAAAAGCAGAATAGAATCCGAACCACTCTCCCTAAGACCATTCAGTTCCCAATCAAGTATATCCAAGATACTCTGTTCAATGGTATTTCCATATATTTTTTTCAACCTTTGAAAGCAAATCTCAGATAATCTTTCATATGCATTATCCAGTACCGGATAATACTTCTTTGTCTCAGTAGGAAGCACCTCAAACTCTTCTATCTGCTCTGCTATTCTATGAGTATTTTCAACCACAATCTCATACGCTTTTTCCTTCCCCAAATAAGAAAAAGCCTCCAGCATTTCCTCAGTGCTCCTGATCTGAAGAGCATATTGTTCGTCGTTTTCATTTCCTAAGTAACATTGAATAATTGCTCTTACACTACTTTCCTCCGCAGTCGCAAAATGAACATTACCGGTAGCTACAACAGGAATGTCAAGCCGCGCTCCAATATCTACAACCTTTCTATCGTATTCTTGTATTTTGGCAATTGCTGCATCATAATCACATGCATCCTTTATCAAGAACAATTTACTGTCTGCAGGTTGCACTTCCAAATAGTCATACCTTTTCGCTATCCGATGTAGTTCCTCTTCTGTTGCGTCAGTGCGAATCAAATCATATAACTGTCCGGCAGAACAAGCACTACCTATTAGTAATCCCTCTCTATGCTTTTCTATTTCACTCCAAGGGATTACTGATTGCTTTCCCTTACACTGAAAATTGCTCTTAGTTATCAGCCGAAAGAGATTCTGTTTTCCAATTTCATTGCGAATCAGAAAAGAAACATGGTATGTCGATGCTATTTTATTATATTCTGCATTTCTGTTAGCATCTATATCATCCACCACAATCCCTTCCATTCCATATATCATCTGAAATTCTGGAATCTGTCTGGAATAACGCATAGTTTCTCCATATCCAGCAACCGAATTATGATCCGTAAAAGCCATCCCTGATATGCCTAATCTATCAGCTACTGTAATCAAATCTCTTACACTGCTTACACCATCTCTCTCGCTATAAACACTATGACAGTGAAGTTCAATTCTTGTTTTCTTCGAACCCATAGTCTGCTCCTTTCCTTTTTCCGATAAGCTTCCTATGAGATAAATATAACATCATTAATGTACATTATTTTGTTCATAATATGTGTACCATTCCTACCCCCTGGCAACCTCCACTTTCTTGGCTGGTCTATAACGTGTTCCTCCGCTTTGCTCCGGCACACATTACAGCCAGATTTCATTTCCCTCTCCCTCTATGCTCCGTAGGGCAGACATGCCTCCCTCCGGTCATCATGACTGCCTTGCCTCCTCCACTTCCTTTCCTCCCCGGACGGAAACCCATTACAGGCAGTAAGAAGTATAAGTATATACCTCTTACTGCCTGTAATAGTTTTCCTGTGTATTGGCTCCCTGCGGTGACTGCCTTTGGCAGACACCTTACATATATGCTGCCATATGTTTTCGCCTAATCTTAACCTTACTTCAAGCCCCGGAAATATCAAAAAGCAGGGGCTGCCTGATGACTTCGTAAAGACATCCTTCATCCCCTGCTTTTTGATACTTCCTTACATACCTTGCGAGGTCGCTCAGATAGGATAGGCATCGCTTCCCTTCGGTCAGCCATGCCCGCAAACCTGTAGTGTTCTTCCGCAATTGCAGATATAAGTTATTGGCGGATTGCATCGTGTTCCTTCGCCCTGCTCCGTCACACCATGCAATCCGAATATCACTTACTGGCTTCTGCAGGTATCGTAGGCAGGAATACCTCCCTTCGGTCGGTATACCTGCTTTTCAACCACCATTTTATCTATTTCCAAATTTCACTATCTGCAAGCTGTTTGATACTCTGTATCACTGTATCATATGTTTCCGGTACAAAGAGCAGCCCCAGCGTTATATCTTCATAATCTTTTCTGTAGGCCTGACTTTCCATCATTTCGTTCAAAATATCTGTTACACATACACCTTCCTTAGCAGAAGGGCAAATAGACAGTTCTGAACGCACGGCTCTTACCTCCGGAATCAGTTTAGCCAATTCCTCTGTAACACCGATAGCGCGTACAATTTTGTATATATCATACAAATGTCTGGAATGTCGCTCGATCTCACCTTGCATATAGTAATCACAAAGTGCAAAAACTTTATCTGCCAGTGTTCTTTCAATGGTCTGTGTTGTAATTTCAAAAGGCATCAAATCATAAGTCTCCGCTAAATCCAAACGATTTATTTTGTTTAAGAAACGATAGATATAGTTATCAACCATTCTTTTCGTTGTCGGAAACGGAAGCAATGCCACATAGGTTTCCACCACCAATTCCGGCTTTAATATATTGGACTGCTCATACATAGACGGGTATGTTGCTCTATAACAGTTGTAATGCCTGCGGCTTCTTGTCATATCAAGATTCGTAATCGGAAATCCAAATTCCTCCATCGTAGTAACAACAGCTTTTTTTAACTGCCTCTTTCTGGCATCTCCCGGTGTTCCTGACTCAGCTGTATAAGATATATCAATGTCTTCTGAAAAACGGTCTAACAGCTGGTAGCATTTCGTAAGAGAGGTTCCACCCTTGAATACCATATCCTCCAGCTTTTCTGATAATGCCTTAAGCGTGATTGTTACATAATAATCCTTTTCAATTACATTCGTTGGTATTGCAAGCTCATTAGCAGCACCGATTATTAGTTCCTCAAATGCTTCTCTGTCATGATGCAAATTCATAAATCATCCCCCATTCAATTAGCTTCTTAGCAGTTGCACCGGTTAAAACGGAAGATACCTCTGATAATTGTTCTTTTGTAAAACGCTTTTTTCTCATATAAGAAATCAATGTTTCTATCGTTTCTTCTATTGTAAGTTCGGTATATTTTTCAGCCTGACCAATAGTATCCAAAAGCTGTAAGAGCTCTGCATTGGAATCAGAAACTGTAATAGCAGGCTTCTTAATCCTGACTCTCTGCGACCCAACCATAATCATTCGTCCATTGGTTGCTTCACGGTTGGTAACAACCTCTATAACTGCAGGCATCTGCGTTGTTAATCCTAATTGATTTGCAAAAGAAATTCCTGTAACATATCCGTAAATCTCTGATTTGTTCTGCACATATTTACGCATAATAACCATGGATGGATCAAGATAACTTTTACCTAACAGTCCACCACGCTTTGGTATATAGTAAATTCCATTATCATATCTCTCTAAAAAGCCACTTGCGACAAGTCTCTTTACTGACTGGCGAACTGCATTATCAGACAGTCCCTCAATCACTAGATCATTGAGAAATATAGGCTCATTATATCCGTAATTCTCCATCAAATAAGTTTTTAACATGCTCTCACCTCCATGGCTATCGTACTATATTTATATTTTATTTGTCAATATTTATGTCGCTTTATTTGTATTATTATTTCCTAAACTAATATATATATTCACTACGAAGCTTAACAAATAAGGCTCTGTAGCCAAGTCTATGGCTGTTCCCGCCACCCTTGACAACAGGACAGAGGGATGCCATGGATTACCTACCGACGGCGACGAACTCAAGAACAGATTTCACTTTCTGCACCGTCGGAACCCACATTGTATCATCCCTCCGTCCTGTTCTCAAGGGCAAGCCCCAGAGGGGTGGCTGCTTTCCTCCGGCTCAGAATCTAAGAACGATATTTGCCAGCCTCCACACTTTTATGCCATGTGACAGTTCCTGCTCCGCTAAAGGTATTAGTGTCACAATACTTCTCTAAATGTCCTTTGCTATCAATTACACAATCTTTTCCATTGGAAAATCTATAAGTTTACTGTCACTTATGGCTTATGAAAGCTGGTATCTGCCACTATCTTCTTTTCTTCTGCCATCAAGCATTTCTGACCTCGCTTTTATGTCACATTCCATAAAATAAATGCTTCTTTTTTGAGATTTCCACTTTTTCTGTCAGGCAGATTCTTTTCTGCATCTCGCTATTGATGTGTTACAGCAGTTCCTGCATTTTCTTTTCCCGGCTCCCCGGACGGTGCAATTTCCCCAGTGTAACCCCTACAATTCGTCTCTCATTCTTTGTAGCAAGCAGAGAACAAAGTCCCGCAAGCGGGCCCTTGTTCCTTAGTTGGGCTTCGCCCAAACCCTTCTGCTTCGTAGAACAAACTGCGCGAGTGGGTGCGTTCTCCTGCTTCAATTTCTGCTGAAAAGTTGATTTTTCTGCTGTATGAGTGAGAGACAATACACAGTTATCAGAAAGGAATTGCATATGTATATCAAACTCTATCTTTCCCCACAGGAAAAAGAACAATTAGAAACCATTGCTGAAAGCAGAGGAATATCCTTATCCAAGCTCTGCCATGAGCAGATTGCCCCGCTTCTGTCAAACCATCAGGAGCTTCCACCGGAACCCCAAAACACCAAGGATAGCTTGAAGCTGGACAGCTGTGTAAAGGTATATTTCACGGATAAGGAATATCAGGAACTGCTGGCTGCCTCCAAGGGATTGCCTTTGTCACGCTTCATCCGCAGGGAATATCTTTCCCGCAGGGAGCCCATAGTCATCTCTGTTTATACAGATGATATCTCTGCCCTTGCGGTTAAAGTATCTTCCTATATTGAACAGCTGAACAACTTTATAGCTGCCCTTGCACTTCGCCAGCAGCTCTATGAGGCTGACTATCAAAGGCTGCTACAGATTGCAAACGATACGCAGACTACCCTTAAGGAGGTTGCCACCTACACGAAAAACAACCGCAAATCCATCCGAGCCTCCGGTGTCCGGATTCTCCGCAAAGAAATAAAACGTGCTGCACAACAACTGATTCACGGAAAGGAAGTGACCGCAAATGACCGCCATCTGTAAAACCATTGCCATTCATGGCAGCAACCTGTCCCATCTGCTTGACTATGGAGCCAATCAGGAAAAAACCTCTGTCAGCATGAATGGACTTTCCAATGCTTTGGAATATGCCGCAAATCCCTTAAAAACAATTGCAAATCTGGACGATGGAGATAAGGAACTCTTAGTATCCGGCGTGCTCTGTCAACCTGAAACTGCCTTAGTGGAATTTGGCATTGTAAGGGAAAAATACCTTGCCTCCCATGACGGCGAACGCTATTCCACTTTCGATTATACGGACAAAATTACCGGAACAACCCGGATGGTTCACAAGGAGCCCGTTACTGCAATCCATCTCATCCAGTCCTTTGCCGAGACAGACCTTGACTGTCACACCGTACATCAGGCTGGAATCGAGCTCTGTGAAAGGCTTGGCGTTCAGGCAGTGGTTGACACCCACCTGAATAAGGAGCATTTACACAATCATATCATCATAAATGCCTACATGCCCGATGGAGTGTCCAAGTTCTGTCTTACCGCAGATAAACGTATGGAGATTCGTGAGCTCTCAGATGCCATTCAGCGCGAGTTTGGCATAGAGTTAAAGTTTGCTGATCCGCGCTCACAGCTTACCAAATCCAAGGGACATCACAATTATCGAGATTGGGATGCCAAGAGACAGAATATCTCATGGAAAGAAGAAATGAAACGGGATATTGCTGCTGCCAGAAGCGTCAGTGACAGCCGGGAAGATTTTATTACCATTATGCAGGACTACGGCTATACGATAGCCAGGCAGGAAGCAAATTCGATTACCTGGTGGAACAAAACACATACAAGAAAGATTCGTGACAAAACCCTTGGAGATGCCTATGAGCTTGGCTCTCTTTTTTCAGAAAACATCCTTACCCACGAAAACGCTCCTACTCCTGAATACATTATCGGAAGGGAACCCGAAGCATACCGCAAACGCCCGAAAACCATATCCATAGCAAGATATGACTGGAACGGCAGACGGCGCAGTGATTTGGAGCTTCTGATACGCAAGGCAATCGCCCTGATCCGGCATGTCGGCAGCCGGTATATGGCAAAAGGCTTTTCCACCACTCACACCATCTCCAGAAAGCTGGAGCTTATGGAACAGGCACTTACCACAGTTCAAAAAATGAACCTTGAAAACAAAGAAGCTTTTACAAGAAAGCTGGATGCCGTTGGAGCCCAATTAAGCCATATAAAATCCGAAATGAACAAAATGGCTCCCCAAAAGGAATACTATGATATTATTGCCCCAATGCTTTCCGCTTACAAATCCACCAAGCACATGGTGGATTCTATCCGTTACTGGCCTGACGGGCAAATGCCGGATTTAATGATAAATAGTCCCTCAGAGATGGATGTGCAGAAATCAAAGGCTGCTCTTTGTCCTATGTCCGGCACCCAAAAGCGTGATTTGTACCTTGCATTGCAGAAACACCCTGAATACACGCTTTCCGGAGACGGCTTCTCCGGGATCTCCGCAATGGATGCAGAAGAAATCTTTTCATTTTTCAAGGGAACAAGGAATGACCCACCATCCGCACTGAAAAACTCTGTTGATGTCACAATGGAGCGCACCTACCAGAAAAGAAACGAATTCCTGAAGCAGAAATTTGACAAGCCGATACAAAAATACCAGATGGATGAAGTGGCTGCATTGCTATCAGCACACGGAATTGCCATAACCGGCGCCGGATATACCACGCCGGTTACACCAAATGGCTTTCCCCCAACGAAGACCGTCAATCTTTCAACACTTACTCAATATGATGTCATCAATATCCATAACTGCTATGGCAGCAATCCTTTTTCCGAAGCACCGATTGGAGAAGATGCCGCCCTCTATCTGTCACAAAGACTTACCGAGCATGGATTATCTCTGAACCGGGATGTAAAATATGTCCTTCCCTCAGAATATAAAAAGCTCCTTGACTACATGAATGGTTTTACCAGAACCGCACCCGGATTACTCAAAAACTCTCCGGCTATCAGTCCAATGGATGTTCAAAAGCTGCAGTCCTTTATGGATGCCAAAAATATCCACTCTACAATTCCAGTATCCGAAATGTGCAAGGCAGACTTTGACCGTATGTACGGATATGTCTTAAGTCAGGGACAGACCCCTGACTGTGTTAAGCCTGTAGAAGTAAAACCAGACCGGACAGAAGAATTTGTAAAGTCCATTCAGGTTGACGGAATCACCGAGAAGAAACAGCTGCTCCTTCTAAAGCTCCGTAACCAGACCAATGAGCTCTTATCTCTTGGCATTGATCCGCTCCACCCCGAAGCAATCATACAGGAAATAGAAACCTTCCGCCAGGAATACCAAGCCTTAGAGACAGAACGTACTTCGCTTTCTGCAGAATATCGTGATTTGCTGACACTCAAACAGCAGTTGACCTACTCCGAATCCCCAAGCTTCATCTTTGGCTCCCTCTTTGACGAAAAAGTCCATGAAGCACCGGAGGTTATTGAACGTGAGGACAAAGACGCCAAAGATACGCCATCCGGCAAGTCCCCTTCCGGAGCTGGAAAGAAAGATGTCATAGATGTGGATGTAGAGTTATAGGTCTATATGAAGCAAGGGAATGGCTCACACCATTCCCTTGCTTCAGACATTTGATTATTATTTTTCTTTATGTATTACTGGTACTACATTGTCAGAACGTTTTGCGATTGGTTCTCCTTTTGAACCTTTTTTCAACGTTAAAAGTGTAAGTCGGTTGGCTATTGTTACAAATTGTGTTAAAAGTTTTGAGTTTTTAGTCCATAATTGTTTTGAGCCATCTTCGTTTTTAATAAATGCCAAATCTTGAATAGGAAACTCTGCATTAGTTGAATGATATGGAATAGTTTGACCTAAAAGATATTTGAATTCTTCTATATTATTTAATTCCATATAAACATCAGCTACATAAAAAAATATATTTTGACCATTTTCAGTCGTATAAGGAATTGCATGAGAATCTTGTTCTGTGGTTGCGTATTTTTGTACAAAAGCATCTAATGATTTATGACTTAATTTTGATTGTATAAAGTTTGACATATATACCTCCTGATGATAAATCTAATATATTTCATACATTGTTTACATAAAAAGTCAAATTTTCGTAATATAAAAAAGACAATATAAAAGTTAGCTATTCATCGTCCATATCTTCAATGTCATCTTCCGCTTTATGAATAACAGTTCTATTTTTCAAAAAACTCGGTATTTGAGGACCATCTTTTGCCGAACTGCCCCCTGACATACGCCTTTTCTTTAAATACTCAGGTGTCTCCGAGGATTTCTCCTGTTCACTAAATTGTTGTTCATAAAAAAATTGTTCCATTATTTCCTTTTCAATTTGTTCTAAAACACTATCTCTGTGGTTCTTTACCTTAACTTTTTCATGAATCATACTGCTATATCTAACAGCCAAATATACTATAACCAGTTTATCGGGTATCTCCTCATCTATATTCACTCCAATAATACATTCGGCATTCTCAAAGTATAGGTTTATTTCTGCAAAGAGATCATATAGTTGCTGAACCTCTGTCGCCTTACCAATGCTGGCATTTATGAGCACCCCGCCAGCATACTCCTGCTTTGGTAAATCGTTCACCGTTTTTATGCAGAAATCAACATCTCCCATTATTCTATACAAAGAAAGACTTCCATTCATTAATTCCTTCTCCACAGGATTCAGACCCGATATTGTGAGGAAATCCGCAAAGTCAATCTCAACAAGCCCTTTCTTTTCAAGGAATTTCCCTAAAAATCTTATCAGATTATCATAATCATCCGGAAGAAGTACATTATGACACTCCACCGAACCGCCCTGGAAATATAAGGTTTTTCTTGAAAGTCCAGCCTCTTCCTGTAATATATCATTAACATGGTCTATAAAACCAGCTCTGAACTTCACTTCATCGGAGTTATTTGTATATTTTGAATTTTGTTTCACATCGGCATTTCCAATACCAATATTCTCTGTTTCTCCATTCCAAATAGCATCCAGCTCACTAATTTGTTTATCGTCCAAATCCAACTTACGGAAGACCTTCACTGACATCTGAAAAATTTCTGCTATATATTCAAGCTTATTGCTATACTCATCCGCTTTCCTTGTAAGCTTCTTTTTCAAATCACGGCTTAAATCCGTGATTGCTATCAACCGCTTAATTGCTTCAACCGCATATGAAATATCCTGAATATTAATAATTCTGATATGCTCTGCTAGTTCAGAAATAGTTGCGGTACATATGAATTCAACTCTCTCTGCTCTGATTGGTCTTTTCGCTTTTACATACTCTGAAACTGTACCTGCTGAAATTTTATCAACAAAAGAATTCTTGTCTATAATCTTTCCAAAAAACAGTGCATGAACCGTATAAAACTGATTGTAATTACTGCAGTGCTTAATAATACTCTGGTAAAATACGGCAAAACTCAACGGATATTTATTTCCCATATGCTCCCCCTTTTGCACTTTATTTGTAGATAATATATCATACATTGAATAAAAAGTGAAGTTTTGTCGAACTTTTGTCGAATTCATCAGATTTACAATTATAGTTCCATTACATTATCGAAAAATGATGTAAATTTCCTTGAATTTACAAGATATAGTTCGACACCTTATAATGAATGTATAATCAATAAATCAACTCAGGTTTAATGAAAGGGGGATTTTCATGATGAATGAACATATTTACCGTTGCCCTGTTGATTGCAAATGGAAAAAACATTGCTTTATTTGCAAGATTCAAGGTCAAATCAAGGAAGATATAGTTATTCTTCATAAATGTGCTGTAACAAAGGAAGATATACCCATTCATTTGTTACCACTGCAAACCGCATAAATTTTTCAAGCTTGTAAACACAGCCACCCGGATGTGCTGATATTACAGTTGTCCCTGTCAAAAGCAGGATAACGAAATATCATGTTGCGTCCGGGTGACTTTTTTTATTTTTTTTAACATATAAAAATACAAACTATTATCGACAGCTAATTATTACATAAAATGACATTTTACCTCTTTTTTTCAAGCTACTAAAAAATCTTTCATATTTATTATATATGGTTTTTCGCTGCAAAGTTAAGAACCATATTTAATATAAATCGCTTCGCAATGGCACTGCAGGCATCCGAACATTGCGAAGAGGACAATCAAATACATAAACAGGCCAGTCGGATGGCTTGCTGTAACCGCATGGAGAATACCCACACGGCTTAGGTAAGTGCGCCCTTCTGACCTGTTTTTGTTCTCCATGCATGACCACACATCATGAAATGGAGGACAAGACTATGTTTATTCCAAACAAAACAAACTCAGCAACCCGTCAATCTATCGCATCTACACTTAGATGTAACTCCGCTCCAATTCCTGTTGAATTCAAGGAAAAAGCGTCTTCTCTTGCAATCAGGTATCAAAAGACCTTTTCAATGACCGGTCTTTACCTTATGGATTTTAATATTGTTTATGCCCGTGTCTGTAATCTTGTAAATGAACAGTTGAGATCTAATCCTGATTTCAGCCCTAATACATTTACAAAATATATCAATGCTGACACTTTGTTCTACAGTCCGGCAGATATCCAGACATTGGTTCAAACCTACAAGACTTATCCAGAAGAAACATTTCCATATGTAATCTGCTTTTTTGCCAGAAAACTTTACAGCTTTAAGAAACATAAAATAGCATACATAAAAAATTTAGATGAGGCGGATGTTGATGAAGTAATGATGATTGCATTATTCAAAGTCTTGGAGCGCTATTCCCCGGAGCATCCCTTTTCCTTCTCTTACCTTGACCTTGAACTATTTGCCGCTATTACACAGCTTGGAGGAGAAATGCACACATTTGGTATGCCAAGAAATGATTATACCAACTATATGAAACTCTCATACTTTATCGAGCGGTACTCCCTTACTCCGTCAAATTTAGCCTGTTTTCTCGAAGAAATCAATCTTTCAGATGAGGAACGCTCTAAAAGAAACCTCCTCTTCTCCATTGATGAAAAGGATCTTCATTATGGCTGTAAGATTACGCTTCGAAAAGCATATGATTACTATTCCCTTTATATAATTGAACACAATGGAATTGTATCTGCTACTTACTATGATGAAGAGTCCGATACAATGATTGACCGCACTGCACCATCTATGGAAGCCGGTTATTCCGAGGTAGAGATGGATTTGTTCACGAAGCAGGTCTTCACAGACAGCAGGGATCAGCGGATCTTCTATCGCTTGACCGAAGCAGACGGAGCATCCTTTACCAATGATGAATTAAAAAATGATTACGAATATACCAGATATGCTCTTTCAAAACTAAAGAATCAGATAAGAAAAGAATTCTTCTAATCGTCAAAAGGGAATGGTAAATAAAACTGCCATTCCCTTTTCTACTCAAAAAGACTTTACTTAATTGGAATTAATCTTGAAACTTGCACTTCATCTTTAAATTCAACGCGCAAATCATTCAAAACCTGACCGATGCGATATCTTGTCGTTCCAATTTCTTCAATCTCATTCCTGCAGAATGTACTTGAAGCATTTTCCACCAGATGATCAAAAATCCTGCGGTCAGCCTCTGACCTAAACTTATGATCACGGATACTGTTAATGTCCATGCGTTCATATCCTGTTTCATAAGTAGCTCCATACATATTTTCCGTCCGTTCATCTTCTGCCATACTGGATGTCGAAATAAAGCCGGATACTTCCATATTGTATAATTCCCAATACTGCCGCAGCGTATTTTCTGCAATAGACAGACGATTGGATAATTCAGCCACATCACCAGTTCCATAATGATGATTCGTATTTGAAATAGTTGCCCTAAAGCGGTAGTACTGCTCCGTATCCTTCCTGTGCAATGTAAATGGCAGAATTACGACACCATATAGTTCATTGACAGCAGCCCTGTACATCAGGCTAAGCGTTTTGAAGCTGAAGAATATCTTCTTAGCCTCTCTTTCTTCCAGCATTGCCAGAGCTGCTTCCTCCATTCTCTTCTGTGCACATTTGCGGACAGCAAAATAAGTTTCCGTGTATAGTATTGAGATAACTTCTCTCTGGTCTAAAGAGCTTATCATAAATTGATGATGTCTCATGTAGGAAATTATAAACGGAGCAAAGAAATGCTTTATATACTCAAAGGCAAACTCTTCCTCTTCTCCTGCCAGCGTAATCAGAAAATCTATCGCCTTTACATCCATAAAAATCTCAGAAAGCCTAAAGAAACTTCTGAACTCAGATGGAATAATAAAGGGATCTTTCAGTAAATCTTGGTACATTAGATTTTCGATTCTCCGTTTTACCAAATCCAAATCAAGAATATACCCACTGTCAGGAATACTAAACTGCTTTACAAAATCAACTGCAATAGAGTAAGCCACCTTACGGTATTCAGGACTTAACTCAGCACAATTTCCACAACCTAAAATTTCTTCAATCTCTCTTTTCTGCATAGCTTTCTCCTTTCGTTCCCAAAAGGAGAAGCCATTTATATGCAAAAACAGGCTACACCAAATCCGCTTTACAAAATGATCTCCATTTGGGGTAAAGCGGTTTCGGTGTAACCTACTCATCGTTATTTAGTTTTTTCATGCCACCGACAAATTCTCCGCGGATCGAATCGCATGAATTGGCAGTTCAGCATATCTATCAAGCAAAAAATGTGATAAGATAATGTTGTACTGTTTGTGACTTTATTTTACTTTCAAAGCAAAATACTGTCAGTGACATATAAGTGCCAAATAAGTGACTAAGGAGGAATTTGCAATGAAACTTGGAGATGTGTTACATGTCTTAAAGGATGAAGGTGCATTTTCAACAAATGTAGCCCTGTATATTCTTTTATTTACAGATGATACCATGACAAATGCTTCATCCTATGAAGATATCGCTAAGAAGCTTTTTTCAACCCGAGGGCTTAAAGGTGACAGACAGGATTATTACTGTGAGGAACCGAATTTCAACCAGTTCTGTGACAGAATCAATACCAAATATTTAACAAGGGTACATAACAAACTGTCTCTTTATGACAAATTAAAATCATTGGTCGTTTGTTGCAGCTATCTTCCAAAGGGACATAAGGATAGGCTGATTGCTGCCTGTAATCCCAATGTTCCATATCAGCTTGCCCGTTTTATCGCAGCTTGTGTGATTATGGGCAGCTATCATACACTGTTATCTGAAACAACCGAATACAATCTAAGTCTTGATTTTATGCATTTAGAAAATCCTCTTACTGATTTCCCAATGCTGCAAAAGATATGGCAGGCAGAACAAAGATCCTTTCTTGATTCAAGAGCCTACGGAAGCCGTTTCTTTGAACTGAATATCATTGAAAGACTCCTTCCGCAGGGTTATGTTACCGAAGATAACTTTCAGCTCCGTGCCAGAACCATTGATGGTGAAGTCCGTCCATTGATGGATCTCTGCAAAGAAAACGAGATGCAGGATATCGCTGTTACCGGTGAGGGAGGAATCGGGAAAACGACCTTTCTTCAACAGATACTTCAGGAAGAATATCTGGTTGGCAAAAATAAGCCTGCTACCTATAAAAGCGGACGCCCTGTACCTATTTTCATAGAATTGAAACAATGCCCTGCACATATTGCAGATTGGTACGAGGACAAACATAAGAAAACAAACTTTATAACCCGATATGTAGGGCAACTGATTGAGAATCATCAGTCACTTGATGATGTTTCTGAGAATCTTCTAAAAGAAATTGAAAAGGAATTTCAGCGGATACCGGATAACGGAATCCCCCAGTACCTTCTCCTGTTGGACGGCTTTAATGAAATAAGCGTTGAAAAAAATGGAGATTGCTGCTCCTGTAGAGCAATGCTAAGTAATGAAATTACTACCATTCACAATAATTACAGAAATGTTCGTATTATTGCGACCAGTCGTGAAACACAGGCAGCACACTTTACCTCTTCTTTTCAGAATATATATCTGGTTGGATTGGAAGAAACAGAAATTATTGAGCACTTGAAAGAACGGAATTTTTCAGAAACTGCTATTGGTATCACTTTAGCCAATAAGTCCTTAATGAAGTGCTTAAAGGTTCCCCTTTTCCTATGTATGTTTTCCTATGAATATACCACCGGAAAAGAGAATCTACCCGAAACAAGAGGTGAAATTTTATACTATTTCTTCCACGGTAACTCAACCTTTTATAATGCAAGAATGCGTGCAAAAGATACGCAGACAAATCCCCTAGAAGAACTGCATACTGCCCTGACCTTAGATTTCATTCTTCCCTACATTGGCTGGACTTTAGAAAGAAATGATTCCTTTTCCATGTCGGAAAACAGCTTAAAATCGTGTATCAATGAAGCGCTCCGGATTCTGCAATATATGTTTGTACCATCCGGTGTTGCACCATTTGAAGATTTTCAGTTTAATGCTGAATTATTTGCGGAAAAATGTAATTCCCTCGTCTCTCTTGATAATGCGCCATCAAAAATAATCGGATGTGCTTTTGATTACCTGGGAATACTCTATCATTACCTTGCACCGGAAAAAGAAATGAATGAGCGCAATCAGTTTTCTTTTGTGCATCACTATTTCAGAGATTACTTCTCTGCCATGTTTGATATACAGCTGCTAAGAATGCTTCCGTATATCAATCCTGATGCTTTTGCAAAAAACAGTTCCGGAAATGCAAAATACACTTATCATTACTTTCTGAATTCCTTCTATTGGAACCATAGCAAAAAAGAATTGATAAGCCAGATTTTGATGGAACATCATAACAAGCCTGTTTTGAATAAACGAACCCAGAACTGGATGCTTCCAAATCCAGCTACAGACGAGCAAAAGGTACTTTCAAAAGCAATTGATTTCTGCAGGACATTAAAAGGACATCAGCCCTCACATCATCTGCTTCATAATATTTTGTCTGCTATCGTTTATGGCAGACAGGAACTATCCGGAATGGACTTAAGTAATCTTGACTTTAGCCACTGTAATATTTTTTCAGTGCCATGCAGTAAAAAAGGATGTAAGAAGACCTTGGCTGCCAATTTTGATAACTCCATTCTACCGGATGATTTCCTTGAACCGGATGATCATGTAAGCAATATTGAGGAATATGTTTACTCCGGTCAACACTGCTTTACTTTGGATATGTCCGGTGTAATCAAATGCTGGGATATCCTATCCGGCTGCATTGAATTTATTTTGCAGTCAGGTGATCCAAACGGGTTTACTGATTACTCACCAAATGGATATATGAAGGTATCAAAGGATGGTCGCTGGCTTGCTGCGAAGGCATATAACAATACCGAAATAGACGATTTACCAAAATCCTGTCTTTTTGTATTTGATTTGCATAATCCTGAGCAAAAACCACGCATCCTAAAAACACCTGCATCACATACGACAATTACAAGTTTCTCCTTCACAGAGGATAATGCACATATTTTATATCTTGCTGATCAAAAATATTTATATTGTTTTCATATCGAAGATACAAGTATCTGCTATCACAAAGAATTTACAGATTTTATGAAACATACTGAATTATATGCCCTTAATGACAAATCAGATATTTATGCATTCAGCGGCGAATATGATAATTTTGATTCCGCAGATTTCTATCCGGAATATGAGAATGAAGAAGAATATGTGAACGAAACGGAAGATGATCTATACGACTATGACGATGGCTGGGATACTTCATATCTCCCAATTCCTTGTGTACTGTTCCGCTGCTCTCCTATAAATGACAGTATAGATAAATTATATAATTTTAGTGGAGTACCCGGCACATACCCGATAACAAGGTATTTCCCAAGTCAAAACTGTTTCTTATTGTTTAATGAAGGAAGCGGGCAGTTAGAATTATTCTCTTGTAAAGATAACAAAGCCGAAATCGTATTTGAAGAAATAACCCTTGAAAATGATGGAAATACACCTTCCGCTATCCATTATTGTCCGGACCGGGCTGACGAATGTTATATCATATATCCAAAAAAGAGCTACAGCGTATCCATAAACAGCAATAATCAGCAGCATATTTTAATGACCTATGATATAGCAACCTTAAGTAATCTGCTAAATGATAATGATGAATTGGAGGACTTGATTTTTTATCCCAATATTACGCCAAGCTGGAATCGCTTCATTGTCCGAAACTCTGAGAACACTTATGAGTGGGACACGGAAAATGATACCCTTCTGCACCGATATAACACCAAATTGTATGAAACAAGGGATTTGATTTACGACAAGCATCATCAATTGGGAATTCTTGTACATCAATTTAATGGTATATCTGTATTCGGTGGCGAACCGATAAGGCTAATGAATTCCCTGTGTTACCACGACCCTGAATATTACGCTTCAGGATGCTGTTATCACGAAGAAACGATGCAGCTGGCAATTATGTTCAGCAAACCCAGTCATGAGTATGTAGAGTTAATAAATCTTAACACCGGAGAAAGAGAAATTATATACTCCACCCTACAAGCCTATGACATCTTGGAAAGCATACAGTTCCATCCATCCGGAGATTACCTGCTCATTACACTTTCCAGTTTCTGTCTAGAATACGACTGCAAGAGCAAAAACATTTATTGTGTCGCAAAATCCACAGACAATGAATTGTTTGTGGATGGCTGTTATACAGACACAACAGTTCCACAGATTCAGATTGCAATTGTGGAACACTTCAATTATGACAAACCTCATATTGAACCCCATTGTGATATGTACTCAATCAGCCACAGACCAAACGGAACAAGCTATAAAAAAGAATGGCGATATTATATGCCTACCTTAACAAGGGAATCAGCTTCTGACTTTCTTCATTACAGCTATGATATAGGTTCCGGTGCTGCCTATACAAAAGAAGAATATCAGACTTATTGGGTAACAAATGGCTTTTTCCTTCATCACTACCCTGCTGACGAAGCATTCCAAAATATAAGATGCTGCAGTTTTAATGGTGAGCGTGAGGTTTCATTAAAAAAGAACTTTGATAAATTACAGATGATTTACTGCAGACATGACTTTGCTCTGTCAAACCAATATCGTACCGAAAAGAATTGCAACAATTACGCTTATTGTGCAGATGACTTTTCAGAAGTAATCAAAATATTTGATCACCGCGATATCAATTTCTGGAAAGATTTGCATAACAATCCCTTCTCAGTACATTATGTTTTTGATGATGGAGAAAAAGATTCCGATGAAATGGATTTTGCTTATTGGGACACAGTTATCCCCTGGGATAATGACACCATTCTTGCCTGCTATGAACAATACAGACTAATGAGACTGCATCGTAAGGGCGAAGGAAAATCCATTGATATCCCATACAAGCCATGCATCGTAATAAATGGCTGTTCCTTCAAAAATGTAACCGCAGGCACCGAACTCATGAATGAATTACAAAATAATGGCGGAAACATTTAATACTTGTTCCATCTTCACAGAAAGAGGCGATTGCTCCCTACAATCGCCTCTTCCTGTGATTCCCCCTTTAGTAAACCACTATCACATACCCGATATCTTCTCTCTCCACCGGTCTTTCATCCGGCAGCTCATTATTATCCCCCTTAAACTGATAGCTGCCATCCTCCCCTATTGAAATCAGCCTGTGAATAATGATTTCCTCTCCAAATAGTCCCTGCCTCCGGTAAGCGTATATTTTCCCAATTTCCGGCTCACTGTCCTCTGGAAGTATTTTTCCAATCACAAACCCATTCTCCTTAATTTCCGGTTCCATCGACCCGCTCATGATAAAGAATACCCGATAGGAAAACACACTGCTCCATCCGGTCAGTATCTTACTTCCAATCATGCTTAACAGGATAAGCAAGGCTATTACACAAACACCATTCCAAAATATCCTTCTGCACCTACTCATAATCCTTCTCATCCTTCCGCCATGCGTATCTGCGAATGTAATACTCCCCCTTCTTTTCCTTTCTGCCGCTTAAGACTGTAAGCAGTCCGGTTCCTATCACAACCACTATCCCAAAAAGAACGTAAAGCGGCGAATAATTCACAGTATCATCATTGCTTCGCACAGTTACCGTATAAGTAAGCCCCTTCTCATAATCCAGGGAATCTGCAAATACCAATGACAGACCATCCTCCATCTCATAAACACCATCTTCAGGAAGCACATCTGTGATGTTGATTTCTTTCCCCTTGGTACTCACTACCGTAAATCTTGATTTTCCAAGTCCACCGGAAGAAAGAATTGTCACTGTAAAATCATGATCCTCCATTGGATGCCCCGTTACAATAACATTTGCACCACATGCCTTAGAAGCAGTCACAGGAAATGTCTCAGGCACAGATAAATAATACGCATCCCCCTCAATAAATTCCATCGTATCCTGCTCCGTCCTAAAATACAGCGTAAGCCCGGCATCCCCGATCTTTGACGAATCCGCCACAACGTCCTGACCAATATAGCTTTTGCCGCCATCGATACTGATTTGAAACTGCGCCTCTCCAATCACGCCGGATTTCACAATCTTAACCACCACATCATAAACTCCTGTAGTATATCCGCTTGCTTCCACAGTTCCCGCTCCAGTTCCCGTATGCTCCACTGCATAATAGAGCATTCCAGTCCCCAGCATGAACACATTCTCTAAGCCTGTTTCATACAGCTGCGTATCCGAAAACACCACATCTTGTGTTTCTTTTTTCTTCTGGTCTTTTTCTGTTCTTTCAGCGATTTCTCCCTCAATTTTTTCATAATCTCTCATAGTAAACGAAATCGTTTTATTCTGATTCTCTGACAAGATAAATTCATTCTCCGTAATGATGAAAGGATATTCCTGCTTGTAGTCATCGAATACGGAAACCTCTGTCACCTGATACTTGCCGGGCGCAAGGTATATCTGTCCCACATACTCATTTTCAGCGTTGATACTGATTCGGTATGTGTTGTCCTGTTCATCCATGATCATTACATAGGTGTTCAGCCCGAAGCCTTCTGGACAGATAGTTTCTACCGACAGAAAGCATGATGTTACTGCTGATTTTTCAGTCTCATGGTTTTCCACGATTTCATAACCATCCCCCATCACCAGCTCTGTCTGTGTTTGTTCCTCTTTGATTTCTACCGCCTGTGTAACCATGGGCTGAATAGCGGAAAGCGCAGTGCAGATAGCCAATAAGCATAAGATTTTTTTTCGTTTCATAAATAGACACCTCCATGTAATTTTGTTCTTCACTATGTAAATTGCACGGATTCTTACAACAAGAAAAATGTATGTTTTTTTGGCTAGCGTAAATTTTTACTCGGAAAAATAGAAAAATGAAAATAGAGGGCACCTCTTTGTGATAAAGTATTTAGCGACAAAACCAATACAAACAAAGGAAGGTGCCCTCTATGATTAACAGTATAAAGTATTTTGAAGAAAATAGCATTAAAATTTTTGAGAATCTTGAAACAGAGTTTATGAAGGATCCGACAAAACTGGCCGAATTGGTTCTGGGGGTTACGGAAGAGGTGCATAAGCTTGGACTAAAGGTTATCCAGGACTGTCTTGAGGATACGGATAAACTCATTTTTAACAGTGTTATGCGGAAAAAGAAATGGCATGTTGAACATCATGATACAAAGCAGTTAATATCGTCTTTAGGGACGTTATGCTTTAAGAAAACACTTTACGTAGACAAAGAGACCGGAAAAGACGGAGTGTATCTTCTTGATCGGATTATGGGGATGAATAAGCATGAACGTTTCACGGAGGATGCAGTTGCAAAACTGTTGGAGGAAGCCGTTCAGACCTCATATCGAAAGGGTGGAGAAGCTGCCAGTCTTGAGGATGATGTCAGTAAGCAGGCTGTAATGAGTAAGATACACGAGCTCGAATTCCCCAGAGCTACAGAAGAACCCAAAGAAAAGAAAGTAGTCGATTATCTTTACATTGAAGCAGACGAGGACCATATATCCAAACAGTTCAATGAAAAGAAAGGCGATCTGGAAAAGACAGAAAGCGGATATAAGAATAATTGTCTAATAGCAAAACTGGTGGTAGTCCATGAGGGACTGGAGCCGGAAAGCATTATCCATGAAGGACAGGAGGATGAACATAAGTCCAAACGCTGGAAACTGAAAGAACCACACTATTTCAGCAGAGTGTGCAGTGGAAAGGAAAACGAAGCTTTCTGGGATGAGATATTTGAGTATCTGAGCAGTCATTACGACATACTCAAGGTGAAAAGGATATATCTGAATGCAGATGGCGGTTCATGGATCACGTCCGGAGCCGAAAGAATAAACGGTGTAACCTATGTGCTGGATGAATTCCACTTACAGAAGTATATAACACGACTTACAAGCCACATGCTGGACAGTACGGACGATGCAAGGAAAGAAATCTGTGATGCAATCCGAAAGGATGACAAGGAGGAATTTATTGCTGTCACAGAGAGGCTGAAGGACGCATTGAGGAATCCGGAAATAGGAGAAAAAAGAATCAATGAGAGCCGGGATTATATCCTGAATAATTGGATGCCGGCAAGAGTGAGGTTAAAGCACGAAGAGGGAGTAATAGGAAGCAGCACAGAAGGGCATGTATACCATGCGCTCTCCAGAAGAATGAGTACGCAGGCAATGGGCTGGAGTGTTGTAGGAGCATCAAAGATGTGCCAGCTAAGAGCGTATTATCTTAATGGAGGAGATATGTTAGAACTTGTCAGATATCAGGAAAAAGAATTGCCCAAAGCGGCCGGAGCAGAAAACGATATCCTGACGTCATCGGCAATCATAAAGAGTGAAAGAAATCGAAATGGCGAAATAGGAAGATCTATAGAATCTATTACCCATTCGGTAATGCCGGAAATTGAAAAAGGTATGTGGTATAAGGGGATAATGGGAAAACTGTCTAAGTAGAGACAGTCTGATGCTTAGCACTCTTGACTACAAAATAGCCAGAAGAATTGGATAAGTCAACGGTGCAGAGCACCGCTTCGCGGCTAGCTATTGACATATCCGATCCTTCTGGCGAAAGGGCAAACAAGAGAGCTAAGCAGAAGTTTGCCCAAAGGGAAACATTGCATCACAGTAAGAAAAAGTGTATAGTGTAACCAACAAATCTATGCTTAATACTTTATCAAAGCATCTGAGGGTAAACTCTATCCTGCTTTTTCCGAAGGTAAAATTACGCGGCCTGTTTTTTTGTTATATATGGTAACTTTGAGTATCTTGTGGTATATTTTATATATCTTGACAAAGAGAAAAATTAGAAATTTGATTAATATTAATATAGAAATAATAGCATATGAATTGGTCTTTTAATAAGGAGAAGGGAGTAAGTAACTATGAGTTTTGCAGATGAAATAAAAAAAATGAAAAGTTTGGAATTAACAGATAAAGAATTTAATGAGATATTAAAACGAGAAACCTTAGAAAATAAGGAGAATGATATTTCAGAAGTCTCCAATATGCTAATTCAAATGATAAAAGATGATTTCCGGATACACACACCAGAGGAAGAATATAAGAAAAGTATTTTCGGAAAACGTATTTATAATGGGAAAAAAATACTAAGGGCTAGCCTTATAATACCAACTGTTGTATATAATCATGCCGGAAGAATCAGACTGGAAAGTATAGACCATGAGGAGTATAATGAAAATGTTATTTATGCAGATAAGGCATCCATTAAAAATATACGAAATATAGTGGAATCTTGGATAGAAGAAAATGATATTATTATTGATGAAGTTTTGAATTGGGGCCGAGATGGATTTAGATATAATTTAAAAATGTATTTATAAGATTGGGCGGGACTCTTGTTAAATGAACCTGTCTTCATTACGTCTAAAAGTCCTCTCCTTACAATTTAAGAGAGGACTTTCACTTAATCAAAATCTATAATTTTATAATACAATCTGAAGCAGGTCGTATTGTTGACCGATACATTCCCGGCACCGGAATTCTCATGGCACCACAAAGCCTGCCCGCTCTCATCATATCCCACAAAAACACCCACATGATTTGATGCAGAGCCAGGGACTGCCATTAAACCTAAATCCCCCGGTTGTAATTCATTAGCCGATATCTGCTCCATCCCCTCTGTAATCGTTCCGGTGGAAGCCCCAAGCTTTACATCCGTAACGCGCCATATCACCCACTGAACAAATCCCGAGCAATCCAAGCCCTTCTTGTTTCTGCCCTTTTCATCCGGAGTAACCGTCGCATGAAAACCATTTGCAGCATAATCCTTTGCACTCGCTTTACCACCCCAATAATATGGAATCATCCCCACAAAACTCATAGCATCCGAACAAAGAGCTTTTCTTGTGGCATCTAAATCCCCATAAGCCTCTGTAATCGCCGATATTTCCTCCGGTGTCATGCCGCTTCCGGCAACAAAGCCCGTTCCTCCGCTGGGATCAACCCCATAAGTATCATACCAGTCCGTATTTACCAGACAGCGCACCCACTCCCTGTTATCCTCCGTCCAACCGGCAAAGCTTGAAAGGTAAGCCTGATAGCTTTTGCCATCTGAGGAAGGCAGCTCGCCGCTTGCAAACATCTCCTCCATCATCTTAACCGTCACATATACTTCCACATCCTTATGCCCATAGCATACAGTGACCAAATGACCGTCACAAACGTATGACACAGTATAATTCTCACATCCGCTGGCAGGTTCTGCCTCACCTGTCCCGGTCTGTGTGGAATGATAAAAGGTCTTACCCTTATCATCCTTACACCCGCCGCAAGTGACGGTATAACTATCCCCATACTCGCTGTATGCCTTTACCTCTCCATAAAACCCAACGCCATCTTCCTGATAAGCGCTTATCGTTGCATAATCCGAAGCATTATCACAGGAATAGGAAAAGCTGTCACATCCCCCGGTACAAGTATAGATATCCGATTCCTTATATGTAACAGCCGGATTCATCAGCTCCCACAAATCTATAATCAAATCATCTCTTGCTCTGGTATTCGTGTCAAAATCTCCATCCATTATGACATACGCCATAGCAATACAATCCTTAATATTGTTCATCCCATTCAAGATGACATTCCCACTGCCGTCCAGATAGATAATCTTACTTCCTCCTGTAAAATCCCCATTCCCGTCAGGATGCCCATATTTTGAAATGGTATGTCCCTCCAGCACATCAGGATTCATCGGTGTACCCTTTGCTATTTTCTCCGCATCCGCCTTTTTCTCATCTGCCTTTGCCTGTAAAGCAGAGTTCATTTCCGCAATAAAGTTTTCGTTCTCAGTAAGTATCACAGAAACTGCAGCACTTGCTTCCGTCTTACAGATGGAGAGAATTGCATTTACAAGCACGATAATCATGAGAAACACAGCAACGATAATTCCGGCACATGCCATAAGAGCCAATCTCATTTTACCAAAGAATCCCCCTGCTTTGCTGACAGCCTTACCCACAAATCGTACCGGCGACAGCACAATATCCGCTTCCTGCTTCACCTGACGCCCTGCAGCCCTTGCTGCCGCCTTTGTTTGATTGGCTTTCTTTGCCGCACTCTTTGCCTTTTCCTTCGCCTTTGCCTGCGCTTTCTTATACTTCTGTACAGCAGAATACTGATCCAGTTTTTCATTTACCTTATTCTTCGCAGCCGAAGCCTTCTCCTTCACAGCCTCCTTCTTTTCAGAAACAGCCTTATATGGCTTACTGTTCTTAACAGTCTCTTTCGTCAACTTCTTTAACTGCTCCGTCTTTTCATTGCGAATCTGATTCAGCTTATGAAGCAAAAAAGAAACTCCCGTATATTTCCCTGCAAAAGAAGCTGTCACAATCCCTGCTTTCAAGCCAAACTTTCCAACTGCAAAGGCACCATGCATAACCTGTACCACTGTGGAAATCTGCTTTATCCCCTCACTTGTGACACCCTCCATCCTCTCTGCATAATAGCGGAGCATTTCAACACGCTTACGAATGTTCAGCAATCTCCCAATACGAATCCTCGACTCACGATACCTCATCTGTCTTCCTGCCAGACGGATTGCCGCAACATCCGAAGCTGTAAATCCATTTCTCTCCCCGGAAGCCAATAATTTCTTAAGCCTCTTCTCACTCATGCCCGCCGGATTTACATTCCTAAGCACATCATTCCCGCTTGTCTTAAAATAAACCTTTAGCAATTCATTGGTTTTCTCCTGCTGTAGATCAAAAAACTCCTTTGATTTCAGATGTGCCTTAAGCGGAGCCTCCAGCTTGTCTGCTACCCCCTGCTTCTTTTCAATGGCATCCTTTACCACCAAAAGCTCATATGCTGCCTCCCTGAATTTTCCTATCTGGTGTTTCTGAAAAACAGAAAGCCCATCTATGGCATCCAGTCTCTCCCTCAAAAGCTTTTTATCAGCCAAGTCCACCATTGACAGTTTACCTTCCCTGATAAGCCCATGCACCTGACCACCTGCAATGGTAATCTGGTTCAGCTCAGCCTTAATTCCCTTTGCAAGCTCCTTTGCACTCATAATGGCTGCTGCATCCAGCGCAGGGGTAGTATATTTCTTCGTTTCCTGCATTCCGGCATAATAATTCTCATCCGAATGCTCTAACTCCCTCTTTATGGTCTGAACCGATACATCCCCCACATTGCTGACTGGCTGCACCATGTCAATGCCCTGCTTAAACCGGTGAAGCTTCTGCCTCTTTTCCTGCTCCCCCGTACCGGACTGCCGTTTTTCAATACACTCCTGCTTTGCAGCATCAACAGCTCTATCCATTTTCTCACTCACGCCAATGCCTCCTTCCAAAAAGGCGGTAAGAATTGCTTCCCACCGCCTGTGCCTTAATAAAATACCTGATAAAACTCATTTTCCCTGCTTTCAAAATGGTCATTGACCGCAATATTCGCAGATGGTGTAATCAGAACCCCCTCACCCGGTTCCCGCTCCACAATATACGGAACAAGCTGCTGCGAAATATTCAGTCTCTCAACAAATTTCTTCCGCTCCACCGGTCCAAGGGACAGCAGCTTAAAATACCGGATCTTATTCAACAGATAATCAAACTCAATAACCGCTTTCTGATTTGTCACAATATGCACCGCATCCTGAATCACAAGAGTAACCGGAATCTTAAGTATCTCCGCACGCTCTAAAATACTGACCAGATAATCGCTGGCAGTGGTGGAATAAACCAGATCATCCGCCCCATCCACATAAATCCATACCGTGCGGTTCTTCTTTTTGCTCTGTACGGCATAATTCCAGAGATAGTCCAGATTCATCAAAAGCTCATCCTCCCGCGTAAACCCCATAACCGTAAGACGCCTGTTTCCGCTTAAACAATCCGCAGCAAAGCACTGTTGCTCCATAGACTTCACAAAAAGCTGCATCTCCACAGGATGATCCTTGGCATACATAAGCGCCTCATTCCATGAAGCAAAATGACACAAAATCCCTGCTTCCCTCTCCGCCTGCTCATATTGTGCCTGTAAAACCTCCGGCAAAACCCGCTGTCTGTGAAAACCAACTCTTGCAGTCAGATATGCTTCCATAAAGACCTTCTGTAAAATACTCTTGTCATTGTTCAGGTTATAGTTGCTGTCCTTATCAAAAATATCAGGATAAAATTCTCCGATTATCTGACCATTCATAGCCTCTGTAAATGCTCTGTACTCCCCCGGACATTTTGCAAGAATAACAACATCATCCCTGGTACACATAAGCGTATTCGCCGCCTCACGCTTTACAGCACTTGTTTTTCCCGTATTGGAAATCCCCGCAATCATGGCAGTAGGATAATTACTCCGATCCATAAACACGAAATTGTCATTAATGGCATTTAACCCGTAAAAAGTACGAACCTTCTCAAAAATGTCCTGAATGCTAAAGGGCTGCATAACCGCCATCTCTTCCACAGAAAACATCCTCCCGACACTCACCTTCAGATTATTCAGTGGCAGCACCGACTGAAAACCCTCATTCTGCTGTAAATCCAGACATCTGATCTGGCATACATACTTGGAGGCTGACAGATATAAAAGGGACGAATCCCTGTTTAGCTCTTCCAGACTCTCCGCATATAACACAATAATGAACGACGCCTGAATAGACGGCTGATTCTTTGCCTTTGCCTGCTTGAACCTGCCCAGCGCACTACGATAGAAATATTCATCCTCACTGTCCAGAATACTTCTCTCCTGCCGCCTCATCCTGTGCTCCTTACGATCAGCAACCGTATCCCGTATCGGAATATTCTTTACCTCCGTATTCTCCCTGACCAGCTTTGCAGCCACCTGAAAGCCCAGCTCCTGATCCACGCTCTGATAATGAACAGACAAAATGGAATTCGATGAAACCGAAGACAAGTCCAGAAGCATACTGTCCGGTACACTCTCCGGAATGCTGTTAATAAAGAAAGACCTCACATAAAATTTTCCCACCCTCATGTAATCCCTCTCTTTACACTCATAACGTTCCGGCGAAATCACATCCTTGGTGTCCATCTTCATTCTCTGCATTGACTTGATTGAAAAGCCCCTGCCGTCATAATCCACCCTGCTTCCAAATGGTGCTGCCTCCGGTTCCGGATGATAGATACAATACAAAAGCTCCAATCTCTCCGAAAGCTCCATAGGCACCAACCGAAAACCATACATCTCCAAAAACAGAGCCCTCATCCACTCATCCGCATCCTCAAAACATTTCAGTGCCGCATCCGGCGTATCCGCTTCCATAGAAACGGTCAGATAAACCTCTCTGGTAAAATTGTTATGTCCTATATCACAATTCTCCTGAAGCACCCTGTTGTACAGCCTTCTCAAATGCGTATACGCATCCTCCCTCTCTTCAATCGTAACCTTGGAAAGATACTCCCCCTTATCCATGTGACAGTTCCTGATCGTAAACTCAAAAGAAAACCACTCCGACAGCTTTACCAAAATCTTTTCCATATACATCCGCGTCACCTTGGAATTGTAGTTCCCCTTCACCTCCCCCTCCGGCGGCAAAACCCTATACCCCCTCGTATAAACTCCCGTTTCAACCTCAATCATTCCATCCTCTTCAAAACAATTCCGATATGGAATACTTCTGTGCATAAAAGCACGGTTACTTGTCTGTCCTTCTTTACTCATAGGCATCCTCTCCTTTCTCCTTACCCGCCCTCAAAATCAGCCGGGCTTCCTTACTGCCTTTCAATGAGTAAATTGCACCACTCCCTCCTTTTAGACAAAAAAATAAGAGGACAGATTTCTCTATCCTCCACATACAACAATACGCTTTCTTCCTTATGCAATAGACGGTTCCATATCACCTCCACCAACCTTAGTAATCGTCAGCTTGCCATCCTCGCAATGTACTTCAATCTGTGTTCCCTGACAAAAGCCAAACTCCTTAAGCCACTGCCCCTTCATCATAATAGTCGGTGTATCCTTGTACTGATATCCACTCTGGTCATACACCTTCATTCTCCTCACATTCTTACTTGCCATACCCACGTTCCTCCCTTGCATTTTTAATTTTACAAATTTTCGTCCGCTTTTACTGGTCAATAAAAAAAGGACAGACACCGCAAACCCTTGATTTTACTGGCTTTCCTGTGTTGTCCTAATTATAACTCACTCACATTCCCTGTACGATTCCCCCGGTCAGACTAAGAAGTCTTTCGTCATCCACATAAAAATGAATTCCCTTATTCCGGTCAGAAGGGGAATAATCAAATGAATCCATCATAATATGATAGGCCTGCCTCTCACCGGATACATCGGATATAATATAGGCTTCCCCTGTCTTTAAGTCCTGTTTGAATCCCAGCAAATATGGTTTATTCTTGTCCCTTATTTCATTTATATATTCATCATTTAATTTTCCATATATTCCGATATCGCTATTTTGTCTTACGGTTCCAAGCATGCTTGTCTTACGATAACTTATGACGCCCTCCAGTTCTCCCGGATCGCCTCTTTGCCCTCTCTTAATTCCGAGAATATCCGCCTCATACAGATACCCCTTATCCAGCTTTAACAACTCTCCGGTCTCTCCGTCTCCGATTCCATGTCCCAGTGCACCATAATTTCCGTTATCATCATAATATGTCATCGTTCCGATGCCTGCCATATCATCTCTGACCCAGATTCCAAGCATATAGTTTAATTTGTTGTTCTCACCTGTTTTTGCAAGAACAGGTGTCACAGATACATCAATCTGTTCATTTCCGCGCAGAATCGTAAGAACCATGGATACTGTTTCGTTTTTCTGAATCAGCACTGTCAGGTCTTCTTTGGACGTGACAGCATGATGATTTACTGCCAGAATATAATCCCCCGGAAAAAGGACATGTTCTGCCGGCTGACGGAAGGTTCCGTCAGCAAGTTCAACCGGACTGCTCCCAAGGACAAAGACACCGTTTGTAATGCCATAGATTCCAACCACATGTCCGGATGGTCTTAAATTCGTACTTTTAATCACCGAAACTTCGACTTCCTTGATTGGAAATATACCGAACAGGTAACAAATCATCTTATGCTGACCAATTGTAAGCGTTTCATTCCCATCCGCCTTTTTTCTTGCAAGCAAGCTCTCATAGGTACTACTTCCAATATCTTTCGATGAGTAGATGCTATGATTCTCACATGCAGCCACTTCAACCGGAATTTTACGTGACAGGGACAAGGTACTTCCCTCTTCCATATAAACATGTTCCGGTATTGCATCCATCATCGACGTATAAATAAAGCAGATAAGAGCACATAAATAAATCAAAATTATATTTTTAAACAACTTTACCGAAAAAGATCGCATACTATATCTCCGTTTCCCAAACTAAGAATAGTATGCGATCAATATTACTTTTTCATGTAAGCCATTTTCTTCATTTCGCGGGCATTTTCGACAACCTTGTCTGTAATTTCAACCCCACCAAGCATACGGGCAAGCTCCTGTACACTTTCCTCATCCGACAGCTCATGAATATGCGATACGGTTGTATCGTTCTCAACCGATTTTTCAATCAGAAAATGCGTATCTGCCATGGCTGCGATCTGCGGAAGATGTGTGATACATATAATCTGATGCGATCTGCCGAGTTCATTCATCTTCTCGGAAACCATCTGTGCCGTACGCCCACTGATTCCGCTATCAATCTCATCAAATATCAATGTTTCAATGTGATCATTCTCCGCAAGAACCGTCTTGATTGCAAGCATAATACGCGAAAGTTCTCCTCCGGAAGCAACTTTGCCAAGTGGTTTTAAAGGCTCGCCCGGATTGGTCGATATCATAAATTCAACTTCATCGGTTCCGTTTTCGGTAAAATCAATTTTACGAAATTCCATCGTGAAACGGACATCCAGAAAATTCAGATCCATTAAAGCCTGGCGGATTGCATTCGTGAGCACAACACTCTCTTTCTGTCGAATTGCAGACACCTCATCCGAAAGTTGTGTGAGTTCTTGCTTTTTATGATTGATTTTACTTAAAAGTTGATTTAAATATTCATCATAATCCTTTAATACTGCTATGCGTTCGCACTTACTATTGTAAGACTCTAATATTTGCTCTATGGAGTTTCCATATTTGGATTTCAGATGATTGATGAAATCAAGTCTCTTTTCAATCTCAAAATAGGTCTCGTTATCAAACTCTTCTTCCGAAAGATAAGACGCCACCTCACGATTGAAATCTCCAAGCAGATTGTCAATTTCCGTCAGCTGATTTTCTAATTCTTCGACCCGTTTGTCATATCCGGACACACCAGCCAATTCTCTTACCGCACGGCTGATACGCTCCGAAGCACTCTCGTCCTCTTCCGCGGTTGCCGCCTGTACCACATGAATCGCATCAAGGATCTTCTTTCCGTTTGAATATTTTCGAAACTGTTCCTCCAGTTCAACGTCTTCCCCCAGTGTCAGATTTGCATCCTCGATTTCTTTCACTTCATATTCAAGAAACGACAATTCTCTTGCACGCTCCTCCGTGTCAGAATCCGACTGTTCCAATTCATCCAGAAGTTTACGATACTCGCGATAACAAACGGAAAGCTTCTGTTTTTGTTCCCTTAGCAGATCCTTTGCAAACAGATCCAATATTTCTAAATGCTTGCGTTTCGAAAGGAGTGACTGATGCTCATGCTGACCATGAATATCGATCAGCAGTGCCGCAGCTTCCTTCATCTTGGACGCTGATACGGCTTCCCCATTGATTCTGGCAATCGCACGTCCCGCCGTAATCTTCCGGCTTAAGATGATCGTCTCATCTTCCACTTCAATCCCCAGTGCCCGAACGGCTTCAAGTGTAGCCGGATTCTCCACATAAAATACGAGTTCAACCAAAGCCGTGTCAGCATTGTCGCGCAACATTTCCTTTTGTACTTTTTCACCAAGCGCCAAATTAATGGATCCGATAATAATTGATTTACCGGCACCTGTCTCTCCGGACAGAATATTAAGTCCATCCTTAAATTCAACTTCTGTTTCATTTATAAGAGCCAGATTCTTCACATGCAGATTTTGTAACATATATTCTCCTTCTACTCTCCCAAAGTATGTATATGTCTTTTTCCTTACTCTACAATCTTGCGAAGCTTCTTCATAGTTTTGACCGCATCATCGTTCGTTCGGATAATGCAGATCAAGGTATCATCGCCTGCAATCGAACCAACCACTTCGTTCATCTTCATGGCATCAATCGCTGCACAGACAGCACTTGCCATACCAGATACCGTCTTGATCACAAGGATATTCTGTGCAATATCCATCGATACATAACCTTCTCTGAGAACACGCGCGTATTTTTCAAGCATTCCCGTGTCTGCATCCGCAATTACAGCGTATTTCTGTCTTCCATTGTCCGTTGCAATCTTGGTCAGCTTTAATTCGCGAATATCGCGTGATACCGTTGCCTGTGTAACCTGATATCCTTCACGTTCAAGATACGCCGATAATTCCTCCTGTGTCTCCACATTATTCTGCTGGATCAATTCAAGTATTTTCGCCTGTCGTCTTGTCTTCATAATCCATCTCCTATCTTTGCATCTTCTTGCGAAGTATCTCAAGAAAGCTTTGATTGTTCAACTTGCAGATTTGTATGACACTGTTGCCTCTCGCAACCCTAAGCCGGTCTCCGACCTTCATATGAATCGTTGTATCTCCATCAAAGCTGACACACGCTTTCTCGTCTTTCTGAAAACGTCTGCTTCCCATCTCAATTTCTACAACATCATCCGCACTCAGAACAATACTTTGTCCATTCAGATCATGTGCGTTGATCGGTGTCAGAAGAAGCATTTTGGACTTTGGATCAACGATAGGACCTCCTGCTGACAGATTATATCCGGTCGATCCCGTTGGTGTTGCAACAATAATTCCATCTGCATGATAGGTGGTCAGGAAATTACCATTAACATACACCTGAAGCTGCAACATCGACAGATCTCCTGTCCAATGTATGACAACATCATTGAGTGCAAACTGTGTACGCGCACTTCCGTCAATCTGTGCACTCAACATAATGCGTTCTTCAATG
>CAMEFI010000034.1 GCA_945915475.1 uncultured Clostridium sp. | reverse complement strand
ATAGGTCACATGAATATTCATTCTTCCCTATATAAGTATACACATAAATAGAACGTGGACCTGAATCTCCGTGGCCTGTTGCATAAAGCTGCCCGTTTTTGTCAATAATCAGATTCTGGCGATAAGAATGGCTGGCAGATGCACTAAAATAAAATGGACGTTCATTAAAATCCAAAAATCTCTTGTTCTGCAAATCGCAGATTTTGGTCGTACTTTTCTGATGCCCTGAAAAATCTTTATACCCGGTATAGATATACAGATAGCCGTCTTTTTCCAAAGCACAGCAACTACCTGCAAACGGAAGTGCACAAGTCCCACCTCTGATGGTATAATGTTCCACCTCATCCCAATCCTTTGTGTATTTTGTCACTCTTGTACCTTCTTCGTATTCCGTCACATTTTTTTTGCCGATATTTCCGCTTACCAGATAGTTATACTCCTCTCCGAAGCATACGGTTCCAAAACAGTCGCTTTCCAATACAATTTCCTTTTTGGAAAGAAAACCGAAGTCGTTATCATACTGTTCAATGACCACCTTGGTGCTCTTTTTGTAAGCCTCTCCATCGTTATCGCCCTTGTAGATTTTACTCTCATACAGATTTTCCACCCTCTCGTATCCGGTGTCTGTTTTATGCAGGAACGAATAGATCGGTTTCTGTGTTCCGACTGTAAAGTCGTAATCACTTGAATGAATGTTGTCAGTTACTTCCGGTGCATTTACTGCTGACACATGTATCGCACCGATTGTTACAATCATTAACAATGCCGTAATGATAACAACCGCCACGAAATACATTGACACAGCAGGTTTCGATGTAACATGTTTGCAAGTATTCATCATTGTTATCACTCTCCTTTTCTTATATATTTGTTATAATATCGTTTTAAGTACAGATTGAATTTTATCATGGAATATCAGCTGTGGATTTCCTGTGAGTAATGCATGGTGGAAATCATTTCCATTATCTTAAAAATACGACAGGTTGTCAATGACATTCATCTGGAAATCCGCTATATGCGGAAACGATTTCCGCGCAAAAAAAGCCGCATATCAAATGCGGCTTTCTTACGGAATCACTCTACTCCGCTTCGGAGCGTAACTTGTCAAGTTCTGCCTGATCATAACCGGTAGCCTTTTTAATCATTTCATCGGATGCTCCTGCTGAAATAAGAGCCTTTGCAATTTCTAAAGTATTTTTTTTCGTAGCTTCTTTTGCAACTTCTTCTGCATACTCTTTTGCATAGTTTTCAACCAATGTACACATTGTATCACGCCCCTTTCCTACCTTATAATTTCTGACTGCGCGACAAACCTTTGGGAATTTTTCATTTTTCGGCACGGATGAACTTTTGAAAATCTCCATCAGTTCTGCCACTTTCGTTCCGTCATTAATCTTCGCATTCACGAATACCATGTGGATTCCATCCTCAATGACATCTCCGGTTTCCCGGATTACTTTGTCGATATGATACATGGTCTTATCTAAAAAGAAGACATCAAACCTGGAAATGTAGATAACATAAATATCTTTCAACTCCCAAAATTCAGTACCTTTTCTTGACATTGCAGTGTCCATATTCGCAGCGTTGTAACGGACTCTTCTTACATGGTCGTCGTTATCGTCCTTTTGAATCTCAATGTTGAACAATTCACCATTTACGTTTTTACATAAGACATCAACCGTAACGGAACGTCCATTGAAGTTGTGCAGAACCTTTTGTGGCTCAGTTTTCACTATTTTCAAATCCGGCATATCTAATATGACCTGAATCACTTCTTCACAGAAATCCAGGTCATCTGCCAGAAGTCTGAAAAAGGTGTCATCCATCGGACAGAGCTCGTCGACAATTTCAAGAGTTTTCGGTTTAAAATATTTTTGGCTCATTTTCTTTCCTCCTGTTTCTCATTTATAATTAAAAGCGAGAAACAGCACTAACGCCATCCTCGCTTAAATTCCTTACAAGGATGGTTAGTAACAAGGCTGGCGACCTTGCGCTATACTTCCTTTTCCGTCTTGAAGAAAAACGGATACCAATATTAAAAAATATTCACAAATGTATTATAGCATATATTTCAAAGTAGAGCAATTACCGAGTTTTCCTCTAATGTTATTATACTCAATTAATATGTCTGTATTTCTTATTTGAAAATTCATTTTGAATTTTCAAATAAGAAAAGATCCAAATTCATGTTTGACTCTTAACTTAATGACATTACTTCATAATGAGAGCTTCTTTTTTCATCGTGAACTGCCACCTACCTTTAGGTGAGTGGCAGTTCACCGAGAGAAATACCGTCTGTACTTGGTTTTGCAAGTACGCTAACCTGCCTAACTCATGACTAAAGTCACGAGCGTGTGGCGGCAAAATTGTCAATTTTTTTATGTTTTGTTATGATAAAGACCCCGGCATACCAAATATACCGGGGTCTTTATGCTTATTATAAGTGATGTACTTTCCGTTTCCGGATATACATTCCACCAATCAGTAAGCCCATACCAATTGTCATTAATAATAATATCAGCAGTATGTCTTTATCACCGGTCTGGATCCATTCTGTAATCTTATTGGTTCCCGGATAAGACACCGTCTGTGATTTATCTTCAATGTCCGCATGGCTTGTTACTTTCTGTCCGTTGCTGTATAAGTCTTCGAAAACGACTACCTGTTTACCATACAGATTGGAGGTATCGAGGGTGAATGTAACATCCACGGAACCATTCTCCTCTGCTGCCGTAAATGAGGTTTCGGCTGTTACAGGCTGTCCATTTGCATCCTTAAACTGTTCTTTGGTTTCGACATCATACAATGTTCCTGACAGGGTATATGTCTTACCCGGAAGCAGGTTGGTATAGGATACATGGTTAACAATTGTATAATCAGATAATCCGTCGCTTACCCCTACATGATCCTTTACGGATGCATAATAGCATCTAAATCATTTGTATGTTTTAAATTCAAGAGAATTATATTTTGCATACTTTAAGATACTCCCGAATGTTGATCTGGTTTCTCCTACATTTTCAATAGCAGACCAGATAAACTCCATATTGGATAAATCTCTATATAGTTTTCCTAAATATGTATCATCATTGATATGTGACTGCAATTGTTTTGATATATCCGAATCCTCATCGTTGGAATTATTATATACTTACAAAAGCAACCTCTTTAGTAAACTATCTTAAAAATAGCGGAATGCAGTATGACACATTACGCCGGTCACATTTCCTCTTATTCTTTCAAAAAATGGGAATCCATCAGTTCATCTATCATTTGATTTGCTTCCTTAGCAAACCGATATCCTTCTTCCATTCCTTTCATAAATGGGATATATGTTATTTCATCGATAAAAACACCAGAAACCGGATAAACAAGAAATTTTTTCTTAACCGATGAGAATTTGAGAACCGGATATATAATGTCTGGATTTGTTCCATGACACACTACTTCAATTCTCAAAAAAGCAATATGATTATTAGCGGATGTCCTTTTATCTCTGACAAGAATCGTATAATTTTCCGACTCATATTCTTTTCTGATACAGTTTTTTTCTCGTCGTTCCATCTTTTTGTGAATCATCGATTAATATCCTCCAATGACATATTGCGGACCAGTCGTCCGTGAGTTAATTATTCCTCATTCTTTGATTACAAATATATTCTGAAAGATACTCTGCCCCACTCATGAGAAAATAAGCGAATTCTTTTTATAGTTCCATGATATTAAAAGAAAACATAGTATAAATATCTATTACATACACACTAACAGATGTATATGGATGCCACAGATAAAGTCTTTGTTACCAGATTCAATGACTTTAGACAGGAGATAGTATTTTCATGTTGTTTTCAATGATGTTCTTTCTTGTTTATTTTTGGTTTTCTTTCACTTTTCTTCAGAAGGCTGTATATCTTCAGTAAAATGGTTATATAATGTCACAAATGGTGATAAAATCAATTGTAAAATATCAAACACCAATGGAATTACAGATAAGATACTACCAATCACCAATATATAAACGGGAACAAGTACCATAATTGTACCTATAACTGACCATTTACTAGAGTAAGGTATTCCTGTAAAAAATAAATAGATGAAGAAAACGGAGCACCCTAAAGCTAATATGTATGTCAGTTTACACTTGTTCATTAACCAACTCAATCCTTTTGATAAATAATATGCAGGAACAAATATAATTGCACCGAAATTCTTGTTTTTATTCATAATGAACACCTCATAAATACATAATTGTTGTTGAATCAGAAGGTTTTTGATACAAATCAATCACAGTAATTGCAATTGCTTTCAACGGTCGGCTAACATTTCTACAAAAGACTCATTACCATATGATAAAATACCTCTACTTTTATAGATGCTAGTTATTTACAACAGCAATTCTATTCAATGGGTAAATTCGCAGCATTGGAATAGCGAAGATGTCCTCTTTGGAAGCATATGTATTCTTCCAAAATCTGCTATCAAACGAATTATTCCGATTGTCGCCTAGCATAAAATAGCAATTTTCTGGTACATGATATTCTGCATCCGGAGATACCATTGGTTCATCTAAATATGGTTCGTCAAGTAATTCCCCATTTACATATACCTGATTGTTTTTGATTGTCACAGTGTCTCCCGGCATTCCTATAATCCTTTTAACCAACGCCATAGAAGGATCATCCGGGTGCTTAAAAAAGATAATTTCCTGTCTTTGTACATGATCAATACATGCTGACCAGCATGTAGCCACGTAGAAATCCCCAATTTCCATTGTGGGATACATAGATGAAGATGGAATATCTCCAACAAACAGAAAGGTGCGCATATATATTAGAAAACACACGAAAAATATCAGCAAAGCTATTAAAGATCTTATCCATATTTTTGCATCCTGATTATCTATATTTTGTTCTTCCATCATGTCACCTCTTCCTATCGGACTTTTGTGTATAGTTTCAGTTTATATATTGGAAACTAGAGAATTCCACTTTCATCCACTGCCTTTACCACCTCGCGAAGTTTCTCCACCGGCAGCACAAGGGCAAACCGCACATATCCTTCTCCACCGGTACCAAAAGCATCCCCCGGTGTACAGAGTACTCCGGCCTTTTCCACCATGGTCATACAGAATTCCCGGGAATTTGCATAACCATCCGGAACCGGTGCCCACACAAACATAGTACCCTGACTATCCGGCACATTCCAACCAATCTTCCGGAATCCACCGCATAGGGCATCTCTTCTTCTCTGGTATTCCGCACACTGCTGTTTCACAAATTCATTGGAACCATTTAACGCTGCAATGGCACCATACTGTACGGGAAGAAATGTTCCAAAATCAAACTGACTACGCAATAATTTCAATGCATCCACCGCATCTTTTCTGCCCAGGAAGAAAGATACTCTCGCGCCTGTCACATTAAAGGATTTGGACAGGGAGAAAAACTCTGCCCCTATATCCATAGCTCCCGGAATAGAGAGAAAGGATTCGCCCTTCCTTCCATCAAAAATGATATCCGAATAGGCATTATCATGAATCACAAAAATGTCATACTCCTTGGCAAATACCACTAATTCCTCATAGAAAGAACGTGGTGCAATCCGGCAGACCGGATTATACGGATAGGATACGATCATCAATTTAGCCTTTCTGGCAATCTCTTCCGGAATCTCAGAAAGAACCGGAAGGAAATCATTTTCCTCCTTTAAGTCATAGAAATACATGTCGGCTCCACTCAGATACGAACCTGCCTCAAAAATCGGATACCCCGGATTCGGCAACAGTACCAGATCTCCCTCATCTAGCAATGCCATTCCTACATGTCCTATTCCTTCCTGGGTTCCATGCACACCGGTAATACAATCTGGTGCAATATCCACCCCAAACCGTTTCTTATAATAAGACGAAACCGCCTCAAGAAGCTCCGGAATATCCCGCAGGGAATACTTATAGTTCTCCGGCTTACCGGCAGCTTCTACCACCGCATCCATTACATGTTGGGGCGGTTCAAAGTCCGGTGTACCAACGGACAGATTATAGATATGTCTGCCCTGCTTCTCTATCTCATCCTTTTTATCATTTAATTCTGCAAAGATTCCCGTCTGAAAATGTTCCAGACGCCTGGCTGCAATCTCTTTCCCTATGTTCTTCATCTATATCCTCTTCTCGTTATATTTTCGTTATAAGCTGCAACAGACCAAGTCAAAACATACCCTTCCCCTCTCTACATTATCCCCGTCCGTTCAACTGTCGATTCCGTTCGTGTTCCTCCTTACACTCCATGGCAAACTGAATCAAGAACTCATAAAAATCTTTTACAATTGGATTATCCGAAAATTGTGGGTTATATGTGATAATAATATCACGCTCACACTCCGGGCTCTTAATTGGTAGCAACACTACATTTTCTGACTTCTGCCAGATACTGTCCCAGGAATATTCCGGCCAGAATCCAACACCAAGACCCGCACTGATCAGACTTCGCACGGACTCAAAATTCATACTCTCAAATACGATATCCGGGGAAAAGCCCGCCTCAAAACAGAACTGGTCACAAATACTACGGATTGGTCGTGTATTCGCCATCACAATAAATCCTTCCTCTGACACCTCAGCTAACTCAATTTCCTTATAGTCCGCATACTTCGATGAGGATGGCACGGCAAGGAAAAAATTTTCCTCTAATATTGTCTGATTGGCTGCTGTAGACCGCTTCGGTAATGTTGCAGTAATGCACAGATCATAATCCAGAGATGCCTGACTCTGGACAAATTGGAAATTCACCTCAGGATGTTTCTCTTTATATGCAATAATACAATTGGTAACCAGAACGGATGCTGCTAAAACATTCAAATGAATGGTCATGTGCTGTTTCCTTGCAGTATCTGCCAATTTCTTCGGCAAATCATCCAGACTCTTCATGATGGGCTTCAGTTCTTCCACCAGTAATTTCCCCGGCACGCTTAGACTGATTCCACCCTTTCGTCTGTCAAACAACTTTACCCCTAATTCCTGTTCTAATCTCTTAATAGACTGGGACAGCGCCGGCTGTGCAATATGCAAGGAATTTGCCGCCTTGGTAATATGCTCATACTTAGCTGCCACCATAAAGTACTGTAGCTGTTGAAGTTCCATATCCGCCTCCATTTCCATTCTCTTTAAATTTTATCGTCCCAAAGCAATACTTCTCGATGTTCTTACTCCCGACAGACGACATCTTGTGCAAGCGCAATATCGCCTGCCGAACTTTTGCTACAAAACAAAGAGTCGCTTGCGACTCTTTTGCGCCCGAGCGGAATGTGCAACATTAACTTCCTAACCGCGAGGTACGCATCCATAGCGGAGCGTTTTTGCTTTATAGGAAACGAAAAGTTTCCTATAAAGTAAAAACAGACTTCTGAGTAATCTTTCAGAAGCCTAGTTCATAATCTCAGGTGATTATATTATAATTTTTATATTATAAAGTGTCAAGTTTACAAATGTTTTTCATATTTCCCGGCAATGTGCATTCCTTCCTTAACAACAATAAATGCTTTATCGTCAATTTTCTTTAATTTCGGTCGCAGATGTTCGCATTCATATTTTGATAAGATTGTCATTATCATATAAGTTTTTCCTTCGGTATAGCCGCCTTTCGCTTCCCACCAGGTTGCATCCCGTTGAAACTCTTTTACAATACAGTCCACAATCTGCTCTGGTGCTTCTTTTGTAAAGATCATAACTTCCACATTAATATTCTGGATATGTGCCTTATCCGTCATCAGCGTACTAACTGTCGAATAAATAATACTATATATCGCCGTGGGTAAACCAAACAATACGGCACAGATTCCATATACAATACAGTTGACCGCCAGCGAAACCTTACCAACACTGAATCCCTTGTACTTCTTCGTAAAATACATTCCAACAATATCCATTCCACCACTTGAACCGCCCGACCGAAGCGCAATTCCAATTCCACTGCCCGCCATAATTCCACCAATCATGCTGGCAGTCAACGCATCTGCCACAATCGGTGATTTTGGAATCGGTATGAAACTCAGAAAAATAGTCTGTGTTACCACGCACACAAGTGTCCGAACAAAAAAACTTTTACCGATAGATACATACGCAAGTGCAAACAATGGCAGATTTAATAACAAATTAATGATGCCTGCAATATCTGTTGTACCAGAAAACCAATTCAGGTATCGTACAAAAACTGTACGAAGAATTTGACTGATACCAAGAATTCCGCCATTATATAGATCTGCCGGAACAATGAACAGATTAATTCCCATTGCAAACAATAACATTCCCGCTATTGCCACAAGAATATGCTGCCAAAATTTCTTACTTAGAATTCTTTCCATACAATCGCTCCTCTATTTCTTCTGACCTCATGCTACTGTATGTTTCCCACCCCTCCATGTACCTTCTTTCTCACAAAATAAAAACATACCACCTGCATGACAATCGTAAGAATCCATGATGCCGGATAAGAAATAAACAAAATATCCAAGGCTCTGTAATATGGAAAAATAAGATAAATCCAAACAATTCTGGTTCCTACTGTACCTATAATTGACAAAATCATCGGCACCGTTGAATGTCCCATACCCCGCAATGCACCCGGAAACAAATCCATAATTCCACATAGAAAATATGTTACGGTCGTATACAGCATGATATCCATTCCACAGGAAACCACTTCTTCACTCTTTGTGTAAATGTGCAATATCTCATGTCCAAGCAGATACGAACCTCCACCAAGTACCAAAGCCACCACTACCGTAAGCAAAAGACAATCCTTGAGAACCTTATCCATCCGTTTGTACTTACCAACACCATAATTCTGGCTTGTAAAACTCATACATGCCTGTGTAATGGAATTCACGGAAACATACAAGAAACCTAACACATTATTTGCTGCCGTGTATCCTGCCATAGCTGTAGAGCCAAAAGAATTCACGGAAGACTGCAATAATACATTGGAAAAATTAATAACGGTGCTCTGAAATCCTGCCGGAATCCCTACCTGAAAAATCTGTCTGACATATCTTGCTTTCATCTCCAGCTTAGAAAATCGAAGCTGATAGCTTCCCTCTGAGCGATACAGGCACCGTAACACCAGCAAACATGACATCAGTTGTGCGATAACAGTTGCAATGGCCACACCTGCAACACCCATCTGAAACTGAATAACTAAAAACAAATTCAATATCACATTCGTTGTACCGGAAATAATTAAAAAATAGAGTGGGCGTTTCGTGTCTCCCACAGCTCTTAAAATAGCTGCCCCATAATTATATAACATAAAAAAAGGCATTCCCATAAAATAAATCCGCATATAAAGTGCTGCCTGATCGATCACGTTATCCGGCGTATCCATCCACTCCAACGCACACTTTGCTGCAAGAATCCCCACAATCTCCATCACAACACCACTAATGAGTGCCAGCGTAATTGCCGTATGCACCGTCTCTGACATTTCTTTGTCACGCCCTGTCGCATAGAATCGGGCGGCAAGCACATTTGCTCCCAATGATATTCCGATAAACAGATTCACAAACACATTAATGAGTGCCGTAGTGGATCCTACTGCTGCTAATGCTTCACTTCCGGTAAATCTTCCTACCACAATAATGTCTACCGCATTAAACAATAACTGCAAAATTCCCGATAACATCAATGGGATGGAAAATGAAATCAACTTGTCCATAATGGAACCATTGCACATGTCTATCTCATATTTGTTTCTCTTCAATTCTGTACTCATTTTATATGCTATACTCTTTCTACTTATCGGCTTTGTTGCAATCTTTCACTACAGCGTTAATCTTATCCTCCACAACCGAATCCACCATCTGATGTGACACCCTGTCGATAATATTGTTCGAATTGGTATCATCCCCATCAAACAAATTAGCTGCCTTCTCCTTGATATGTTCCATATGGTCTCCAAGAGTTACGCCATCCTTATTTAAATCAATATCTTTGATACTCATTGTATATGCCTCCTTAAAATATGCATTAGAACCTGTCCATTGTGCAAAGTCAACGGACTTCCGACTTCAATTATACAACGCTATCCATAAATATCAAGAAGTTTTCTGTGGTTTCCTGCTATATTCACAACTTATAACCTCTTCTGCATACCATAAACAAAAAGGAGATTTCTATGCCAAACGATTTTGAACGTTTTCGTAACGATTGCAGTAGACACGGCTGTTCACCTTGTTCACCATGTGGTCACGAACATGACTGCACGGATAATAGACATGGCTGTGACGATCACAGAAACGGCAGGCATGACCGCCACGACCATAGAGATGACAGACGTGGTTGGGATGATCGCAGAAATGACAGGCATGACCGCCACGACCACGATGACCGCAGAGACGACAGACGTGACTGGGATGATTGGTGGCGCCGGTGATTACCGTTGAATACGAGAATGGAACTGCATGCTTATCTTCCACTTGCATATACTAATATCAGGAGGGCCTCTATATGATTGCATGGATAATATTTCTATATCAGATAATTAAAAATTCATAATTGTTTCATTCCATATCAACAAGCAATCCCCGGAAATCATCATTCCGGGGATTTTCATGTATTTGCGGTTCTTGCTTTGCACTTTGCTTTCATTCTTGTCAAGTGTTCAATGACACCCACTCGGCTATAGCTCAAACTTCGTCTTCGACTCGTTTTCCCTAAGTCTCGGGGTGGGCTTTCGCACTAAAGACCATAACTCCGTTATCATTTGTAACCTGCAAACAGCATTCATGAACCTCGCTTGCTCCACACAAGCTCATTTGTCTCCTTCGGAGACGGGTTCATTTCATGTGTTTGCAGTTCTTGCTTTGCAAGAATACGATAACAAGAAAAAAGGTGCCATTTGCAAGTAAACTTGCATGACACCCTTTTTCTTGTTATCTAGTTACAAATAATAACTCTTGATTAACACACTCCCTGAGCGAGCATAGCATCAACAACCTTCTCGAAACCAGCGATATTGGCACCAGCTACATAATCGTCATTTCCACCGATTGTCATGTTATATCTCTTAGCAGCATCTGAGATGTTTGCATAGATTGTCTCCATGATTCCCTGAAGCTTACCATCAACCTCTTCGAAACTCCATGAAAGTCTCTCTGAGTTCTGGCTCATCTCTAATGCAGATGTAGCAACACCACCAGCGTTAGCAGCCTTACCACCTACGAATAATACGCCGTTCTCCTGTAAGTACTTTGTAGCATCTAATGTTGTAGGCATGTTAGCACCCTCTGTTACTGACTTACATCCGTTAGCAACCAACATCTTAGCATCCTCAATATTTAGCTCATTCTGAGTCGCACATGGAAGAGCAAGGTCACACTTGATTGACCATACACCATGATCCTCTGCATTCTTCTTCTCATGGTACTCAGCGGATGGACGAGCAGCAGCGTAAGCATCCAGACGTGCACGCTTCACTTCCTTAACCTCTTTCAAAAGTTCAACATCGATTCCTTCCGGATCATAAATCCAGCCTGTTGAATCTGAACATGTTACACACTTAGCACCTAACTGATGAGCCTTCTCAATTGCGTAGATTGCTACGTTACCAGCACCGGAAACTGTTGCAATCTTACCTTCCAAGCTCATGCCATGATCTTTCCATAATGCATTTGTTAAGTATAACAAACCATAACCTGTAGCCTGTGTACGGGCAAGAGAGCCACCCCAGGTAAGTCCTTTACCGGTAAGAACACCTTCAAATGTTCCCTGAATTCTCTTGTACTGACCAAACATATAACCGATTTCACGAGCACCTGTTCCAATATCACCGGCAGGAACATCAATATCAGCTCCAATATATTTTCCAAGCTCTGTCATAAAGCTCTGGCAGAATGCCATAATCTCTCTGTCTGACTTACCCTTAGGATCGAAATCAGAACCACCTTTACCACCACCGATTGGAAGTGTTGTAAGAGAGTTCTTGAAAATCTGCTCGAAACCTAAGAACTTAATGATACCTAAGTTAACAGATGGGTGAAGTCTCAAACCTCCCTTGTATGGTCCAATGGCATTATTGAACTGTACACGGAAACCTCTGTTAACCTGTACCTGGCCATTGTCATCTACCCAAGGAACACGGAACATAATCTGACGATCCGGTTCTGTAATTCTTTCAAGGATTGCATTCTTTCTGTAAAGTTCCTCATTTGCATCGATTACAGGTCTTAATGACTCCAAAACCTCTGTGACTGCCTGTAAGAATTCAGGCTGATCTGCATTCTTCTTCTGTACTATCTCGAGTACCTCATCAACATATGACATTCTTATATCCTCCTTAAACAGCGACTTAATAAAATAAAGTAAAAAAAAGATACACGACAGACGTGTACCCTTAATCACTCAGACGCCTTTGTCTGTAAAGTATTATATAAAATCTGCTTAATTTTTGCAAGTAACCCCTTTTTATAATAAATTATATAATGTAAAACCGTTCTTTCACCTAATTATATTAGGTATTTTCATCCACTTTTATATGGGGTGCGTATTCATGACTTTATTTTATTAAGCATCTGTGTTATAATACCATTCTATATCATAATATATATGTTATATACATATAACAAATCCATCATTTTACGTAAAAACCCCCATTCATCCTTCTGCCAACAACACCATTCTGAAACTATACATAACCATACAGTCCTCTGACAGACACTTCCCCGGAAATAATGGCACGCCGATTGCCCTCTGTATCTTCCACAACAAGACCACCATTCCGGTCAACTCCAATTGCTTTCAGTACAGTCTCCTGCTCCTTTTCCACAATTTTAACTTCTTTCCCTCTGTTGATCAATCTGGCATTATATTCATCTTCCAGTCCCTGCAAATCCTCTGTTTTCAGGAACTTCTCATAGTATTCTTCAAATACATTAAAAAATTCTCCTAGCAGCCGTGTCCGATCTACAATTCTTCCTGTCTCCAGATAAATAGAAGATGCCACATCTCGAATCTCTTCCGGAAATTCTTTCTGATTGCAATTCACACCAATTCCTACTACTACATAATTAATATATTCCAGATCACTGCTGCTCTCCGTAAGAATGCCACATAATTTCTTACCATTTGCAATAACGTCGTTTGGCCATTTGATCATAGTTTCCAAATTCATCACTTTTTCAATGGCCTGGGCAAGTGCCAAAGCAGAGACCAGTGTAATCACAGACGCCCGGTCTGCCCGGACATCCGGTCTTAACAGAACCGTAAAATAACAGTTACCGATAGGTGACACCCAGGTTCTTCCCCGCCTTCCCTTTCCAGCCGTCTGTTGTTCTGCCATCACCACTGTTCCATTTTCTGCATTCGCTTCTCCCAAAAGCTTCGCCTTTGTATTGGTAGAATCCATCTTCTTATCATATACGATATGACGTGCCATCCATTTCGTGTGCAAATATTCTCCCATACGTTTCACATCAATGATATCCGGCTCAGCCATGAGACAATATCCTTTATTATTAACGGAATCAATCACGTACCCCTCTTCTTTCAACGCATTCATATTCTTCCAGACTGCTGTTCTTGATATACCCAATTGATCACAAAGATTCTGGCCGGATATATAATCATTCTTTTCCCGTAGCATTTCTAATATCTTATCTTTTGTCGCCAATTCTTAACATCCTTTCAAACCGCTTGATTCCTATACCAATATTCTACTCCTCATTTTTTTCAGTGTCTGCTTCTTCTTTCTTTAACTTAAGCATTCCATATAATGCCTCAGCTACATTCCGATTAGCACTAAATGGTATCACATATTGTTCTTTTCCAATATAGATCTGAATGAGACTGTAATCCATATTGTCATTGGGAACCACAAAGCCAAGATCCCTTATTTCTCCATAGGATATCGTAAACTCTTTCCGATGCATCTTAAGTGTCATGGTCTTATCTCCAAACACATAGGTAATGTCATACGCCTGCGGCTTCAAGGTTTGTCTGAGCAGATAGAATCCATATGCCAGACAGCCCGCACAAAGAATTGCTGTAAGGATTCGATTAGTAGGTTCTTTACTTGTAACCACAACAACAATTCGAACCACTGCAATCAAAATAAAAATTGCTGCAATGATACGCATTCCAATTCGGTTATACTTATTCTTCCTTACTGTATGTTCCATATACATTTCCTTTCTGATCTTTTTCTTTATAGAACAGTATAACATTCTTCCAACAAAAAAGCGAGTGACTCAGGTTATTTTAATCCTAATGCACTCGCTTCTTCATTCCGTCCGGAAAGATTTATTGCCAAAGACTATTCATCCGCATCATCTTATCTATAAATGATATCATCTCTTCCAGGACCATTGGATACCATGGTAATTGGGAAGCCAATCTGCTCCTCCACGAATTCAATATATTTTCTACAGTTTTCCGGAAGATCTTCATACTTTTTAATTCCACGGATATCACATTTCCAACCTGGCAATGTCTTAAGCACCGGCTTTGCCTTCTCTAACTTACCGGTCGTTGGGAAATCTGTTGTTACTTCTCCATCTATCTCGTATCCTACACAGACAGGAATCTCATCTAAGTATCCTAATACATCCAGTACCGTAAATGCCACATCCGTTGTACCCTGAATCCGGCAACCATACTTTGATGCAACGCAATCGAACCACCCCATTCTTCTTGGTCTTCCGGTTGTTGCACCATATTCACCGCCATCTCCACCACGACGTCTTAACTCGTCTGCTTCATCACCAAAAATCTCACTGACAAACGCACCTGCACCTACAGCAGAAGAATATGCCTTCACAACAGTAACAATCTTCTGAATCTCATATGGCGGAATTCCTGCACCAATGGCTCCATAAGCAGCCAAAGTAGAAGAAGATGTGACCATTGGATAAATTCCGTGATCCGGATCTTTCAAAGAACCAAGCTGACCCTCTAACAGAATATTCTTGCCATCCTTGATTGCCTGATAAAGGAAAGCAGACACATCACACACATAAGGTTCCACCATCTCTCTGTATTCCTTTAATGTTGCAAGCAGCTCATCCACCTTCAACAACGGCTTATGGTATAAATGCTCCAGCAACACATTCTTCTGAACGATAACACGCTCTATTTTCTCCTTTAATGCATCCTCATCAAATAACTCATTCACCTGAAAGCCAATCTTCGCATACTTATCTGAATAGAATGGAGCAATACCTGACTTCGTGGAACCAAAAGACTTACCAGCCAATCTCTCCTCCTCATACTCGTCAAATAAGATATGATATGGCATCACAATCTGCGCACGATCAGACACCAGAATCTTTGGCATCGGTACTCCTCTATCTACAATATCCTTAATTTCTTTAAACAAAACTGGAATATTGAGTGCAACACCATTACCAATAATACTGGTTGTATGATTATAAAATACACCGGATGGTAATGTATGAAGCGCGAACTTACCATAATCATTTACAATCGTATGGCCTGCATTTGCACCACCCTGAAAACGCACAATAATGTCCGCTTCCTTGCTCAGCATATCCGTAATCTTACCTTTTCCTTCGTCTCCCCAGTTTGCTCCTACTACCGCTTTAACCATATACATAACCCTTTCTTTTGACCAAATGATATAAACAAGGACAAATATCCCCTTTATTCAGCTAAAGTATAACTTATTTTAAGGCATAAGTAAAATCAATATTTCTAATGTTTGTCATAAGCTATACTTATATCTTATAAGTACAGCTTATACCTTCCAACATGAAAAGAACGACCACACTCGCACGTCCCATTTCATGCAAAGTATAGCCGCTCTCATATAATAAAAGAAAGGTTTTCCTTTTGTTATGCAACTTTAATGTTCTTCTCGATAAATGTCTTAATCAATGTCTTCTCTTTCTCTGTTGTAATCGGATCCAATACGATTCTTCCGTTTTCCTTACCATACACGCAAGCATATAAATCAACCTGCTTACCCGTCTGTTCCTTTGCATTGTCGGCTTCCGTATAGATCAGGTAACGTTGTCCATTCTCCGGATTTTCCACTACGCTTAATCCAACATATACAATTTCTTCACCTTTTTCATTGATTAACTTGAAAGTATTATTTAACTCCATCTTATCCTCCTGTTCGCTATCCGCTTACACTGTGTTCTTAAGATTCTCTAATCATGCCACTTTGCAAGACGTTGATAGCTTTCTTAAATCCCTGCTATCGGTTATTCGTTATCGGTATTCGTCACTTTCAATAATTCCAAAAGCTTGGATGCCGCAACAGACATGGTTGAACGCTGATCAATTATCAGGCACATCTCACGATCCGGAATCTTCTTCTTGAATTCCAATTGAAAAAGTTCTCCGCTTTCGACCTGTTTCTTTGCAAAGTCCTCCACAACACATCCAATTCCCAGATTCCGCATTGCAAACTGTACGATCATATCACTGGTCGCAAGCTCAAACTCCGGTGTGACAGATACCTTCATGCTCTCCAAATAGCTATCTACATATTTCCTTGTACTCGTATCACCTTCCAAGCATATCAAAGGCAAAGCAGATAATTCCTTGTAATCCAGCTTTTTCCCCTTCAGATAACGGAACTTATCCCCCGCCACAAACACATCCTGTATCGTTCGGACACACATAATCTCAAACTTGGAATCCACTTCTAAGGGTTTGGTCACGACCCCGAAATCGATTCGTCCCTGATGCAGGTGGTCAATGGTCTGTGGCGTTGGGGCATTTGTTACAGTAACCTTAATCTCCGGGTATAGCTGATGAAACTGTTCCAAATAGGGAAGTAAATAGAACTGTAACGACATATCACTAGCTCCAATTCGCACCTCCCCATATTCAAGATTCATCATCTTGGCAAGCTGTGTCTCACCTGCAAGAATCGTCTCATAACCATTCCCGACATAAGAATACAACAAAGTTCCGGCTCGGGTTAAACTGACACCTTTCGCACGTCTGGTAAAAAGCTCAATCCCTAATCCCTGCTCGAGCTGTTTTACAGCTTGGGAGACGGCAGGTTGTGATATACAGAGCTTCTTTGCAGCACCAGTTATGCTAAGCTCGGTGGCTACATGATAGAAAATCTTATAGTATTCCAGATTGATATTCATATAATCTCTCCTTATATCTAATAGATTTCCCATAAACAAATTATATACTATATCATGTGGTTTGTATACCCCCTAAATGCATTTTTTGTCATTTTTCTTATATTTTCTTTATTTTCAAGATATAAGTTTAACTTATATCTTGATTTTATTCCAATCAAAATGTTCTAATGAAAACAAAAAGAACATACCGAAAGTTTTTCACTTACCGGTATGTCACTTTTTCATCAACTACATTATCATTTGTAGTACATATAATTATGTTTTTGATGTTATCTCCACCGAACGCAATACGATCAGACTGTCAACGATGATTTCCATCTTCTTATATCATTATCGTTTTATCCACAGATTAATCAGCTTATCTCTGATCAGATCATAATGCGGATCAACTAATCCAAAATCCATCCCCTTATATGTCCATAATGCACATCCAATCTGATTCTCTGCAAATACTTCACGCACATCTGCAAACCAGCGTAATGTATCATTTTCCGGTGCCTGATCAATGACACCAAATTCGCCACAATACAGACCTACTCCAGCTTTTGCCGCTGCGGTAACCGCCTCCTGTATCATTTCACGAATAAATTCTTTTCCCATAGTCTTGGAATGCGCTTTGATTACTACTTCCCCCTGATAGCCGAGCACTTCCGACTGTGTCCGGTAGTAATCCATCTCTTCCGGATACAGAATCGTCTTATCTTTATCCATTGTCTCAACCCAATATGCCTTTTGGTGGGTAAACAGAAGCGGCTCATAGAAATGGAAGGTAAAAATGGTATTCTTATCTGCCGGAACCTCTAACAGTTTCAACGTCTTCACACTATTCCACTGAATCCCACCGTAAATAATCGGCGCTTCGGTTGTAATTTTTCGAATAACCTTCACGGCTTTCCGAATCAGTTCATTCCACGCTTTGGCATTTTCTTTTTCTACAACTTCATTCAACAATTCAAAAGCAATATTATCATACGATCCAAACCGCTCTGCGATCTGCTGCCATAACTTAAGAAAGCGATTCTGTAATGCCTCGTCTGAGAACAGATTGTTTTTCTCCGTATCTCCCGCGTCATTGAAATCATAGCCGTATGCCTTATGCAAATCCAGCACTACATTTAACTCATATTTCTTTCCCCAATCAATAACTTGCTTTACAAGATTATAGCCGGATTCCAATACATTTCCAGCTTCATCTTCCAACACTTCGTAATCCACCGGAAGTCTTACATGATCAAAACCCCACTCTGCAATTTGCTTTACGTCCTTCTCAACAATAAACGTTTGATAATGCTCCATCTCGTGCTTACATTGTGAAAGATATCCCCCCAGATTGATTCCGCATTCTAGTTTCATTTTTTCTCCTTTCCGACCTTGCAGCCTCACTATTTCTTGTATACATATTTGTATCATTCTTTATTGACAAATTATACCATTTTTATATCTTTTTTATCGTTATTATGATATAATTTTAAGAAAACAGGAGGATTTCTCATGGCATTACAGCAGGAACTTCATTACAAAGAATTTGTTCAGAGAGAAAATGAAATATTAAGAGCTCCTTACAATCCGGAATTAGAATTCTATTCAGCCATCAAAGCCGGCAACATTCAAAAAGTTCATCAACTGTGTGAAGAACCATTAATGAATAAACCCGGACTAGGGACATTATCTTTAAATAGGCTTCAGAGTATGAAATATCATTTTACTATCACAACTGCTCTGGTTGCACGCTATTGCATAGAAGGCGGAATGGAATTATCAGCAGCATACAGTCTGAGCGATTTCTATATTCAAAAAGCCGACCTTTGTAAATCAATTCAGGAGATTTCCGATCTTCACACTGCCATGTGTATAGACTATACCAAGCGAATGAAATCTCTCCGCAAGCAGAAGATTTGCTCCAGACAGATTGCTGAATGTCTGGATTATATCTATGACCATTTACATACACGAATCACTATAGAAACACTTGCAGAACATGTTCAATTAACCCCTTCCTATTTATCCCGTCTATTCAAAAAAGAAACAGGAAGTTCCATCAGCAGTTACATTCAATCCAAGAAGGTAGACACAGCCAAAAACATGCTGATCTACTCCAACTATAGCCTCTCGCAGATTGCTTCGACGTTAGCCTTTTCAAACCAGAGTTATTTTACGGAAATATTTCGAAAACATACCGGCATGACACCGAGCAATTACCGAATGTATTATTTTCGAAACACAGAAATCGGAAAAGCAACTGAAGAAGGCTTTCAGACATCAAACGGGAAAGATGAATAATCATCTTTCCCGTCTTCTTAATCTTTCCTACACTCTATAATAGTTCAAACACTTCGCCAATCCTCTCATGAATCACAAGATCTGCATGTACTTCTTTCGTTGTATTATCCATGTTCACGACAACCAAGTGCTTGCCACGGAAATAGTCAATAAATCCGGCAGCCGGATATACAGCCAGTGATGTCCCTCCAATAATCAGTACTTCTGCATTTCGAATATAATCTACTGCCTTCTGCATTGTATTCGGATCCAGTCCTTCTTCATACAGTACAACATCCGGCTTCACAATACCACCACACTCACATCTCGGAACCCCTTCCGACTCTACGATATATTCCACCGGATAGAATTTGCCACAGGCTTCACAATAATTGCGATGTACACTTCCATGGAGTTCTAATACTTCCTTACTGCCTGCCGCATAATGAAGACCATCAATATTCTGTGTAATAATAGCACGGACTTTTCCCGCTTTCTCCAATTCTGCAAGCTTATTATGTGCTGCATTTGGTTGTGCGTCCAATGCAATCATCTTATTCTTATAAAATTCAAAAAACTCCTCCGGAGCCTGTCGGAAGAAGCTATGACTTACAATAACTTCCGGCGGATACTTATACTTCTGATTATATAGACCATCCACACTTCGAAAATCCGGAATTCCACTCTCTGTTGACACGCCTGCACCACCAAAGAACACAATATTGTCACTCTCTTCCACGATTCTTTTAAGTTCTTCCACTTTTTCCTGTGATTCCATTCTCACAAGAGATCACCTCCATATAATCATACACTATAATCCATTCACTTTGACCCAAAACCATTGTGGAATGATCTGATTATCTGTTCCATTGCTTCTGCTTCATCCGTTCCTTCACAGATAATCTCTATTTCATCTCCCTGTTGGACTCTTGCTGCCAATACTCCTAACACACTTTTTGCATTTGCAGTTTGATATCCCTTCTTAATCTGAATCTTCGATTCATATTTCAGGCACAATTCACATAATTGCCCCGCAGGACGAAGATGCAGACCGGAAGGCTCGGTAACCACAATTTTCTGTACCACCATACCAATCCCTCCTCCTACTTCCGTCTATTGTATTTGCGTAATTTCCAACTCCGTCTCAATACTATCCAGTATCTCAATTCCGCTCATTTCTTTAAAACTCACCGTAAACTTATATGTTCCAACGCCATATCCCGACACATCAATGCTTGGGATTAAATTAGTAACTTTCAGATTCTCCAAATCCTTACTCAATCCCTTCACTTTCAAGGTATAGCTTATATTCTCCACGAATTCATAATTCAATTCAGCAGCCTTACCCACTATGTTAATCTCATCTGCATTAATCACAAGCATCTTTTCTTCTATCTTTTCAATAGCAACCTTAACCATGACTTCCTGTGTGTCTTCTGCTAATGTAATGCCGCTTGGCAGATAATCTGCTAACGCAACCGGAATTTCAAGATCTCTCGCTAAATTCGTCACATCAACATCATCAATGACAATATCGTCTACTTTTGCCAGATCTGCTGCTTCTCCTACCACCAGAATACTTGTAGGCTGATAATCTACGCCGGCAACAGCATAACCTTGTATCGGTTCCCCTTTCGTCTTAACCTTTACTTTCAGTTCCTTGGTTTTCAGAATCTCAACCGCTACTTCTACTTCCTTTACATCATAATCAAATTTTGATGAATCTATCGCTTCGCCATTCTTATCCAAAAATACCGGTGTTGCATAGGCAGATAAACTCTTATCAGCACCCTTTACGTCTACATCCACTGCAACTTCTTCGATTGTATTGACAACACTTTCGGCGCCTTCTACCGTAATCAGATTCGGGGATGCTGTTTTATTACGAATGGCATAGCCCTCTGCGACATCCGAATTCGTCCGCACAGTAATTGGCAGCTGTTTCTGCAGCTTATCCTCCACGGCAATATTAACGGCATTATTGGTATAAGAAATTGTAAGTTCTTTTGCCACATAACTGCTTACCGCCGATACATTCACAGCTACCGCATTGGTAATGGACATTTTTGACAGATCTGCGACAGCCTTAAAATCCTCATTTGTCAATTTCTCAACAATACTCCTGCGTCCCTTTACAACAATATCTATTGATGTTCCATCCGGTACTTCATAGACTTTATTCTTTTCTGTAATGGCATCACCATTTATGAATTCTATCTCTATCCCCGAAATCTGCTTTGTTGTGGTATAATCATCAACATTTGCCACAATGATCCAAACCACAATTGCAATAATCAAAGATAATAATTTTAAACCAAAATGGTCCAGAATTCTATTTTTCATGTTTACCAAGACCTTTCCACCATTTCATTTTTTTGGTAATTGGCTCATTCTTACTCAATTCATCTATCTTCTTTGGAAGACTTTCTCTCGTCAATCCACGATACAATACTCCGTTGCAGGCAAGAGACACACCGCCCGTCTCCTCCGAAACAATCACCGTAATACTATCCGAAACTTCACTTACACCAATTCCTGCACGATGTCTTGTTCCTAATGATTTATTAATATCCAGATTGTCTGATAGCGGAAGATAACATGTTGCACTCACAATACGATTATCCCGGATTAATACTGCGCCATCATGCAATGGTGTATTGTGTTCAAATATATTGATGAGAAGCTGGCTTGTCACTTCTGCATCAATAGGAATACCCGTCCTCTCATAATCTCCCAATCGAACATCCTGTTCTAACACGATCAACGCACCAGTTTTCACTTCTGCCATTGCAAATACCGCTTTGTTGATTTCATTCATTACTTTTCGATCCAGTATTCTTCCAGAATTCTCTACGCCAGTGGAAAACAAGGATGAGATAAAATTCTTACGCCCAAGCTGTTCAAGCGCTCTTCGAAACTCCGGCTGAAAAATGATAATAACGGCAATAACACCTACGCTGATCGTATTCTTAAAAATCCATAAAATCGTATGAAATTGAAAAATCATTGCTATACCCGTAAAAAGCAACAGAACCAAAATACCCTTGAATAAGGTCCATGCCCGGGTCTTTTTAAACCAGTCCATAATGTAATAAAGCAAAATTGCAATAATTGCAATCTCTATTATATCCGTCACTGTAATCCGCGGAATATAGAACCAGTCAAAATATGTTTTGAAAAAAGTAATTAATTGTTTCAATGATTAACATCTCCATTTAATTATGTGTTTTGGAATTAATATGTTTCACATTCTTATTGGATTCAGGAACAGACAACTTTGGAATTGCCTTAACATAATAATAATACTCATCATCCTCAAACTGCAAAAGCTCCGTCCGCTGATAATCTACAATTCCTTTCCAAAATTGCAAGAGGCACGCAATCAATGTGCCTGCAACACTCTCTAACAGAATTGCACCAATATTAATTTCTATGGCAAAAGTCACACTTCCAACCAAAAACAGAACAATATTCAAAAATCCGGCTACCACAAATGATACCATCCATGAGTGTTCAAAAGATGAACGATATATAAGATATGCTATCAAAATCACTGTTGAAAATACAATAATAGTAAGAAACATCTCTTTATTTGCCAGCAATTCAGATAATACATAATGAAATCCCTGAACTGCTTCATCATCATCCGTTGTTGCCGCAAGTACTTTCACCAAATCTCCTACTGCCAGCCCATAATCCTGCAATAATACGCCAAATGCCACAGGAATAATTGCTGCAGGCCCCACCAAAAATCCAATAACAATCGGCAATGCATAGATTAAATGACATGCATAGAAAATCGGAACCAGTAATGCAATCACTCCCGTTTTCGGAACAAAGCGCATATACCCGCAATAGAAAACCATAATAAGTGCAAAACTTAACAGTGCCACATCCACCGTGACTTTAAATGATTGCAAAACAATTAAGACCGCTGAAATTCCTGCCAGAATCTCAATTGGCAAAAAAGCACACAAAAGGGATAACGCAAGTAATACAATCCCTTTACCCAGCACCGTCATATATCCAAACTGCACATGAAGTGAAAAGAATATACAAAGAGCCAGAATTCCTTTCCCGATAGGAGTGAATATATAATCATAACGGCTTATAAAAGCCTTCACATTGTCTCTAAAAGTCAACAAAGTCGTCATCAATCACTACTCCTCCCTTCGTTCTCACAACATCTTTTTCTGCTTCTTCCTGCAGTTTCTTAAGATTATGATTGTATATAATAATATTCGATCTGCTTTCCTCATATCTCTTCGCATATAGGATTCGGGCGATAAGCCAGTATACGAACACCCATATTGCATAGGCTACCATAATCCCTATTACAAGTTTCTTATAATCATACTTTAGTATATTACTTAAAATGTCATCTAATCGATACAAAATGACCAATGCTGCAATGAATACAAAGGTTATTGTGGCATACACTATTGATTTTAATGCATGAAGCCGAACATAGTCTGCCTTGTAAAAACAATGCATGGGAATCTCTGTTCTGCCTTTCTGTTTCTCATAAATTGCAATTCGGCTCATCAATTTGACATTCTCTTCACGAACCATGGTCTGCCTCCTAATCGTACCAAAGTAATGCATTTCTATAGTCTTTTCCTAATAACCTGCCTCAAAATATTCTATTATATTTGTACATAAAAAGCAATAGATTTTAGTGTATCAGATCATCTTCAGAATTCCCAAAGATTTCAACAAAAGAACAACCAATAACAACGGGGTCACAAACTTAACCATTATAATGTATAATCTTTTTCTGCCAAATTTACACCCTGTCTTTTCTGCCTCTTCCACAATCATATCCGGTTTCACAATCCATCCAATCAGGATACAGGTTCCAATGGCAACTAACGGCATGAGACAATTATTGCTGATATAATCCATCACATCCAGTATCTGTGCATGCGCACCATTTGGCAGCACAATATCAAAATACAATTTGTTATATCCAAGACATACTAAAGTTCCCCCGGCCAGTGCAATGATGGTTTCTAACACAGTGGCCTTTGTCCTTGATAAATGAAACTTATCCATAAGGCTGGATACCACCGCCTCCATGACAGAGACCGCACTGGTGATTGCAGCAAATAATACCATGGCAAAGAACAGGCAGCCCACCACATTACCAATCCCTCCCATTGCATCAAAAACCTTCGGCAACGAAACGAACATCAGACTGGGTCCAGAAGCTTCCATCCCTTCTCTTCCCATAAAAGTATAGACTGCCGGAATGATCATAATCCCCGCAAGAAACGCTACTGCCGTATCAAATATCTCAATCTGATTGATAGAATTCACAAGATTCGCATCATCTTTCACATAGGATCCATATGCGATCATAATACCCATGGCAACACTAAGACTGAAAAAAAGCTGTCCCATAGCATCTAATAACACTGTAAAAAAATCTTTAACGGTCAATCCATTTAAGTCCGGAATCACGTATATCTTTAATCCCTCAATACCGGTTCTCACCGCTCCATCCGAATCTGTATGGTGAATTGTCAGGGAAAAGACTGCGATTCCCACAACTAACAATAATAAAAGGGGCATTATAATCTTTGAGGAAGATTCAATCCCATTATTCACACCCCGATAAATAATAAATGCTACCACTCCCAAAAAAACAACCATCAAAAGTATTGGTTGCATATCCGATGTAATATAATCCGTAAAATATCCATCCATAGCCGCTTTTGATCCTTCACCTGTAAGGTATGCAAGGAAATACTTTAGAACCCAACCACCAATCACACAATAGTATGGCATGATAATCACAGGTACAAGGCAGGCAAGCACCCCTAAGAATCCCCATTTCGGTCTGACCTTACTATAAGCAGTCAACGGACTTTGCTTGGTCTTTCTTCCTATCGCTATCTCTGTTGTAAGTAATGTAAATCCAAATGTAAGAGCCAGCACCAGATAAACGACCAGAAACAGGCCTCCGCCGTCCTTTGCTGCAAGATAAGGAAATCTCCATATATTTCCCAACCCTACTGCACTTCCCGCTGCAGCCAACACAAATCCTATAGAACCTGAAAACGAATTTCTTTTATTCTCTTCTATTTTCAACAATCTTTACCTCACTTTCTGATCTTCCAGTCTTTCCATTACCTTTTCCCTCACAAGAGGTTTCGAATAATAATAACCCTGTAAATAATCCGCTCCCATCTCTGTCACCATGGTCGCCATCTGCAAATCCTCAATTCCCTCTGCCACGACTTTCAGGTGAATTTTCTTAAACATGGAAATAATATTCTCAAGGATCACCCGGGATGTCTCATTTCTCATTGCCGCCCATACAAGATACTTATCAATCTTAACAATAGAAAAAGGCAGATCAACCAGATAATTGATATTAGAATATCCGGATCCATAATCATCCAACGAAAAAGCCAGACCTGCCACTGACATCTTCTCCATATTCCGAATCAATCTTTCTTCCGAATATGCCGCTGCACTTTCCGTAACCTCCAGATTGATCATTGACGGTTCAATCCCATATTTATCCATAATCCGCACAATATCTTCATGAATATTGTCTTGCACGCACTGAACCACAGACAGATTGACCTCAATAAAATCAATCCCATATTCTTTCAAGCCGCATTCTTTGTAAAATTTGCAAACCTCCTCCAGTACGAGCAGGCCAATCTTGAGAATGGTGCCATTCTTCTCCGCAATTCGTATAAACTCTTCCGGAGACACGTAACCATATCCCGGTACCTGTAATCTGGCCAAAGCCTCCATAGAGTGATACTTTCTCTCTTTTGTATCATAAATCAGCTGATAATGCACCTCAAAAGTGTCCTTCTCTATGGAATTCACAATCGCCTGTTCAATTGCCGCCCGTCTCGAAATCTCCGTTGCACTGTTCTCTGTTATCTCAATGAATTGACCCTTTCCAATTCTTTTGGCTTGTTCCACGCTATATTCAATGGCATCCTCCAGACTCTCCTCTGAATGATGAATGGAGTGCACCAGACAGATACAGGCACTTAACTGGGTATCATTATCATGCAAATACCATTTTCTATGTAAAATACTCCGAATCTTCGCTAATTCTCTTGAACCTTCTGTTGTTTCTTTTAAAATGACCGCAAACATATCTCCGCCAAAACGGTAAACACAAGATTCCGAATATTCTTTCTGTAAAGCTTCCACCAGCATTTTCATTATCTGATTCCCACCATCAATGCCATATACCTCATTGATGATCTTGAAATTATCCAAAGCAATTACGAAAATCTGTTCCGGGAAGTTCTTTTTCTTGTAAGCTTTTATATGATGAGAAAACGCCTGACGATTCAATGCGCCCGTAGTCGCATCCAGATACATCATGGAATTCTCATTTGTCAAATACATGATAAAAACAGTAAGCGCCGTTCCAAGTCCTGCCAGCATATAATTCGGAAAGAAAAACTGAACAATTGTGGGCAATAATGTCACAACAATCATGGCAAGAACCAATATTGTCTGCGACCAACGGATAATCTTATGTACACAGATGGCATAAATCGTCGTCCCCACTGCATACAAAGCTGCATTGGCATAAAGCCAGCTATGCAAAATACCATGATGATATCCGGTGGCATCAAAATAGAAAAACCAATGTGTGAACGGACTGGACAATACCCCCAACGCTGCAAGAATCGCCGGCATAAGAGAAATCGCAATCACAACCATATTACATTCCTGAATCTGCTGTATCTTGAAAAAAATATATAGCATAACCATAATCGGTATGATACATTGTACCATCAGAAAAAAGGTATTCATCGTATAATTCAACCACAACGGAACCTTTTGATAATAACTATCTGTATAACATGTAACAATATCCAGACAAGTATTAGCAAAGCATACGATCATAAAAATCTGATACATTTTTGACTGAAAATCTTCCAGCCTTTTTCTTGATCTGGAAATCACAAGCACCACTAACAGAAAAATAATGGTGCAGATTTCATAATCTACATTATAATTCATACAAATAAACCTCTCCATAAAACACCTGGTCATTCTGCTAACTATAATAACATACCAAGTCAAAACAACACAACACCTATCTTTCCATATTCCTTATATTGCTACAGGTAAAATAAAGGATCTGGTAATGCCTTGCCACATTTTCCATAAATATTGTGGCCGACTTCATTTTCTCATCATCTAAATGCGTAAAGGGGTCATCAAAAATCAGTATTGGTGCCTCATTCTCGTACATGGCATCCACCAGTGCCACCCGAAGACAAATACCAATCAAATCCCGATATCCGGTGCTCAATGTATTGACCTGTCTTTGCTTGCCAAACTCGTCTACCGTGATGGTGGTATTGGCATCCAGGTGAAACACTTCCGTTTTCTCCCCGGTTATCATACTATAATAATTTCCAAAAGCCTTTAATATCGGCGCAGAATATTTTGATGTAATGGACTCTTTTGCCGCACAAAGTTTTTCCTGTACCTTTTTCAGATATTGATATTTTTTCTGTTCCTTCTCCTGAAGCTCCTGCAATTGCTCCAGACGAATTCCTTCTTCCTGCCATGCATCATACTCACTTTGCAGGCTTTCTAACGTTTTATTATAGTCGGTTATGGTTTTATGGATCATCTCCATTTCACCGGTCAAGGTAGTGATTGTGGCATTTATGTCTTCCAAAGAAGGCAGATCAGCAGTTTCTGTTTCCTTTTCTAAAATTCTGACATCATACTCCTCTTCAAACTTTGCAAGTGTACGAAGTGCCTCCTCCTTATTCTCCGATGCATGCATATAATGCCGAAGATTTTCCTGTATTTCATTCATTTGTTCCCGAAGATTGTCTTCCTTGGAATATCCATGTCGTTCTAAAAAGTCCACGATTTCTGCTTCCAGTTCTGCTTTTTCCTGCTTTGCTTTTTTGTTTCTTCGTTCCTGTTGCGTTAACGCCGTATATTGTTCCCGTTTTCTTTTTAAAGTGTACAGATCATCCAAATACCTTGTGTCCTCTTCCCCTAACCGGAATTGACACAGAAAAGAGCTGATTTCCTTTTTTGCCTTTTCTAATTCTTCCCTTTCTAATTCCAAAGCTGCTCTTTTTGCTTTTTCTTTTAGTGTTTGATATTCCACACTGATTTCCGTAATCTGCTGCAAAAAGGCAGCTACCGCATACTCCTCAAATTCTTTTCCATGTGCAGATAAATAAATGCTTACTTCTCTATCTGTTTTCTCAACAAATTCCCTGTCCTCCTGAATGTCTTTTTCCAGTTCAGCCATTTGTAACTGTTCTAAATGTTCTCCTGATTCTTTTCTTTTATCTACGATCAATACTCCTGCTATTATCAGGCCTATTCCAATTACCGCGACACCTATCCCAGGCAATAATAAATCTTTTACCAACAAGAAAAAACCACAAACAATCGCCAAAATGCCAGCTATTATCCACAAAGATATTGTACTTTTAGACGAAACCTGTGCAGAAGCCTGAAATGCCGACAACATCGCCTGTTTTGACGGAAGCGCAGACTTTCTTGCATTTCTCTCGTTCCATTTCCCCACAATAGCAGATACAGAATCAGTATCTTTTTCAAAAAATGTCTCTAATTCCTCTAATCGTTCCATCTCCTGCGCACTCAATTGTTTTTCACTGTATTCCTGCTTCATCCGGACATACCGGGCAGTTGCTGCTATCTTTTCATCTATGATCGTTTCATCCGGAACTCCTGATGCGAACAAATCATCCAAATCCGCTAGTTCCTTCTGTTCCTCCTCACTTACAACTGTCATCCGAACCCGTTCTGCCGCCTTTTCATATTCCGTACATTCAGAAAGCATTTCCATAACTTCCCCATTCTCCGGAATCTCCCCGGGAAATTTATCCTTCCATTCAGTCGCTTTTTTCTTCTTCTCCTCCACAGATTTCTTTAAATGATTCCATTCATCCTTTTTTGCCTGAACATTATGAAGAGCCGCAGCTTTCTTCTGCAAAGCTGTATTTTTCTGCATCTCCTCTTTTTTCACCTTATATTGCTCTTCCTCGTTGCGCAGCATCTTACTATATTCATCCACGCTCTTTGAAATATTGCTTCCATCCTTTACCACACGTTCCAGTTTCGCAATCTCATCCTTTCTTTTGGAGATGGAACCTGTTTTTCTCGTAGGTGACATCCGGTTCATCAAATCCGTAAGAACCGCATTGGCACTATCAAAATGATTCATGTCATTGGTGTTATCTGTAATATTGCCAATCTTGGCATTGATATCATCCGTGGCATAGGTTTCGCACTCACTCTGGCCAATAAAAATAGTCCGGATAAAGGATTCTCTTCCAATTTGAAAGAGTTCTTCACCGATTCGTTCCGTAAAGTCACGAGATACAAGATTCGTTCTTGCATCTCTCAATTCAAATTCATCATTCGCCTCTTTGTCATGGAAGATACGCTGAATTTCATACTGTTTTCCTTCCGTCTCAAATATAAGCCGTCCTCCGAAAACACCTCCCTGCCATGGCTTATACCGCTTTCTCTCATTTTCTTCCACACTTCTCTTGCGGTCACCATCTAATCCATAAAACATCGCCCGGATAAATGCAGCAAATGTACTTTTGCCCCATCCGTTTTCTTTACAAACAGCATTGATGCCGTCCTCAAATTTCATGGAACAATCATGAAGTTTACCGAAATTCTCAACATGACAGGAAATCAACTTCATATTTACTGCACCTCCTCTCCTGCAATCACCTGTAATCCATACCGTATGATTACTTTCTTATCCTCGTCATTTAAAGAATCATCTGCCATTACCTGACGTACAAACTCTCCTTTCAACGAGACATCCAGCATATAATCCTCTTCGTTCACCTTGAGAGTTGTCTCATCATATATCTTTACATAATAATAAGAATCCTGAAACCTTGTTAAAATGTAAGCCGGATCCTTTTCACATTCCACATCCAGCATTCCATTCAATACAATCTTAACCATGGAAGTTGCTTCACACCCGGTTGCCTCCAATGCATTCTCTGTTCTTTCCACCATCTGTGATGTAGTACAGCAATCTGTAACATCCACCTCCACCGTATAGAGTCTGCGATATGCAAAGGGAACAAATTCATGGGTATATTTCTTTGTCGCAGGATCAATCTCCAACACAACAAAGCCATGCTCTCCACACTCATCAAATCCTCGTCCTTCCAGACATCCGGGATAACAATAGGTTGCTCTCGGATCAAGTTGCTCCTTCTTATAGGCATGCACATGCCCCAGAGCAAGATAATCGATTCCCTTATTGCGTAACGCTTTCAGATGAATAACCTCTGCTTTATCTCTCGATATTCCTTCCGATTCCTGACCATGGAGCATGACAATATTGAACTTATTCGCATCCAATACCAGCGACACATATGCCGACCCACTATTCTCAGCCGACAGTTCCATTCCGCTTACCGTAATCTCTCCGTCCGCCTCCTCATATGTTCTCCATGCAGAATCGAACATTCTAAGATTCGCCGGTATACTCTCCAAACCGGAAAGAAAGTTATCCTGATCATGATTTCCCCTCAGATAGTAGAAGTGAATATCCGAATGCGTTTCTATGCTATGCAATACCGTATTCCTGGTAGTTGCAGAAATACTCTTCGTATCAAACATATCCCCCGCTATCAAAATCGCCTGAACATCATTGGATACTGCATATTCTACCATTCTCTCAAATGTGTGTAATATCTCACTTTTCCGTTCTTTTGCTTTCTCTTTTTCTAGGTTGGAATTCATTTTAGAATCCAAATGTAAATCTGCACAATGTATGAATTTCACTATTGTACCTCCCATAATCATTCCCTATTAAATATTATAAGAACGTTTCTCCGTCCAATCATAAATCCATCTCTTTTCACCATTACATTGTACCAAAAAAAGAGCCGCCTTACAATTTCATTTTATCATAAGGCAGCTCCTTTAATTTCGTCATTCAGACTACTTATTTTGTAATTTTAACAGTCTTCTTTTCTTCCAAAGAATCCTATGTTAAAATGGGGGTATACTAAATAACGAGGTGAAAACATGATTCAGATAGATTTGATAACCGGTTTTCTCGGCTCCGGTAAAACAACTTTTATTCGTAAATATGCTCAATTCTTAATAGGTCAGGGTGCAAACATCGGAATTTTAGAAAATGATTTTGGTGCTGTAAATGTAGATGCCATGTTACTGCAGGATATACTAGGTGAACATTGCACATTAGAAATGGTAGCCGGAGGATGTGACGCAGATTGTCATAGAAGAAGATTCAAGACCAAGCTGATTGCAATGGGAATGTGCGGATACGACCGCATCTTAGTGGAACCATCCGGAATCTTTGATATGGATGAATTCTTTGACACACTACACGAAGATCCTTTAGACCGCTGGTATGAGATTGGAAATGTCATCACTATCATTGATGCCAATTTAGAACAATCCCTATCCGAATTTTCCCGTTATATTCTGGCATCTCAGGCGGCCCAGGCCGGAACAATCCTATATAGTCACACGCAGGAAGTAAGCGCAGACAGACTCGTCTCTACCCAAAAATATGTAGAACAATCTCTGCATCTCCTTCACTGTACAAAAACATCCACTTCCATCGTCATAGAAAAAGACTGGGATACATTACAAGATACAGATTACCAGGCAATCATGCACTCTGGTTATCATATCGCAGACTATACCAAACTCTGGTTTGACAACCAAGAGACATACGATAGTCTGTACTTTATGAATATGGATTTTTCAGAAGAATTTTTAAGAGATTCCTGCCCGAAAATACTGAAAGACCCTGCCTGCGGCAAGGTCTTCCGTATCAAAGGATTCCAGAAACTTTCAGACGGACAATGGCTTTCCGTCAACATCACCCACAGGGTAACGGAAATACAACCGATTCCAACAGGACAATCCATTCTCATTGTAATTGGAGAAAATTTGAACCAAAATGCAATTGAACAGTATTGGGGAAAATCAAAGCCAGATGTTGTTCTATAGCAGAAAGCATCATTCTTAAGGAATATTTAAGGATTCAAAAACATGTCGAAAATAATCCTGTCGCAGCACGCTCTTGCTATAAGTAATTTTATTTTTAACTATGGCTTTCATGTTGTCGATATACTCCTGGGAAACCTCTTCCCCATCTTGAGCCGGAATAAATGTCCCTTTGGCAGCAAGATAGGTTCCTTTATCCGTTTTCCAATCATATCCCAGTGTAAATACCAGAGGTTCTGCATCCGAAAACACATCCCTTCCCGGCAATAATCTCGAATCAAAATCCACTGCAAACAAATTGCACAACGTGGGTAGTATATCTATACTAGACGTAGGTGTGCCCACGACAATCGGATCCTCTTTTTCCAAACAGCCGCTCCATATAATCAACCGGTTATGGTCTCTTACAAAATCATTTTCAATGGGCACACCATACAATTCCTCCAGATTCGCCATGGAACCAGAATCCTGATCAAGCCCATAAGGAAAATGATCCGCACTGATCACAATTACCGTATCATCTGCCATATCCAACTGTTCCAATTGCTCCACAAGATACCAATAATTTTCCCTTTGTTTTGAAATCTGTTGGCTCTGCAAATGAACATTTTTTATCCAATATCAAATACAACAATACAGGAAGGAAAAACAGGAATATGTGTGATAATCCGTCCGAAGTCATTACCATGGCAACAATATCTCCCGAAAAATCTCCCACTGCATCTGAAGCACCTGCAATCATGGTATTCAAATCATAAAATAATTGAAATTCACAATAAAGGAAATAAATGACGCAAAAACCAAAAGATACAAAAAAAAGACAGCCTGCTTGTAAGATTCGATTGATTCGTTCCCGCTTTGTAAGCGTTGTCACCAATTGAAATAGCAATCCATATCCTACGCAAAACAATGTAATATAGATTCCGTAATGACTGAAAAAATGTCCCCCGGTAGAACACGCCATTCCAAGCTCCAAAATCAAAAATGTAATCGTGAATAAGAAAAAACGAAAAACAGCAGATGTATTCTGTGTCACAGCGTTTTCATCCACAGTAGAATCATCTTTAATGATATTAACAGATTCCGGTTTATCCTGCTTCTTCTGTTTTGCAGCACCATTCATTTGCTGCTTTAATTTCTTTTTCTTCTGCCTTTTATTCATGTTCTCTCCTCGTTATGATATTCCTTTTAGGTAATTGCGAAACTCTTGAAAATGCATATTGAGTTGTGCAGATTTGACAAG
>CAMEFI010000033.1 GCA_945915475.1 uncultured Clostridium sp. | reverse complement strand
ATATTGTCAAATTGCACAACGTTTATAGAAGAAACAGGCGTTTCGCAAATGCCTAGTACATAATACATAGAAAGGAACAGAAGATGGACATACAGCAATTAGCAAAAGAGATTATCGCAGGACGAAGGCTTACAAGGGATGAGGATTTGTCTTTCTTTGAGGAAGTGGATTTGGAACAATTGGCAATTGGTGCCAATGCAATCCGGGAAGCACTTTGTAATAATCATGTGGATTTGTGTACGATTATCAATGGCAGAGGAGGACGCTGCAGTGAGAATTGCAAATTCTGTGCACAATCCGCACATAACCATACCGGCTGTGAGGAGCATGGCATGTTAGAGCCGGAGGTAGTATTAGAAGATTGCAAGAAAAGAGAAGCGGCAGGAGTGCATGCCTATTCCATTGTAACGGCAGGGCGCACGGTGGAAGGAGAAGAACTGGACACATTGGTTGATACCTATGCACTGCTCCATAAAGAGTGTAACATCCGGTTATGTGCATCCCATGGACTGATCAGTGAAGAAGCATTTACAAGACTGAAAGCAGCAGGGGTGGAAATGTATCATGCAAACATTGAGACATCGAAGCGCAATTTTCCAAATATCTGTACCACGCATACATATGAAGATAAGATTCGGGAGATTAAGCTTGCAAAGGCGGCAGGGATGACGGTCTGTTCCGGCGGAATCATTGGCATGGGCGAGACATGGCAGGATCGATTGGATATGGCGGTTTCGTTAGCAGAATTAGAGATTGAATCCATTCCAATCAATGCCTTGATTCCAGTAAAGGGAACTCCCCTTGGAGATTTGACCCCGCTAACGGAGGATGAGATTATCCGTACAGTGGCAATGTTTCGGTACATCAATCCGACGGCATATATCCGTATGGCAGCGGGACGGAACTATTTTAAGGATGGAGGCAGACGGTTGTTTCAATCTGGGGTCAATGCAACCATTACCGGCGATATGTTGACGACCGTTGGCAATAATACAAAACAGGACATGGAAATGTTACAGGATATGGGATTTGATTTGGAGGTACAAAGATGAGTAAGGCAAAAGAAGTAAATATGACAAATGAAACTACGGAAGTGAATACTTCCGGCAAACAGAAGATTGCAACGAAAACCCTTGCATTAATCGCAGTAATGACGGCAGTTACCTGTGTATTGGCACCGTTATCCATTCCAATTGGTCCTGTGCCGATTTCCCTGACGAATCTTGCAGTTTATTTTGCACTCTATATTCTGGGAATGAAGAAAGGTACCCTTAGTTATATTGTTTATCTGGCAATTGGTCTGGTGGGTGTACCGGTATTTTCCGGTTTTACAGGAGGACCTGCTAAACTGATTGGTCCGACAGGCGGTTATCTGATTGGATTTATTCCTATGGCAGTCATTGCGGGAATTCTCATTGATAAGTTTCATGGCAAGTTTGTGCAAAGTATGATTGGCATGGTGGTGGGAATCATTGTTTGTTATGCTTTGGGAACAGTATGGCTGGCTTATCAGGCACAAATGGATTTTATGGCAGCTTTATGGGCAGGTGTGATTCCATTTATTCCTGGAGATTTGATCAAGATGGTGCTGGCAGCATTTTTCGGACCGCAGATTCGGAAGGCTTTGAAGATGGCAGGATTAGAGGCGTAGAAAAATACTTAAATAGCTTTCTTTTCTTTTTCTCTGGAATATGTTATAACTTATCCAAGGGAAATGTTATGGATAGAAGAACAAAACCCGGTGTACCGGTTAATGAGGTTCGTTTGGTATAGAGGATGCCAAAGGATCCCGCTGGTACAGCGGGTTGTTTTTCGTATTAGAGTTGCGATTATGATGAGTCTGGTGTAAGAGATGTGTTTACTTTATGGTGATTTGTGGTATATAATATAGAAAATGCGAGAAGGAGGCGTCTATGAACTATTTAAATACAAATATTCCAAAACGATTGTTTCAGGATGCATTAAATGATGAAATTTATGTAGATAAGAGTATGCTTATTGCCGATATATCCCGGAACATGAATACGAAAAGTAAATACATTTGTATCACAAGACCAAGACGCTTTGGAAAAACAGTAAACGCGAATATGTTGGGTGCCTACTATACAAAAGGGTATGATGCACATATTATGTTTGATGACTTGCAGGTTGCGGCATCCGCTTTGTATGAGAAGGATTTAAATCAGCATAATGTAATCTATATGGATTTGAGCCGGATACCGGATATGTGCTCTTCCTATCGTGATTATATACTAAGCGTGATGGAGAAATTAAAGCAGGATTTATTAGAGGTATATCCGAAACTGAATGGAAAAAAATACTTTTCGCTAAGTGATATGCTGCTGAATACCGGGGATTCTTTTATATTTATTATAGATGAGTGGGATTCTATATTTTATAAGGATTTCATGTCAAGAAATGACCAGACTTCCTATTTGGAATTTTTGAAAGGGTTACTGAAGGATCAACCATATGTAGAACTGGCATATATGACAGGAGTGCTGCCAATTGCAAAGTATTCCAGTGGTTCTGAATTAAATATGTTTCGTGAGTATAATTTTATGAACGATAATACTTATGATATCTATTTTGGCTTTAACGAAACTGAAGTGAAAGAATTGACAGAGAAACATCAAACGGTTTCTTATGCGGAATTGGCTGAATGGTATGATGGTTATTATCTGAGTGATGGTAGAAGATTGTTTAATCCTCGCTCGGTTCATTTTGCTTTAACAGATGGTAAATGTGCAAATTACTGGACGGAGACAGGACCGATGAATGAAATAGCACACTGTATTGAACATAACGTGGATGCGGTGAGAGAGGATATCGTTAAAATGGTATCGGGACTAGCGGTTCGGGTCAAGTTGAATGGTTATAGTGCGGCGGAACAGGAACTCAATAGCCGCGATGAGATATTGTCTGCTATGGTGGTATATGGATTTCTTTCTTATCATGATGAATGTTTGCGAATACCCAATTTTGAATTGATGGAAAAATATCAGGAAGTATTAGCCAGAAAAAGCATGGGTGAAGTAAAAGAAATTGTTGATAGTTCGAAAGAAATATTAGAGGCAACATTGGCATGTGACGAAAAGAAGGTTGCAGCAATGTTAGAGAAGGTTCATGACAGGGAAATACCATTTTTGAAGTATAGTGATGAAAACTCATTATCCTGTGTGATAACGCTATGCTATCTTGCGGCAAGGGATGAATACAGGATAGAGAGGGAAGCAAAGGCAGGAAAAGGATATTGCGATTATATTTTTATTCCACGAAAGAAAGATAAGCCTGCTATTATTTTGGAACTTAAGGTAAATGCTTCCTGTGAAGAGGCAATGAAACAGATTAAGGATAGAAACTATATCCAGAAAGTAGAACAATATCCGGAGGTATTGCTGGTTGCAATCAATTATGATGAGAAGAAACATCATGAGTGTATGATTGAGAGAATACGTTAAGGAGAATATTTAGATGAGTGCAAAGAGGGGACATATCATATAGTGATATGTCCCATTATGTCTATCAGAGATGATTTCTTTATTATTCCACAATTTCCGCAAAGTAAACGCACTGGGTATTTGGATAGAAAGAAACTCGCACACTTTTTCCTTTCATTTTTTCTAACGTATCTTTTCCGATTCCTGTTATATCAAATTCAACATGTCCACTTTCACAATTTCCAGACAAATCGTAGGTGGTTCCTTTGTACCTGCTATGGGAAGAAATATAGTAGCAATCATAGATAATCATACTTTGGCGTCCGCATACAATATCCTTTTGTGCTTTTATAAGGTTTTGGACACACATAATTGCTCCGAATAAAAACATTAAATATGCCAGGACTATTACAAAAATGTTTCTCATTGGAATATGGCATTTCGCATCCATTCTTTTGGTGATTGGAAATAGTAATAGCCAAATCAAAAAAACAATGAGGATAAAAGATATACAAAAAAATGTTACTACGACTTTTACATCAGCATTTATAGCAATATAATAGAATGCAACTTTTACGATTCCATAGATTATCAATCCAATTCCTGTGACTGTCACTATATATGTAGCTATAATTTTGGGTAAATGGATTGTATGTTCGCTGGTTAATCCATCGTTTTGAACTGTTTTCCTCATTTTTTTTATAATACATTATATCATGTCGCCTGCCGGCTCCATGTGGTTTTCACATTATACCGATTTGTGCAAGCACAATCGGTACAATCAAATTATTGATTGCAGATTTGTCGATAATTGGATTTCTTTCCGCGATAAAAGTCATTTCATTTTTAGATACTAGTTCATCAATACTTACATCCAAAATCACAGATATCTTTTTAGTAGTAATCAGATCAGGATATCGGTCTCCGCATTCCCACCTTGAAACAGCCTGCCTTGTTACATATACTTTTTCAGCGAGTGTTTGTTGAGTCATTCCTTTCGCTTCCCGTGCCTTTCTAAGTTGTTCTCCAAATTCTGCCATAAATTTTAGCTCCTTTCCTATTGTTTTCACTTGCAAGTTCTATTCAATTGTTGCATGCTTATAAAAAATATGCAAGCAACGCCTTGAAAACAGCATGTCACCATTTTGGTGACAACGATTTATTATATGGAGACTAAACGAGTACACAGGATATACATAGTTAAAAAAAAGCAATATTTTGGTATTTGATTGCAGTATAAATTAAAGTATTGTTTGAAATAATATAATTATGTTTACATTTGGCATTTAGAATGGTAAAATAAAAGCACGATTGTAAGGGGGCGATATATAAAATGACTATCAGAAATAATATGGATGAAATATTTCAAATCATTGAAAGAATCGGAAAAAAGAATTCTGGAATCGTCACTACAAAGCAGATAGAAGCTGCAGGGCTATATAGAGGTTTAATTAAATCTTTTGTAGAGGATGGCAGATTGATTAAGGAAGCGAAAGGATTGTACTCGCTGGCAGGTGAATTTCCGGATGAATATGCAGTCCTACAAAAAAGAAGTGAGAAAATGGTTTTTTCCTATGGTACAGCTTTGTATTTATGGGGGATGTCAGACAGAGTTCCGCATATCATATCAGTGACCGTTCCGCAAGGTTTTAACAGCACGAGAATTAAGAAGGATAATGAAAAAATTAAATTTCATTATGTTCAAAAGAAGGTATGGGATTTAGGTATTACTTATACAGATACCAGTCTAGGAAATAAAGTAATACTTTATGATAAAGAAAGATGTATTTGCGATTTAGTAATGTTAAAAAACGAAGTTGATAAGCAATTGTATATTCAAGCTATCAAAGAGTATTTTAACGGAGAATATAATGCCAGAAGACTACTTAAATATGCGAAAGTATTTGGAGTGGAAGAAAAGATTCGCGATTATATGGATGTATTAACATAGGAGGAGCTAGTGTGAAGACACCAGAGCAGCTAAAAGGGGCAATCCGTAATGTTGCAAAGAAGAATAGTCTTATGCCACAAGAGGTTTTGCAAATGTTTTTGTTTGAAAGAATATTGGAAAGACTTTCTGTTTCAAGGTATAAGAAAAATATTATATTAAAGGGTGGTCTTTTGATTTCATCTATGATTGGTATTACAGAGCGTACTACGATGGATATGGATACGACAGTCAAAGACATACCGATGGAAGAGGATACAATAAGAGATATTGTAAAAGAGATTATTGCGATTGATGTGGGGGATAAAATTGAATTTTTGTTTGTGAAAACAGACCGGAATGGGATAAAAAATTCTGTTCCGGTCTGTTTTTTTGCTTTAAAACTGCTGAAAGTATTGAATTTATTGACTGATTACGTTTTCATGAAAATATATAATGACGGATAAATATGCTTGGATTATGAAAGAATCATATAAGAAAACTCAAAAAAAGTGACGTTTTACGGCAATGAGTTGAAAACGTTTTCTCAAAACATACTTTACTGATAGGAAAAGTGACAATATAATACGGACATATCGAAGAGAACAGGAGGAAGAAAAATGGGAGATGCGGCACAGAATGAAAAAAAGAGCGAATATATTATTAACATTGAACATTTGAATAAACAGTTTCTGGTGGACAAACAGCCGATAGATGTGCTGAAAGATATTAATCTCCAGATTAAGAAAGGTGAGTTTATTACTATTGTGGGGCACAGTGGATGTGGAAAGAGCACATTACTTAAGATTATGTGTGGACTGGTGGACTATGAAGACGGTATCGTTGAGAGAAATGGTCATGCAGTCGTTAGTCCCGGACCTCGATGTGGAATGGTATTTCAGGATCACCGGTTGCTTCCGTGGTTGAAGATAAAAGATAATGTAGGATTTGGTCTCAGAGATCTTCCAAAAGAAGAGAGGGAACAGAAAGTTATAGAACATCTGGAGTTACATTCTATATCAAGGACAATAAACTTCAATATGTATACAATCAGAATAAAATGCATTATTATAAAGCGGTTTCTGAGGAGGAGATACCTTTAGGAGATGTAAAGGTTTCATTTTCTTTTGTATTTGATGAGACAACGAAAAATGCCAGAGTAACACTTTATGTGGATGATCGTGCAGTGGGATCCACCGCTGTAACAGAACTTGCCTATATGGTTGGATTTTCTTCCAGTCTTCTGGCGAATCCATATAGTCCGATTACATCGGATTATGAATCGCCATTTGAGTTTACAGGTCGCGCGGATAAGATTGTACTTCACCAGTATCCATCTGTAATCGATCCGGAAGAGGAATTAAAGAAATTATCTTCGGTTGAATAGGAGGAGATATACATATGCCGGCAGCAAGCATTTTGATCAAACCATCATCCGCAAATTGCAATATAGACTGTAAATACTGTTTCTACAAATGTTTGAGCAGCAATCGGGAGGAGTACAGTAAAGGATTTATGAGTGAGGAGACCTTGGAACGGTTGATTGTTCAGGCAATTGATTATGCAGAAGGATATGTAGCCTTTGCCTTTCAAGGTGGAGAACCAACACTTGCGGGGGTGGAGTTCTTTCGGAAAGTAGTGGCATTACAGAGAAAATACAATACAAAGAATCTCACCATTGAGAATACCATACAGACCAATGGAATTCTGATCGATGAAGAATGGGCGCAGTTCCTGTCAGAGAATCATTTTCTGGTGGGATTGTCATTAGACGGACCGAAGAAAATTCATGATCGATACCGGTTGGATGTATCCGGCAATCCAACTTTTGAAAAGGTGATGCGTGCGGTGAGTTTGTTTGAACAATATCATGTGGAGTATAATATTTTGAGTGTGATTACTAATGATTCTGCAGATAAGGCTTCCTACCTGTATCACTTTTATAAAAGAAACAGATTTCGGTATGTTCAGTTCATACCTTGTATGGATGAACAGATTCGGGCTTGTGAGCATGCATATTCCAAAGAAAGGAAGGAATATGCGGTGAAGCCGGAGCAGTACGGCGGATTTCTATGTAAATTCTTTGATCTGTGGTATGATGACTTTTGTAAAGGAGAGCAGATGGATATTCGTATGTTTTCGAATCTGGCACAGGTGGCAGCGGGTTATCCTGCAGAAGAATGCGGAATGAATGGATATTGTACCTGCTACTTTGTGGTAGAGGGGGATGGAAGCGTTTATCCATGTGATTTCTACTGCATGGATGAGTGGAAACTGGGATCGGTAGCGGATTCTTTTCAGAAGCTGATTGGTTCGGAAAAAGCAAAGCAGTTTGTGGATTGTTCCAAAGAGATTGCTTCAAAGTGTAAGGATTGTCCGTATTTCTCTTTGTGCAAAGGGGGATGTAGAAGGTGGAAAGAAACAACAACGAATGGTTGGTTGGATGTGAATTATCTTTGCCCGGCCTACGAGATGTTTTTTGCACACACATGGGAAAGGCTGCAGTTACTTGGACAATACATTATTGAGAAACATGGCAGATATAGATCGTGAATATAACGAAATCGTGAAGTCTCCGAATGGGGAAAGATGCAGTGAAAATGGTATGGGCTGCATCGAATTACAACGAATCGATTAGGATATGTTTGATTCCTTCCTTTTTTCGCATGCACAGGTATCCTGGAAATTAGGATTGTATTCGCTGATTTTTTGAGTATAATAGTCAGTATTGGAATCTGTGCTTGCGTATAAAAGGAAGGAAGTTAGTAGAATGAGTGACAACAAGGAATTTCTAGGAACGGAACCGGTGGGGAAGTTATTGGCAAAGCTGGCGTTACCTGCTGTTGTATCGCAGCTGGTGAATATGCTGTATAACATAGTGGATCGAATCTATATTGGCCACATTCCGGGAGAAGGAAGTCTTGCACTGACCGGTGTGGGCGTTTGTATGCCGATTATTATGATCATCTCTGCCTTTGCGGCCCTGGTTGGTTTTGGTGGAGCACCGAGGGCATCTATTTTTATGGGAAAAGATGATATGGAATCTGCAGAGAAGACGCTGGGAAATTGTTTTACAATGCAGATTCTTATTTCCATTCTGCTGACGATTATTTTGCTGATTGGTAACCGGAGTTTTCTAATGGCATTTGGTGCCAGTGACAATACCATTGAGTATGCAGTAGCTTATATGAATATTTATGCCATTGGTACCATATTTGTACAACTGACACTGGGAATGAATGCATTCGTAACCGGTCAGGGATTTTCGAAAACAGGTATGTTAACAGTTGTGATTGGGGCGATATGCAACATTATTCTGGATCCGATCTTTATTTTTGTTCTTCATTTAGGAGTGAGGGGAGCAGCGTTGGCAACCATCCTTTCTCAGGGAGTTTCCTGTATATGGGTAATATCTTTTCTGCTGGGTAAGAAGACATTTTTACGGATTCGAAGGAAGAATCTGATGCCGGAAACAAAGATTATTCTTCCCTGCATGGCTTTGGGTGTGTCGACCTTTGTGATGCAGGCAAGTGAGAGTGTGATATCGGTTTGCTTCAATTCGTCTTTGTTGAAATATGGTGGGGATGTGGCGGTAGGAGCTATGACGATTCTTACCAGTGTGATGCAGTTTGCGTTGCTTCCATTACAGGGGCTGGGTCAGGGTGCCCAGCCCATTACCAGTTATAACTATGGTGCAGGAAATGCAGAACGTGTGAAGAAGACCTATCGGCTGTTGCTTACGGCATCGCTTTCCTATTCTGTTTTGATCTGGCTTGCGGTACAAAGTGTACCCGGGGTATTTGCGTCGGTATTTACTTCTGATGTATCGTTGGTAGACTTTACGGCAAAGGCATTGCGGATATATTGTGGAGTGATGTTTTTATTTGGCATTCAGATTGCCTGCCAGATGACCTTTGTGGCAATTGGTAATGCTGTAAGTTCTGTTATTGTGGCAGTTGTACGGAAGTTTGTGCTGTTATTGCCACTCATTTATATTGTGCCACACTTTGTGACAAATAAGACCAATGGTGTATATATGGCAGAACCCATTGCAGATGCGATGGCAGTGACATTTACCGTGATTTTATTTGTATTTCAGTTCCGTAAGGCTATACGTGGGATGAAAGAAGGAGTATAATGAAAGACAATAAAAATTGCGAAAGAAATAATAAGAGGTGTAAGGTATGTGGTTTGTATTGGCATTATTGTCATCTATATTTGCAGCATTGACATCGATTCTTGCAAAGGTAGGAATTGATGGAGTGAATTCAAATCTGGCAACGGCAATCCGCACGGCGGTTGTATTGCTTATGGCATGGGGGATGGTCTTTTTAACCAATGCACAGACAGGATTAGGAGATATTAGTAGGAAAAGCTGGATGTTTCTGATTCTGTCAGGATTGGCAACTGGTGCATCCTGGATATGTTATTATAAAGCATTGCAGATTGGAGAGGCATCTAAAGTGGTGCCGGTTGATAAGCTTAGTGTTGTAATTACATTGGTGCTGGCGTTTCTGATTTTACATGAACAGGTTACCACAAAGTCGGTGGTTGGTTGTATATTGATTGGGGTAGGAACGCTGCTCATGGTTTTGTAATCTGGTATGAGTACATCTTACGTCAATCCATTCGAAACATAACAAAAAAGGACGATTCTCCGGAATCGTCCTTTTTACATCTGTAATCAGATTGTATTAAAGCTGAGGACCAGCAGATACTAAAGCTTTACCAGCTTCGTTGGTCTCATATTTCTTGAAGTTCTTGTTGAATCTTGCAGCTAAATCCTTAGCCTTTGTCTCCCATTCAGAAGCATCCGCATAAGTATCACGAGGATCTAAGATACCGGAATCTACACCAGGAAGTTCTGTAGGAACTTCAAAGTTGAAGTAAGGAATCTTCTTAGTAGGAGCCTTGTTAATGTCACCGCTTAAGATTGCATCGATGATACCACGAGTATCCTTAATAGTGATACGCTTACCGGTTCCATTCCATCCGGTGTTAACTAAGTAAGCCTTAGCACCGCTCTTCTCCATTCTCTTAACAAGCTCTTCACCGTATTTCGTAGGATGAAGCTCTAAGAAAGCCTGTCCGAAACATGCTGAGAATGTAGGAGTAGGCTCTGTGATTCCGCGCTCTGTACCAGCAAGCTTTGCAGTGAATCCTGATAAGAAATAGTACTGTGTCTGTTCTGGTGTCAGAATAGATACTGGTGGAAGTACTCCAAATGCATCTGCTGAAAGGAAGATAACATTCTGAGCAGCAGGACCTGCAGAGATACCATTTACTTTAGAAACAATATTGTCAATGTGGTCGATTGGATAAGATACACGAGTATTCTCTGTCACACTCTTGTCGTCGAAATCAATCTTACCATCTTCTGCAACACTTACGTTCTCAAGAAGAGCGTCTCTCTTGATGGCGTTGTAGATATCCGGCTCAGACTCTTTGTCAAGGCCGATAACCTTAGCGTAGCATCCACCCTCGAAGTTGAATACGCCGTTATCATCCCAGCCGTGCTCGTCATCACCGATCAATAATCTCTTAGGATCTGTAGAAAGGGTTGTCTTACCTGTTCCTGAAAGACCGAAGAAGATTGCTGTGTTCTTACCTTCCATATCTGTGTTAGCAGAACAGTGCATAGAAGCAATACCCTTAAGTGGCAAGTAGTAGTTCATCATAGAGAACATACCTTTCTTCATTTCTCCACCGTACCATGTATTGATAATAACCTGCTCTCTGCTTGAGATATTAAATGCTACACAAGTCTCAGAGTTAAGACCTAATTCTTTGTAGTTCTCAACTTTGGCCTTAGAAGCGTTGTATACAACGAAGTCTGGCTCGAAGTCTTTCAACTCATCAGCAGTTGGCTTGATGAACATGTTCTCAACAAAGTGTGCCTGCCAAGCAACCTCAACGATGAAACGTACAGCCATACGAGTATCTTTGTTTGCTCCGCAGAATGCATCTACTACGAATAACTTCTTGTTAGAAAGCTCCTTCTGAGCAATCTCCTTAACAGCTTTCCATGTATCCTCTGACATAGGGTGGTTGTCATTGTGATATTCCTCTGAATCCCACCACACTGTATCCTTGGAGTTCTGATCTTCAACGATAAATTTGTCTTTAGGAGAACGTCCTGTGTAAATACCTGTCATAACATTGACAGCGTCAAGTTCTGTGTTCTGACCAACCTCATAACCTTCATTTGAAGACTTTGTCTCTTCCTCGAAAAGTAAATCGTAAGAAGGGTTGTAAACAATCTCAGTAGTTCCGGTAATACCATACTTGCTTAAATCGATGTTTGCCATGTTACTTATAACCTCTTTTCTTTTTGTATTGATAATCATCTGCAAATGCAGATAAATGATATCCTTATGGGAATGATTTCTTGACACCCACCTTCTAATTATACATAAATGAAATATAAAATCAATAAAATCTAATTAAAATTTTTTTGTTTTTATTGATTTTTTCTGAAGTTTCTTATTATAATGATAACAATATTTATGATTTAGAGGATCTGATTATGAAGAATAAAATAATTGCAATTGTAACCGGGGCAAGTGCAGGACTTGGAAGAGAATTTGTGAAAATCCTGGTAGAACGGGAAGAACTGGATGAGATCTGGGCAATTGCAAGAAATCAACAGAAATTAGATGCATTAGTCAATGAATTTGGCAATAAGGTAAAAGTGTTTTCAAGAGATCTGTCGAATAAAGAACAGATTAAGGAGTTTGCGGGTACGATTGAGAGGGAAGGAGTCATGATCCGGTACCTGATCAATAATGCGGGTTTTGCTAAGTTCTGTTCCTATGATGATCTGTCAGTGGATGAATCCCTTGATATGATTGATTTGAATGTCAAGGGATTGGTGGCGATGGGGCTTGTATGTATTCCCTACATGAAACGTGGGAGCCATTTGATCAATATTGCATCCCAGGCATCCTTTCAACCGCTGCCTTATCAGAATATTTATAGTTCTACAAAGGCGTTTGTGCGGAACTATACAAGGGCATTAAATGTAGAATTACGGGATAAGGGGATTGTTGCAACGGCTGTCTGCCCGGGATGGATGAAGACGGATCTCATTGACAATGGTCTGATCGGGGCTGCAAAAGCAACAAGCCGGTTTTGTATGATGGTAACACCGGATGTGGTGGCAAAGAAAGCAATCCGGGATGCAGATAAGAATAAGGATATCTCTGTGTATAGTTTCTATGTAAAATTGGCACATTTAGTTGCGAAGATATTACCACAGAGAATCATGATGAAGATCTGGCTGCGGCAGCAACACCTGTAAGATGATGTTTTAGCCGGTTATGGATGACAGGAAGGAGTGGCAGAAGATGAAAATAGTGGTTCTGGATGCCCGGACAGTGGGAGAAGATATTGACTGGTCGGGATTTGAAAAATTAGGAGAAGTGGTAAGATATGATTATTCGTTATCGGAAGAAGTGCCGGAACGGGTACAGGACGCAGAGGTTATTCTTGTGAATAAGGTGCCGGTAAATGCGCAGACCATTGGAACAGCCAATGCACTGAAACTTGTTTGTGTAACGGCAACAGGAACCAATAATCTGGATAAGGAATATTTGGAAGAAAGAGGAATCCAATGGCATAATGTGGCAGGATATTCGACAGAGACGGTAGCACAGCATACCTTTGCGATGTTGTTCTATCTTCTGGAAAAGCTACGATATTATGATGATTATGTGAAAAATGGTGAATATGCAAAGAGTCCGATTTTTACGCATTTTGCAGAAACCTTTACAGAAATACAGGGTAAAACATGGGGAATTATCGGTCTTGGTGCCATTGGAAGACGGGTGGCGGATATTGCAGAGGCGTTTGGCGCCCATGTGATCTATTATTCCGCATCCGGCAGGGCGCCTCAGGTGGGATATGAACAGGTAGACTTTGACACCCTTCTTGAAGCTGCTGATATTCTATCTGTGCATGCACCGTTAAATGAATATACCCAGAGTTTAATGAATAGGGAAGCATTTTCCAAAATGAAATCATCCTGTATTTTTTTAAATCTGGGGCGAGGACCGATTGTGGTTGAACAGGACTTATATGAAGCGTTAAGAGATGGGGAGATAGCGGCAGCGGGACTGGATGTGCTTTGCAAAGAACCTGTTACTCCTGATAATCCGCTTCTTCAGATACGGGATAGCCGGAGGCTGCTCATTACACCACATGCTGCATGGGCAAGCGTGGAAGCAAGAAAACGGCTGATGCAGATGGTTCTGGAACAGGTGACAGCTTATGTGTCATCCCTTTTGAACTGAAATCAATGGAACAGTCCGGAGCGATGGTGAAGCTATCTTGAGTATAATATTAGCTTTGAGTTAATTGAAAATATATTGTAAAGTTTCGTCTTCGAAAAGAATCTGTTTTGCAATCTTTCTGTATTTTTCCTCATGCAGATAGGTATGACGGAATGGCTTGATGCCTGGAGCAAGATCAATGGCCTGTTCGTAGTCATGAATGTCTAACTGCAATGTCTTTACATAGTCAAAGAATCCTGTGTCTGTTAAGATGGTATGAATCCGTTTGTAACGATGATCCTGCACGAGACTCATCAAATAAGTGGCAATACCTACCTGAATACCGTGGAGCTGTGGATTGGGAAGCATTTTATCGAGGGCATGGGAGATTAGATGCTCGCTTCCACTTGTAGGAGCACTGTTTCCGGCAATCTCGTTGGCAATACCACTCATGGCTAAGGAATCCAGTAATTCTTTCAGGAATAAGTCATCTTTGATGGTTTGAAATGGAGTGCGGACAAAACTGTTGACAGCTTTTTTGGCAATCATCATGGCAAAGTCATTGACTTCATCATAGCCTTGGTCTTCCTCGTACTGCCAGTCATAAAGCGCTGTGATCTTGGAAACCATATCACCAATGCCGGAGTATAGGAAACGTTCCGGAGCACTTTTGATAACTTCGGTATCTGCTATGATTCCATATGCCATCTTAGCGGGTACAGAATTCCGCCTGCCGTCCACCAGTAAAGAAGCACTGGCACTGGAAAATCCGTCACTGGAAGCAGAGGTGGGAATGCTGATAAATGGAAGCTTACGGAGAAATGCCATGTATTTGGCAGCATCTATAACCTTGCCGCCTCCGATTCCTACTACAGCCTGGGTTTTGACTGGAAGGTTAAAAGCAAGAGATGTGATATCTTCGAGTTTGATGGAATCTAATTCCTGATATTCTAATACATCAATGTGGGCATCGGATAAAGATTTCATAACAAGAGAACCGAACATGTCGATGAGACCGTTGCCAAAGAAAATAACCACCTTCCGGATATTAACCTGTCTGAAATAACTGCCCAGATTACAGAGTGCACCCGGTTCCACCTTCAACAGGGTAGGGATTGCGATATATGCGTTGCATTGTTTACTCATGATGTGCCTCCTTGCGTAACGTAGTTTACATACATTATACTATAACTTAGAGAGAATTTTTATTCAAGTTTCGTTGCTTTCATGAGGACAAGATAGTATAATAGAAAATAGCGAGTTGGAGTTGGTTGAATTTGTACAGAGGGGTATTATGGGAAAGATATTGATTGTATCACTTGCAAAGGATATAGAGGAATATAAAGCTTTGGCAAGGGAGTATAACGTTGGGTTTGAAGTGAATGATTTCTATCATCCGGACGCACTTGAGAATCAGGATGAGATGAACCGGTTAATTGCACTTTATCAGAAGAATGGTTTACCGGAAGGAAGCACGATGCATGGGGCTTTTTTCGACATTGTGGTGTTCAGTTATGATCCGAGAATAAGAGAGATTTCGGAGCTTCGGATGGAACAGAGTATGAAGGTTGCAGTGCGCCTTGGCGCAAAGGGTGTTGTTTTTCACACGAACTATAGTCCCATGCTTTCCGGTGAGGAATATGACAAACGGGCAGTAGAGCTGACATCCCGGTACATGGAGTGTCTATTGAAGAGATATCCGGATACCGAGATCTATTTAGAGAACATGTTTGATACGGATCCGGAGCTTATGATTGCTATTTCGGAGCGGTTAAGTGCATATGGTAATTATGGTGTGTGTTTTGACTATGCCCATGCCAGTATTTCCCATTCACCGATGGAACTCTGGGTGCAGGGATTGTCCCCTTATATCAAACATGTTCATATTAATGATAACGATTTTCGGAAGGATCAGCATCTTGCAGTAGGAGATGGACAGATTAACTGGGGTCAGTTTATGAAATATCGGGAGCGGTATTTTTATGATTCCAGCATTTTAATTGAGACAACGTCACCAGAAAACCAGAGGCGTTCCTTGGAATATTTAAAGAATCATTTCAAAGGTTTTTTATCCTAGAATACAAGACATTGGAGGAGCGAATATGCACAATAAGCAATTGCTGCAGGCAGAAGAAATGCTGGAACAGATTTTCTATTATATGAATCAGCTGGTAGAGGAGAAGGAATTTATACCAACCATATTGCTGTTGACCGATCTGGGAAGAACACTTGTGAATTCTGAACGGGCATCTTTTTGGTACTGGGATCGTGCTAAGAAACAGTATTGGACATTAGCGGCACTTGGCAGTGAACGGATTGTAGTGCCGGAAGGATCCGGCATAGTTGGGGCATCCATTGAGAATAAAAAAACAATCGTCATCAATAATCCGTATGAGGATGGACGCTTTAATCCTCAGGTGGATAAGAGTACCGGATATACAACGAAGTCTATTTTATGTCTTCCGGTGACCAATGCCAGGGGGGATGTCATCGGCGCATACCAGGCAATCAACAAGATCGGGGAGGATGAGGAGAGCTCCTTTGATGCACAGGACGTCAAACATCTGACGCTGGCAGCAGTATTTTGCGGTAAGACATTGGAGTCACATATTTTGTACGAGGAGACCCAGTTAGATCCCCTTACCCATCTGAAGAACCGGCGGGGATTCCACGATTATTATGGGGAGATTCAGAAACCGGATGCGGCAGCATGTACAACATCCCTTGTAATGTGTGACATTGATTTTTTCAAAAAGGTCAATGATACATATGGCCATAATGCAGGAGATGCGGTTTTGGTGTCGGTGGCGGACAGACTGCGGATGGCCACCGCAGGAAAGGGACTGGCTGCAAGATGGGGAGGAGAAGAATTTATTGTGCTTTTGAATGACTTCACGGAGGAAAAAGCCGTCATTTTTGCAAATACCATACGCAAAGAAGTGGAGGAATCCGTTTGTGACTTTGAGGGAAATGAGATACGGATTACCATGTCCTTTGGAGTGAAGCAGGTAGACCGGAATCAGTCATTGAATGAGAATGTGGAAGAGGTAGATGCCCGCTTATATAAGGCAAAGATGTCCGGACGGAACCGGGTGATGGCCTCATAGGGAATGGAAACAGGCAGGAGGAAGAGATATGGCACAGGAACATTCCGTTTTTATCAGTTACAGCTCCCGTGATGAGGAGTTTGTTAAGAGAATAGTGAAGCAGCTGGACAGTATGGGTGTAAGTTACTGGAAAGCACCGGAAATGATACCTGCAGGATCGAGTTATGCAAGAGAGATACCGAAAGCAATCCAGCAGTGTAGTCTTTTTTTGCTGGTGTTATCTCCGATGTCCCAGGATTCTATCTGGGTGGAGAAGGAGATTGATAATGCAATCTGTAATCGAAAAACCATTATTCCCTTTGAAATACGGGAGGTAGTCATCAATGATACTTTTCGGTTTTATCTGAATAATGTGCAGATGATTTCTTATGCGAGGAATCCCGAGCGTGCATTTGAACAGCTGCAGAAACAGATTTATCAGATATTACCGGATTTGCAACAGCCGGAACCGGGTAAGGCGCCTCAACAGGTAAGAGAAGCTGACAGGAATATGGAACCGGGAGACCCGAAGAAAAGGGTTCTTACGGCTATTTCTTCCGGAAATAACCGCAATCGGAGTAATTCCAATGCATTACGGATGAACAGGATCCCCCTTGCCTGTCAGTATTGCGGCTGCAAAGATTTAGAGAATATTACGATTGGTACCTACCGCTGTGTCCGGTGTGGCAGAGATAACTATGATGATTTTCAGACGATAAGGAATTATTTAGAGAAAGCAGGTGCAACTTCCGCAATCGTGATCGAACGGGAGACTGGAGTCCCACGGAGAATTATTGAATACTTTTTTCGGAATGAATATCTTGAGATTCCTAAGAGTTCTTCGGTTCGCGTTCCGTGTGCAGCGTGCGGAGCCCCGATCCGGACAGGAACCTTATGCGATAAATGCAAGGCGGATCCGCAAAAGAAGCAGAAGGCAGATTATAAAGGAAAATGGCATACACTTTGGTAGAGGATAGAAAGAGCAGGATGACAGCATGCAACATGTAATCTGGATAATTGGAGATAATAGGCAGGATATGGTCCTGGCACAAAGAAAGATTAATTCCACAGGCAGCATGAGAGCTTTCTGTATGTTGTCTTCAGCGGCTGTGCATAAGGCAATTGCAGTGCAGAATAGTGATAAACCGGATTTCGGAAGTTTTCCGTCATTGATCATTATGGATTATCAGATGGCTTCCAAAGAAGATTTTTCTACACTTTCCAGTATTAGACAACAGGAAGCATTGGCAGGGGTGCCCCTTTTTTTCATGACAGAAGAACGCAATCAGGAACTGGATGAGATATGTTTTTCGAAGGGGGCAATGGTTGTACTTCACAAACCATTTTCCCAATCCGGTATTCTGCGTATTGAGCGGGTTGCCTGGCAGCATGAGGTGACGCGGAATTATGAGAAGATGTTACAGAAACAGGCGGGAGATCTGCAGGCAGCAAGGGAGATTATGCGTCTTAATCAGAAACTTAAGTCCAGAAATGAACTGCTTTATCATGTGTTCGGACGATATTTTTCGGATAAGGTACTAGAGGTGATATTAGAACATGCTGAAGGCGCTTCCATTGGCGGAGAGAAGAGGGAATTGACTGTTTTGATTTCGGATTTGCGTGGATTTACCTCTCTTTCAGAGGAATTAGAGCCGGAAGCGGTGACACGGCTGCTGAATTATTATTTTGACCAGATGACAGATGTGATTACCCAATACCGGGGAACCATTATTGAGTTTTTAGGGGATGGTGTACTTGCGGTATTTGGGGCACCCCTTTCTTCCGGGAATCATATTGCAGATGCGGTGGCAGCAGGAATTGAGATGCAGAACAGGATGAGTGATGTGAACGGCTTTTGCAAAGAACAGGGATATCCGCTTTTGGAGATGGGAATTGGAATCCATTCCGGAGAGGCCTTTATTGGAAATGTCGGATCGGAAAAGATGATGCGATATAATGTTGTGGGTAAAGTTGTGAATGAATGTTCCAGAATCGAAAGCTATAGTGTTGGCGGACAGGTTTTAGTGTCCCGGGAGGCATTGGATAAGATAGGAATACCGGTGGAAGTACATAACCATATGAAGATCATGGCAAAAGGAATCCAGAATCCGGTTTCTGTATGTGAAGTGACAGCGCTTGGAGGAGATTATGGCTGTGTGATCACAAATATCAAGTTTGATGCAGTGGTTCCGGTTACTGAAAAGATTTTATTTCATTTATACCGGATCCGGGAGAAAGTCATAACAGAAAAGAAGGTTATGGCGAGACTGGAACAATTTTCTCTCAAACGGGCGGTGGTGGCAACTGTGGAGCAGAAAGTACCCGGACAACCAATGGCGGAACGGTTAGAGATCTACTCGGATGTGGCAATTTCTGCAACCCGTGAGGATGGATGTCCTTTGTTTGATGGGGTATATGCAAAGATTGTGGATGTCAAGGAGAATCGGTTAGTTCTGCATTTTACACACGTGAATCATGATTTTCGGCAGTTCGCAGAGGATATTATGCCGCAAACGGTGGAAGGACAGGTTATGGAATCTGTGAATCCCTAAGGAAGATGCAGTACAGTGAATGAGGTAGACATGAAAGAACAATATGGATTTGAAACAAGCAATATAGAGGAATTTCCCGGAATAATGCGTTGCTTTGAAAACCGAAAACTGGGCTTTGCAGTTGCAGAGGTAACAGAGGTTATTTATAGGCAGAATCGGAATGGTCTGGTGGAAGAAGCAGGAATTAAACAGGAGGTTTTTGAAAGGTTCCGGAAGCAGACAAACTGTCATTTCTTATTACTTGTCTGGAAAGAACAGGAAGAAGACCGATTATATTTCTTTAGCGATACGAAGAGAGTACGGGCGATTGAATTTATGGATTATATGATATCGGAATTCGGTCTTGTAACAGGAGATGCACAGGTGGCAGCCGGAAGAATCTCTTCTACCATCCTGAAGGTGCAGATGTCTGGCATGGATATGGAAGATGCGATGGATTATTATCTGGACAGAATATCCTCTTATTTTACCATGACCCAGATTGTAGATGCAAAGGAATATGGAACCAGACAACAGGAGGCCATCAGAAAGCTTCCACGATATCGGAAGAAGAAGATACCATGGGCGTTTGTGAAATCCACCGATATCACAAAGGAGGGAGAGACATTTCGTATCCGTTCCTTAGAAAATGAATCCGGAATTGTCTTAACGGCGCAGCCGGATCTGTATATTATGATTGGCTGCAGGGGAGAAGCCTATGATATTAACCGGCACAAATTTGAGAGAACCTATGAAGTTACCGGTGAAGTGTTAGATATATTTGAACAGATGCTTGATTTTATTCCGGAGGCGGAATTGATTGCAGATGGCAGCTATGTCAGCCTGGATGAGCTGGCGCATCTGTGCTATCCAAGACAGGGAAATGCAATCTATGCAGTTATGTTGGATGAGAGAACAAAGGTATTTCCTACCAACGGGGAGGAAGAATACTATCTGGGCAGACCGGGAGATTATATGGCAGTCCGGGAGGAGGATCTCACGGATATATATATCATTCAAGGAGATATCTTTGCACAGACATATGAAGAAAAAGTAATACAGACACATGATAATATGACAGGGACAGCTCTTTAGAGAGTCAGTATAGGAGGCTAAGAATGATAAGAAAGAAGATATATGCAGCAGCATTTCTCGGTATAGCTGCTTTGGGATTGCTAGGTGGAAATGTGGATAAGGCATATGCGGCACAGGATGAATTTGTGGTCAGTGATACATGGTTACCGGCGGCAGAGGTTCACGATGGTGGGGATGGGAGTTCCATTGTAAGAAGAGGTAATGCAGCCCTTCCATATTTTGATGCAAGGGAGAAAGGCTGGATCACACCGGTGAAGGATCAGGGGAACAATGAAAGCTGTTGGTCGTTTTCTTCCATTGCAGCCATTGAAGCCAACCTTGTAAAGAATGGAAAAGCGGATAATTCCATTGATTTGTCCGAGAACCAGTTCGCCTATTTTTTCTATAACCGCCAGACGGACAGGTTAGGATATACAGCAGGAGATTATAATACAACGGCAAAAGGGGACTATCTGGCGGCAGGAGGAACTTTGCAGGGCACAGGCATTGCGTTGGCGACCTGGGCCGGGGTAACGACAGAGGCAAGGAGTCCTTATATGACGATACCGGATGTATCTCTGTGTTATGCTGCAGACTATTCTGTGCGGAATGTATATCTGTATAACTACAATGTACAGAATCTGAGCAAATCCGTTGCGACCATTAAGCAGGCAGTAACGGATCATGGGGCAGTTGCCTGCGGTATCAATATGCAGGCAGCTTATTATAATATGCTCAATGCATCCTATAACTGCCAGACAACGGGAGGGAATCATGCGGTTACCATTGTAGGATGGGATGATTCTTATTCAAAGGATAATTTCAATGTGAAACCGGCTTCTGATGGAGCATGGATTGTGAAGAACAGTTATGGAACCCGGTTTGGTAAGGATGGATATTTCTATGTGTCCTACGAGGATCGTTCCATCACCGAATTTATCGCATTTGAGGCGGTTACCGCCGGGGAACAGTATGATAATAATTATCAGTACGATGGCTCGGCAAATCCGGCGTATGCCTATAATGGTGGGGAGTGGTATGCCAATGTATTTCAGGCCAAAGGAGCGAATGGATATAATGAGGAGCTGAAAGCGGTTGGTGTGTACTGCCTTACAACATATTGTAATTATGAAGTCCAGATATATACCGGACTGAAAGATAAAAGCAAACCTACAAGCGGAACGAAGGTGTTTGACACGCCGGTTTCCGGTATGTTGACGGATGCAGGCTATCAGACGATTTCATTGCCAAGTCCGGTTTCCCTGACAGCGGGTGAATCCTTTGCTGTTTTGGTGAAACTGAAGGATTCCTATGGGAATAGAGCATATATCGGTGTAGATTCTTCGCTGCAAAGCAGCTGGATTACGTTCATTGCAAATGTTGGAGAGAATCAGTCCTTTTTCCAGGTGGATGGTAAGTGGTATGATGGCAATGAGGGAATTCCCTACCAGGATAGTGGAAGGGTATTGAAGAAAAAAGCAAATTTTCGAATTAAGGCTTATACCGATGTGACACAAACGAAGTCCAAATTTGTGCTCAGTGATAAGAGTCTGGGCATTTCCAAGGGTGGAACATACAAGTTATCATTGAAGACATCAGAGGATGTGTATCGGAAGGTAGAATGGAAATCAGCCAATAAGAACATCGCTACGGTGAACAGCAATGGTAAGATAAAGGCGAAGGCATATGGATCAACTATTGTAAAGGCGACCTTTGTAGCAGGCAACAAGACGAAAACTTTGAAATGCAAGGTGACGGTGGGCCCGGCTAAGGTGAAGAATTATAAGGCCCAAGGTGGTAAGAAGCTGAAACTGCAATGGAAAAAGGGAAGCGGAGTCAATGGATATGAGATCTTCTATGCATCCTCGAAAGAGGGGAAATATAAGAAGCTGGCGACGATTTCCAAAGCAGCGGCTACTTCTTATACAAAGAAAATGAAAAAGGGAACCTATTATGTGAAAATGCGACCATATAAAGTGGTGAATTCGCAGAAATTATATGGAAGCTTTTCTGCAATTAAGAAGGTGAGCCTCCGGTAAGAGGAGACTGGAAACAGAGGGTGAAATATGCAGGAAAAGAAAATCGTATTATTAATCGATGCAGAGAATACTAGTGCAAAGTTTGCGGATGGAATTATGAAATATCTGACAAAGCAGGGCGATATCATTTCTGCCCAGATTTATGGAGATTTTATTGATAACAATAACACAAAGCAATGGAACGGTAAGGCTGTGCAGTATAATCTGCAGCGATATCAGGCAGATACTACAAAAGCAGGAAAAAATGCAGCAGATATTGCACTGGTTATTGATGCCATGGATTTTCTACATAAGGAGAATCACGCAGATATCTTCTGTATTATTACTTCAGATGGGGATTTTACCCGTTTAGTGGAACGAATCCGCAAGGAAAACATTGAAGTGATAGGTATGGGAAAAGAGGATGCCTCTCCACGGCTTCGCAGGGCATGCAGTGAATATGTCGGATTGGAACAGCTTACAGATAAAACGAAAAAGGAAGAACATAACAAAAACATAAAAGAGAATAAAACACCAAAGCAGAACAGCCGGAAACCGGACAAGAATCAGAAAGCGGCACAGAATAATAAAAAGATTCCGCTGAAAAATATTAAGATGGCATTAAATGAGCTGGTACAGATGGATGAGAATGCAGGAAAGGAACCGGATCTTGGTGGAATCAAGAGCCGTATACAGCTTCGTTATCCTGGATTTGATGAGAAGGATTATGGATATAAGTCTATCCGGGAGCTGATTGATAAGGAGACCAAATTCAAGGTTTATCAGGAGGGTACACATGCCATTGTAATGTCTGGCAAGAAAGAATCCGGAGTGGATAGCCAGTTAGAAGAAGTCTGCCGGTTTATGATTGAATTGTATCCGCGGAAAGTCATTGGCCAACATGAAATCGGGTCATTGGGACGAAAGTTAAAGAATCAGTTTCCACAGTTTCAGTATAAGGAATATGGCTATAAGAAATTAAGTGTTTTTTTAGAGGATTTGGGATTTAACGTATATTAGACAAATTCACTCTTCACAAATATCATATCATGTGCTATGATATGTAGTATAGAATACTATGTTGCGGGTTTTTGCAACTACATTGTAATGATTTGCATTTATCAGGGGGCAGATATGAATTTTAGAATAGTTGGGGATAGTTGTACGGATTTCTTGCCGGAGGATCTGGAAAAAGAATATATAGTGTCTGTTCCACTTACCATTACCATTGGAGATACAGAAATAGTGGATGATGAGACCTTTGATCAGAAAGATTTTCTACAACGGGTGGCAGAATACCCGGAATGCCCCAAATCAGCTTGTCCTTCTCCGGAGATGTATATGGAATGTTTTGAGGGAGCCGATATGGTATTTGTAGTGACCCTTTCCGGACAGCTTAGCGGTTCTTATAATAGTGCCATGCTGGCAAAGTCCATGTACGAGGAACAACACCCGGAGGTTCTCATTCATGTATTTGATTCGGAATCTGCATCCTGTGGTCAGTATCTGATTGCACGCCTGATTGAACAGTATGCGCTGCAGGGTATGGCATTTGCGGATATTGTAGAAAAGGTAACGACATTTCGGGATGAGATGCAGACACTGTTTGTATTAGAATCCCTGGAAACATTACGTAAGAATGGACGCTTATCGAAGGTGAAGGCGCTGGCAGCAGCAGCCCTTAATATTAAGCCCTACATGAAAGCGGAAGAGGGAAATATTCTCCAGGTGGGACAGGCAAGAGGCGTGAAGCAGGCAATTGGCAAAATGATAGATTATATTGAACAGATTGGAAAGTATCTAGAGGATAAGGTGATAGTAATTGCACATTGCAATTGCCTGGAGCGAGCACAGTTTGTGAAGACTAAGGTGATGGAACGGTATCCCTTTCAGGAAGCAATCGTCATTGATACAAAGGGAATCAGTTCGCTTTACGCAAGTGATGGTGGAGTCATTTTATCATTTTAGACAGAGAACACAGGATTGGAATGGAAGAAATAATACTTGCAAAATGGAGTCTGTGATTCTATAATAGTAGATGTGAATGCAGATATGGTTCATCGGTAGAACGCTAGCTTCCCAAGCTGGAAAGGCGGGTTCGACTCCCGTTATCTGCTGCATGATGATATGGTAGTGAGAAAGAAAGAGTGGTAATCACCCGGTTGGTGTTTACCACTCTTTTCCATTATGTTATATTTCTGAGTCCGTATATACGCCGGCAATATATCCAATCACTTCTTCCACTTCATCTTCGTATAGACGGGGCTTTTCATCCCGGATTGAATAAAAACGCACGACTTCTTTACCATTAACAGTCTCTGTTTTTCTTTTTGCGATAAAAATACTGTTAGATGCTAAAATAACGCAATTTTCACTTAAAAATGGATTGCGGTCATTGGCAATTAGCAGAATGTCATATGGACTGTAAGTTGGCATATAGTGATCGCATTTTAACTTCATTCCCACAAAAACCTTAGAACGAATGGATTCCGGAATTGTGCTGATATCAAGCAGAGTATACTCAGAACTCATCTTAAGGTTACCGTTATCTGTGAGAATTGGCTGTACAACATTTAACAGATGACGTCGATTGGGACGTTGCATCAGCTGTTTCTGATGATGAATAAACCACTGCACCAGATATCGGGACTGCTTCGGAAGATTTCTTGAAATCTGGATGCATTCCCGCATGGAAGGCTCTATTGTTTCACAGCCCACTAATTCATCAATGCTGATATGAAATGCTTTGGATAATGCAATGATAGTTGATAATTTGCAATCTTTTACATTCCCATATAAAATGGAGTTCAAAGTATTAAGAGAAATGTCGGCTTCCTCTGCAATCTCCCGTATGGTAATATCCTTCTGCGCCACATATAAGTCGAGGTTTTTACGTAAACTGTTCATGTAATTGTCGCTGTCTGTTACTAATTGTTTAGAAAGTTTTTGTAGTAATTCTTCGTCCAATGGAACACCCCTCCTTAATATTTAACTGACAAACGTCAATGCTATAAGTTTATCACTTGCATTTTAATCTGTCAATTTCAAGAAAAGGAATGTTAACATATGCTATACGTTGTTTTCAGGGGGAATATTGTGTATAATAAACCAATAACAAAAGATACCGGGAGGAAGCAGAATGAATTGTTTACGAGTACCTGAAATATGGATGCCTAAGGCAGGAACAGATTTGTACAAATGGTCGGTTGTGGCATGCGATCAATATACATCGCAGCCGGATTACTGGAAGGAAAGTGAGTCCATAGTAGGAGAGGAACCTTCTACGTTACATATGATCTTACCGGAAGTATATTTGGAAAGCGAGGATGAAGAGACAAGAATTGATCAGATTCATAATTGTATGGATACTTATGTGAAGGAAGGAACTTTGCAGAAGCTTCCCAAGGGATTCATGCTGGTGGAAAGAAGTTTTCAGAAGCAGTATGCGAGAGCAGGTCTGGTGGTGGAGATAGATCTGGAAACTTATGAGTATAAGAAGGGTTCAACAAGCCTGATTCGGCCGACGGAGATGACGGTGGAGGAAAGAATCCCGCCGAGACTTAAGGTAAGACAGACTGCAAGTGTGGAACTCCCACATATCATGCTGTTAATTGATGACCCGGACTGTTCCATTATCGAACCTTTGCTGGAAAGAACAAAGGATTTCCGGCAGATATATGATACAGATCTGATGCAAAAAGGCGGACATATCACGGGATGGCTGATTCCGGAAGGGGATGAGACGTCAAAGATTATGAAGGCGATTGAACAACTTGCCGATCCGGAAGCATTTCAAAAGAAATACGAACTGGATAAGGAATATCCGCTTCTTAACCTTGCAGTGGGAGATGGGAATCATTCCATGGCAACAGCGAAGGCTGCATGGGAGAATATCAAGAAGAATTTAAGTGAGGAAGAACGCAAGAATCATCCGGCTCGTTTCTGTCTTTGTGAGATTGTGAATGTGCATGACCGGAGCCTGGAAATTGAACCGATTCATCGCGTGCTTTTTGGAGTGGAGGAGGATGATTTCCTTGCAGCAGCTGTTGCATATTATGAAGAACATGGATGCCGGGTAGAAGTGCGGGAAGGGAAAAGAGAACCCTATGCAGATAAGGAACATCATGTATTTTCAATCTGCAGTGTGGACGGAGAACGGTGCATGGAGGTGATTCACCCGGTATGGGGGATTGCAGCAGCAACCATACAGAATTTTCTAGATGACTATCTGTTAGCACATCCACAGTGTAAGATTGATTATATTCACGGAACAGATACGGTGAGAAAGCTGGCACTTCAGAAAGGGAACCTCGGAATTCGTTTACCGGAGGTGGAGAAGGGTGATCTGTTTATTGGTGTGGTTAAGGATGGAGTCCTTCCACGTAAGACATTCTCCATGGGAGAGGCCAATGAGAAACGTTACTATATGGAGTGTAAGAAGTTGTAGAATTGCCGCAAAATGCTTTTAAAAATTCTTTAAAAATCTGACAATATATGCTATAATATCCCTATCGACAGAGAAATCGGGACGCAGGAATTATGTATCATTTCAACAGAATTGACAGGGCAGAAAGAAGGTATGGGTTATGGGTAAGCAGATTATTATTTCAGTGGGAAGAGAATTTGGTAGTGGCGGTCATGAGATTGCCGAATGTCTGGCAAAGCATTATAATATTCCATTATATGATAAGGAGATCTTTGATCATGTAGAGAAGAAAGGGTCCATCAATGCAGATGTTGCAAAGTATTTTGATGAGAAACCGGTGAATCCGATTTTCTATCCGGTATCTATGGATGGAAGTTATCTTCCGTTAGAGCAGACGGTGGCGAATCATATATTTGATTTTATCCGTACAAAGGGAGATAAGGAGAAAGAATCCTTTGTCATTGTTGGCAGGTGTGCGGAGTATGTACTTCGGGATAATCCCAATGTGGTGAGCATCTTTATCCTCGGGGATAAGGAGACAAAGAAGCAACGTGTTATGGAGAAGTACCAGTTAGATGAGAAGGCTGCATTAAGCCGGATGCGCAAAGAAGATAAGATGCGTAAGACGTATCACAACTTCTATGCAGATGGAAAGTGGGGCGATTCCAGAAGCTATGATGTCTGTGTCAACAGTTCTACCCTTGGTGTGGAGAAGACGGTAGAGTCCTTAATCGCATACATTGACCGGTTTTTAGCAGAATAGATACTGAGTACAATTTTGCGAGGGAGTCCTGAAAGGAATAGTGTCAAAAGAGACCGGACCAGACTGTCCGGTCTCTTTCAATAGTAAAGGAGGAAATATTATGCCATTTATTAATTCAAAAGTAAGTGTAACACTGGGTGACCAGCAGGAAGCGGAATTGAAGACAAGATTAGGACAGGCCATTTCCCTGATCCCGGGAAAGAGTGAATCCTGGCTGATGACAGGATTTGAGGATAATTATCATTTGTATTTCCGGGGAGATAACAGTGAGCCTTCTGCATTTATTGAGGTCAAGGTATTCGGTAAGGAGAATCCGGCTGCCTTTGATGCCATGACGGCGGAGATTACGAAGATATTTCATGAGGTGTTGGGAATAGCACCGGACCATATCTATATCAAATACGAAGCGGTAACAAATTGGGGCTGGAATGGCAGCAATTTCTAACCGGAAGGGACAGAGAAGATGATTGACTGGGAGAATTACCATAATGGAGAAGGATTTGTACCTTATTATGAGAGACGATTCCGGAAAGATGCAGGAAGCTTTGTAAAGTGGCTTTTTCTTGCCTTTTTAACCGGATTTGTGGTGGGAGGAGTAAGCAGTGCCTTTTCCTTTGTTCTTACAAAAGTGACTACGTTTCGGACGGAACATTTATGGGTGTTTTTCCTTTTGCCGGTGGCAGGAGTTGTGATCGTATTCCTGTACAGATGGATTGGAAAAGAGGATGGCGGCACCAATCAGGTGTTTTCTACAGTGAAAGCCCGGGATGAAGTGCCTTTTCGCTCGGCACCATTGATTTTTATAACCACTGCACTAACTCATTTAGCAGGTGGTTCGGCAGGGCGTGAGGGGGCAGCAATCCAGCTTGGTGGAAGTATTGGCAACCAGTTGGGAAGATGGCTTAAGTTAGATGAGGAAGACATGCATGTTATCGTTATGTGCGGTATGAGTGCTGCGTTCTCGGCGTTGTTTGGGACACCTATGGCAGCAGCGGTATTTGCATTGGAAGTGGTAAGTGTTGGTGTTATGTATTATACTGCATTGATGCCGTGTATGATCTCATCTTTGATTGCATCTAACTTTGCAGCCAGCCTGGGAATTCATCCCGAACTGTTTCACGTTACAGGGATACCGGAACTGACACTGGTGGATGGTTTCAAGATGGGTGTGATTGCACTTTGTTGTGCACTGCTAAGTACGATTTTCTGTATTGCGTTGAAACAGACCAATGTACTGTTGCAGAAGTATCTTAAGAATCCATATATCCGGATTGTGGGGGTTAGTATTGTGATCATTGTATTGACGTGCTGTCTTCGGACAACAGAGTATATGGGGGCAGGTACAAATATTATTGAACAAGCAATTGAACAGGGAGAAGTGAGTAATTTTGCTTTCTTCTGGAAAATGCTGCTTACGGTCCTTACAATGCGGGCAGGATTCCGGGGAGGAGAGATTGTGCCATCCTTTTGTATTGGAGCAGCACTTGGTTGTGAATTGGGACATTTTATCGGAATTTCCCCATCGCTTTGTGCAGCGGCAGGAATGGTTGCCGTATTTTGCGGGGTGACAAACTGTCCCATTACATCTATTTTGATTGCCTTCGAATTGTTTGGCTTTGAGGGGGTATCCTATTATCTGATTGCAGTATCCATAAGTTATGCGGTGTCCGGATATTATAGTCTGTACAAAGACCAGACGATTGTATATTCGAAGTATAAGGCCAAATATGTTAACAAACATACGAGATAGAAATAATGTGAGGGTTTGTGTATGAGTAATAAGATGTTAGATGTGAAGGCGGAGATTGAGAAAGCGGTGAAAGGAAAAAATGAAGTTGTGGAGAAGGTTTTAGCTGCCATGCTTGCAGGAGGGCATGTCTTATTAGAGGATATTCCGGGTGTAGGTAAGACAACCCTTGCAATGGCAATTGCCCGCTCCATGTCTTTAAGTTATCGCAGGGTACAGTTTACACCGGATGTACTGCCAAGTGATATTGTTGGATTTTCCATGTATAATCAGGAAAACCGGAGCTTTGAGTATCAGCCGGGAGCGGTACTGTGCAATCTGTTCTTAGCGGATGAGATTAACCGGACTTCTCCAAAGACGCAGTCGGCACTTTTGGAGGTAATGGAGGAAGGAACGGTTACTGTGGACGGTGTGACAAGAGAATTGCCGGATCCTTTTACTGTCATCGCAACAGAGAATCCCCTTGGTTCTTCCGGAACACAGATGTTACCGGAGTCCCAGTTAGACCGCTTTATGGTCTGTCTTTCCATGGGATATCCGCAACATGAAGCAGCGGTGGATATTTTGAAAGAAAATGCCGGAAAACCGCTTTCAAAACTGGTGGCGGCCATTACGACAGATGAATTCAGAGCACTTCGAAAACAGACAAACGATATGTATGTACACGATTCCATTTACGAATACATTGTAACCCTTGTGGAAGCAACCAGATATCACGAGTGGTTTTCTATGGGTGCCAGCCCAAGAGGAAGTATTGCACTGCTTCGTATGGCGAAAGCAATGGCCGTTCTCTATGGCAGAGATTACGTAACACCGGAAGATATCCGTAACGTATTCCATGATGTCCTTGGTCATCGCGTGAAATTAAGCACGAAGGCCCGTGCCGAAGGCAAGACAATCCATGAAGCGCTGGACGATCTCTTTCAAGGTATCAGAGTGCCGAGGACATAGGAAAGAGGAGGCAATATGATACGAATTCGAAATGTATTGCGCTATTTGGTAGCGTTTGCTTTGAATATATTTATCATGCTTGCATTTCACAGCTATGTGAATCTGGTTTTGTTAGTGGGCATGGTTTTATTTCCTGCATACAGCATATATGGGGTATACCGGGCGGGACAGCATCTACAGGTGACATTGCGGTGCCCCAGGGAGGATATGGTGAAGAACGAGGAATTTCATGTCTATGTGGATATAGATAATCCCACATGGTTTCCCTTAGTGAATGTAACATTATCTTTGCGCGTGGAGAATGCATTTTATGGAAGCAGGGGAGAACATGAATTAAATGTTCCCCTAAGGGCACATCATAAGACAGAGATTGTATATCCGGTTGTGATGGAACGATGCGGGCATTTTGTGCTTACAGCGGAACGGATTACCTGTATGGACCTGTCAGGTATGTATGTTGTACAGATTCCCCTTAAGAAACAGACGGAATGCCTGGTGTTGCCGGCTGGAGAATGTAGAGAGCAGGAAGCGGGAACTCTGTATCAAAAGGGTGTGTCAGAAGCAATGGAAAGCAGGGAAAAAGGATATGACTTTTCGGATATTACCGGAATTCGGGAATATATTCCGGGGGATAAACTGCAAAATATCCATTGGAAGCTCTCTACGAAAAAGGATGAGTTGATGGTAAAAGAGCGTGTCAGTGTATCGGCAATGCAGCTTCATGTTCTGGTGGAACTGGCAAATGATGAGAAGATGCGTGTGGAGAGTGTACTTCAGCTTGCAGACAGTATCACAAAAGCATTTGTGAAACAGAATATGCCATTTACGGTGCATTATTACAGTGTGAAGCAGGGTAGGCTGCAACAGATGTATATAGGGAATGAAGTGGAACAAAGACAGTGGATGGAACTTATGCTGTATGATATTTGTTATGACAATGACACAAGAGCGAAAGAACTGTTCCTGAAAGAATATCCCTCTGCCGGAAGTTTCCTATATATTGGACTGCCGGATGGAGCAGATATACCGCAGGACTGTATGATGGGAGAACAGGGTGTGGCTGCTGTTCTTATATGATGTAGGAAACAAGAGGATAGGGTAAGAGGTATCACACGGGAGTGTAAGGAGAGAATGCAGATGTTTGGCAGAAAGAAGAAAGAACAATTGCATAAAGAAGATCTGTTGTTGGCAGATGGAGCCTATCTCAGAACACCGGAAATAAAGATAGGCAATATTGTATACAGTTGTTTTTTAAGAGCATTAATTGCCTTTTTTCTTGTACTTGGTGCTATTGGTGGTTTTTTATCTGCGATGGATATTTCATATAATTATGTTATGGTGATTGTTGCGTATCTGATCTTATCTCTGTATTTCTCTTTTCTGTATGCTTTACCAAAACTTGTGTACCGGGATATCGGTTATATAGTATTCTTTGGTGTTTTTGTAGGAGCAATCTACCTGTTCCGGATTCATGCAAATTCGGGACTTTATGTGATTGTCAATCATGTATTGCAGCAGGCACAGTCCTTTTTTCACCTTTCCGGTGTACGTGAGTATGAAACACAGATAGACAATGATTATCTCACTGTAGCTATTGTTGCTATCTTCATTGGTATGGTTCTGATTATTATTCTGAATATCTGGCTGTATTCAAGGATGAGCCTGATCTGGGCAGTTGGACTGACATTTCCACTTTTGATGATCCCTATTTATATGAAACTGACACCGGACACTCTGTATATGCTGTTGCTTGCCATCGGATATATGATGGTTGTGGTATTTAAGGCAAATGGTCATTACCTTGCATTTGCCTGGGATAAACCATTTAAGATAAAAAATGCCGGAACAGGTAAGGTGTCCTATACACAGGATGCAGGTGTATTTCAGAATGTGCTGGTATCTATAATGGGATTCCTTGTCTGTGTGGTGTTTCTGTTACAGCTCATCGTGACACCAGCTTCCTTTGAAAGAAAATTTGAAAATGACAGGTTGAGAGAGAAGACGGCAGATACCATAGGTAATTTTGTTCTGTTGGGTTTTTCCGCGTTATATAACCAGTATGCATCGGTTGGTGGTATGAGCGGGGGAAAACTTGGAGGAATCTCTAATGTCCGGCCGGATTATATGACAGATCTGGTGGTCTCTTATACACCCTATAGTAACCAGGCGGTTTATCTGAAGGCATATACAGGTGGAATCTATAGCCGGAACCAGTGGCTGGATCTGTATAGTACTAATACAGATATCAAAGAGGACAGGTCAGATTTTGAAGATGAAAGTATGAAACGGGAGGCATCCGAACTACAACAGGATAATGGGAAATACTATGCATCCGGAATGATGCGGGTAAAAAATGTGGGTGCCAATGTATCCTATCTGTATTATCCCTATTATACGAAGTTTCCGGATTACAATATCTATGAGCGTCATGCCATGTTTTCGTCCAGTCAGGGACTTCAGCAATCAGACACTGGATGGTATATGTACTATCCGAAGATTGTGTGGGAGGAAGAATTGGGAAGTAAGCGGCCTGTGGAAATGGATACCACCGGGGTGAATGGCATTTATCTTGATGTGCCGGAGGAAAACAAAAGCGTCATTGATGCAGAGATTGATAACATCGGTTTAACGGATGCCATGTCGGAAAATGAGATCATAGAGGCGGTTTCGCAGTATTTTGAAGATAATATTCCTTATACATTAAGTCCCGGTGCAACACCCCGAAATGAAGATTTTATCAACTATTTTCTTACAAAGAACCGGAAGGGATATTGTGCGCATTTTGCATCTGCCGCGACTCTCATTTTCCGGGAAATGGGTATTCCGGCCCGTTATGTGGAAGGATATGCCTTCTCTTTGGAAAATGTATTGGCATCTGAAATGAATGAGGAAGAAAATGCAAAAGATTACTATAGTGGGTATTCCCAACTGGGAGAGTCGCCGGTTATGGATGTGGAAGTAACAGATGCCATGGCACATGCATGGGTAGAAGTATATGTAGAGGGCTTTGGCTGGAAAGTGGCAGAGGTCACACCGGGAAGTGCCGAAGAGACAGATGAAGATAATTTCTGGGATGCATTCACATCGGCAGTCAGAGAGATGGGTACCGGTGGTGGAAATGCGTCCAATGTTCTGGGAGATCTGGAGCTGTCAAAAATGATCTGGATTATCTATGCAGTATTGGCGCTGTTATTCCTGCTTTTCCTCTATCAAATGATCTGTCTGATTGGAAGAAAAGTCAGAAGATATGGCAGGTGTCATCAGCGAAACCGTCAGGAGGCGGTGATAGCGCAGTATGGGGAACTTTGCAATGGGATCCGTGTATGCGATGCCTCTTTTGATGCTTGCAGAAGTCATAAAGAACAATTAGAGTATATGAAAGAACATTATGATGAAAGGTTAGAGGTAGAATCTGTTTGTGAATTGCTGGAGCGGATGAGCTTCAGTATGAATCAGGCGGAAGAAACAGAACGGGAACGGCTGGAAGGGATGATTCACACGCTTAGTAAGGCAGTCTGGAAGAAAGCAACCATTGGAAAGCGTGTCAAATTATGTAAGAGGTAATATGGGCTATGTGGAAAAGAATCGTAGCGATACTGGGAATTGTCATTTTGCTTGGTGTGGCTGGCATTACAACAACAGAGAAACCCTATGAATTTGAAAAAGGAATTGAAAAAGATGCTGTGGGAAAGGGACATCCGGAGGGCTTGAATCTCACGGAGCTGGAGAAGCAGAAACAGGTGGAAAAGGAAAAACAGGACAGGGTGATCCGGGAATGGATGCAAGGGATGACAATAGACCAGAAACTGGCACAGTGCATGATCCTTACCAATGAAAAGGATATGACGGCATGGAATCTGAGTACTTATGAGCCTGGTGGAGTCATTTTCTTTGGCGTGGATTTTAATCATAAAACCATTGCCGAGGTGTCGGAAAGAGTGGATTCCTTGCAGAAGTCTGTGGATATGCCATTGTTTGTGGGAGTGGATGAAGAAGGGGGAGACATCAGCCGGGTAAAAGGGCTGTGGGATGAAAGTATTCCGGTGTTTGAGAGTGCCAGGGAACTGAATAAAAAGGGAAAGGACATTGTCGTCAAAGATACCAGACAGAAGGTAACATTATTGCAGCAGTTAGGAATCAATCTGAATTATGAACCGGTGGCAGATGTAGTGACGGACAAGGGTGCTTATATGTATCAGCGAAGTGCGGGTGGAGACGCAAAAGAGGTTGCCCGATATGTGGAACAGGTAGTTTCTGTTATGCGGGATAACAAGATGGGAAGCTGCCTCAAACATTTTCCGGGATATGGAAATAATGGGAATACCCATGCAGTGTCTGTAACGGATAAAAGAAGTCTTCAGACATACCGGGAGAAGGATTTTCTCCCCTTTGAAACAGGCATTGCAGCGGGAGCGGACATGGTGATGGTATCCCATATTACCATGCAGGCAGTAGATGATAAGAATCCGGCATCGCTATCTCCTGCTGTGCATCAGCTGCTTCGGGATGAGCTGCATTTTGAAGGAGTGGTGATTGCAGATGACCTCAATATGCAGGCAATCCGGAAACGAATGACAATAGAGGAAGCCACCGGTAAGGCTTTTGAAGCCGGAAATGATATGGTGTTCTCGGCAGATTTTGCAGCATCCATGAGAGGGGCCAGAGCAGCTTTGCAAGAGGGCAGGATCACGGAAGAGGAGATAGATGCGTCTGTGATGCGGATTCTTCGGTGTAAATTACAATTAGGGCTTAGGTGATTGCGAAACATTTGGTATATGATCGCATACTTTTTAAAACACATTAGATTTCTTTAAATGCTACAGAACGATGTTTCTATATTTTTTCTGCGCTGTTTTCGCCCTCTAAGAAATTCTACTGC
>CAMEFI010000032.1 GCA_945915475.1 uncultured Clostridium sp. | reverse complement strand
AACAGACACTGGAGGACACGGTGCAGTCTGCCCTTGCCCAAATAGAAGAGAAGAACTATGCGGCAGACCTGATTGCAAGAGGAATCCCGGCAGAACATATCCGCAAGTATGGATTTGCATTTGAGGGGAAGAAAGTGCTGATAGGTTGAGGGGATTTTGGTTCGTAGGAAGAGTAGGTTTTAGAAGAGTAGAAAAAACCCGGTACAATCTGTACCGGGTCTCTTACTATCTTCATTATAAACTGGGGTACCAGGATTCGAACCTGGAAATGACGGAGTCAGAGTCCGTTGCCTTACCATTTGGCGATACCCCATTAAGCGTTTTTGTCGCTCACAAGACATTATTATACACATTTCAGAATAAAAATCAAGGGGAAATTTTATTTTTTTTTAACAATCGAAGTCCAATAAGTTTTGACCTTACTGTCAGCTTGCGGTATACTGAAACCTGAGTGCAGAAATAATAGATAAGGAGTATGTCTATATGTTTGAGATGAAGCGACAGGTAACCTATTCAGAGGTTGACAGCAGCTTGAAAGTGAATATGGCTGGGATTGTTCATTATTTTCAGGATTGCACCCTTATGCATTCTGAAACAATCGGGAAAGGAATCTCAGATGTGGACAAGACACACACCGCATGGTTTCTATCCGGCTGGCAGATTGAAGTGACACGGTATCCGGAATATCTGGAGAAGATAACGGTCCGGACATGGCCTTATGGATTCAAAGGAATATACGGTTATCGTAATTTTGATCTTTTGGACGCAGAGGGGAATCAGATTGTACGGGCGAATTCCATCTGGATTTTCATGGATTTAGAGAAAAACATGCCGACTCGGATTACGGAGCAGGGAATGGCAGGATATGAACTGGAACCGGAACTGGAGATGGAATATGCCCCTCGTAAGATTAACATACTGGATGAAGAGAACCGTGTCCTGTCTCAAGAATGGGATCCGGTTTTGGTAAAACCCTCTTTTTTGGATTCCAATCATCATGTGAATAACGGAAAGTATGTAGAAGAGGCACTGAATTGTCTGGAAGAATGGGATACTTTTTGTAAAATGAGAGTGGACTATCGGAAGGCGGCAGTTCTTGGAGAAAGGATGCGTCCGGTGTGTTATTACAAGGATGGTGTGAGCCAGGTTGTGTTTATGGATGAGAAGGATAATATTTATGTGATTGTAGAAGTGGAATAGAAAGATCATCCCTGGCATAGGTTTTTGCATCAGGACTTTGAGATGTTGTTGGAAAAATAGTATTGAAAAATAGAGACTGTCTGTTTATAATTTTATAAGAGACTGGAAATGCGAGTTACAATAGAAATGGAGTTGTTATGATAGAGATTGGAAAATGGCAGACATTACAGGTGGTCCGAAGTAAGGATTTTGGTGTATATCTGGCAAAAGAGCAGGGAGATAAGGACGCTGTATTACTGCCGAGGAAACAGGTGCCGGATGGTCTGAAGGCTGGTGGACAGATTGAAGTATTTGTATATTTAGATTCTTCTGACCGGCCGATTGCAACAGTGAATAGACCGCTTATCACATTGCATGAGATAAAGAGATTACGTGTGGCAAGCGTTGGTAAGATTGGTGCTTTTATGGACTGGGGACTGGAAAAGGATATTCTGATGCCATTTAAAGAGATGGTAGGAAAAGTCCGGGAGGATAAGGAGTATCTGGTATATATGTATATGGATAAGAGTAACCGGCCTTGTGTATCCATGCGGTTGTATGAACATTTATCAACGGATTCCCCTTATCAGAAAGACGATCAGGTTGAGGGATATGTGTACCAGCTCAGTGACAAGATTGGAGCACTGGTTGCTGTCGCTGACAAGTATCAGGGTCTGGTGCCCAGACAGGAACTCCACAAGAGATTGTATGTTGGGGATACCATGACATTTCGCATCAGTGAGGTAAGGGAGGATGGCAAACTGAATCTTTCCCTTGGACAGCCGGCATACAGGCAGATGGAGGAAGACAGTGAAATGGTATACGAAGCCATATTGTCCTATGACGGCGTGCTTCCATTTACAGATAAGGCATCTCCGGAGATTATTGAACGGGAGATGGGGCTTAGTAAGAATGCATTCAAGCGTGCAGTGGGCAGGCTTCTCAAGGAGAATCGGATTGAGATTCATGAACATTCCATTGTTGTAAAATAATTTTTTCTATAATTAAGGAGGACAAACATATGAACAAAAATGTTGTAAAGACAGATAAGGCACCCCAGGCAATTGGACCATACTCCCAGGCGATTGAGGTGAATGGCATGGTATTCACTTCAGGTGTTGTTCCCATTGACCCTGCAACCGGTAATGTAGTGGAAGGGGATATCAAGGTACAGGCAACCCGTGTATTTGATAGCATGAAAGCGTTGTTAGAGGCAGCGGGGTCTGGCTGTGAAGATGTGGTAAAGACAACGGTGTTCATTAAGGATATGAATGATTTTGCTGCATTGAATGAGATTTATGCCCGGTATTTTACCGGCGCATTCCCAGCCCGTTCCTGTGTAGAAGTGGCAAGACTTCCGAAGGATGTATTGATTGAGATGGAAGCCATTGCACTGAAGAAGTAGATATTGGAGAGATTTTATGGAATTGGATGAAGGAGTTACAATACAGAATATAGAGGGAGAAGGAAAAGTAGAGACTGCCATGAGACAGGCAGGTCTCTTCTTTTTCGTATTATTGGTAGTTGAATTGCCGGTATCATTGCTCATCAACTATGTGCAGATGCAATTTGATACACGGTATGAGACTTTAATCTCTGTGGTTATGACACAGGGATATCTGTTGCTGGCGGCAGTCATGTATATAGCAATAACCGGGAAAAAATTTGCAAGAGATTTACAAGTGCGTCAATATAAAATATCCACATTTTTTTTGTCTATTTTGTTACTTCTTGTGGCATCGCCCATGGCAACCTGGCTGAATGTGCTAAGCCAGTTGTTTGCAAAGAATGAGACAAGCGGTGCCATTTACGATATCACACAGAATGTTCCCGCCTGGCTTGGGGTACTGATTATTGGATGCCTGCCGGGCTTTGTGGAAGAGACCATCTATCGGGGCATCCTGTTTTCGGCATTCCGGAAACGTTCCGTGTTAACCGGTGTGATGGTAAGCGGACTGTCCTTTGGCTTGATGCATATGAATTTTAATCAGATTCCCTATGCCATTTATTTAGGAATTGTGTTTGCGTTATTAGTGGAGGCAACGGGTTCCCTTGTGTCTTCTATGATATTACACATGTTGTTTAATGCATGGAATACGGCATATCTATATATACTGCCGAAAGTATATGATTTTTTAGGACAGTTTTCTGCCGAATACGCCGGCCTGGATTTGGAGACAGAGCTTGCCAGGACACCGGATAAGGAACAACTGCTGATGTTGTTAGAAGCATTTGCACCTATGGCCGTAGGAGGTCTGGTACTTATGGTTCTTATATTAAAAGTGATTGCAAAGAAGAATGGAAGAGTTTTCACATGGGAATCAATACGGGGCAGAAAGGAAGATAAGGCTGGAATCAGAATGGTGAATATCTGGATTATTTTTGGATGGATATTCTGTCTGACTTTTGCATTTTTGAATTTGTATGGAGGATGATGGATTGATTGAGGCACAGAATTTGACAAAGCAGTTTGTGAGAACCTTAAAAAAAGGAAAAAAAGAGGCATTTTATGCGGTAGATCATGTGAGCTTTCGGGCAGATCAGGGAGAGATTCTTGGAATTTTAGGTCCCAATGGTGCAGGGAAGACAACACTGCTTCGCATGTTAGGATCTTTGATGGAACCCACAGATGGTTCCGTCATTTTTACAGCTCAAAGCGGAGTACAACTCACTGCAAAGAGTGATCTGAAAAGACATATCGGATATCTGTCAGAGAATACAAAATTATACGGGAGATTCACTGTACGGGAAATGCTTTCCATCTTTGGGGAGTTGTACGGTTTTTCAGAAACGGAATGCAGGAATCAGATCGAATGGATTGAGAAGCTTTTGGATATGCATGAATTTATCGATAATCGTATTGAGAAGCTGTCCACAGGCCAGAAACAAAGAACATCTATTGCCAGGTGCCTGATCCATGATCCGGATATCTATATTTTTGACGAACCTACGTTAGGTCTGGATATTATCAGTTCAAAGGCGATTATTGATTTTATGAAACAGGAAAAAGAGCGGGGTAAGAGTGTATTATACTCCACACATTATATGGAAGAGGCAGAATTTCTCTGTGACCGGATCGTGATGATCAATAAAGGGCGTATTATGGCAGTTGGTACACCGCAGGAGCTGAAAGAACAGACACATACCGGTAACTTACGGGATACATTTTTTGCATTTATGGAGGGAGGTGTTGCAGATGAATATGAGACAACTGAAAACCCTTTATAAAAAAGAAATCATGGACGTCATCCGGGATAAGAAGACGATTCTTACAATGGTTGTTCTTCCGGTTATACTATATCCTTTGCTTTTTTTAGTAATCATGCAGGTTATGACCATGATTTTATCCACACAGGAGGAACAGACTTATTATGTTGCATATGACAAAGTGGCAGAGGCGGATTGGAAAGCCTTAGAAGACTGGATCTGTGGGGATGAGGATGGCTATGATTATGTCATTCAGACAAAAGAGTCATCGAATCCGGAAAAAGATCTGGAAAATGAGAAAATTGACGCCTATATTACGACATCGGTAACAGATGCACAGATTGTTTATGAGGTTCATTATCTATCGGCAGTTACGAATTCTTCTAGTGTGTCAGACATGTTGAAAGAAGAGATAACATCCTATTCGAAGAAGATTGCGGAAGAAAATGCCGGCAAGTTAGGATTAGATGTTACGAGGGTGTTATATCCGGTGGATTCTGAGTTAAAGGATCAGTCCAGTAATGAAAGCTCCATGGGAAGTCTTCTTGGAAGCTTTATTCCATTTCTGCTGATTACCGGAATCCTCACAGGATGTATGTATCCTGCCATTGATATTACTGCCGGTGAGAAAGAACGTGGGACTTTGGAGACATTATTAACACTTCCCATTGGCAACCTGGAACTGATCATCAGCAAGTTCTTATCCGTTGCAACGGTGGCCATTGTGTCGGTGTTTATCAATGTTCTTTCCATTGGTGGAATTGTGTTATATCTGTATAAGACGGTTATGAGTCTGTCGGAAGGAACAGGTACATTTCGCGTTGCATCCTTTGTACCGGCGATTCTGATATCATTTATATGTGTTGTGGCATTTGCGTTGTTCATGAGTGCGGTTGTCATGTGCATCTGTGCATTTGCCAAGAGCTTCAAGGAGGCAAATAACTATATAACACCCCTTACCCTTGTGGTGATGTTAACGGCGTATGTCGGGTTCATTCCTAATGTGGAATTATCCACAAAAACAGCTCTCATTCCGGTTGCGAATATCTGTCTGCTGATGAAGAATCTGATGGTATTTAAATATGATTTCACCTTAATTTTGATGGTTTTGTTCAGCAATGTGATCTATGCATTTGTTGCCGTCTGGTTTTTGAGCAGGATCTATGACAGTGAATCCATTCTGTTTGGGGAATCCTTTAGCGGCATCCAATTGTTTGAACGAAGGAAAAATATTGAAAAAGGCAGTCTTCCCACCATTCAGGAAAGCCTTCTGATCCTGGTGGTTGCACTGCTGCTTATGGTATATGCAGGAGGAGTGATGAGTCTTTCCCATCCCCTTGCCGGAGTGATCGTACCACAATTTTTCATTGGTGTGTTGCCGGTGCTTGCCTGCATCTATATTAAAGGGGATCTGCGTAAGGTATTCTCCATCCGCAAACCGGGAATAAGAAAAATGACAGGAGCGGTTATCCTGATCTTCGGTGTGTCAGCTGTGGCACTTCTGCTTAGCAATGTGCTTGGTTATTTCTTCCCGGATAACAGCCAGAGTCTGAATGAGGAATATCTCCAGCTGTTAAATGGAGTACCTTTTTGGGCAGCATTGCTCCTGATTGCCCTGACACCGGCAGTTTGTGAGGAATTGTTGTTCCGGGGATATATGTTCACTGCATTCCGTCGTAAAATGAGCATTGGAAAAGCAATCATTTTTGTATCTGTTTTGTTTGCAATAAGTCATATGAGCCTGATTAAGATTCTGCCAACGGCATTGCTAGGAGCAGCACTTGCCTATGCAGTGTACTGTTCAGACAGTATTTTTACATCGTCTCTTATGCATTTTCTCAATAATGGTTTTTCCGTATTTTTATTATACTATGGAGATCGCTTTTCCATATTGAATGAGGAACAGACAGGTGTGCCGGTTGTCATTGGACTTTGTATACTGGCAGTTATCTGCATACCGGTTGGTGTGGGGCTGCTTCATCGTAGGGATGAAGGGCACAACGATAAATGAGGAAGAACCCGGACTCATGAAAGAGTCCGGGTTCTTTGATAAAGGGGTATGATGAAAAGTATATCAAAAATAAGTGATTGTCAATGTGATAATCGGGAATCCCATAAGGATTACTCGATGGAAATGTAATTAGTCTTCTCCACCTTTGGCTGTTCCTTGATCTTTGGAACGATGATAGTCAGAATACCGTTTTCAAAGGAAGCATGAATGTCGTTCTGTGTAACAAGTTCACCAACATAGAAACTACGCTGACATTTACCGGTAAAGCATTCCTTGCGGATATACTGGCCGTTGCGGTCTTTCAATGTCTCGTCAGCATGACGTTCTGCTTCAATGGTTAAATAACCGTCCTTCAGACTGGCACTTACGTCTTCCTTCTTATAGCCGGGAAGCTCAATACCTAATTCGTATCTGTCCTCGAATTCTTTGATATCAGTGTTCATCAGGTTTCTGGAATTCGCAGATTGCACATAGTGTCTTGATGGTGCGGCATCATTAAAAAAATCATCAAACAAATCATTTGAAAAAATACTTGGTACTAACATAATACATTCCTCCTTATATGTTCATAATTGAATTGTCGTTATTGATTCAGGTTGTTGTCATTTTCTAACCTGTGATTATGTTATAACACTAACTGTTAGCACTGTCAACAGGTGAGTGCTAATTTCACATTTTGTTCATGAAATTATCAGGTTCTGTTATGATAAAAGGAGTGTAAAAGCCTTGATTTATAAGGGATTACTCATTATATATAGACGAATGTCCAGTAATATGCTAAAATTAGAAAAAAGATGGGAAAACGAGGAGGAGTTGCATATATGGCAGAAGACAGAAGGGTGCGTAAGACCAAAAAAGCAATCTGTGATGTGTTTTGTGAACTAATCAAAGAGAAAAGGCTTAATGAGATAACCATAAAGGAACTTTGCGCAAAGGCAGATATTAATAAGAGTACTTTTTATCTGCATTACCGGGATATATATGATCTGGCGGAATCCATTGAGAACCGGCTGATTCAGGGCGTATGCGCCATTATTGACGAGTATCCTTATAATGAAACCATTAGCAAGGCTCCGGAAATGTGGCAGAGGATTGCAGATGCACATTTTGCAGAACCAAACGGATTGGGTTCCCTGATGCAGAGAAGAGGAATGGAATCAACAGTACAGAAGTTAGAACGGGCTGTCACGGATACGATTATGAAAAAATATGTAGATGCAGGAATGGGTTGCAATACAGAAGAGTATTTCCTGCATCATATATATGTTACATTTGTGATTAATGGATATTTAGGAGTGCTCAAGGAGTTTGATACAGCACAGATGTCAAGTGCTATGCTGGAAATATCACAAAGATTGTCTACCGGTTTTCAGGTAGAATAAATGCTGATCCGTATAGTTGGATTATATGTGTCCGGTGTCCTTTTACCGGGAATGCGTCATGAGATTCATTAGGCAATTGCGAAACTCTTGAAAATGCATATTGAGTTGTGCAGATTTGACAAGTATCCTAAGCAGGTGCTTTGAGACCGCCGGCACTTAACGAGTGTGAAACACGAGTTTAGTACCGCTGCGAGGCGAGAGCAGCGAGAGCGTGCCTGCGAGGATATTGTTAAATCTGCACAACGTTTATAGATTAAATAGGAGTTTCGCAATCACCAATGAGATTCATAATGAAGAGGAGAAAGAAAAGGTTTTCCGGGAGTTGGATACTTTCATAAATTTCCAGTTGCAAAAGAAAAATAAATGAAATATAATAAAACTATATGTAACAAGATTGCAAACAATCAAAAAGAAAAGGAAGAGGGTTGACAAATATGGATATTCAGGGGTTAGGGTTATCAACTACCGTATTGTCGAATGCCAATACGAATTCAGCGATTGGTATGAAATTATTAGATAAAGCATTAGATGCGGATAAGATGAACGGGGATATGCTGACACAGATGTTAGAGCGTTCCGTGAATCCACTGGTAGGTCAGAATATTGACATTAGATTATAAGAAGAGTAGGAGGTATATTGTGAAGAAGAGCAGTGTAATCAGCATGGCTTTTTTAGCAGTAGGCACAATTGGAATATTAACACCGGCATTTGTCAGTCATGCAGAGGTATTAGATGATTCAGATGTTGGTATCACATACGCATTAGACCAGTATGTATCCAGTCTTAATGTGAAAGAGATCAAAGAAGAGGATGTTACAACAGAGGAGGAAGCACCTACCTGTAAGTATCCGGAGTTTGAAGGTAAATGTCTTGCATATGTGGAAGAGGCTGTGAATGTCCGCGCAGAACCGGATGAGAATTCAGAGCGTGTAGGTAGTCTTCCGGTGCATGGTATTGCACTGGTTGCTGAGAAGGGAGATACCTGGACGAAGATTGAGTCCGGAATTACAATGGGATATGTCCGTAATGACTATCTTCTTTTTGGAGACGCAGCAGGAGCATATGCAGAGGAGACTTGCCCGAAGGTGGCAAAAGTTAACACAACGACGTTGTATGTTCGTGCGGAACAGAATGAGAACAGTGAATGCCTCACCATGATTCCGGAAGGAGAATCTTATGAAGTGATTCCAAGGGATGATGATGTGGATGGATGGACATATATCCAGGTAGACTCAGATATTGAAGGATATGTATCTTCTGAATATGTTGATATCTCCTATGGTTTCTCCCATGCAATTTCAGTAGCGGAGGAGGAAGAGATTCGCAAACAGAAAGAAGCGGAAGAACAGGCACGTTTGGCTGAGATGACAAGTACCAAACGTCAGGAGATTGTGAATTATGCATTACAGTTTGTTGGCAATCCTTATGTATATGGTGGTACAAGCCTTACCAATGGAACAGATTGTTCCGGATTTACCATGAGTGTATATGCTCATTTTGGTTATGGCCTGCCTAGAACAGCAGCGGCACAGATGCAGGGACTTTCCAGTGTGGATTTATCTGCAATCCAGCCCGGTGACCTGTTGTTCTATCGGGGGAAAGACGGCTCCATTGGACATGTTACCATGTATATTGGCGGTGGACAGGTAGTACATGCCAGCAGCTCCACTACAGGTATTATCGTATCCAGCATCGGATACCGTACACCATGTGCAGCGGCCAGAATCATATGGGATTGATGAAGGAATTATTATACGGAATATAATCAGACAGATCGGAGAATGGAGATTCTTCGGTCTGTTTTTACGTTACAAAGAGGGATATTTTGTTATATTATAGAAAAATCTTACAATGGATAATTTGTCAGAGAATTATCTTAATATTTTTTTGGAACCAAAAAATGTGGATTGGGTGAAATGCACAAAAAATGTCCACAGTTTCCACTTATAACGGTGGATAATATTATGTAAAGTGATTATGAAACCTAGTTTTACACACAAAAAAGACATCAAAAAGCTTGAAAAATGGACTTATACACAAAGTTATCCACATTTTCCACAAAAAATTATGGAAACCACGAAGAAAAAAATAGGAAAAAACAGAATGTCTGTTCCGTGCAAAATGACGAAAAAAAACTATTCTGTCAAAAGAATTGACAAATTAAATGTCGAATAATGTTAAAAAATAGATATAAATTGACAGATATTTTAAGAAAAGAACATGAATAAATCAAAAAAATGTTCCTGTTATAGATTGAAAAAAATACGATATATGGTATAATAATTTTACAGTCGGTTGATACGGAAGGTACAGACTCTTTAACTGTGATACCAAGCCTTTCGTGGGAGATTGGGGCAAAGACAGACTGGAATAAGACGAGAAGGAGTTGACAGACATGAAGTACATAATTAGTGGTAAGAATATTGAGGTGACAGACGGTTTACGTTCCGCAGTATATGAAAAGTTAGATAGACTGGAGAAGTATTTCAATGAAGATACCGAAGTTCAGGTTACTTTTTCTGTAGAGAAGGATAGACAGAAGGTTGAGGTAACAATACCAATTAAGGGGAATATTATTCGTGCAGAACAGGTTAGTGATGATATGTATGTATCCATTGATCTTGTAACAGAGGTAATTGAGAGACAGATTTCCAGACACAAGAAGAAGTTAATCGATCAGGCACAGAGCGCTGCATTTTTCCAGAAATCATTTATCGAGGAAGAGATTCCGGAGGATGATGAGATTGAGATTATCAGAAGCAAGAAGTTTGCAGTAAAGCCCATGGATCCGGAAGAAGCTTGCGTACAGATGGATCTGTTAGGACATAATTTCTTTGTGTTCCGCAATGCGGAGACAGATGAAGTGAATGTGGTTTACAAGAGAAAAGGGAATACATATGGTTTAATTGAGCCACAGTGCTAGCGAGTGAAGATGGATGAGGTTGCCGGCTTCGGATAACGGAAGTGCGGCAACTTCTTTTACGTATGGGAGATAAAAGAATGTTAGAACGTGCTATTGGTCCGTGGGATTATCGCGTGATGCCCAATAAGATGTTGGAATTAGTGAAGAATGTTGGTAATATGGAGCAGGAAGGAACCGGATATTTTGTTGACAATGAATCGGAGATGCTTACAATACTGGCATATCTGAATTATAGAGAGACAACGAATATAACAGAGTCGATGAGAGAACAGATTGATCTTGCAGTTGAGAACTTAGAAGCGCAGAAATTATCCGGGCAAGAATAAAAGGCGGGCTATTTCTTAAGATTTGATTAAGAAATAGCCTTTTTTATACAATTGTGGTATGATATTGATGACATATGCTGTTTATCAGATGACAAGAAATGAAGGAGAAATACCATTTGATGAATATACAGGAATTACAGGTTAGAAATGTGCATTTTGGCGAAGGAATACCGAAGATTTGTGTACCGGTTGTGGAAAAGACCAAAGAAGAGATATTATCTCAAATAGAGAAAGTATTGGTGGAAGAACCGGATCTGATTGAAATACGAATGGATTGGTTTGAAAAAGCGACAGATAAAGAAGCAGTGAGGGATTTGCTAAGAAATGTCCGGACAATGGCAGGGGATATGGTTATATTATTTACAATTCGCACCAGTACAGAAGGTGGAGAGCTTACCATATCCACAGAGGAATATAAGCAACTGTGCTGCATGGCATGCGAAAGTGGCTGTGTTGACCTGCTGGATGTGGAAGCATTTATGCAGGAAGGATTATTAAAGCAGATTTCAGAGGCTGCACATAGGAACGGTGTATATGTGATAGCCAGTAACCATGATTTTCATAAGACACCGCCCAAAGAGGAAATAGAGAGAAGATTAGAATATATGATTGCAAATGATGCAGATATTGCGAAAATTGCTGTGATGCCACTGTGTGAAGAAGATGTGGATACATTGATTAGGGCATCTGAAGAGTATTATGCAGGGGGAAATGAAAAACCGATTATTACGATGTCCATGGGAGAACTGGGAAGGAATAGCCGGATTATGGGAGAAAAGGATGGATCGGTTGTAACATTTGCCAGTTTGGGACAGGCTTCGGCTCCCGGACAGATACCGATTCGGAACATGAAAGAATTGCTTGCGCAAGTGCATCAGTCTTGCTGAATTGAGAGATTGCGATTCTGTTGTATATTGACAATGGATTATTTGCAGGGAGTGGATGAAAAGATGGAGGATTATATTGTATGGAAAATGAGATTCTTACAGGCAGGAATGTGAATGAGGCAAAGAAGAGGGTTACGGATGAAGAAGTTAATAAGATTTTGAAAAGTGCACAAGAGCAGCTGAATAAGGAGATTAAGGTAGAACTTACAAATGGGGAACGGGAAGCGAAGGCTGCAAAGATGCAAAAAGAGAAAGCAGAGCAGGAAGCGAAAGAGAAAGCGGAGCAGGAAGCGAAAGAGAAAGCAGAGCAGGAAGCGAGAGAGAAAGCGGAGCAGGAAGCAAAGAGAAAAGCGGAGCAGGAAGCAAAGAGAAAAGCGGAGCAGGAAGCAAAGAGAAAAGCGGAGCAGGAAGCGAAAGAGAAAGCGGAGCAGGAAGCGAAGAGAAAAGCGGAGCAGGAAACGAAGAAAAAAGCGGAACAGGAAGCGAGAGAAAGAGAAACGCGTGCTGCGAGAATGGAGAAAGAGAAGGAGGAACGGCAGCAGCAGGAGATTGAGAAAGAGAAAGCCCGGCAGGAAAGTGCAGCTGCGGTAGTGGAGATAGAAGAACCTTATGTTGCACCTGTTCGGATACAGAACGTGAAGGAAGATCGTATTACAGTAGGAACTGTGATTGGAACATTTTTGGAAACTATATGGACACTGTTCAAATTGGTGGTAGTGGTATCCTTAGTAGTTGGTGTCGTTGGTTTTTTTATGACTAGAGGATATGTAGTAAGAGGCAGATGTGGCGATCGACAGTGCCTTTCTCAGATGGCAGAATCAGGAACTTCCATAGACAATCGCATGAAGGAGAAGGACAAGGTTAAGGAATGGCTGAAGGGTGTTAAGAGTGAAAAGCTTCATATGGAATCCGATGATGGGAAGATTCTGGTAGCCAGAAAGATTGACACAAATGAGAATTCTCATAAGTGGGTAGTGTTACTGCATGGTTTTAACGGAAGCATGGAGGATATGTATGATGTTGCCATGCATTATACAGAAGAAGGATACAATATCCTGCTTCCGGATCTGCGGGCGAATGGGGAAAGTGAAGGTTCTATAATCGGAATGGGCTGGCTGGATCGATTAGACGTGATTAATTGGATGGATGTTTTGATAAAGGAGGATCCGGCAGCTTCCATTGTGATTCATGGAGTGGATATTGGCGCAGATACGGCACTTATGCTTTCCGGGGAACCATTAAAGAGTTCATTGAAGGCAATTGTGGCAGAGGGTGCTTATGACAATGCCTGGGATGTGGTGAAGAAAGAATACAAGGCAAGGCATGAAGAATGGCCGACTTTTCCTGTGCTTAATATGATGAATCCGGTATTGAAAGTATGGGCCGGATATAGCTTGAAAGAAGCGGATGCGGTGAAACAGGTTAAGAAGACATCCGTTCCGATTCTTTTGATACAGGGAGGCAGGGATTCCTATGTAACAGAGGATATGACGGAACAACTGGATGCAGCAATTGCTTCTTCCCATGAAGTTCTGACCGTTCCTGATGGCGTACACGGAGATTGCCGGTATGCGGATCCGGATACCTATTATAACAAGACCTTTGAATTTATTGGAGGATATGCAAACTAAGTATGGAACAGAAAAAATACTATGATCTATCAGAGGAATTGCAGCAAAGAATACTGGAAGACCGGAAGAATGGCTGGGTGAATCCGTATCGTACAAGGGATGAGTCTGCAATCCGGAGAAAGCAGGATTGGGATCGTAACAAGCTGCTTCGACCGGCCTATGTCAGGGATTGTGAGAAGATTATGCATGCACCGTATTATAACCGGTATGCAGATAAGACGCAGGTGTTTTCTTTCTACAAAAATGATGACATTTCCAGACGTGCATTGCATGTACAGCTTGTTTCAAGAATATCGAGAAATATAGGCGGGCTTCTCGGTTTAAATGTGGATCTGATTGAGGCAATTGCGTTAGGACATGATATTGGACATACGCCTTTCGGACATGCCGGAGAACGATATTTAAGTGAGTGTTTTCAAGAATATGCAGGCATGTATTTCAATCACAATGTACATAGTGTACGGGTGTTGGATTCCATTCTGAACCGTAACATCAGTCTGCAGACGTTAGATGGAATCCTGTGCCATAACGGAGAGTTTGCCATGAAGGAATATCGACCGGTTCCTATGGAGGATTTTGAACATTTTGACCGGAAATATGAGAAATGTTATGAAGAGGAATCTGCAATCGGTTGTCTGGTACCTTATACTTTAGAAGCCTGTGTAGTTCGGATTTGTGATATGATTGCATATCTGGGAAAGGACAGGCAGGATGCTGTCCGTGCAAAACTCATTTTAAATGACGATATATTTGAAGAGAGAGCCTTTGGCAAGAGTAATCCGGAGATTATCAATAATCTCATTGTCAATATTGTAGAGAATAGTTATGGTAAAGACTGCATTGTAATGGACGACGAGTATTACAATGCAATCAAGGCAACAAAGAAGGAAAATTATCAGAAAATATATTTCAATGAATCGGTGGATCATATATACGAAGAGGATATTCGTCCAATGTTTCATATGATGTATGAGAGATTATTAAAGGACATGAAAGTTGGCAATACCAATTCTGTCATATACCGGCATCATATTGATTTTGTGAAGGAAAATACTGCAGCTTATGGATATGATGTGTATCTGGAAGGAACGTCAGATGAGCAGATGGTGGTGGATTTCATGGCTAGTATGACGGACGATTACTTTGTGGATCTGTTTGATTATCTGTTCCCACATAGCAATTATCATATCGACTACATTTCCTACTTTGACTTGTAAATTAAAGGTTGACAGATAAAATGATATATTGTATAGTAATCATACTAGATTAGTATGAAATGAGGGAAATGATATGAAAAATATATTATGCTTTGGGGATTCCAATACATATGGATTAGTTCCCGGTCTGAAGGATAGGTATGAATGGGGAGTGCGTTGGACGAGTTTGCTGGACAAAAGGGTGAGGAAACTGGGATACCGGGTTGTGGAAGAAGGACTTTGCGGCAGAACTTCTGCTTTTGAGGATGCCACAAGGAAAGGTAGGAAGGGAATCGAATGGCTTCCGGTATTGCTAGAGGCACATAGTCCTGTTGATGTTGTGGTCATTATGCTTGGTACCAATGATTGTAAGACTTATTTCCATGCAGATGCAGCTGCGATTGCCAGTGGCGTGGAAACTTTAGTGCGGATTGTGAAAGAATTTGATCCACAGATAGAAGTTGTTGTTGTTTCTCCGATTGCCTTGGGAGAAGGGGTGTGGGAAGAAGGCTTTGATCCGGAATTTGATGAGAGATCGGTTGAGGTATCAAAAGAGCTGCCGGAAGTTTACAGAGAGGTTGCTTCCAAGTGGAATGCGCATTTTTTGGCAGCGTCTGATTATGCGGGACCAAGTGAAACAGACAGAGAGCATATGGATGCAGATGGACATTGGGATTTTGCAGGTGGGATTGGGAATAAGATTGAACAGATTATCTGGCAGAGGGAGAAGAATACATTTGCAAAGAATCTGTTGAGCGTTTCCTGATGGCTTTCATTTGTCATTTTGTAAGCCCTATGATACACTGATAGAAGTGTACCGTAGGTCTTTTGTAATTTAGGAGAGAATGTATGACAATAACACAGTTGAGATATGCCATTACCGTGGCAAATGCGAATTCCATGAGTGAGGCGGCTAGAAATCTGTTTATTTCCCAGCCGAGTCTGTCAGCGGCAGTCAAGGAATTAGAGGAAGAGACCGGAGTGGAACTGTTTCGGAGAACGAATCGCGGGATATCTTTGACACCCGAAGGAGAAGAATTTATTGGATATGCCAGGCAGGTGGTAGAGCAATATGAATTAATGGAGAATAAGTATATATCTAAGCAACAGACGAAGAAGAAATTCAGTGTTTCCATGCAGCATTATGCCTTTGCAGTTAATGCATTTGTCGAGATGGTGAAACAGTTTGGCATGGACGAGTATGAATTTGCAGTCCGGGAAGAGAGAACCTATGATGTGATTGAGGATGTTAAGAATGTGAAGAGTGAAATTGGCATTTTATACATTAATACATTCAATCAGAAGGTCCTTGAGAAATTGTTTCATGAGAATGGCTTGGAGTTCCATTCACTTATGGACTGCCATATTTATGTGTATTTGTGGAAAGGACACCCGTTAGCGGGTAAGCAGCTGATATCGTTAGAGGAGCTGGAAGAATATCCTTGTCTGGCATTTGATCAGGGGAATAATAATTCTTTTTATTTTGCGGAGGAAGTGTTAAGTACCTATGACTATAAGAGACTGATCCGGGGAAATGACCGGGCAACACTCTTAAATCTTATGGTGGGACTGAATGGATATACGCTGTGTTCCGGTATCATTTGTGAGGACTTGAATGGGTCTGATTACTGTGCGGTAAAGCTTGATTCGGATGAGGTTATGACCATTGGATATCTTGTTAGAAAAGGTGCGGTGATCAGTCCGTTGGGAAAAAAGTACATCGAAGAATTGTCTAAGTATAGAGATAAGGCTTTGGAATAAGAGGACAGATATTTTAAAATTTGAGTGATTGAATGTTGAAAATGGGTATGTTATAATATTGTTTTGTAATACTTGTGAATCATATTATTTTGATAAGAAAAGGAAATGGTATATGAAGATAGCAATTATGACAGATAGTAATACGGGGTTATCGAATGCGGAAGCACAGGAGTTGGGCGTGTATCTGCTTCCTATGCCGGTTATTATAGATGGTAACGTTCGCTTTGAGGGCCAGAATCTGACAGCAGAGGAATTTTTTCAAAGTTTAGAAGAGGGGAAGGATGTTACAACTTCTCAGCCATCGCCTGGAGACGTGATGGACATGTGGGATCAGATTCTTGCGGATGGCTATGATGAGATTGTATATATTCCAATGTCAAGTGGATTGAGTAGTTCCTGCGAATCTGCAAAGGGACTTGCATTGGATTATGAAGATAGGGTATATGTGGTGGATAATCACAGAATCTCCGTAACAATGGTTCTTGCAGTTAAGATGGCTCTTCGATTGAAAGAAGAGGGGAAGGCAGGCTTGGAGATTAAGGAGATTCTGGAAAAGCAGGCATTTGATTCCAGTATATATCTTGCGGTGAATACCCTTGAGTATCTAAAGAAAAGCGGACGTGTAACGGCAGCTGGTGCAGCGGTGGCAGCAGTGCTTAATATTAAGCCGGTTCTTACAATTCAAGGTGAGAAGTTAGATGCATTTGCCAAGGCAAAGGGAATGAAGAAAGCAAAGAAGATGATGCTGAATGCAATTGCCAAAGATGTAGACGAACGATTTCCGGATTTTGAGAATAAGAAGATAATCGGAGCAGCGGGAGCAGGCCTTACGGAAGAAGAGCAGGAAAAGTGGATGGAAGAGATTAGAGAAGCTTTTCCTGGGGCAGAGGTATTTTATTGTCCGTTGTCCCTGAGTGTATGTGCACATACTGGTCCGGGAGCTTATGGAATCGGAATCAGTGTATAATTAAGATAGAAGATTTATGGAAGGAAACTTCTGCGATAGACGGAGTAATAACCAGTGGCTATCGTGGAAGTTTTTTGTGTTTGTAATCGTTTTCATATATTTTTGAAATTAAGTGTTGACAAATAGAAAATGAGTGACTATAATTTAATCATACAATTCCTAGTAAGAAGATATGAATTAAGGGAAAATAAAATGTATAGGAGGAACATATTATGAGTCAGATTAAGGAAAGTGCAGCAGAATTAATTGGAGGAACACCAATCTTAAAGTTGAACAACTATTCGAAGAAAGCGGGGTTGACAGACGCAACAATTCTTGCCAAGTTGGAGTATCTGAATCCGGCAGGATCTGTGAAAGATCGTATTGCGCTGGCAATGATTGAGGATGCAGAGGAGAAAGGTCTTTTGAAACCGGGTGCAACGATTATTGAGCCAACTTCCGGCAATACCGGAATTGGTCTTGCAGCAGTTGCAGCAGCAAAGGGGTACAAAGCAGTTCTTACATTACCGGATACCATGAGTGTTGAAAGAAGGAACCTGCTTAAGGCATATGGTGCGGAACTCGTATTAACAGAGGGTGCTAAGGGAATGAAAGGAGCTATTGCAAAGGCAGATGAATTAAAGGAAACCATACCAGGTTCCATCATTCTTGGTCAGTTTGTGAATCCGGCAAATCCAAAAGCGCATAAAGAGACAACAGGACCGGAGATTTGGGAACAGACAGATGGTCAGGTAGACATTTTTGTTGCTGGCGTTGGTACCGGCGGAACAGTGACCGGAGTGGGAGAGTATTTGAAGTCTCAGAATCCGGATGTGAAGGTAGTTGCAGTAGAACCGGCGAGCAGCCCGGTATTATCAAAGGGAACAGCCGGTCCTCATAAGATTCAGGGAATTGGTGCAGGGTTTGTGCCGGAAGTATTGAATACAAAGGTATATGACGAAATAATTGCAATTGATAATGAGGATGCATTTGAAGAAGGAAGAAAGTTTGCAGTAAGTGAGGGAATTCTGGTCGGAATTTCTTCGGGTGCTGCATTGAAAGCAGCTACTATTCTTGCAGCAAGACCGGAGAACAAAGGAAAGACAATCGTAGCGTTGCTTCCGGATTCAGGTGACAGATATTTATCTACAGCACTTTTTAACAACTAAAACAAGCTATTTTGAAATCCCATAAGGGCTGTTGTACTAAGATGATAGAAAGAGAATCATTTTGAAATCTTAGTATAGCAGCCCTTTTGTGTTGTAGGGGATTGAAATTGATATAACCTTGTGGTAAAGTAGGTTAATGGAGGTGCGTTGTATGAAGATATCTACGAAGGGGCGCTATGCAATTCGGGTTATGATTGATTTGGCAGAGCATAATACGGGGGAGTATATTCCACTTATGGATATTGCCAGGCGACAGGAAATATCAGAAAAATATTTGGAATCCATTGTAGTTGTGTTAAGCCGCAATGATTTTGTTCAATCCTTGCGAGGCAAGGGCGGTGGATACAGGCTCATTAAGGATCCCTCAGAATATACAGTTGGAAGCATATTGAGGATTACAGAGGGAAGCTTCGCACCTGTAAGCTGTTTGGAAAAGCAGCCGAATCGTTGCGAGCGTGCGCCATATTGTAAGACGTTACAGATGTGGGAAGGTTTCCAGAAAGTTGTGGAAGACTATTTTGAGGGTATTACAATCCAGGATCTGTTAGAGCAGGCACCTGGTGGAGACGATTATGTGATTTGACACAGTTTCGTTCTGATATAGTGTGTATATTGATTGTGAAAGGCGTTTTTTCTGAAACAGGAAAGAAACAACGTTTTTTATTTAATAATTTCCTAATAACCTATTGACAAAGTAGGTAAATGGGTTTATTATAGGAAACAGTTCAAGGAAAAGTTTGGTAAAGGAGAATAGATGCGTGACAGATTGCGGATTTAACACAGCTCTTTTGCAGGGAGTATGTTATTATACATATATTATGATGCGAGGTGACAAAATGAAATTTGAGCAGATGATCAGCAATATGAAGAAGGCATTAGAAAGAGATAAACTTGTTATTTTTGTAGGAGCAGGTGTTTCAAAGAATTCCGGCATACCAACTTGGGGACAGATGGTACGGCAGTTTGCTGAGCGGATAGGGTATCCGGTAGAACGGCTTTCGACAACTGAATACATCCGGATTCCACAGTATTTCTATGGAATGGATACAAGTGAGGGGCATACAGAATACTATCGTATTTTGCGGGAAGTGATTTCCCCGGATGTATGCCCTAATCCGTTAAATGAACTGATTGCACAGATTCGTCCCAAACATATTGTGACCACCAATTATGATAAACTGATGGATCAGGTGGCGGAAAGATATGAGATTATACGGGAAGAACGCGATTTTTTGCAGGCTAATAGCAATCATTATTTGATTAAGATGCATGGGGATGTGAATAATGTGGAGAACATTGTATTCAAAGAAGATGATTATTTACAGTATTCAGAAACACACAGATTAACGGAAACATTTTTAAAATCGTTATTGATTGACCATGTATTTGTGTTTGTTGGATATTCCCTAAATGATTATAATCTGAATACATTTACAAGTTGGATCGATTATATTGCCAGGGAAATGAATGTGAAAGAACAAATGCATAAGAATTATTTTCTTTCCAGCAGTAATCATGCAAGTAAGCAATATTTGCATTGCTATTATGAGAATAAGGGACTACAAGTGGTGGATCTTTATAATTTGCCGGAGTCGCTGGAGCAGGAAATTAAGAATGCACCTTTAAAAGAGGAATTGGGCAAAAGAGCCTATGCAGTATTGAAGCAGTTGGTGAAGTCTCCTGCGTAAACACGTGAACATGTAAAAGGTCAGATATCCTTTACTTTTCAAAGGAATAATGATAGAATGATATCCGTATGATTATATTTGAAATATAAATAGGAGTGGAAAAATGGGTATTTTCGAAAAAGTGTTTGGAACACATAGTGAGAAAGAAATTAAACGAATCCAGCCATTGGTTGATAAGGTTTTAGCGTTAGATGAATCAATGCAGGCATTAAGTGATGCTGATCTTCGTGCCAAGACGGATGAGTTTAAGAAACGTTTGTCAGAAGGTGAGACGTTAGATGACCTTTTGGTGGAAGCATTTGCAGTTGTGAGGGAGGCTGCAGTCCGGACACTTGGCATGAAACATTATCCGGTACAGATCATGGGTGGTATTTTACTTCATCAAGGTAGAATTCCGGAGATGCGTACTGGTGAAGGTAAGACATTAGTTTCAACGCTTCCTGCATATTTGAATGCTTTAGAGGGGAAAGGTGTTCATATTGTAACCGTAAATGATTATTTGGCAAAGCGTGATGCTGAGTGGATGGGCCAGATTCATGAGTTCTTAGGTTTGAAGGTTGGTGTTATTCTTAACAGCAGTACCAATGATGAGCGTAGAGATGCTTATAATTGCGATATTACTTATGTTACGAATAATGAGTTAGGCTTTGATTACTTAAGAGATAATATGGTAATCTATAAGGAGCAGCTTGTTCAGAGAGAGTTGCATTATGCAATTGTGGACGAGGTTGACTCGGTATTGATTGATGAAGCAAGAACTCCGCTTATTATTTCCGGACAGAGTGGTAAATCCACTGAGCTTTATAGAATGTGTGATCTGTTGGCACGTCGTATGAAACGTGGTCAGGGAGATGGCGAGCTTTCTAAGATGGACGCCATCATGGGTGTTGATATAGAAGAAGATGGTGATTTCCTTGTAAATGAGAAGGATAAGCAGGTTATGCTTACTGCACAGGGTGTAAAGGAAGTAGAGAATTTCTTCCATATTGATAACTTGGCAGATTCTGATAACTTAGAGATTCAGCATAATATCATTTTGGCACTTCGAGCACACAATTTAATGTTTAAAGATAAAGACTACATTGTCAAAGACAATGAAGTATTGATTGTAGATGAATTTACCGGACGTGTTATGCCGGGCAGACGTTTCTCCGATGGTCTGCATCAGGCAATTGAGGCAAAAGAGAACGTGAAAGTAAGAAGAGAGAGTAAGACGCTTGCTACGATTACGTTCCAGAACTTCTTTAACAAATATCATAAGAAAGCTGGTATGACTGGTACTGCTTTGACAGAGGAAGAAGAATTCCGTGAGATTTATGGTATGGATGTTGTGGAGGTGCCAACAAATCTGCCAATTGCCAGAATTGATGAGGATGATTCCATCTATTGTACAAAGAAAGAAAAATTAAATGCCATCATTGAGGATATCAATGAATGTTATCGCAAGGGGCAGCCGGTTTTGGTTGGTACGATTACCATTGATTCTTCTGAGGAAGTAAGCCGTTTACTTACCAAAAAACACATTCCGCATAAGGTGTTAAATGCGAAGTTCCATGAATTAGAGGCTGAGATTATTGCACAGGCAGGACAGATGAATGCTGTTACAATTGCAACAAACATGGCTGGACGTGGTACGGATATTAAACTTGGCGAAGGTGTGAAGGAATTAGGTGGTCTCCGCATTATTGGTACAGAACGACATGAGTCCAGACGTATTGATAACCAGTTGCGTGGTCGTGCCGGACGTCAGGGCGATCCGGGATCTTCTAAGTTCTATCTTTCGCTGGAAGATGATTTGCTTCGTTTATTTGGATCAGAGAGAGTGATATCCATGTACGAGACCCTGAACATTCCGGAAGGAGAAGAGATTCGTCATAAGACAATCACGAAGTTTATTGAAAAAGCACAGAAGAAGATAGAGAATAATAACTTTGGTATTCGTAAGAATTTATTAGATTATGATCAGGTAATGAACGAGCAAAGAGAAGTAATCTATAAAGAGCGTCGTCGTGTGTTAGATGGAGAGAACATGAGAGATGTTATCTATAATATGATTAACGAGGATGCAGAAGAGATTATTAACCGCAATATCAATGAGGATGCTTATCCATCCGAATGGGATATGAAGTCTCTTAATCAGGAATTAGAGGATATCTTCCCAATGGAGAAGATTGTTCTTTCGGAAGATGAGCTGAAGCATATGTCTAAGAAGGATCTTGTTCAGAAAGTGAAAGAGATTGTGAATAAGCTTTATGAAGAGAAGGAGACAGAGTTCCCGGAACCAGAGATGATTCGTGAGGCAGAACGTGTAATCTTACTGAAAGTTATTGACCGTAAGTGGATGGATCATATTGATGATATGGAACAGATGCGTCAGGGAATCGGACTTCGTGCATTAGGACAGAGAGATCCGTTAGTAGAATATAAATTTATCGGTTTTGATATGTTTAATGAGATGACAGCAGGTATTCGTCAGGAGACGGTTAAGGCATTGTTGCATTTACGGGTAGAACAGAAGGTAGAACGTGAAGAGGTTGCTAAGGTAACAGGAACCAACAAAGACGATTCTTCTGTAAAGGAACCGATAAAGCGTAAGAGTGCTAAGATTGGACGTAATGATCCATGCCCGTGTGGATCAGGTTTGAAATATAAACAATGTTGTGGTAAGAATGCATAATAATAGGCAATTATGTGGAGTTTCACAATTGTCTAAGAGTTTTGAATATAGAAAGAGGTGATTCTGTGATAGAGACGGATAACTATAAGTTTGAACTCGCTCAGTACGAGAGTCCATTACAGGAAGTGAGGGATTCACTTTGACATCCCTATCAAACAGGATAAGGTGGCAGAGTTAGAAGCGGATATGGAAGCTCCGGATTTCTGGAATGATGTGGAGCACTCGAATGAGGTGATGAAGACAGTCAAGAGTCTCAAAGACATTTTAGCTGCATTTGATAAGGTGTCTAATGAGTATGAAGAGATTGATACATTGATCGAAATGGCCGATGAAGAGAATGATGATTCTCTTTTGCCTGAGATTGAAGAGATTATGAATCAATTCAAAGAAGATTTTGAGATTTTACGAATTCAGACATTATTGTCTGGAGAGTTTGATAAAGACAATGCAATAGTCACTCTTCATGCTGGAGCAGGTGGAACAGAAAGCTGTGACTGGACAGGAATGCTTATGCGGATGTATACAAGATGGGCAGAGAAGAAAGGCTTCTCTACGGAGATTTTGGATTATCTGGAAGGAGAAGAAGCAGGTGTCAAGTCGGTGACGATTCAGATTAATGGAGAGAATGCATATGGTTATCTGAAGTCAGAAAAAGGGGTACATCGTCTGGTCAGGATTTCACCATTTAATGCAGCAGGTAAACGGCAGACTTCATTTTCTTCCTGTGATGTGATGCCGGATATTGAAGAAGATGTATCCGTTGACATCAGGGATGAAGATTTGAGAATTGATACCTATCGTTCCAGTGGAGCAGGTGGACAGCACATCAATAAGACATCTTCGGCAATTCGAATTACGCATTTGCCGACAGGAATTGTGGTACAGTGTCAGAACCAGCGTTCCCAGCATCAGAATAAGGATAAGGCTATGAAGATGCTGGCCTCTAAGTTGTATGTATTAAAGCAACAGGAGAATCAGGAACGACTGGATGATATTCGTGGGGATGTTTCCGAGAATGGATTTGGTTCTCAGATTCGATCCTATGTCATGCAACCATATACAATGGTGAAGGATCACCGGACTGGCATGGAAGTGAGTAATGTAAATGGAGTGTTGGATGGCAATATTGAGCCATTTATGAATGCATATTTGAAATGGATAAGTCTGAATAAGGAGTAAGGTCTATGGAGGAACAAAAGTATGTTGTGTTTCAATTAGGGGATCAAAAATATGGCATGAGCTTGGCGCATGTGAATGGAATTGAGCAGGATTATCACATCATTCCTGTGCCGAATGCTCCGGAGGGAATTGTGGGTCTTGTCAATATGAGAGGGGTCGTCATTCCGGTATATAGTTTGAGAGAACGCTTCGGGATGAACCCGCGGATTGACAATCCCGGCAAGAGTTTGCTTGTCACAAATTACTATGGCAAGTTCTTGGCTTATGAAGTGGACTGTGTAGAAGAGATTGAAGAAGTATCAAAAGACCGAATTAATGAGATGCCGTCTGTAGCTTCCAATGAAGATACGGCATTTATGGAACAGGTGTTACATATTGGGAATGATATTATTATTGCCATTAACGTTGATAAAGTATTATCTGAGGACACCAGGGAAATGGTAGACCAGCTAATCGAGGAGAATAAATAAACCATGAAGTACAAGGTGATAAGGAGGTAATTATGGTTAATATTGCAGTTTTAGGCTATGGCACAGTAGGTTCTGGTGTGGTGGAAGTAATTAACACCAATCATGACAGTATCAACAAGAGAGCTGGAAAGGATATTAACATCAAATACGTGTTAGATCTTCGTGATTTTGAAGGAGATCCGATTCAGAAGATTTTGGTACACGATTACAATGTTATTTTAAATGATCCGGAAGTGGATATTATAGTCGAGGTAATGGGTGGGGTAGAACCGGCCTATACATTTACCAAACAGGCACTTTTGAATGGCAAGAGTGTATGTACATCCAACAAGGAGTTGGTTGCAAAACATGGTGCAGAACTTCTTGCAATTGCCAAAGAACACAAATTGAATTATTTGTTTGAGGCATCTGTTGGCGGTGGTATTCCGATTATTCGTCCACTGAATAGTTCTTTAACTGCAGATGAGATTACGGAGATTACCGGTATTTTAAATGGAACAACGAATTATATTTTAACAGAGATGGCAGAAAAAGGTTCCGCTTTTGAGGATGTCTTAAAGATTGCCCAGGAGAAAGGTTATGCAGAACGGAATCCGGAAGCGGATGTAGAAGGATATGATGCGTGTCGCAAGATAGCCATTCTTACTTCCTTAGTAGCAGGGGAGCAGGTGGATTACGAGGATATCCATACAGAGGGAATTACAAAGATTACAGAGACAGATTTTCAGTATGCCAAAGCAATGAAGGCATCGATTAAGTTACTGGGAATGAGTAAGAAGGTAGACGGTACATTCTATTCTATGGTTGCACCTTTTATGATTGGACAGCAGCATCCATTAATTGGAGTGAATGGTGTATTTAATGGTATTTTTGTGCATGGTAATGTATTAGATGATGTTATGTTTTATGGAAGAGGAGCTGGTAAGCTTCCAACAGCCAGTGCAGTAGTATCCGATGTGGTGGATGCGGTAAAGCATATGCATACTAACATTATGACTATTTGGGAAGAGCGTAAGAGCAATCTTGGCAAGTTTGAGGATTGTGAGAATAAGTTCTTTGTCCGCATGAAAGACAAGGGATTAGATGATGATCAGATGTTTGGAATTAAGAGTGCATTTGGTGATGTCTTATATGTGAAAGCACCTGGCGTTACAGATGAACTTGCGTTTGTTACGAATAAAATACGCGAGGGAGATTTTGCAGAGCATATTGCAAAATTTGAAGATGTATATAGCGTAATTCGTGTAGATTTCTAGAAAAATGGTTAATTATTTAACAAATCATAGTAAAATGATTGACCGTTTGCTTCAAAAGTAGTACATTAGGCTAGGTAACTTAAACATGAGGAGGAAACAAATCAAATGTTAATCGTAAAGAAGTTTGGAGGTACTTCTGTTGCAAATAAAGAGAGAATGTATAATGTTGCAAACAGATGTATCGAGGACTACAAAAAAGGAAATGATGTAGTAGTTGTATTATCTGCAATGGGTAAATACACAGATGAGTTGATTGATATGGCAAAAGATATGAATCCCAATCCGCCAAAGCGTGAGATGGATATGCTATATACAATTGGTGAGCAGATGTCTGTTGCATTAATGGGTATGGTCATGAATAATTTAGGTGTGCCGGCTATTTCCTTAAATGCATTTCAGGTTGCCATGCATACCACATCTGTATATGGTAATGCCAGATTGAAAAGAATAGACAGCGAGAGAATTCGTCATGAACTTGACCAGCGTAAGATTGTGATTGTAACGGGATTCCAGGGAATCAATAAGTATGATGATTACACAACGTTAGGACGTGGCGGTTCTGATACAACAGCAGTTGCACTTGCTGCTGCATTGAATGCAGATGCTTGCGAGATTTATACAGATGTAGATGGTGTATATACGGCAGATCCGCGTAAAGTTCCGACTGCAAGAAAACTCGATCAGATTACCTATGACGAGATGTTGGAGTTGGCTACATTGGGTGCAGGTGTATTGCATAATCGATCAGTGGAATTAGCCAAGAAACAGGGCGTACAGTTGGTTGTTCGTTCAAGTTTGAATACTTCAGAGGGTACCGTTGTTAAGGAGGATACAAAGATGGAAAAGATGCTTGTAAGTGGAGTGGCAGCAGATAAGGATGCAGCTAGAATTGCTTTGATTGGATTGAAAGATGAGCCGGGAGTAGCATTTCGTTTGTTCAATCATTTAGCCAGACATAATATTAACGTAGATATGATTTTACAGTCAGTAGGACGTGAAGGAACCAAGGATATTTCATTCACTGTTGCAGTAGATAATGCAGATGAGGCTGTGGAGATCATTGAAAGACATTTCCATGAATATGAGAAGATTGATGTAGAGAAGAATGTAGCAAAGGTTTCTATCGTAGGTGCTGGTATGATGAGTAACGCCGGCGTTGCAGCGAAGATGTTTGAAGCATTATATGATGAGGGAATTAATATCAAGATGATTTCTACATCTGAGATTCGTGTATCTGTATTGATTGATGAGAAGTATACAGAAAAAGCGATGAATGCTGTCCATGATAAGTTTGGATTGGGTGAGCACTAGAATAAATGTGATTGATTAAGAGAGAATAAGAGCTACTGTGCCAAATGATGAATATTCTGGTGTGGTAGCTCTTTATGGTTTACGCAATCGTGTGTTTTGTGGTATGATTAACTATATGTCAATTCGGGAGGTGCCAAAGATGAAACGAGAAGATTATTTGAGTTGGGATCAGTATTTTATGGGAATTGCACTTCTTTCTGCGGAGAGGAGTAAAGATCCCAATACGCAGGTTGGTGCATGTATAGTAGATGCAGATAATAAGATTCTGTCTGTTGGATATAATGGAATGCCCTCTGGCTGTAAGGATGATGAAATGCCCTGGGGACGTGTGGGGAAACCATTAGAGAACAAATATTTTTTTGTATGCCATGCCGAGTTGAATGCGATTCTGAATTATAGTGGAGGTTCTCTTGCGGGAGCAACCTGTTATTCCACATTATTCCCATGTAATGAGTGTGCAAAAGCCATCATACAAAGTGGGATTAAACAGATTGTGTATTTATCGGATAAGTATTCTGATACAGAGGCGACAATTGCATCTAAGATGATGTTTAATATGGCGGGAGTTACGTTCCGTCCATACCAACCGGGAAACAGAGAAATTCATTTGAATTTATAGACGGTTCTTAGGGAATGGGAAAAGTAATATTAGAAAGAGGTTTTTACAACATGAATATAGCAAAAGTGATTGCAGAGGAATTAGGAGTTCGAGTGGGGCAGGTGGAAGCAGCAGTAAAGCTGATTGATGAGGGATGTACGATTCCTTTTATTGCCCGATATCGTAAGGAAGTAACCGGTTCGTTAAATGATGAAGTATTGCGTGATCTATATGAGAGACTTACGTATTTGCGTAACTTAGAAGAACGGAAAGAAACTGTAATTGCAAGTATAGAAGAACAGGGAAAGCTTACAGATGAACTGAAGAAACAGATTTTAGATGCAATGACTTTAGTGGCAGTAGAAGATTTGTATCGACCTTATAAGCAGAAAAGAAGAACCCGGGCGATGATTGCCAAGGAGAAAGGGTTGGAAGGACTTGCAAATATTATTTATTTGCAGATGACCAATCACCCTGTTGAGGAAGATGCAACAGACTATATTTCGGAGGAGAAAGAAGTTGTCTCAGTTGAAGAAGCAATTGCCGGAGCATTAGATATTATTGCAGAGAATATATCGGATGATGCGGAATATCGTACATATATCAGGGATATTACCGTGAAGGAAGGCAAGCTGGTTACGACAGCAAAAGATGTAGAGCAAAAGTCTGTATATGAAATGTATTATGATTTCGAGGAACCCATTGCCAAAGCTGCAGGATACCGGATTCTTGCTATTAATCGTGGAGAGAAAGAGAAGATATTGACGGTAAAAGTAGCTGCGCCGGAAGAACGCATTTTACGATATTTAGAGAAAAAAGTAATTGTTAAGGATAACCCATATACAACAACATTATTGAGAGAGGCAATAGAAGATAGTTATAAGCGCTTGATTGCCGGGACCATTGAACGGGAGATCCGGAGTGATTTGACAGAGAAGGCGGAGGATGGTGCCATTGCTGTATTTGGCAAGAACTTAAAACAGCTTTTGATGCAGCCTCCGATTAAGGGACAGGTAGTACTTGGCTGGGATCCTGCATTTCGTACCGGTTGTAAATTGGCGGTGGTGGATGCAACAGGAAAAGTGTTAGATACAGTTGTAATCTATCCGACAGAGCCACAGAAGAAGGTGGCAGAATCAAAAAAGATTGTGCATAATCTCATTAAGAAGTATGGAATTACATTAATATCGGTAGGGAATGGAACGGCATCCCGGGAGTCAGAGCAGGTGATTGTGGAATTATTGAAAGAGATTCCGGAAAAGGTTCAGTATGTTATTACGAATGAAGCAGGTGCATCTGTCTATTCTGCCAGCAAGCTTGCAACAGAAGAATTTCCGAATTTTGATGTAGGACAGAGAAGTGCGGCGTCCATTGCCAGAAGACTGCAGGATCCGTTGGCAGAGCTTGTTAAAATTGATCCAAAGTCCATTGGAGTTGGACAGTATCAGCATGATATGAATCAGAAAAAGTTAGGAGAAGCACTTTCCGGTGTTGTTGAGGACTGTGTGAATAAGGTTGGAGTGGATTTGAATACGGCATCGGCATCCTTGTTAGAGTATGTTTCCGGAATCAGTAAAGCAATTGCAAAGAACATTGTGGCATATCGGGAAGAGAATGGACAGTTTACAAACCGGAAACAATTATTAAAGGTTGCAAAGTTAGGACCGAAAGCATTTGAGCAGTGTGCCGGATTTTTACGTATTACCGGTGGGGATAATCCGTTAGATGCAACAAGCGTGCATCCGGAAAGCTATGAGGCGGCAACGAATTTGTTAAAGAAACTTGGCTATTCTTTGGATGATATTACAAGTCAGGGACTGGTTGGACTATCCATGCTTGCCAAGAAGAATAATAAGCTTGCTGCAGAATTAGGAATTGGTGATGTGACATTGACGGATATTGTGAAAGAGTTAGAGAAACCTGCACGAGATCCGCGTGAAGATATGCCGAAGCCAATTCTACGTACCGACGTATTAGATATGAAGGATCTGGAACAAGGTATGATTTTGAAAGGAACCGTGCGGAATGTAATTGATTTTGGCGTATTTGTAGATATCGGAGTGCACCAGGATGGTCTTGTTCACATTTCGCAGATTACGAATAAGAAGTTTATCAAACATCCACTAGAAGTTGTAAGCGTTGGTGATGTAGTGGAAGTGAAAGTGCTAAGTGTGGATTTGGAGCGGAAGAGAATTCAACTTTCTATGATAATAGATTCTTAATTTAGAAAGTGAGGCAGATAAGAATGGAAGAAAGATCAGTTGCTTTTTCAGTACAGATGACAGTGAAGGAGATGTATCAGTTTACGATGTATCATGTCTATCATCATGCATCGGGCTTGATTGGATTACTGTTGTCAGCACTTGCATTAACAAATTTAGTTGTTTCCTTTGATACATTATCGGATCAGGGAAAGACTATTATGACGATTGTTGCATTATGGTTTACTGTATTGGAACCGATTATGATGTATAGTAGATCGAAGAAGCAGGTAAAACGAAGTAAATCTTATCAGAAACCATTACAGTATGATGTAAATGCACAAGGGATTACCGTGTCACAGGATGAAGAGACACAGACAATGGAGTGGAATCATATTCGGAAGATGATTGAGACGGGTTCCCAATATATTGTATATAGTAGTAGTGTACATGCATTTATATTTCCTAAACATGATTTGAGAGAAAAGTCAAATGAATTAGGAAGTGTTTTGAAAGAATATGGAACAAAACAAAAAATTCCAATGAATGGACGTCTGAAGAAGAATGTGTAGGAGATGGATATGGAATATAATAGTTGGAAACCAGAGGATACGTATGAGATTGCAAGACAATTAGGAGAACAGGCAAAGGTGGGAGATGTATTTTGCCTGATTGGAGAATTAGGAGTAGGGAAAACCCTATTTTCCCAAGGTTTTGCGGCAGGACTTGATATAAAGGAAAGTGTTAACAGTCCTACATTTACCATTGTGCAGGAGTACGAGGAGGGAAGACTGCCGTTCTATCATTTTGATGTATATCGGATTGAAGATAGTGAAGAGATGGAAGAAGTGGGTTTTACGGATATGATTTATGGTGAGGGCGTCTGTCTGATTGAATGGGCGAATCTGATTGAGGACATATTGCCGGAACATTATACGAAAGTGATAATAAGTAAGGATCTGGATAAAGGATTTGATTATCGGATGATTCAGGTGGAGCAGATATAATATAGAAATGAAGGGAAAGCGTAATGAAAATATTAGCATTAGATAGTTCAGGGCTGGTTGCATCGGTTGCATTATTAGAGGATGAGAATCTGATAGCAGAATATACAGTAAACTATAAAAAGACACATTCACAGACATTATTGCCGATGTTGGATGAGATTGTCCGGATGACGGAGACAGATCTACATTCCATTGATGCAATCGCTATTGCAAAAGGACCGGGTTCATTTACCGGTTTACGAATTGGTTCGGCAACCGTGAAGGGACTAGGTCTGGCTCTTGACAAACCCATTATAGGAGTTCCAACGATTGAGGGACTTGCCATGAACCTGTATGGAACGGATGCCCTGATTTGTCCGTTGATGGATGCGAGAAGAAATCAGGTATATACAGGCATATATCGTTTTCAGACAGGGAAGCTTCAGGTTATAAAGGATCAGGTTCCGGTTGGCATTGAAGAGATTGTAGATGCACTGAATCAGATTGGTCAAAAGGTTATTTTCCTTGGGGATGGTGTCCCGGTATATCATGACATTATTGAGAAACAGATTTCTGTGTCACATGAATATGCTCCGGCAAATATGAACAAACAACGAGCAGCGTCTGTGGGAGTCCGGGCATTTGATTATTGGAATAAGGGGATTTATACGGATTCAGATTCCTTTACACCGGATTATCTGCGATTGTCACAGGCTGAGAGGGAACGTTTAGAAAGGAATATGGTACAGCAGTGATAACAGTTAGAAGAATGGAGTATGGAGACTGTGAGGCTGTATTTGAGATTGCCAGGCAGACATTACCGGAATACTGGTCATTGGAAGAGCTTCAGAAAGTTTTGCAATATGATTATAATATGTATTATGTTGCTATCAGGACGGAAGAAGATCGCATCATTGGTTTTGCCGGGATTATGGTGATTGCAGAAGATGCAGAATTACTCAATATTGCAGTACATCCGGATTGCCAGAGCCAGGGGATTGGCGAAATGCTCATGAATACCATAATACAACAGGCATGGCAGCAGCAGGCAGAACGTATATTATTAGAAGTACGGAGCGGCAATAGACAAGCACAGGCGTTATATGAGAAAAAAGGCTTTGAAGTGATAGGGACTAGAAAGAATTATTATAGTAATCCGACGGAAGATGCCATAATTATGAGTTGTATGAAACAATGAGCAAACAATTATTTCCACTGGATTTTCCGCTAAAAGTAAGCTACCATAATGTTAGGATTAGCAATTTACATGGAGGATATAATAGAGTTGATTTATTGTAATAAATGTGGCAGGACAATTAAGATGAAAAATGATATTCCGCTGGAGGATTTTGTGAGGGTATGTAAGTCCTGGGGATATTTTTCGAGAAAAGATGGAAGAACGCAGGAATTTGTTTTATGTGAAGACTGTGTAGAATGGTTAGAGCGGGAGTTTATTAAACCATCTAAGGTATATGAGACGTTGGAACTGTTATAATTATGTAGATGAACATGGTATTGACAGGAGTCTGATTGAAACATGATATGGAATCGAATTTAAGAATGAGCATGGAAAGAGGGATAGAATGATAGATGTATGTCTTTTGGGAACTGGCGGAATGATGCCATTGCCACATCGGGCACTGACATCGTTGATGGTGCGTTATAACGGTATGAATGTATTGATAGATTGTGGAGAAGGAACACAGGTTTCTATTAAACAACAGGGATGGAGTGTTAAACCAATCGACGTCATTTGTTTTACTCATTTTCATGCAGATCATATAAGCGGATTGCCTGGATTATTGCTCACATTAGGCAATGCGGAACGAACAGAACCAATTACGATGATTGGTCCTAAACGCCTGGAAAAAATTGTAAATGCATTACGGATGATTGCGCCGGAATTACCATTTCCTATTGAATTTATTGAGTTGGAGAATTCACAAGAGAGTTTTGAATTTAAGGGAATGCGTATCCACGCATATAAAGTAAATCATAATATAACCTGTTACGGATACAGCTTGGAAGTGGATCGTGCAGGCAGATTTGATGTTGCGAAAGCAAAGGAACATAATGTACCGATGCCATATTGGAGCCGCTTGCAAAAAGGAGAGACGGTGAGGGATGACCATGGTATCTTTACACCGGATATGGTGTTAGGAGCAGATAGAAAGGGAATAAAATTAACTTATTGTACGGATTCCAGACCGACAAAAGAGATTGTGGAGAATGCCAAAGGATCAGATTTATTCATATGTGAAGGAATGTATGGAGAACCGGATAAGGAGAAAAAGGCAAAAGAGTATAAACATATGACATTTTATGAGGCGGCAAACATGGCAAAAGAGGCGCAGGTAAAAGAATTATGGTTGACACACTATTCTCCTTCGTTGGTGAGACCGCAAGACTATGAGAAACAGGTAAAGGAGATATTTCCTAACACGGTGATTCCGAAAGATCGGAGGACGACCACATTGATGTTCGAGGAGGAATGAACATGAAAAAAAAGAGTACAAATATGTTTACAATTGTTGTTTTCCTGATTGTGATAGTGGGGTTGGCAGTGTATTTTGTAATTGGAAACCGGACGGGAAAAGGGCCGGATGCAACGGACGAATCGGAAGTAGACAAGCTTTTGAGTTATGATTTTGTGGAGGCTTATCCGAAAACGGTTAAGGAGACAGTGCGCCTGCATTGCCGTTATATGAAATGTGCATATAATAATGAGTTTAAAGAAGATGAATTGGAACTGGCTAATAAACAGGTGCGAAATTTGTATGATACGGAACTATTGGATTATAATGAGGAAGAAGAACAGTTGAATAACCTCAAAAAAGACATTCAATATTATGAAGATAACAAGGAAAAGATTGTCAGCTATTCTTTTGGTGAGGATAGCCAAATAGAATATAATACACAACATGGTATAGAGTATGCAAAGATTAAAGTATCCATATTATTGCGGGTAGATTCTACTCCGGGAAATGGAGAGGAAGAATATATTTTACGCAAGAATGATAAGGATGAGTGGAAAATTTTGGGCTGGCAGGCAGTAGAAAGTGCCAAGACAAGTAGCGAAGGAGATACGAAGTAATGGATAAAGATGTCTATATATTGGCAATTGAATCGTCTTGTGACGAGACGGCAGCAGCGGTCATTAAGAATGGAAGAGAAGTTTGTTCGAATGTTATTTTTTCCCAGATTGAATTACATAAGTTATATGGGGGCGTTGTACCTGAGATAGCTTCCCGGAAACATATCGAAAAGATTAATCAGGTAATAAAAGAAGCGTTAGAGCAAGCTTCTATGACTTTACAGGATGTAGATGCTATTGCAGTGACATATGGACCGGGATTAGTGGGTGCTTTGTTGGTTGGCGTAGCGGAAGCAAAAGCAATTGCATATGCAGCGAATAAACCGCTAGTGGGAGTGCATCATATTGAGGGACATATTGCGGCGAATTATATTGAACATTTAGATCTTGAACCACCATTTATGTGTCTTGTTGTTTCTGGCGGACATACCCATCTGGTCAAAGTGACAGATTATGATAAATTTGAAATTTTAGGCAAGACTTGTGATGACGCGGCAGGAGAAGCATTTGATAAAGTGGCAAGAGCAATTGGACTTGGATATCCGGGTGGACCGAAAATTGATGCCCTTGCAAAAGAGGGAAACCGCAATGCAATTGCATTTCCCCGGGCAAAAGTAGAGGGAAACGAGTATGATTTTAGCTTTAGTGGATTAAAATCGGCAGTTCTCAACTATCTGAACCAATGTGAGATGAAACAGATAGAGGTAAACAGGGCAGACGTGGCTGCTTCTTTTCAGTATGCTGTCATTGATGTCTTAACAACACATGCGATTCATGCAGTGAAGGAACAGGGAATGAATAAGCTTGCGATTGCAGGAGGAGTGGCTTCCAATTCATCGCTTCGTGAGAATTTGCAAAAGGCATGCGATGAGGAAGAAATACAATTCTATCACCCGTCTCCGATTTTTTGCACAGATAATGCGGCAATGATTGGTGTAGCAGGATACTATGCATATCGGAACGGAGTGCGGCATGGGTTAGATTTAAATGCTGTTCCGAATTTAAAAATAGGACAAAGGATTTAATAGAAATGAAATTATCGGGAAAAATAACAGCAATCGTTTTAGCGGCAGGGAAAGGTAGCCGTATGCAGACGGAGATTCCCAAACAATATTTATCCGTGTGCGGAAAACCAATTTTATATTATGCACTGCATGCCTTTGAACAGAGCTCCGTGGACAGGATTGTTCTTGTGGCTGGACAGGAGGATCTTGCATATTGCAAAAAAGAAATTGTTGAGAAGTATCATTTGCAAAAGGTTCAAAAGATAGTAGCGGGGGGATCAGAAAGGTATTGGTCTGTCTATAATGGATTACAGGCCTGCGAAGATACGGATTACGTATTGATTCATGATTCAGCAAGACCATGTATTCGTGTACAGCGAATAGAAGAAATGGTGGAAGAAGTACAGAAGGTGAAAGCCTGTACACTAGGGGTGCCGGTAAAGGATACCATCAAACTGGTTGACGAAGATAATTATGGAATAGATACACCGCCGCGCCAATATTTGTGGCAGATACAGACGCCACAAGCTTTTTTATATGCAGATCTTTTAGAGGCTTATCACAGAATGTCACAGGATGATGCAACAGATATAACGGATGATACCATGATTGTAGAACGGTATTTACACCGGAAAACAAAGATAATTCAAGGTGATTATAGTAATCTGAAAATCACAACACCAGACGATATAAGCATAGTTGAAAATTTTTTTGAAAAAAATAAAAAAAGTTGTTGACATGAAACAATTTGGGTGTTAATATAGTCAATGTCGCTGACGAAAAGAAATACATCGGCGGGCACGGAGAGGTATCGAAGTGGTCATAACGAGGCGGTCTTGAAAACCGTTTGTCCG